>CAZUJN010000025.1:0-1636 GCA_964620475.1 uncultured Candidatus Saccharibacteria bacterium | reverse complement strand
GTCCAGGTATAGTAAATAAATGGGCAGGGAAGTTTGCAAAGAAAATAGCTATATCTTATCCTGAATCAATAGAATATTTTCCAAAAGATAAAGTAGCCTTTACGGGTATGCCAGTTAGAAAAGAGGTAAAGGATAGACTAATAAATGGTGCTCGAGAATTGTTAAACTTGGAAGAAAATACACCTGTTATTTTGGTTCTAGGTGGTTCACAAGGATCTCAAAAAATAAATGATACTATTATCGATTCCTTAACAGAATTAGTAAATAGATATGAAATTATTCATCAAACTGGTAAAAAGAATTTTGAATCCGTGAAAGAAACTGCAAAAGTAGTCTTAAAAGATAGTGATAAAATAACACGATATCACCCTTTTGATTATTTAAATGATTTATCAATGAGAATGTCAGCTGGAGTATCGAGTGTCGTTATTTCAAGAGGAGGTTCATCAATATTTGAAATAGCTAGTTGGGGTTTACCCTCAATTATTATTCCTTTACCAAAAGAAATTAGTCATGATCAAGTAGAAAATGCTTTTTCTTATGCTAGATCAGGTGCATGTACTGTTATTGAAGAGCATAATTTAAGCTCACATATTTTGATATCAGAAATTGACAGAATCATGAATAATCAGCATATTTCAAGTCGAATGTCCGAATCCGCCAAGCAGTTTAGCCATTCTGATGCACCTGTTAAAATTGCCGATGCTTTACTCGAAATTGGACTGGAACATGACTAGCAAATATGGTAATATAGAGCATATCCTATAATATTAAATTATTAGAGATTTATAATTAATTTTAAAACAAATGGAACCAAATCAAGGTATAAAAGGATGGCAATGGTTTGTTACTGTAGTTGTAATAATAATACTAGTAGTATTAGGTTATTACATGTACAAAGGAACAAATTCAAAATCACCTTCAGACACAAATTCATCAGTAGTTGATAATAATGAATCAACATCAAAAGAGATTAATCGTGTTGATGTTACAGATCAATATCCAGGAAATCTAGTTTATATTTCTTCAGCACAATTTGCAGCTCCAGGTTGGGTTGTTATACATAAAGATAACAATGGAAAGCCAGGTGATATAATTGGATACACATATTTTGACAAAGGTATAAATCCAGGAAGAGTAAATCTAAAGGAAAATACAAAAGAAGGAATGATGTATTATGCTATGCTTCATTCAGATGATGGAGATAAGAAATTTGACGCTTCAAAAGATGCTCCTCTAAAGAATTCAAGTGGAAACGTTATAATGAAGCTTTTCAGAGCTACATCTAGTGTTACAGAAATAAAGGGTTAATAAATACCAAAAATATTTCACAAAAAGGTACCTAAAAAGGTACTTTTTTGTTATAATACAACAATTATGAATAATAGAGTTGTGACAAGATTTGCACCATCACCTACGGGACTTTTTCATGCAGGAAGCTATAGAACTGCTCTTTTTGCATATATTTATGCAAGAAAAAATAATGGTAAGTTTATACTAAGAATAGAGGATACGGATAAAGCTCGATCAAAAAAGGAATATGAGGATAATATAGTTGAAAGTTTAAAATGGATAGGTTTAGACTATGATGAATTCTATAGACAAAGTGAAAGAGTAGATATACATAGAAAAGCTA
>CAZUJN010000024.1:0-1657 GCA_964620475.1 uncultured Candidatus Saccharibacteria bacterium | reverse complement strand
ATTTTTTTATAGCTTCAATTATTTTAAATGAATCTGGTTTCTCTAAAAAAACTACGTGTGAACCAACTATTAGAGGAATTATTAAACCAGCTGTTTGTTGGTATGCGTGAGACATTGGTAAGATACTAAGTGAAGTATCTTCTTTTTTATGATGATATATATCAAGAATCTGGTATGCATTTGTGAGAAGATTCTTCTGGCTTAGCATAACCCCTTTGGGGATACCCCATGTACCAGAAGTGAAAAGTATTTCAGATACTTTTTCTGATGTGATTTTATTTGCAGACACTACGAAATTTATACTTTTTCTTGCTAAGAGTTCTTTTACGGTTAAAGATTTTGTTGCGCTCTTTGAAAATGAATCGGAGATTATTAATTTTGGTTTAATGTTTTCAATTACGCTATCTAGAAAATTTTGGCTTACTCTAGTATCTACAGGAATGATTATTCCATTTTTTAAAATAACGGCAAAGTATACGCAAATCCATTCTATATTTGGTATATCAAATAAAACCACCTTATCATCCGTACCTATTTCGTGTAACTTATCTACATAAACATAAATCTGTTTATGTAGATCGTTATATGTTATGTGAGTTTCATTTTCAAAACTAGAAAAAGCAATGTTATGATTTCCTTGAAAACTATCCACTAATTCTTTAAAAGATTTCATTTTAATTAAATTAGAACCAATTATAACATTTTTGCATATTAATTTATAAGGTAAAAATGCTATTATTAGTTTTATAATACATGAAAATAAGGAGATCAATTAAAATGAAATATTTGGCAATTACAGTTCTCCTTTCTGTTTTGATTGTGTACGTTTTAGTTAGACCAACCAATACTGCCAATTGGTCCCCTGATCAACAGGTATTACCGTCTGCAGTTATCTCAGGTAATGTGGTAACAATAGATAATGTTCGTAATTTTAGATACACAAGTGAAAATGACTACACACCGGATTACTACACCGGAACATATGATGTAAGTAAGATAAAAACTGTTGATTATATTGTAGAACCGTTTGGTGATTTTAGTGGTGCGGCACATACATTCTTATCGTTTGGTTTTGAGGATGGTAAATATGTTGCAATCTCAGTAGAGATTCGCAAAAAGAAAGGACAGACATTTTCTCCATGGCTTACTTTTTTAA
Source organism: uncultured Candidatus Saccharibacteria bacterium (assembly GCA_964620475.1). Classification (GTDB taxonomy): domain Bacteria; phylum Patescibacteriota; class Minisyncoccia; order Phycocordibacterales; family CAIZLB01; genus CAIZLB01. The sequence goes on along the minus strand of CAZUJN010000024.1, from coordinate 501 downwards.
AGCAGTATGAGCTTATGTATGTTGTGGCAGATGAGCAAGATGTTGTAAAGCTTCGAACTAACTACCGAAAAGATAATGTCTATATGTATCCAACAAGGATTGATCAAACTCATGCGAAACAATTATTTTTAAGTATGATAAAGAGGGTTAACGAACTTCATGATAAACCAGAGTTTTATAATCTACTTACTAATACCTGTACCACAAATATAGTCCGTCATGTTAATGAAATCTCAGAAGTAAAAGTACCGTTTAGCTACAGAGTTCTTATGCCTGGGTATTCTGATAAATTAGCCTATGATTTAGGACTTCTGGATACAACTCTTCCGTATGACAAAATACGAGAAAGATACAAGATTAATGATAAGGCGATGAAATATGTTGACGACAAAGATTTCTCTACTAAAATTAGAGAATAATAGCTTTTCTTTTTAATCTTAAGACTGGCACCAAAAGCATCATAATGACGCTTTTCGTGCTAGCACGTTTGGGTGCCCCCAG
>CAZUJN010000023.1:0-3323 GCA_964620475.1 uncultured Candidatus Saccharibacteria bacterium | reverse complement strand
ACACTCGCCGAAGGTCCCACCTCCCGGGACCCCAGGCGATTTTTTATTATATATGCTATATTAACAGTATTATATGCAGGGATTAGTTAAGAAAGTTAAAGACCGTGTAAATATAGTTGATATTATTGGCTCTTTTTTAAAGCTAGATAGAGCAGGCATCAATCATAAAGCTTGTTGTCCTTTTCATCATGAAAAAACACCATCTTTTTTCGTATCGGAACAAAGACAAACTTTTACTTGTTTTGGTTGTGGACTCAAAGGAGATGTTATAGAGTTTGTAAAATTATATGAACATTTAGAGTTTAAAGATGCATTAAAATATGTTTTTGATAGATCGGGTTTACCTGAAAGTGATTGGCAAAATTTTCAAGAAAAAAGTATAGATGATTTAAAGGCTGATAAGGAAAAAAAAGAGGCAGAAGAATTATTTGAAAAAGTTGTTCAAATCTATCATAAAAATATCTATGAAAAAGAGAATGAAAGAGCTTTGAATTATCTTTTAAATAGAGGTTTAAAGAAAGAGATGATAGATTCTTGGAAAATAGGTTATGCATCAGATATGTGGCAATTTATAGAAACCAAGATTGACTATAGTCCAATGCTGGAGAGACTAGGTGTTGTGAAAATAAAAGATAATAAAAAATATGATTTCTTTAGGGATCGTATAACTTTTCCAATATTTGATATACAAGGTAGATCTATAGCTATATCCGCCCGAATCATAGATAAAGGTGAGCCAAAATATTTAAATAGTCCAGACACTATATTGTTTAATAAATCAGAGGTTTTATATGGTTTAGATAAAGCCAAAGATGGAATTAGAAAATTTAAATATGCTATTTTGGTAGAAGGACAAATGGATCTTTTGCTTTGCCATCAAGAGGGTTTTAATAATACCATCGCCACATCTGGCACAGCTTTGACTGATAAACATTTGCAAATATTAAGACGTTATACCAATAACCTGATGCTCATATACGATGCTGATAAGGCTGGTTTAAATGCAACTGTAAAAGCCTGGGGTCTTGCTTTAAAATACGGTTTTGAGGTAAAGACAGCTATTATGCCTATAGGAGATGATCCGGCGTCACTTTTGCTTCGTGATAAAAAAGCATTTATGGGTGTTTTAAAAAACGCCACACATGTTATAGATTATATTATTTCTCAAAGTGATAATAAGAGCCGTATATCAACCAAAAACTCTCTGGATAAACTCATACCTCTTATAGCATCGCTTGAATCATCTATAGATAGAGAATTTTTCTCAAAGAAAATATCTGATTATTTTGACATATCGCTTGATAATATCAATCTTGAGATTAATAAGTATAAAAATGATCAAGATAAATATGTGTCCAATAGGGTTGATATTGACAATAATCTTGACATAAAAAAAGATTATAAAAATAAGGATATTTTAGATAAAGCACTTGCAGAATTTAAATCTTTGGTGTATATTTATAATCAACAATTAAATACAAATTCTCAATCTGAAGACAATAATAAAGTCTCAGAAATAACAAAAAATGTAGATTCATATATAGATGACTACAAAAAAAGCGCATTATACAGTTTACAAAAAGAGTATTTACCCGAGATCAATGATATATTTGATAACTTAAATACAATTGATGAAAACTCTGTCTTTGTTTTGGAAAATATTTATACACAAAAAAAATTAGATTTAGATTTTTACAATAGAGAAATAGATATTTCTTTCAGTAACTTTGTAAAGAAAATATATAATTATATATTTCAAGAAATACAAAATAAATTAAAAAAAGCCGAAATTATTAAAGATAATAATTTAATAGATAAATACACAAAAGATATTAATACATTATGGCAAAATCAAAAAAACCTGTAAAAAAAGTGATAACAAAAAAAACCGCTATAAAAAAAGTGGTCAAAAAACCAGTAAAAAAAATTATTCCTAAAAAAATAGTAGTAAAAAAAGTCGCTACTAAAAAAGTAGAAAAAAAGAAGGAGGTCGCTAAGGTTGATAAAAAGGCTGATAAAAAAATAGAAACAAAGATAGAAAATAAAGTAGATGCAAAGTATGAGAAAAAAGCTGAAAAGCTTATAACAAAAGGACGTGAAAGAGGTTTTGTTACATATGATGAAATTCTAAAAGAATTTCCTGATATAGAAGAGGATGTATTTTTCCTTGATTATTTATATCAAAAGTTACAAGATGCTCATATAGATATATTGGAATCAGGCGGTTTTCTTGATGTTAAAGAAGAACAAGAAGAGTTCTTGAAAAAATATGGTAATGGTTTAACAGGACGTGAAGCACAATACGACTCTATACAGATGTATCTTAAAGAAATAGGTCAATATGATCTTATAACAGGTGCTGAGGAAAAAGAGCTAGCTAAAAGAATAGAGGCAGGAGACAGAGAAGCTGTTAACCTTTTGATGCGTGCAAACTTACGTCTTGTGGTTTCTATTGCTAAAAAATATGCAAATCGTAGTCAAGACTTGACACTGTTAGACTTAATACAAGAAGGTAATATCGGTTTATCAAAAGCTATAGAAAAATTCGATTGGCAAAGAGGCTTCAAATTTTCTACATATGCAACTTGGTGGATACGTCAATCAATAACCCGTGCTCTTGCTGATCAATCAAGAACTATACGTGTGCCGGTTCACATGGTTGAAACTATTGCAAAATACAAACAAGTTGTAAGAAGATTATTCCAAGATCTTGGGCGTGATCCTATGCCAGAAGAGATTGCTCTTGAAATGGGCGTTGATGTAGATAAAGTTTATATGATAGAGAAGATCGATCAAAGTACTGTGTCTCTAGATATGCCGGTTGATGATGAAGATAAATCAGTATTTGCTGACTTTGTGGCCGATGATAAAGTAACTACTCCAGATCAAGATGCGTCAAAGAGAATACTTCAAGATCAAGTCCGTGAGATATTGAATGATCTTAATGAGAAAGAGAGAGAAATATTAATGCTACGAAATGGTATGATAGACGGTGTACAACATACACTAGAAGAAGTTGGTAAGATGTTTGGTGTTACTCGTGAACGTATAAGACAGATTGAGGCTAAGGCTCATGAGAAGATTAGACAACATGATAAGGCTAATCGTCTTAAAGGTTATTAATTATAGGAAGAAAAAGTTATCCACAATTTGTATTGATAGGGAACTTGCAATTAATTCTGTACATGCTATATTAATTGAACTGAGAAGTTAAGCAATTAACATCTCAGTACTCAAAAGAAACTCTTCGCAAGATGAGTTTCTTTTGACGTCAGAAAGGTCTTTATTTTTAGAAATGATTATCGACCTACAAAAAGCCCTAG
>CAZUJN010000022.1:0-3390 GCA_964620475.1 uncultured Candidatus Saccharibacteria bacterium | reverse complement strand
ATGAATACAAAAGACACATTAAACAGAATATTCGGATTAGAATTTATGGATAAAATGCATGAATATCCAAGTGTTTATAGTAATATACGATATTATCATAGACTCAAAGCGAGGATTGTTAATAATTTTATAAAAAATAATTATTCTCTAGATAAAGTTTTTTTAGATGCGGGATCAGGCAGAGGTCAATATTGTGTTATTGCATCAAAATTATTCAAAACAGTTTACTGTGATGAATTTGATAAAGAAGAATTAGACAAAGCCAAAAAATTCATAAGTAATCAAAAATTAAATAATGTGACTTTTATGAATCATGATTTAACAAATCTATCATATCCAAGTAATTCTATAGACAGAATAGTTTGTTCAGAGGTTTTAGAACATATTCCAAAAAGACAAGATGCATCTGATGAATTATATAGAGTATTGAAACCTGGTGGAAAATTACTATTATCAATGCCACAAAAAAATAGTTTATTTTATAAACATGTATTAAAAACTCATAAAGATTATTTGAATCAACCTGAGCCGGAAGACACCAATTCAAATTTATGGCATTTTATGCAACATGTTAAATTTTCGCATAAAGACATAGAAAATATTGCTCAAAAATCTGGATTTAAGATAGTCAAAAGATATGGTGCCAATGTGTTACCTTTAGGTGAAAATATTTTTAGAAAAATATACAATTTACCTCTACTATTTAGATTGTATATTTTTATAGAACTTATAGCAGAAAAATTATTACCTAAATATGCATCATTCTACTTTATAGAATTAACAAAAAACAATGATTAGTATAGTTACATCATTATATAGAAGTGATAAATATATGTTAAAATATTTTATAAATTAATAAATAGAAAAAATTAAAATAAAAATATGAAAAATCTTGTAATAGGATCAGAAGGTTTTATAGGTAAACCTTTTGTAGAATTTTTAAAATCAAAGGGAGAAGAGGTGGTATGCTTCGACATAAAGAATCATGTAAGCGAGGATGGCAGAATCGCAATTATAGATATGCAAGATATAGACAGGGTATATTTTTTAGCCTGGAATGTTGGTGGGGCAAAATTCCTATATAAAGAGGATCTACAATTAGAACAACTGGATTGGAACCTTAAACTATTACAAAATATAATGAATCAATTAGAAAAGAGTCGAAAGCCGTTTCTATTTATATCATCCCAACTTGCAGAAGAATATGATACGGTTTATGGTGTAACCAAGAGATTGGGAGAAGTTTGGACTAGATTATTAGATGGTATCTTTATAAGACAATGGAATGTATATGGACCAATAGAACATGAATCTATAAGAAGTCATGTGGTATCTGATTTTGTGTCACAGGCAATAAAGACAGGAGAAATAAGAATGTTGACCACAGGGGAAGAAAAAAGGCAATTTATACACATAGACGATGTATGTGAGGCTTGGTACAAAGCAATGAATGATAATATAAAAGGTATACATGACGTAACAAGCTTCGAGTGGGTCAAGGTCATAGACCTGGCAAAGACGATATCTAAATTAACTGGCGCAAAAATAATACCCGGGGATAAAATAGGTTCAACACCTCTAACGCCTATTAAAGGTAAAATTCCGGGTTGGTCACCGAAAGTGGATTTAGAGTCAGGTTTAAAGAAAATGATCGATGATATCAAAAAAATATAAAATATATGATATACAAAGTTAGCACAATTACACCCTGTTTCAAAATGAAAGCCTATCTAAAGGACTTTCTTGAAGATTTACCAAATCAAACATATTTTGATAATTTAGAGGTAATATTAGACCATAATGAACCAGACGAAGAAGAATTGGTTTGGGTCAAAGAATTTAATAATAAATATCCAGGAAAAATAAAACACATAGTGATAAATAAGGTCGACCCTATCGGTGTGTCTATGAATAGATGTATTCGGGAGTCAACCGGTGATTTATTGACCATATGGAATGTAGATGATTTAAGAACACCAGATTCAATAGAGTCACAGGTTGAATCTATTATAAAAGATAACTCAGATGTCTGCATTGGTGATTATTACATAGTACGCAAGTTTAAATCAAAATTCGGAAAATTAATTAAACATAGAAAAATAGATAAATCTGAATTTAAGCGATCAATGGTTTTAGGTCCTTTTTTTATGTTTAAAAAAGAGTTATGTGAAAAAATAGGATATTTTGACGAACAATTAAAGTCTGGGGCTGATTTTGATTTAGCTATACGAATTGGATACCATGCAAAAATTTCAATATCTGATGAAATTTTAGGATACTACCTAAATGAAGGAAAAGGTGCTAGTACCCGCCCAAACTCTAAACAATTGACAGAAAGGACTGTTATAGAATTGAGATACGGTATTTTTGACAAGATCAATCTGCACCAAATACCCCACACGGTTAATTACGATATACCCCACATAATTTCATTCAATAACAAAATAAGTGTATTTAAATATATACCTGAATACGAGAAGATATTAGAAATTAATTCCAATCAAATATATAAAAGTGTTATAAATACATTTATCACAGAAACTATTGGCATCACTAATATAAAAAACAAGGTTAAAAATCTAATAAAAAAACATCTAATTAAATGAAAATAGCAGCTTTAATACCAGTTAAAAACGAAGAATGGTGTTTAGAAAATTGTTTGAAATCACTATCATTTGCTGATGTAATAATTTCAGTAGATGATAACTCAACAGATAATACATTAAACATTTTAAAAAAACATAAATGTATTATTTTAAATATAGACACAGACAGTAATATAGGGTGGAAGGAATATTTTATAAGAAAATCATTATTAGAAGAGGCAAGAAGACAGAAAGCTACCCATATAATATCAATAGATGCAGATGAGGCCTGTTCAGCTGAATTCATTGAAAATGCCAGAGAGATACTAACTAGATTAAAAAAAGGCCAGTCTCTAGAATTGGAATGGTTAAATTTGTATTCGGCTCAGGAATATATACCTCCGAGAATATTTAAGGAATTTGCTTTTTACGATGACGGTATTAGTGTATATAGCGAAGGCTTTATAGGCATACCGAGAGTACCCAAAACAAATATCGAGCCGCTCAGATCTAAAGTTGGTAAGATATTTCATTATCAATTTATAGACAAAGAAAGATTTAAATACAAGCAGGCGTGGTATATGATTTCCGAGTTTTTAAAAAAAGACAAAGGACCACGTAAGATAAATAATCTATATAAAAATTACATAGACATAAATGAAAAAAAACTAATAAAAACAGATGAGTTTATAGATATACCAAAGATAAAAGATTGCAATATATGGCAGAGACAAGAAATACTATCATGGTTTGATAAATATGGTATAGTTTTTTTTGAACCATTAAATATATGGCAAATGAATGA
>CAZUJN010000021.1:0-4740 GCA_964620475.1 uncultured Candidatus Saccharibacteria bacterium | reverse complement strand
ACCCCAACCCAACCAACAATCACCTCACCATCAACCTCATCAACATATACATCACCAGCAACAAACTCCATCACATTCGCATGGACTTCAACTTCAACAACATTCCTAACAAGATTTGCAACCACAACATCTAATTATTCATCAATGATAGGTTCCGCATCTATGGATGATAACTATGGATCAAAATCAAGAACATATACAGTAACACCAGGTAACTATTACAAATTCTGGGTACATGCAGGAACAATATCAAACTACTCACCACAAGCTGAGATAAGTGTTTATGTATCACCAAGTGGTAATATAAATACATATACAATCACAGCTACAAAGACAGGTACAGGTGTAGGATATATAGTAGGTATAACTCAACCTGTTGTAACTCTAAATCAAGGTGAATCATTAACATTAACCGCTGAACCAGAGACAAACTCAGTGTTCACAGGTTGGTCAGGTGATTGTTCAGGTACAGGATCATGTGTGATTAATAATATACAAGCCAATAGAAATATATCTGCAAACTTCAACTCAACACTTGTTCCACGATTCAGTAACGGGGATAAAATACAAACCACTAGAACTGTTAATGTTAGATCTTCAGCGGCATTGGGAGGCGCTGCTAATCTATTGGGAACACAAGCCACATCATCAATGGGTACTATTATAAGCGCATATACTATAGCAGATGGTGTTGTCTGGTATAATATTAATTATAATAATGGGGTAGATGGATATACTGGTCAAGATTATCTGATGCTAAATTCTGATCCAGTAATACAAACAGATTCAGATAATGATGGTGTTGATAATTCACAGGATAAATGTCCAAATACTGCTACAAATGTATCTGTTAATAAATATGGTTGTCCAAAACCAACAACTTCAAACATTAAGATTAAGAATGATATAGATAATGAAGATTTAACAAATATATCTAATCTGGAGATAGAAGATAAGAATGGTAATGTTGGTAAAATAAAGTTTAATCAACCTATTAATTTGATTGGCACAAATATAAACTCTGTAAACCTAGATTCATTTATACAAATACAGAACAAAAAAGTAATTGTCGATACAACAAATCTACCTCAATTGAACAAGTCAGCCACAATCACACTTTACGGCGTTAATTACAATAAACCTATTATCAAAAGAGATGGTCAGGTATATGCAACATCTACATCACCTAGAATAATATCTTATGATAAAACGACAGGTACATTGGTGTTCAGTGTCGACGGTTTCTGATGTGTTCTGATATAATAAATACATAATGTTGCAAAATAATTTTGAAGAATTAAATCAGGAAAATAATAATAAAAATATAAATGAGGTTAAACCTGATAATGGTTTTGCATCTTTAGAAGAAGAATTAGAATACCTCAGAAGTGAGGTTAGAAAAAATAGAGAATCTAAAGTAGATGAGGGTGTTATTTTTGAGGAAAACGATATTATAAAAAAAGAAATAGAACAATATCATCAAAATACAGGCAGGGATTTGTTGCATGAATCATATATACAATCAGAATCTCAAAATCAGGAAATAGTTTTGAATTTGGCACCAGAAAGTCATGATAAAAACATGGAAGAGTATTGGACTTTGATGAATAAGAACGGTATATATAATACTTTAAATATTATAAAAAATAATGGCAATCCACATCTTGAAGATGATTTTCATCGATTTTTAGTTGAATATATAAAAGCTGGTTTAAATATCCCAAATTTGAAAGAACAGGATCCAGTGGACAAAAGTATAAAACAAACTTTATACCAAGTATCATTACCAGATTTTAAGCAAAAGGATGGATCCCAAAAACCATTGAAAGAATTATTGTCTGTGATGGAACAATTTTATTTAGGCATGTCTTCTATAGCTGAATCAGGAAAAAAATTCGCTGACAGTAAAAATAATATGACTATAGAGTTGGCTATATCGGAAGGTAGTGAAGAGTTTGTATTTTATGTTTCTATACCCAATGATAAAAATGATTTATTTGAAAAACATATATTGTCAGTATTTCCAGAAGCTAAAATAGAGATAGAGCACAATGATTATAATATCTTTAATGAAGATGGTGTATCATTGATGTCATCTGCTTCATTCACTAAACAAGATATATATCCAATAAGAACATATGAGACTTTTGATGCAGATCCTATAAATGTCATATTGAATTCATTATCTAAAATTCAAAAAGACGGTGAAGGTGCTGCCATACAAATTGTATTTAATAATGTCGGAGATTATTATCATAAGTTATATAAGAAGGCTCTTGATGATGTATTAAAGGGTGAGGATTTAAAGAAGACTATAGATATACAACACACAGTTTGGGGGCAATTTAAAAAAGTGGCTAGCGAAATAGGCAAAGAGGTGGTTGATAATGCATTATCATCAGGTGATGAGAAAAAAGATGAAAATAAAGACAAATATATAGATCAAATAGCAGTAGAGCAAATAAAAGCCAAGATAACAACACCTATAATAGAGACCAATATTCGTTTAGCTGTGTCTGCAAAAGAGAGAACTAGGGCAGAGACTATATTATCAGATCTTGAGTCATCATTTAATCAATTCGCGAATGCTTTAGGGAATAGCTTTAAATGGAATAGAGCAAGAGATAAGGATTTAAAAGATTTATTTTATAAATTCACTTTTAGACTTTTTGACAGAAATCAAATATTACCAATATCTATTAGGGAAATAACAACAGTGATGCATTTTCCTGTTGCAACTCAATCAACATTCTCTCCTCAGCTTAAACAAACTACTGCTGCGACCGCTCCGGCCCCGCTTGATATTCCTCGTATTGGTGAGGGTGTTTTCTTGGGTAAAAATGTTCATAGAAATATAGAGCAAGATATATATATGACTGCAGAAGATAGATTGCGTCACATGTATGTGATAGGTCAAACAGGTACAGGTAAATCTACTATACTTAGAAATCTTATAGTTCAAGATATAAAAAATGGCGACGGTGTGTGTTTTATAGATCCACATGGATCTGATGTACAAGATATACTTTCTAAGATTCCAAAAGAAAGATATGAAGATGTTATTTATTTTGATCCAGGACATATGGAAAGACCGATGGCTTTGAATATGCTTGAATATGATAGAAATAATCCAGAGCAAAAAACTTTCGTGGTAAATGAATTGTTTAGTATTTTTCAAAAGTTATATAGTGGATCACCAGAATCAATGGGTCCTATGTTTGAACAATACTTTAGAAATGCAACTATGCTTGTGATGGATGATCCAGAAAGCGGTTGTACACTTCTTGATATCTCACGTGTTATGGCGGTAAAAAGTTTCCGTGATATGAAAGTTGCAAACTGTAAAAATCCAGTGGTAAAACAATTTTGGACAGAGATAGCAGAGAAGACTTCTGGTGAATCAGGTCTTGCCAACATGATACCATATATCACATCCAAGTTTGATGTATTTTCTGCTAACGAGATCATGAGACCTATTATTGCTCAAGAAAAATCTTCTTTCAATTTCCGTGAAATAATGGATACTAAAAAAATTCTTTTAGTAAATCTTGCTAAAGGAAGATTAGGGGATATAAACTCAAATCTTATCGGCCTTATTATTGTTGGAAAAATATTGATGGCCGCCCTTTCACGTGTTGATTCTTTTGGTAAAGATATGCCACCATTTTATCTATATATAGACGAATTCCAAAACATCACAACTCCTTCTATTGCAACTATTTTATCAGAGGCTAGAAAATATAAACTTTCATTGACTGTAGCTCATCAATTTATAGATCAATTGGAGGATAATATAAAGTCTGCTGTATTTGGTAACGTTGGTAACATGGTTGTGTATAGAACAGGTGCTGAAGATGCAGAATTTTTGCAGAAACAATTTGAGCCTGTATTTACAGCTAAGGATATTATGAATATAGATAATCTAAATGCATATATAAAGATGTTGTCTCATGGTAAACCAACAAAACCTTTCAATATACGTGTGGATCATATGCCAAGAGGAAATATGGATATAGTAGATAACTTAAAAGAATTATCATATCTAAAATATGGTAGAGATAGAGAAACAATCAGAGATGAAATAGATGAAAAATTTGCTAAGGATAAAGAAAAACCAAAACCTAAGGTTGCTGGAGGATTTGCGGGATTTGACGGGATTTAATAAATAAAAAACACACCGAGAGGTGTATTTTTATTGTGCCCCAGGCGGGACTCGACCTCTACGAGGTCAGTACACCTTTACCATTTTCTCAGAACTTTGTTCTTCGAAAATAAGGTAAAGCTTTTCTCGTCCCTAAAAACCATTCTGGTTTTTACTGTGTCACTTAAATAAAAATACTGTATGAGATATATGATCTCATACAGTATTTCCATGGTGCCCCAGGCGGGACTCGAACCCGCACAGCGTTACCGCCAAAAGATTTTAAGTCTTTCGTGTCTACCATTCCACCACCAGGGCATAAGACTTTTCCGGCTTATTTTATAAGGACGGGAGGCGTAGGCCGGATTTGAACCGGCGAATATCAGTTTTGCAAACTGCCGCGTTAGACCACTTCGCCACTACGCCTTGAGGTTATTTATAGCATAGTTTAGCATCTATTTCTAGTGTATAATATTTTATATGTCAGACATAAGTTTTGAAGATAATAGTTTCAAGTTCAAATCAAGAACTATATTAAGTGAATCAACTGTACCGGGATTAACTAGATTTTTATTAAAAAAGGGTATAGTTAAAAATGA
>CAZUJN010000020.1:0-5483 GCA_964620475.1 uncultured Candidatus Saccharibacteria bacterium | reverse complement strand
CCGATAAGAATAATTTTAACTTATCTATTTGTTTTTTATAATCTTTTTTAGAAATCGCATTTACACAAGTTCCGGGGCAAAGACCGATAGTATAATTAAAACAAGGTTTATTTTTACCAATCAAACACTTCTCATCTCTGTATGGAACTATTTTTCTTATAATCTTTAAAGCTTTTTTAAGTTGATCTGTTGATACAAATGGTCCAAAAGTGTTTTCACCTTTCTTCTCTGCATCTGTAAGATTTTTACCGCGTACAATTTTAACAATAGGAAAATCTTCATTTGTTATATAAACATAAGAATAACTCTTATCATCTTTTTCTTTAGTATTATAATATGGTTTATTTTTCTTTATTAATTCAGTCTCAAGTAATAATGCCTCTAAAACAGAATTTGTTTTTTTATGTTTTATATTATCAGCCTCTGCGACCATATCAACCAATAACATACCCCTAGTCTTTATAAGATCAGAAGAGAAATAGCTCTTAACCCTCTCCTTCAATGAAGTAGCCTTTCCTATATATAAAATCTTTTTTCCTTTTTGAAAAAAATAAACACCAGGAGAATCAGGTAATTTTATTTTTTTAAATTTATCTATATTCATATAATTATTCTATTTCTCTATTATCTATAACCTCATTCTCTGTATCTTTTACTGGTATTATATCTATGTTCAAATTATTGTCTATACCTTGATTTTTATTTAATAAATCACATTTATATGCAGCACATTTTTGTAGAAAATCCCTTAGATAATAAGCTGCACCATGAGTATTTGTTGATGGGCCTTTTTCAAGCATATATACTATGGCATAACGAGGTTCTGTATAAGGCCAAAAACCAACAAACCATGAATTAATAAATTGATTTTTATTTCCTGTTTGGGCTGTACCAGTTTTACCAGCCATCTTAACACCAGGAAATTCTAATGCTTGTGCCGTACCAGCTGTAACAGTTAATCTCATTCCTTCACTTATCTCTTTATATAAATCAGGGTTAATTTTCCTTAATTTATCATTAACTTTTATAAAATCAGTCTTTTCATCTTTATTAATCTTGAATACCGGCACATCTTTACCATCTTTAGCTAAAATAGTGGTCATACCTAAAACCTGTATAGGAGACACTGAAAAACCGTATTGACCAATAGATGAGTTATAAGTATCACCAAGCCGCCATATATCACCCTTAAACACTTTTGCTTTCCACTCTGGATTTGGTATAACAGATTGCCTTGTCTCAAAAAAAGTTCCTTTATATAAATTATCCAAACCAAAATATTTTGCATATTCATTTAGTTTTGTTATACCTAAACCTTTTCGGCCTGGCACACCACCACCAACAGTATAAAAATAAACATCTGATGATACTGCTATGGCTTCTCTAACATTTGTATATCCATGAGCTTTCCAATCCTTAAACACGCTATCATGTCCTGGATTATAGGGATTGGGAACTACTAATTTTCCTGTACTTAATATCTTATCTTGAGGTGATATTATCCCTTCCGCCATGGCAGCAAGAGCAAACATAGGTTTTACAATAGATCCCGGTGTGTATAAACCATCTGTATATCTATTTAGAAAAACACTTCTACTGTCATTTATGTATTTTGATATTTTATCATTATCTGTACCGTCCAACATGACATTGGCATCAAAATCAGGATATGTCACCGAGGCTAATATTGACCCATCACTTACATCAACAATCAAAGCTACACCACCATTATAATTACTTTCGGCAGCGGCCTTTCTAAAAGTTTCAAACAATTGAGATTGTATTTCATAGTCTATCGTTAAATGTAAATCCTTACCATTTTGAGGGGCATCAACTATATTTTGCGAAATCACATTTCCTGCTGAATCAGTTTCTGCATAGAAAAAACCTGATTTACCATTCAATAAAGTATTGTAATATTTCTCTATACCACCTATGGCATCAACTTCACGACTTGTGAAATAACCATTTTTATCTTTTTTAGGAAATTTTATATAACCCAATAAATTGCCTATACCGTTAGTACTTTTATATTTCCTTGTCTGCATATTATCTATCGCGGTAGTTGAAGCTGCTTCATTCCAAGCAAGAGGTATTCCATTTCTATCATATATAACCCCTCTAGCTGAAAATATTGGTGTTGTGTCGAAACGATTATTCTCTGCTTTGTTTTGATAAAAATCACCTTTCACTATCTGTAATTTATAAGCATTAATAGCAAATACAGAAAAAACGATAATCGCAAATATCGATATAATATAAAAAATATAATTTGGTATAGGTTGAATAATACGCCCTTCAAGCTGACTATGATCATATGAAGGCAAGTTTAATTGATCAATCAATATATCTTCTGGCGATATTTCTTTTTTCATCTATAAGTTATTGTATCAAAACTTTATAAATATTTTGAGGAGATACTATAAGCTGAGCATATATAATAGTAAATGTAGACTTATTATCTTCATCTATGTTTATTATTTGCGCTACAGGTTTAAGTCCATTTATTGTTCTAATATAAACATAACCTCCTTTTTGTATTTCAGTTCTTGGTGGTACTTTTGCAGTAAGTTGGCCATATCCCATACCCTCAAAAACATAGGATTTATATGTTATGTTTTGTTCCTTCATGACTGTAGATGTAGTAGATGCTGATGTTGTGGAATTGTTGTTATCAGATTCAACCGCATCATTTTGCTGTATCAATAAATCTGTTTTCAATCCTGGATCTGAAAATAATCTTATATTAACTGTTGAAGAAGAATTATTTTCAGTAACACCAATTATATTATTTGTATTAACGTCATAAACTAATACACCATTATCAACATAATAAGTATCTTTTTGTCTTGCTATAAATGAATCAGTTTTTAAAAAACGTGTGGCTATGTTATAGGTATTAACATCTGATTGATCTATGTATTCTGTGTTTTGATTTGAAAAATGTTTTGTACTTAATCCATGTATAAAAAATCTAGTACTTGGAATAATATATAATATTATGAAAAATAAAATCAGAGAAATAAAAACTCTATAAATAATAGTCTTATACTCCAATAAATCAAAACCTTGATTTGCTACCCTATACGAAGATCTTCTTCTGTTACTACCCAAACTAGTAATACTTCTACCGCCAAGTTTATTTTTCAAACTTGTAAAGGCATCACTTGATAGATATCTATTTGTTAACTTATCTGTTGAGCGATAATTCATCTTCATTGTCTATGATTATGTCTTTATAATATTCTATATCTGATGCAATAATACCAGCACCACGAACAACAGCAGTTAGTGGATCTTCAGAAACCACAACTCTTATACCTAAATACTCGGACAATGCCTCATCTAGTCCTTTTATCAATGCACCTCCACCAGTCAAATATATACCATGTTCCATTATATCTGAAACAACCTCAGGTGGTGTAGACTCCAAAACCTCTTTCACTGACTCAAATAAAGAATCAGCAGATATATGTATTGCATCATGTATGTCTTCTTCTGTTACAACTATCTCTTTTGGTAAACCTGTAACAAGATCACGTCCACGAACTCTTGCTTCAAGAGGTGGATTCGATGGAATTATATTTGATAATTGAACCTTAATCTCTTCAGCACTCTTCTCGCCAACCAAAACCTTATATTCATTTCTTATATAGGCGATTATATCTGTATTGAATCTATCTCCGGCAACTTTTAAGTTTTTACCGCGGACAATACCATTTAAAGAAATAATGGCTATATCAGCTGTACCGCCACCTATATCTATAATCATATTGCCTTGTGGTTCTTTTATAGGCAGATTAATACCAACAGCTGCTGCTATAGGTTCTTCTATGATAAAGACACTTCTTGAACCTGCATTGTAAGCAGCATCACGAACAGCACGTCTCTCTACATTTGTAACTCCATAAGGTACACCAATAACAACTGATGGTAGTGAAGATATTTTCAATATATCTAAAGTTTTACGGATAAAATAAGCCAACATCTCTTCTGTAACCTCAAAGTCTGATATAACACCATCAACAAGAGGTCTTATAGCAGATATATGACTCGGTGTTTTTCCAAGCATAATCTTGGCCTGATTACCCACAGCCACAACTTGATTAGTCTTTTGATTTACAGCCACAACTGATGGTTCGTTTATAATAACACCCTTACCCTCAACATATACCAAAGTGTTGGCGGTACCTAGATCAATACCTATACCATACCCTTTATTCTTTATATTATTGGCTTTTTTACCGGAAAATCGATTTAAAATATTGAATATCATGTGAATACAATATAGCATATTATATTGATAAAAAAAACAAGCCAATCTTAGATTTTTTGGCCTGTTTTTTATATTTTATAGACTTTAAATTATTCAGCTGGTTCGTTTATCTTAAGATTTAAACGTGAATTATTCTTCATTCCAAAAACTCTAAGCAATGTTCTTATAGCCTTCGCTGTTGAACCTTCACGTCCGATGATTTTACCCATATCATTTTTATTAACTTCAAGTGTAAGCAAAACACCCATCTCATCTACTGTTCTTGAAATCTTTATATTTTCTTGATCTTCAACAAGGGGCTTAATAATGTTTGATAGAAATTGTATGTCGTCTGTGTTGTTCATTTTATTTATTCAATTGCTGTTAATTTATAATACATATATTATAAACAAAAAATAACTCAATGTATAGAGTTATTTTTGTGAATTAATATTATTTATTTTCTTCTTTTTTAACTGGAGATTTTTTAGGTAATACGTTTTTCTTTTTACCTTCCATAATACCAGCATCTACGAATAGGTTGAATACTGTATCAGATACCTTAGCTCCGTTTTTAAGATGAGCTTTTATCTTATCAGCTTTAAAAGACTCTTTTTCTATAGCTTTTTTACGAAAATCTACTGATCCAAGTATTTCAATAGCCTTACCACTTTTAGCAGCATACTTTGAATTGATCAAAACAAGTCTATATGATGAATCGTTTTTTCTTCCAACTCTTTGTAATCTTATATTTAACATGAGACATAATATAGCATAAACTTCGGCTGGAGGCAAATAGATATACACTGTATTTTATGGGTAAAATATAGGTATCATGATAAATATAAATGAGGCTTTTTTTAAGCAAAAAAACCAAACCTTAGAGGAAGAGATGAGTTCCGTTAACAAAGAACTTGATATTAATTTAATGGCATACATAATACAGAAATCTAAATTAGAAACTGAGATAGAAGAACTTGATCTAGAATATGCAGACGAAAAAAATAACAAAGAATATTTACAAAAAAGAAAAGATAGAGAAATACTATTGGAAAAGTTAAATAAAGCCATAGAAAAGATAAAAGGTTCAAAAGATTAATATATTTTCATTCTTGCATAATTCCCTATTTGTTGTTATAATACAACGAATAAGACGGCCCCATCGTCTATCGGTTAGGACAGCAGGTTTTCAATCTGTTAAGCGGAGTTCGATTCTCCGTGGGGTCAC
>CAZUJN010000019.1:0-5610 GCA_964620475.1 uncultured Candidatus Saccharibacteria bacterium | reverse complement strand
GAGCCTGAGAAAGTATCTGTGCAAATGAATCATTTATAAAATTTTGAAACTCATCCACATATAAATAAAAGTTTGGTAAAGCATCCATCTCGCGAACCGGTACATCTGCACGACTCATAGCAGCAAGATATATCTTTGTTACAAAAAGTGAACCAAGAAGATTAACAGCATCTTCTCCTATACGACCGATAGATAAATTGAAAATGATTATTTTCTTCTCATCCATAGCTTTTCTGAAATCAAAAGAAGATGTCTTCTGTCCAATAATATTTCTTATAAGTGCATTTGAAATGAATTGTCCTACTTTGTTTTGTATAGCAGGTACAGCTTCAGCGATCATCTTATCACTCATAGCTGTGAATTCTCTTTCCCAATATGCTTTCACAGTTGGATCCTTCAAACGTGAAGTAACATCTTTTCTGTAGGCTTTATCAGACAACATTCTGTTCACATCAAGAAGTGTAGCTTCTGGTATTTCCAAAAGTGCCAACAAAGTGTAGTTAAGGATATATTCCATACGAGCAGACCATTGATCTTTCCATATCTTCTTGAAAGTCGACATCAAACCAGATACTATAAACTGACTTCTTATACTTGATGAAGACTCATCTCCAGGAGCTGTATCTTCTAGAACATTTAAGGCTATAGGAAAATCTAGGTCAAATGGGGCAAAATATATAACATCTTTGATACGATGCTCTGGAACGAATTCTAAGAGCTTCTCAGCGGTAGATCCATGCGGATCAAGGTATGCAACCCCTTCACCATTTTGTATGTCCTGAATGGCCATATTTTCGAGCAGAGTGGACTTTCCCATACCTGTCTTACCTATAACATACATATGACGAAGTCTGTCCTCTTTTTTGATACCAAACTTACGCAATGACCCACGGGCATCGGTTATACCAAAATATGTTATATCGTTATTCATAAGGTTAATTATAGCAGAATTTGATATTTGTTTGTATAAATCCTAAGGAGTATACACCACACTAGTCTTCAAGAACTTAATAAGCTTATTTACATCACCATTTTTATCGGCACTTTTTAATATGATTATCACCACCTTTCTATTTCCACCTTTTAGAGTAGGTATTTCAAATATAGACGCGGTAGTTTGTAGAGCTTGATCTATAAAACCATTTTTACCACCAACGAAACCAGCTAGAGGTAATTGAGCATTTCTGTTATACCAAGTATGCCCTTTTATAGAAAATTGTTTTACACGTGTAGTAGCAAATATACTTGGATCTGTTTTCCATATATACCTAACAAGTTTAAGCAAATCATTTGGAGTTGATGTATTTTTAGGATCAAGACCAGACGGATCACCATAATATGTATCATACATCTCAAGGCTTCTAGCTTTTTTATTCATCTCATCCATAAAAGCTTGATGTCCGAAATGATCAGCAAAAACTTCAGCGGCATCATTACTTGATTCCATCAATAATGGATATATAAGATCAGAAAGTATTATCTTTTCACCAAGTTTTAAGGCACCCTGAGCACCATATGCATCTGAAGCATCACGAGATACTATTGCAACATCATTTAGATTCATCTTCTCTGTAGCAACGACAGCGGTCATAAGTTTAGAGACAGAAGCAAGTGGATATATTGTGTCAGCATTCTTTTCTATGATAATCTCCCCTGTCTCCAAATCAGCCATCATATAGGCTTTAGAGCTCAATACCGGGGATATAGCTTTTGGAATTATTTCATATTTATCTGACATCAATTCATCATTGCCACCAACCTCTTCCGCATTACCTCTATCACCGATAACTAAAGTTCCTTGACTATACTTATTGATATTGTCACTTAAAAACTGATTACCAAATTCTTCCAAAAAACCAATTCTTTGCACACCAGGAATATTAACATTAAAATATTTCGCCAAATCAAAAGTTTCTTTTTTATTTTCCTTGATCTCAGTATTTGTCGCAACTTCTGTACTTGTACCAAATATATTTTTACCTATATCCGCTCTAACATAAAGTTTTTTCAATTCATCTTCGACTTGTTGTTGATCTGATAAAGTTTTATTTTCTATAACAACATTATTTTTATTATTATTTTTATTCAAAACCAATAAAACACTTTGGGTGAAGAAAGATACAACAGATACACCAACAATTAATGTGGCTAAAATTATAAAAGAATATTTTAAAATATTTTTTTTCTTATCAACTGCATATACAGGATAATTTACAATATCATTATTTGTATTTACATAAGAATTTGTATTCTCTAAATTTTTCTTTAAAGATTCTAAGTATTCATGATAATCTGGTCTATAAGGATTATTATTTTCCATAAGTTTAATTAAAATATATCTTTAAAAGTTACTACTAACATCAATATTAATAATAATATAAACCCGAAACTATTTAAAGCATTTACTATTTTCAAAGGTATCTTTTTTCTAGTCAATCCTTCTATAAGAGCTATAACTATTCTGCCTCCATCAAGTGCTGGGAATGGTAATATATTCATAGCTGCTAAGGATATAGATATAAGCATTGTTATAAACAACAACGAGATAAAACCTTCCTCTGACGAAGTGCCGACAACTTTAGCAATACCAACAGGACCGGAAACTTCATCCCATGATCCTTTTCCTACGAATAATTTTCCAAAGAAGTTTATAACTCCATCAAATATTTGATAAGTTAATCCAATGGTTGCCTTGGCACCATACCATATACTTGGAAATACACCCATTTGAACCTTACCAACAGAAGCCAATGCAACGCCTATAGTATTATCATTTGTTTTTTTCAAATTAATACTTGTTGTAGCGGATTTTGAATCAGCTAAAACAATATTAAAATCTTTGGGTGCATTTTTAATACCAAGCTGAACATCTTCTACTGTTTTTACTTCTTGATTGTCTATAGAAACAACATAAGACCCTGGTTTTATACCAGCTTTTTCAGCAGGACTATCTTTTAATACTTGATGTATTAATACGTGATTGTCACCTTTTATGTATTTTTGATCAACACCATCTAAGGCTATCTTATTTGTACCTATAAATAGAGATAATGACATCAAAAACCACGCAAACAATATATTGAAAACAACTCCAGCAACCAATACCAATACTTGTTTCCACCATGATATATTCTGAAAATTCCTTTTATCATTCTTATCATCTTCAGCTCCAGGATTTTCTCCATGTATTTTAACATAACCACCAAGTGGTAATGCATTTAAAGAATACTCTGTCTCACCTTTTTTAAATGAAAAAATTCGAGGTGGAAAACCTATAGCAAACTCATCAACTCTAACTTTAAAAAGTTTTGCAATAGAGAAATGACCTAATTCATGAACAAATACCAATATTGAGAGTACTAATAAAAATAATATAGCTGTTATCATTAACTTGTTATTTCTTTTTCTTTTTTAGTAAATAATGCATCTAGAGAGGACATAACCGTATCAACATGTTTATCAAAATCTCTTTTAGATCTCATAACATCATCTTCTGACATCTCACCATTTTTCTTTTGTGTATTCATATCATCATTAACCGCATTTCTTTCTTGTCTAACAGACACTTTTGCATCTTCTAGTTTTTCTTTTGCAAGCTTAACAAGCTGTAATCTTCTCTCTCCTGTTAAATCAGGAAAAATAACCCTAACACCTTTTTCATCAACAGATGTAGAGACGCCAAGATCAGCTATCATAATAGCTTTTTCTATTGATTTTATAAGTGAAGTATCCCAAGGAGAAACCCTGATAGTTTTTGCATCTTCTATACCTATAGATGCGACATTTGAAAGAGGCATCATTTCACCGTAAGATTCAACTTTAACTTGATCTAAAAAACCTGTGGCAGCACGACCTGTTCTTATGTTTTGATATTCATTGTTTAGCCATGTTTCTATTGATTTGGCTTTATTTAAGAAATTTGAAAAATTGTATGACATATAATGGCTATTATATCATAAATACCTTATTTTTCTAACCAAATATTTTACCCACAAACTCTTCTATATCTATACCTAAAGATCCAGCAGTTTCAAATATAAAATCTGGATAATATAACAAATATGTCAAAACAGATGATGTGTGTTGTATAAATATACCCCGTCTATTATGTAGAGACAATTTATATACTACAGCCTGTTTAGGGAAACAAATTTTTGATATATTTTCAGCGATATTTTTTACCCCCTCTTTTTCTATCATAGATAAATTTGCAACATCAAACATGGAAACACCATTAACATTTTTCTCTATCAGAGGTAGACATAAATAATAATCCTTATCTCTAAAATCAGGTATCACAGCAATATAAATATGTTTTCCATCTATATATTCACGAAAAGTTAACTCATTGTGCAAATGTCTTAATTTGTCTATATTTTCTATAAATTCAAAAATATTATATGAAAGATTTATATCTTTATGAGATCTATGAAGACTATGATGTGTAGCCAAAGTATGTATAGGTAAAAATAATTGTCTCATATACTTGCCTGCTATTTCACCGGAAGTTACAGCATTATCATTTAACTCTTTAGAGTTTATGTGTATTTGATGAGGAAATTTTATTTTATAATTTTCTGTATTGTGTATATTTACATGTTTTTGAAGTCTCTCAGCGTGATGGAAAAGTTGATCCTCAACTTTATATAATAAAGTATATTTATGAGCAAAAAGTCTAACATTATTCTTAGCAAAATCTATGACTTTATCTGAGTTGTGAACAAAGACAAATACCCTATCATATGTTTTGAGTTTTATTTCTGGAGTAATTTTACGACCATGTATAAGCCATTCATTATCCAATGTGACCGAACATATATCTATTGAGATATCTTTGTATATTTTTATAAGAGTTTGTTCTAAAGACAAAATATCCTCTTGAGTGTTATATCTCAAATATTCATCCTCAATATGGGCAGGCTTCACGAACAAAAACTTTTGCATGAGTTTATTATAATATTTTTATTTTATAAACGCATCTTTTCTAAGTCTGTTTCTAAAATAATTTATCGCGAATCTATGTGTCTCAGCATTTATTTTTATTATTTCCCTTTCTTCTATGTTTTTAGATTTTAAAATCTCTTTATTCAATATCTCTCTAGCATTATGTTTATCATCCTTTACAACAGATACAGAATCCTTAAAAAATCTTTGTGCAATACCTAATTGAACTTTATTTCCATCTACAACTATAATATCCGGCATACCCCATTCATCATGTTTAAATCTTCTCTCAAACACTTCATATAAAGCTTTCGGGTCATTAGCATTATCGACAGTTTTTATGATGAACTTTTTATACTCATCTTTTTTAAATTCACCGTTGATCATAACACACATAACACCGACCATATTTTGGCCAGATATATGCGCTATATCATAAGACTCTATTCTGATATCGTTTCTATTATTTTCCTTATTTATAAATACTATATCATTTATATGATTTAAAGAATATATTTTATCTCTAATATTACCAGCTTCTTCAAATTTTTTATCTTTAGCTAAGATCTTCATTTCTTTTTCTAAAGATTTCAAAAGTTTTTCAGTATTACCCGATAAGAATAATTTTAACTTATCTATTTGTTTTTTATAATCTTTTTTAGAAAT
>CAZUJN010000018.1:5219-6428 GCA_964620475.1 uncultured Candidatus Saccharibacteria bacterium | reverse complement strand
CATATATAATAAAAAATCGCCTGGGGTCCCGGGAGGTGGGACCTTCGGCGAGTGTTACTTCTTCACGCCTCGCATTTGTGAGGTTGGAAGACTTTTGATTGAGGCATGGTTTCGCGGAGAAATTCCGTGGCAGCAAGTTCACATCGAGTCATCATGTATTGCTCGAAGTCAAATTGGCTATTAAGCGGTCCGGTGGCGGGAAGTTCACCGGAGATGCATTTCTCCTGAACAGTTCTGAGACGACGAAGCATAGCGTCTCTGAAGTCAGAGAACATCTCGAGTTCGGCATGACCTTCTTTTGACCGAACCTGTTGATCAAACCATCCTGAGATGGTCACAAGCGGAATGAAACTAAGTGAGTTCATAACAATATTAACTATACTGATTATAATACAATGTGTCAAATAAAAAGCCGGGTCCTTTCGAAACCCGGCAATCACCTCTTCTCAAGCCTGTTGGGAAATTTAAGTATTTTTTCCAACTCCTTGTTAATCACCCTACTCATAAACCTTTTTAGTTGATCTTCTGTGCAGAAAAAATCCTTCACCTCTTTGTGTACTCCATCGAACATTTTGGTAAAACTTGTTTGAATTGCCATCACGTCCTCAACCACATAAGGTCTTAACCTGATCATCTCCAACGCTTCGACGTTGCTGTATCCCTGATGTTCCAAACCTAATACAAAAATTCCAACCACCTTTTGTTTTGTGTAGAATTCCATACATATATATGTATACTGACTATAATATATTTTGTCAATACTTGACTATTTATCACCAAACAACTTCCCCTCTTTGCTGTGCTTATCCAAATGTGCCTTAAAGGCTTTACCAGCATCTTCCCTATATTTACAATAATCACATGTATCTTTAGCTGAAGGTATTCTATCATCGTCCAAACATTTTTTAATACCTTCCAAAGTCTTATCTATCCAATCTGTTTTACCTATATGAGGTATAACTTTTACTTTAAATTCTAATTTATTATCAAAACCATCTTTATCTCTAATACCATTTGCATAAACAAAATACCCAGTATCAGCAACTTCAAAACCAAGTTTTCTAAATATCCATTGATATATTTCCATCTGTCTCTTGTATCCATCTTGCCACTCACTATCTAAATTAACCTCATCATCTTTACTTGTAGCTTTATAATCAACGATGATAAGTTTATCTTTATGTTCACCATCTGTATATATCCAAAGAT
>CAZUJN010000018.1:0-5209 GCA_964620475.1 uncultured Candidatus Saccharibacteria bacterium | reverse complement strand
ATGCAAAAAAGGATAGAACATTTCAAGATGAGCTATCTGAGCACCTACAAAATTCTCCCTCCATGTATCCATCTCTTTATGAGAAAATGGTATGGCTTTTATATCATTTTCAAGCATATAAGGGTGAGAAGTTTTTTCTTTTCTGTGTTTATCGAACTCTTTCTTAAGAAGTAAATCAACTGCCGAGTTAAGATTAAAAGGAAAACCTTGGGGACGACCCACACCAAGTCTTCTATCTAAATAAAAACAACGAGGACATTCAACAAATAAATCTATCTTTGAACGAGATAGCTTAAAGGGCTCTTTATCACCTTTCATGTATAATTTTCTTTTACCCCAAGCAAATTTTGATGCCATATAATGTAATTATAGCACAGAACCTATTTCCTCTAAAATAATATAAACTTTCTCTTTTGGTATACCTATATCTTCAAGTTCATGACTTCTATTTCTCAAAGTTTGGCACAAAACTATACCTTTATCTATAAGCTTCTTTTTTTCCTCTTTTGATAAAGTGGTTAATATGGTTATAGGATAAAGTGAATACTCTATAATCTTATCTTGCAATGATCCATCTTCCGGAAAATCAAAACTCATGAGTTTAAGGTTATTACATTCAGCATAAGTTATGGCTGTATCTGAAAAATAAGTATTAGTGATCAACCAACCTTCTGTGAGTTTTTCTGGCATATCTGGATTATTTACACTAATATCATCTGTCACAAAAGATTTTATAGAAAAATTAGTCTCTTGTATATCTTCATAACGAGCCTTAACATATAAAGCATTTTTTAGATCCGTTCTACTTCCTGCATCTGAATGATATTTTGCCTCTATCATAACAAGTTTTTCTTTATTCCAGGCAACAACATCAACTTCATGTGGAACACATTTTCCCAAAACCATTTGCCCTGTAACAGCATCAAATCCTTCATGTTTCCATATTTCAGCTATGAATTTTTCAAAAGGAAAACCTGATGGTCCAATCTCCAGCATAGACCTTTTCAAGGAGTATTTTAAAGCAGATGCCTTAGAGATATTCTTAAGATGTTTAAAAGCTAAATGATAAATATATTCAGTTTTTACAGGCTCATCTTTATAATTTTCCTGTATTTTGTTTTTAACATATTCACATATCTCCATCGCCACATCAACTTTAGTGCCTGTTTTGACTATAGCATTAATAAGTTTCTTTTCATTAAAATCTTCTATATTTCCATTAGCTTTACGAATTTGCATATATAAAAAATTATATCATAACACCTCCACCAACACATAATTCTCCGTCATAAAAAACCATAGATTGACCTTTTGAATATAATTCTGGATTTACTAATTCTACTTTTAGATTTTTCCCCTCCTCGATCACGTTTTTTATATCAACTTTCTCTTGTCTATATCTAAGTCTACATTGTTTTATATTTTCTACACCTTCTCTTAAAACAACATTTTTTAAAGTTATATATTTATTGTCAACATCCTCGTCAAGTTTTTTCTCTATGTCAACAACTAAGATATTTTTCTCTATATCTTTCTTGATAATATACAACCTTGTCTGATCTGTTTTGTTTTTGAAAATATTAAAACCATGACGCTCGCCTATTGCATATAAAACAGCTCCGTCATGAGAACCTATTATATTTCCATCTTTATCCAACACATCACCTGGTTTTGTATCTATATGCTCTTTCAAAAACTCTTTCATATCTATATGACCTATAAAACAAACTCCCTGACTATCTTTTTTATCAAAGACAGGTATTTTGGCTTTTTTAGCAACCTTACGTAGTTCAGGTTTTTGTAAATGCCCTATAGGAAATAATATATGGCTTAATTCTTCTTTTTCTAAAGTCCAAAGAAAATATGATTGATCTTTATTTTTATCAACTCCTTCCAACATCTGATTGTCTATATTTCTAGCATAATGTCCTGTAGCTATATAATCAGCACCTTGTTCTTTTGCCCATTTCCAAAAAGCACCAAACTTTACCTCACGATTACACATAACATCAGGGTTTGGAACATTACCAAGTGAATATTCTCTAAACATATAATCAACTACACCTTTTTTGTATTCATCACGAAGATCAAGGGTTATAAAAGGAATATCTAAGTGAGCACAGACACGCATAGCATCTCTTCTTTCTTCTTTCCAAGTACATTCTCCGCCCTCTGGTTGCCAAACACGTATAAAAACTCCAGTAACATCATAGCCCTGTTTCTTTAGTAAATATGCCGATACTGAGGAATCAACCCCACCAGACATACCAATGTAAACTTTTTTAGATGAGTTTGACATGTGTAGATACTTATACCACAATTTCTCTATTTATTTAAGTACACCCTCCTATTCTTCAAATGCTCTGTATAAGTTTTAGCATAATGATTTACCCCACTTTTATCTGACAAGAAAAACAAATAATCATTTTTATCTGGATTAATAGCGGCCTCTATTGCAACATCTCCTGGATTACCTATTGGTCCAGACGGTAAACCTTTCACCTTATAAGTATTAAAAGAAGAATCTAATCTTAAATCATCTCTGGTTAACTCTAATGAGGCTTTACCTGTAAAATACCCAAGTGTTGAATCCATTTGTAATGGCATACCTTTAGATAAACGATTTTGTATAATACCGGAAACTATTTTCATATCTTCAGGATGTTGAACTTCTTTTTCTAATATAGATGCTATAGTTAAAACTTTTTTCAACTCTTCATCTGACAAATTATATTTATTTTTAACCCTTTGAGTAAATTCATTATCAATCTTATTTAGGATATTATCGAGAGTGGCAAATGGCGCAAAATTATATGTCTCAGGAAATAAATATCCTTCCTTTGATTTTAAAATATCTATTAATTGGTCTTTTGTATAATTTTTATTAACATTTTTGAAATCATAAATCTTATCAACTATATTTCTATAATCTTCGCCTTCTTTTATGGTTACTACAACTGGAAAATATTGATAATCAGCAGATACCAAACGAGATAAAATCTCTATATCATTTGTAGGTTTTTTAAATGTATATTCACCTAACTTTATTTTTGAATCTTTATTTAAAACCTTAGCCAAACTTTCAAATACAAATTTATTTGAAATAATATGATTCTCTTTTAATTTACTTGATATGGAATTTAAACTTTCACCTGATTCAACTTCAATAGTTATTGGATAATTTTTAGCATTAGTTGATACAAATATTGTGATATATAAATATACTAAAAATAATAAAAATATTATTGCCAATGTAGTAATAATTTTTAAAGTTTTACTCATGATTTATCTGATATTATACAGGAAGATTAGCCGGTGGTTCAACTTTTTTAGCTTCAACACGTGATACATTTGTTGTTTTGGCAGTATCACCAGGAAAATGGAACATGGTTGCTAATTCTTCTGTTGTTAATATAAAAGGCTTACCGGTTATATAACCATTTGATAACCAAATATTTGTTCCTGTTATAGGTATATATCCCGGATAAAAGAATGCTCGATATTTGTATTGTTCAAATATTGATTTTTTATCTGTATTTACTTTTTTACCAGATTTATCCATCCAAGCTCTTTTAACTAATGGTGATCTTATTTCAAAACTGTTTAGATGCAAGGTGTTGTATTGTCTCATAACACCCATAAGTCCAGCTGAATTTGCTGGAGAAAATACATCTTTATTTGCAAAATATATAGCTCTAATATTTGCATCAAAAGCAATCTTTGTAAGTCCTCTCTCTACCGCATTTAATTTCTCTTCATCAAGTTTACTTAGACGCATCTCTGCAACAGTAGCTGCATCTTTTTTAGATAATTTTTTAATATCTTCTTTGGCAGCATCTGTCCAATCAACTTGAGCTGCTGATTGATACCATTTTAATTTATATGATTTTCTAAAATCAGCAGCTTTTGCTGAATCTTCTGGAACAGGTTTAGATCTATCTTTACCAGGAGCTCTAACACCTATTTGTATCCATGCATATTCACCCTTTCCTAAACTTCCTAAATATTCCAAAACTGTAGTTATGGGATCTATTTTGAATTCTTCTTTTGGGTCCCTATCCAAACCATAATCAACATAAGTTCTTATAGGTAAATGATCCGCTCCTTTTTTTCTAAACTCTAAACAAGTAAATTTATATTTTTCTAAATCATACTCAAAACCATGAACATAGTCATTTTTATAATCACCTTGATATATTTCCTTTATATCTATATCTGGAAATTGTGCATATAACTGAGTCTTAATTAATTGAACTTGACCCTCTCTTGTCCAAATAAAGAATTTTACTTTACCCTCCATAGATACTAATTCTAAACTGAACCACGGCTTTGTTGTTCCCTTAAACCAATAATCTTTCCATATACCTTCACCAAAAGGTTGATATAGACAATTTAGAAATAACTCCATAGCCAAAGGAGATTTTGTTTGTCCTCGAGGAATACTTATCTCAAGTAATGCATATTTTTGTTTTGAGAAGAAATCTGCTCTGACAAAAGAAAGCCACGTCTCTTGTACTCTTCTCGCTAAATAATTTAACCAAATCAAAATACCTACAAACAATAGAAAATATAATACGAAACTTAAGAAATCTACAATTGTCATATAAACAATTATAGCAGAATTATTCTATACTTTTAATAGTATATTCAACTTCACTACCATTTGGTAACTTAACCTTAACTTCTTCTCCTTTAGATTTACCAGCTATTGCGGCACCTATTGGTGATTTTAAAGAGATTTTATTTTGAGTAAATTCTATCTCTTCTGAACCAACCAACATATAAACTTCCTCCTTTTTTGTTTCTTTATTTACAAGATGAACTGTTGTACCAACTTCGGCTGTTGTACCGTGATGGGCTTTAACTATTTCAGCATTAGCTAAAACACTCTCTATCTGATTAATACGATCCTCAACTATAGCTTGATCTTCACGAGCTTTGTTGAACTCAGCGTTCTCTGAAAGGTCTCCTAGACTTCTTGCGTATTCAAGATCTTCAGCAATCTCTTTTCTTCTTACTGTTTTTAATATTTCTAACTCTTGTACCAACTCATCATAACGTTCTTTTGATAAATATTCTTTTTGATTTGGGTTTGCCATAATGTGAAATATATTATCATACTTTTAATGATTTGACTATATACCAAAAAACGTATATATTTTATGACTATACCCAGTAAAGAGCTGGGTTATTGAACCAAAACCAAACC
>CAZUJN010000017.1:0-7628 GCA_964620475.1 uncultured Candidatus Saccharibacteria bacterium | reverse complement strand
GATGAGTTTCAAAATTTTATAAATGATTCATTTGCACAGATACTTTCTCAGGCTCGTAAATACAAGCTTGGTCTTGTTGTAGCTCATCAATATGTAAAGCAAATGAGTGAAATAGTTCATGACGCTATTTTTGGTAACGTCGGTACTATGATAGCTTTTCGTGTGGGTGCTGAAGATGCAGAAGCTTTTGAGAAAGAATTTAAGCCAACTTTCTTGCCTGAAGATTTCACGAATATTGGTCGTTTTCAAATGTATCTTAAACTTATGATAGACGGTGTAACATCATCTGCTTTTTCCGCATCAAGTATGGGGCCATGGCCATACCCAGATACAACTTATGTTAAGGAGATAATAGAACATTCAAGAAAGACCTATTCAAATCCAAGACAAGAGGTTGAAGATCATATATTGAAATGGACTTTGGGTGGTAGTTCTACTCAACAATCAGCTCCACAACCAGCAAAAGTTGAAGTTAAACAGGAACTTAAAAAAGAGGATAAAAAACCAGAAAGAAAACCTGAACCAAGAAGAGAGGAACCTAGAAGGGAAAATAGATTACCTAAGAAGGAGGAGGTTCATAATCCTTTCAAATCAGCTTTTGCTGAATTACAGGTTGAAAAAAAAGAAGAGGTTAAAGTTGAAGAGAAACCTATTCAAACACAAGTACAACGACCTATTATAAAAGAAGAGAGAAAACCACTAGTGGATATACCAGAAGTTAAATTCAAAGAAGTTGATGAAAAGACTCTTAAAGACGTTTTAGGGCTTGAGGAGTAATTTTGTCAAGAATATTGTCAAGTAATATTTTACCTCGTTTTTCAAAAATCTTATGAACTATATAAGATATTATGATTATAAATAAACTTATAGATATAAAGGAGATATATAAAGGTATCTCTTTTATATTTGCATAGTGGAATAGTATTTTTGATATTTGTTGATGTAATAGGTATACAGGATAGGTTAATAATCCCAATGTGTTTATGTATTTATTGTTATTTATCCTTATCTTATTTAGAGATATTAATAAGAAAATAATATAGAAAGATAATATGTATAAGGTTATAGCACTCGGTGAAAAATATGTTTTATAACCTTCTGACAGATATGGTGCTCGATTTGTGGCGTATATAATAGATGTTATGAAAGTCATACATAAACCAAATATTCTAGTATTTGTTAAACCATGTTTATATATTTTATAAAATAATATACCAGCTAAAAAGTTAGATATCCATATGAAGTCCGATTCTATAGATATACCACCTATACCAGTTAAGGCTATTATCATTGTGATAAAAGATACAGGTATAACATAAGTCTCTATTCTTTTTATTTGTTTAAATAACAACATCAAAAGTATTATCAGATAAAATTTCATTTCAACTGCTAAGGTCCAATATGAACCATCAAGAAAATCTATTTTTGATTTATCAAATATTAATGTCGGTACCATTATTATATTTGTCAAAAATCTATACCAACTCATTTCTGAATCTATTAAATGTCCTCCAAAAATTATAAATAAAGTAGTTATAATGGCTGATATCCAGAATACCGGATATAGTCTACCTATACGCGATTTTACGAAAGCATATGGTCCACGACCTTCTATTGATAAAGAGATAACAAAACCAGATATTATAAAGAATAAATCAACACCTAGATATCCGTACTGAAACATGTTTCTGAGTAGGGGAATATCTACATTTTTTAAATGACTGTGATAGAAGACAAAGGCAAAATGATAGAACATTACTGCGATCGCCGCGATAAACCTTAATGTGTTAATTGATCCTATTTTGGGTGTATTTTGCTTTATATCTGTAGCCATGATTTAGGTAATATATCTAATTGATTTGCTGTTTTTTTGACATTCCATTGAGCTGGAGCGATTATTATCTTATCATGATTTTTATTTAAATATGCACTCCACCAAGAAAATGTAGAATTGGCAATAATATTATGTTTACAATTACTCATTAATATCATCTCTTCGAATTCTTTTAAGTTTGGATTTGAGACATATCTAGCATCTTCTATCTTTAAGTTTTCTCTAGTCCAATTGATGTCATCAGAAAATATAAAAAAGGTGATATTATCTAATTTAGATTTTATAAGTGCGATTGCCTCATTATAATATTTTAGATCACAAATGCCATGCGTTTTATTTGCTCTATGATTTGTGACATAATCACCTCGACGCACATGTATTGAGACCGAATTATCATTCAATCTAATCTGATTTAATACATTTTGAGCATCAGCTGAGATAGAGGTTCTCGGTATATATTCTGTCAATATATTATTTTTTATATCTATAAAATATTTCTCATTTTGATAAAAATTATAATCTTTTATGAGGCGCAGTAAAATGAAATCTTTAATTTTTAAGAAAAACTTATGTATACTATTTCTCTTTATGTATTTAAAATTTGCTTTAGGGTTTATATTAAATTTATCTAATAGGAAAGGGCGTGAAGTATCTTTCTTATTTTCATAAAAGAAAGATGTATCGAAAATGATATCTTTTTTGTTTATTATTTCCAGTTTTCGGCCATAGGCATATTGAAAAAGTTGATTGCCAAGACCTCCTGTTATTTTAATGATTTTAGCCATGTTCTTATATTTCTAATTACATCTATTATTATAGCTAATATATAACCTTTGTAATATTTATGATATCTGTTGATTATAACTCTTTGAGCATATTGGGCTGATTTTATTTTGAATTTATCACTTTGATTATTGTGAACTTTATATGCTGTCATTGATTTATGAATGTTACCTAATTTATGTTTTATGCCAAGTTTAAGCCATAAGTCATAATCTTCCCATATTGGTAGGTTTTCATCATATGAGCCTGATACTATGACTTCATTTTTTCTATACATTATTGATGAATGGAAAAATTGATTTCTTGTAAGTAATTTGTTTTTTATTTTCACATCATCTTGCTCATATATTCTATCTCTGATTTTCTTATCGTCTTTATTTACAATGATGGCATCAGTACCAACCAAAACATGGTCTTTGTTATTATCCAAAAAATCCACCTGATTTTGTAATTTATTATCATCTATCCAATAATCATCACTATCTAAGACGGCCACATATTCACCATTTGATAGGGAAAGTGACTTATTGCGATTTCTGGTAATACCTAGATTTTGTTCATTTTTAAAATATTTTATTCTTTCATCTTGTAAATACTTTTGTATAATCTCTTCTGTGCTATCTGTTGAAGCGTCATCAAGTATTATTAATTCCCAGTCTTTGAAGGTTTGAGATAGAACACTGTTTATGGCTTTTTCTATAAATTGTGCACGATTATATGTGCACATTTGTATTGATACTTTAGTCATTTTTTATTAGTTTAGCTATATAATTTGAATATTGAAAATTTTCCAAATCATGATTATAAGAATCTATTTCTTGTAAACCATGTTTTTTCATTTTATATATTTTATAAGGGGTATTTTTAAAGAAATTAAATACATCTTTTAGCATAAACCCAGCATCTATATATGTTCCTCCATATTCAAATTGTATGAAATCAACTTTACCATTTTTTATAAATTCTTCTGATCCTTTCAAGACAGATAATTCATTACCCTCTGTATCTATTTTTAAGAATGATATATGATCTATATTATTTTTCTTACAAAAATCATCCAATTTTTCAAAATCTGCTTGTTCTTTTGTGTGATCCATGCCTATACCACGATCAAATGCAGAGTTTAAGGTTGAGTCATCTCCAAATATATAGAATTCTTTTGTCTCATTATTTCCTCCTAGTCCTATATTTTTTAGAATTATATTATCACCAAATTTATTTGAAGATAATGTTTTATAAGTTTGTTTACTAGGCTCAAAGCTGTATATTTTCGCTTTGTTATCAGTGTATTTATTTATTAATTCAGTCCATTCTCCCACATTGGCACCAACATCAAATATGATATGAAAATTATCTTTATTTTTTAATATAAAATCTAATTCACCATTTGTTGTTATTTCACAGTTATTTTCATTTCTTCGATAATCAATTATCTTTTTAGCAATCAAAGATATAAAATTTGATTTAGAGAATAAATATATAATGTTTAATAGTATTTTTTTCATTTTGATAATATGTTCTATTACTTTTTAATAAACCAGAAACATCCACAGGCGTATTTTTCTTTTTTAACTATTTCTGGATTTGCATTTATTATTATACCTCCATCTTTTTCATGTTCAGGTATTAATGAGAATTCTTTTATTTCAAAACCTTCAAAGTATTTTATTATTTGCTCATATGAATATATTCTATGAGCATTAAATTGTATTTTAGGTTGACCTAAAGGTGTTACGAATAATAGATTTCCTCCACTTTTAACAACTCTTTTTAATTCATTTATAGCTTTTATATCACCATCTGTATCTATAGGATCACCGTATCTTCCAAGACCTACATGTTCTATTGTATGCATACATGATATAGAGTCAACACTATTATCATTGAAAGGTAATTTATGTAAATCTCCATGTAAACTCTTTAATCCGCTCAGATTTAGCTCTGCTGGTCTATAATCATAGAAATCTATATCAATAAAGCCAGAAACTATACCAGAAAAATAAAGACTAGATGATATATCTATGTGTTTTCTTGGGTTTATCTCTTTTACTTTTCTTGCGGCCCAAGATGTATGGTATACATAATGTCTATCAAAACCTGTCTTGATTGTCTTATCTTTTATCTGTGGATAAAAATCTTTTAATTTTATATCAAATCTATGATCTTTATCTAATCTTTTGTATTGAAAATAATCTTTTAATATAAAAGGGGATAGTATTATATTTATTAATTTTTTAATGAGTTTTTTCATTATAAAATATGTATTATGTCTTTATCGGTAAATATTTTAAGATTAAGATTTTTAGATTTTACAAATTCTATTAAGTCATTAACCTTAGGGTAATTATCGGTACCATTAAATAGTCTGGCATCATCAATCAATACAACACTTCCTTCAACCCAATGATTCAACACTATTTCTAATTCTTTTGATATTGGGGTATGTCCAAAGTCTAAACTTGCCTCAGTTATACCAGCAGAGTAATGGGCATCTAACCAAAATAATTTCTTAGAGGTATTATTTTGTACTATTTTCTCAATTAATAACCCACTATCACCTTGAAGGATTTCGACATTTTTTTTATTTTTAAAATATTTTTTAGCTTCATTGGCTAATTTTTCACTTAGTTCTATTGAAAATAACTTTTTAAAGTGCTTTTTTACGTAATTTGTTGTAACACCTAAATATGTTCCTGTTTCTATAAAAACATCGATATTAAATAATTCTTTAGCGGCTAATATTTTTTCAATTTTATTAATATGAAAAGTTTTATCTCTGTGTGTTAATCTTTTTATTTTTTGTATGAAAAATTCTGACTTGATAATAGCTATATTCCTTTTAATATTTCGTTTTATTTTTTGTATCATTGTTTTATGTTAATTATTTCTAAATATTTTTGTGTTGAAACCTTGTCTGATAAATTTTGTATACAGTATTTTCTAGGGTTTAGGCATGATGGTTTATGTAAAATTTTATCTAATTGCTCATTAAATGTCCCGATCTTGAAGAATCTCCCAGAGCTATCTGTTTGATACGGTGCGGCGATTTTTTCATCATGCCAACTATATTTGCCATATTTCCATTCTTTGTTTTGCCAAACCAAGGTAGGAACATTATATGACCAGGCTTCTTGAAGAGCTAAACCCTGACTTTCAGTTTCCTGAAGATAAATTAATACTGATGCAGATAATAGTTTTTGAAGATAATATTTTCTAGCATATGTACCATATTTTATTATATCATATGGTATTTTTTTATCACCTAGTATTTTAATAACTTTTTGATATATTTCTTCAGGTACATTTTTTCTAAATACGAGCACTTTTTGGTGGTTTGATGATTGTTTTGGTATCTTTACTCCAGCTGGCCATATTTTTATCTTATCATCTAGATAAGATTCTAGACTGACAAACCAATCTTTAGCCCATTTAGAAGGGAATAGAAGAATATCGATATTTTTATCTTGAATGAGGTTGCTGTAATCATAGGGTGTTTGAACAGTGGCGGGCCCTACTATTAATTTTTTTATTTTTCCAGAAGATTTTTTGTTAATCGCTTCTCTTAATATTTCTATACCTGAAAGTACATGCACGGTTTCATATCTTCTGATCCACGGGTTTATTTGGAATGGAATATTTAGCTCTTTTAAGCCACGTCTCAGACTATCGAGTACGGCATCGGGTCCAGAGTATTTTCTAAAGACTTTTTTTAAAAACCATTTCCAAAATTCTTTTTTGAAAATATTATTTGTTCTTGTGTATATAGTTATCATAGCTATCTTCTATAATTTGTTCATAATTTTTAATTACATTTTCTATTAAAAACAGTCTCTCTGCTTTAATTTTGGCTTTTTCTCCTATTTCTTTAAGTTGTTCTTTATTGTATAAATCTATCATGTAAATCATGTTATTTGAATACTGTATATAATCATCTTGTTCTGAATATTTTGAAAAACTATCTTCTAAATATTCCAGATGAGAATTCCATATATGTGATTTATGTGTAAGTATTGGGTTTCCGACCAGCATTGACTCAGCTATGTTTAAACCAAAAGACTCACCATCTCTTCTAAAATGGGCTAATACATCGATCGCTTCATGAAAGGCCCAGACATCTTCTTCTTTATAGCTAGGGTCTAACCAATGTATATTTGGAATATTTCTTTCTTTAACAAGTTTGATAGCATCAGGGGCAGGAGACATTATTATATAATGTATATTTAGGTATTTTTTTACTGTTATTTCAAAAGCCAATAATCCTATAGGATCAAATATACTATTATCTGATCTACCTATTCTACCAAAAACTAATTCATTATCTTTTATAACGAATCTTTCTCTGATATTTTTTGATTTATCTTTGTTGATTATAGGTCTTTCTGAGGGTATATATTGTGTTGATAATTTATCATCATCAATAACAACAGAGCCTTTAATTTTTACGTCAGGAGATAGACATATATTTTTTAATATATTTTTCTGAACATTAAATGATCCAAAAATATTTAATAAAATTATAGGTATATTTCTAATTTGAATTAATGGATATATGGTCTGTCCTGGAGTGGCTGATATGATTATGTCTATATTATGATCATTGATCACTGTATCTATTGTTGGATTCATATCATGTATTACATATGGCCAATGTTTTTCAACTTTTGAATAAGAAAAATTTATTATATTTACATTTTCATTCTTTAAATAATCGAGTCTGTTATTTTCTTTATCGGTTGCATGCAGTATATATACATTGTATTTATCTTTATTTAAATACTTTGCTATTAGTTGTAGGTTTTTTTCAGTACCACCAAAACTCAAGGCGGTTATATGGTATATGAGTATATTCTTTTTATTATGTGAATTTTTGTTTTGTTTTTTTATATTTAATTTTCCTACTTTTAGTATAGTATAAATTAAAGCTAGAAATTCAATTGTTTTTAATATTAATACTCTAATAAATTTAGGTGACTTATAGAATATATTTTTTAATTTATTTAACATTTATTTT
>CAZUJN010000016.1:3689-9604 GCA_964620475.1 uncultured Candidatus Saccharibacteria bacterium | reverse complement strand
AAAAAAACTTATCCTAATCGATAAGTTTTTTTGTTTATATAATCTCAAATATCTCTTGTCTATGTTTTTCACCTCTATCTATTTCAAAATGTAGAAAGGGAAGTATACCTATTCTTGATTTTGCTTTTATATCATCTCGTATCTCACTTACATTTCTGTTTAGAAAATCTATAACTGCGTTTTCTTGATTTTCTGGCAATACAGAAATACGTATAGTCACATTATTACTGCGATCTGCTTGAACTATTGATGTTATAGTTATTAAAGATTGGCCACCAGAATTTCTTGATATATAATCATCAACTATTTTTCTGATAACTGACTCAGCTCTACCTTTTGTTATTTGTTTGTCTCTAGGATTATTATTTTTCATATTATTTTTCTACTGTTGAAAATGCTGATATAACATCACCTGTTACTATTTCTATTTTTGCTTCAATCATGATACCACATTCATATTCTGCCTCAACACTTTTTACTTGAGCTCTTGCTTGTTGTAATTCTACTATTTCACCACGGCCTATTTCATTGTCACGTCTAAGTATTTTTATCTTATCACCAAGATTTATACGTCCGGTTTCTACGCGACCGCCTAGAACCTGTTTTGTTTTATTGGCGTTAAATACTTTCAATACTCTTAGACTTCCATGAACTTCTTCTTCTGTTATCTTAGGCGCGCGTTTTTTAGCTTCTTCTTCTAACCATTCAGATAATTTATAAATTATATCAAATGTTTCTATGGTTAAGCCTAATTGATTAGCAAGTGTCTTAGCTCTTATATCTACTTTGGTATTGTAACCAAGTATTATAGAATCTTGGCTACCTTGGGCTAATTTAACATCATTCTCATTTATATCACCTGTATCTTCACGTATAATTTTTATATTTATATTATTAAGTTTTATTTTACCTATTTCTTGCTTAACTGCGTCTAAAGTACCAATACTATCTGTTTTTAATACAACAGGTAATATCCAAGTGTTGTCTTTATCAAGTCCATATAAGACTCTTATATTTTGAGGTATACCAGTAGTTTTAACAGCATCTGTTTTATTGATCTCATTTTCAAGATCAATCATTTTCTTTTGTTCAGCTGCTAATAATTCTGCAGTTTCTTTATCCTCACACATTTTACATATATCACCAACACGAGGTGCTGAAGTCCAACCAACAAGTCTCACCGGTTGGCCAGGTTCAAAAGTTTTTTGAGGTTTACCTTCAAAATTTTCTATTATTCTAACAGGTGATATTTCTCCACCTGAAACTATAAATGATCCAGATTTTAATGTACCATTTTTAACTATCATAGTTGCATGTATACCACGAACTTTATCACGACCAGATTCTATAACGATACATTCTGCAGGAACATCATAAGCAGCTTTTATATCATTGATTTCAGCCATCAAGCCTATCATGTCAAGTAGGTCGTCAATACCTTTTCCTGTTTTACCAGAGAAGGGAACAAATGATATATCACCACCATAACCCTCAACAAATATTCCACTTTCGGCTAATGATTGTTTTGTCTTCTCTATGTCAGCACCTGGTTTATCTATCTTAGACATACCGATAAAGAATGGCACCTTAGCATCTTGTATTGATTTCAATGCATCAAGTGTTTGTGGTTTAACACCATCTTCAGCAGAAACTATAAGTATAGCTATATCGGCTGAACGAGCGCCACGATCACGCATAGAAGTGAATGATTCATGTCCCGGTGTATCTAGGAAAGTAATTTTACCTTCACCGTGTTTTATCTCATAAGCTGACATCTTTTGTGTAATACCTCCAACTTCACGATCAGCTATATTTGATTTTCTTATATAATCCAAAAGTGTAGATTTACCATGATCAACATGACCCATGATTATGACAACAGGGTTTTTTATTCTAATATCATTACCTTCAAGTATTTGTAATGTCTTAACATTATTATGTGATTTACCACTTATTCTTGTTTTCAGAGTTGGAGCCTGTTTTACTTTTTTCTCTCTTGGACGTTTGTAATACGGTATGTATTCAGGTTTAGTGTCTTTGGTTTCTTTTTTGAAAGTTTTATTTTTCGCAAAAGTTTTAGCAAAGGCTATACCTCTTTCTTCGATTTTTTTCTTTTCAATCTCTTTTTTCTTTTTTTCTTCTTCCGCTAATTCTGCCTTATCTTGTTTTGTGATAATTTTAGATTTGAATGATAATGGGGAATATACATGAACCTCTTTTTTTATCTCAGGTTTTACTTCTTCAACTTTAACTTCCTCTTTTTTCTCTTCAACCGCTTCTACATTTTTATGTAGTTTTTTTTCATAAAATTTTGAGGCATTTTCAAACCATGACTGATTTTCTTCAGATTTTTTGTCTTCTGTCTTTTTGATCTCTGCATCTAGATTCACAGAGAATGTTCTAGAATTGTTTCTTGTTATTTTAACAGGTTCTTCTATCTTTTTAGTTTTCCCCTTAGTTTTAGGGCTTTTTACAGGTTTTTCTTCTTCTTTTTTGTCATCATCTGCGAAAACGTTACCAAAAGCATTACCAAAAACACTACCAAATACGCTATCATCATCTTTATTTTTATAAACTATCATAGTATATTAAATATACACTTTTTTCAAAAAAATACAATATTTTCAATATGTTTTCAAGATTTAAAAAATATTTCGATTATGCATCCATAACCCCTGTAAACAGGAGGGTTTTAAGGGCGATGAATAGGGTTATGAGGCATTATTTTCATAATCCCGGCTCTTTGTATACTCATGGGGTAAAAGCCCTAAAAATCATGAATAATTCACGTAAAAACGTGGCTAAACTATTGGGTTGTCATTCTGATGAAATTATCTTCACTTCTGGTGGTACAGAGTCCAATAATATAGCTATACAAGGAGTAGTTGATCGATGGTATGAAAATCATGATTATGACTATACTGTTTTACCTCATGTTGTGATCACGGAGATAGAACATCCGGCTGTTAGAAATATAGTAGAAAATCTCGCAAAGAAAAAAAGAATTACTTTTTCAAAAATAAAAGTTGATAATCAAGGTTTAATAGACACAAAAGATTTTAAAGAGATATTAGAAAATAATAAAAATATTATTTTAGTATCCATTATCTTAGTAAATAATGAGATAGGTGTAATACAAAACCTAAAACACATAAATTCTATCTTAAGAAAACATAAGCAAAATAATCATCCTCTTATACATGTTGATGCATGTCAGGCTGTGAATTATCTTGACTTGAATCTTGACAAGATGAATGTTGATTTACTTTCAATAGATGCGGGGAAATTTTATGGCCCAAGAGGGGCTGGTGTTTTATATGTAAAAAGAAACACTCCTATCAATCCTGTTTTCTTTGGTGGAGATCAAGAGTTTGGTTTAAGACCTGGTACTGAAAACCTGGCCTCTATAGTTGGTTTAACTAAGGCTTTAGAGATAGCGGTAAAAGATAGAGAGAAAGAGATGAAGAGATTGGCTAAAATGCAAAAATATATTTTCGATGAAGTTTCAAAGATGGAAAATGTTTATATAAATGGAAGTATAGAAAATAGAGTGGTTAATAATATAAACATATGTTTAAAAGATAAAGATGCTGAATTTTTGCTCTTTAAGTTGGATAAATTGGGATATGAAGTTTCAACGGGGACAACA
This sequence comes from uncultured Candidatus Saccharibacteria bacterium, assembly GCA_964620475.1. Taxonomy (GTDB): domain Bacteria; phylum Patescibacteriota; class Minisyncoccia; order Phycocordibacterales; family CAIZLB01; genus CAIZLB01. The sequence continues at coordinate 5,955 of CAZUJN010000016.1, read as the reverse complement.
TGTCAAAATAAAAAAGAGGATTCAAGATCTTTGTCCGTTGATGCTCTGGGTTATGATTGTGGGGGATCGAGTCTAAGAATAAGTTTAGGGTATTATACTAAGTGGAGTGAGGTGAAGGGGTTAGTGAAAGCTTTGGTGAAAGTTTGTAAATAGTTTACATTTTCTTTTGATTTTCTTCGGGAAAATTTTAAGGGTGTTTTTGTAGTATGGAGGGATGAAAAAGAGATTTATATCCTGGATTCTACATAAAATTATAATAGATAAAACAAATATAGATAGGCAAATAAAAGAACATGAAGTCTATTGGTGTTCTTTGGGTGAAAATATTGGATTTGAACAAAATGGTAAAGGTAATGATTTTCGACGTCCAGTTTTGATATTTAAAAAATTTAATAATAATTTATTTTGGGGTATACCCATGAGTACTAAAATTAAAGATAATAAATATTATGTAAGAGTTACTTTAAAAAATATTGATCAGTCAGCCATGATTTCTCAGCTTAGGGTTTTAGATACCAAAAGGTTAGATGATAAAATTGGTTATATATCCAGGGTGGATTTTTGGAAAATTAAATTAAAAATAATAGATATCTTATTTTATAAAATTTAAATCCAGACCTTTTGTTTGGCCTGGACGATCGGGATAACCCATTTGTATATGTATTTTAGCAAATGTATTGATGATGTCAAATTAAATTTATACAATACATATATGAAAAAATATTTTCCACATGCATTACTTGCAATATATATTATTGAATTCATCTGGCTTGGTATAAATCCATATTCAAGAGATGTGTGGTATGCCGAGAATGGACCAATATTTTTATTGGTAGCAGTGATTACGTTTTTATATTATAAGAAAGTTCGTTTTTCCAATATAACTTATTTTCTAATATTCCTTTTACCTTTTTTACATACAATAGGAGGACATTATACTTTTGAGAGAGTACCTTTTGATTGGTTTAATAATCTGTTTGGATTTGAGAGAAATATGTTTGATAGAGTAGGACATTTTACAGTAGGTTTTTATGCATTGCCGATAATGGAATATGTTTATAGTCGAGGGATTATTAAGAGTAAGTTGGTTACGTTTTTGTATGGAGTGTTTGCTATAGCATTTGTGGCTGTGTGTTATGAATGGATAGAGTGGATATATGCAGTGAAGGAAGGGGGAAGTGCAGGGATTGCGTTTTTAGGGTCCCAAGGTGATGTGTGGGATGCACAGAAGGATATGTTGATGGATGTGTTGGGTGGGGTGTTGGGAGGCTTGATTTGGTTTTTTAAGGGGAGGTAGGTTGTTGAAAATATTTTGGGTTAAGGTATTAGAACTTTGATTATTTATATATTGATTAGTGTTAATTATTTATAGATAATAATAAATATGAAAATATATATACAAATCCCATTTATAAAACAACCCAAAAAAGAGGTTTTTCTGTTTAAAACTATTAAAATAGAGAAGGTGCAGGTTCGTGATATTTGGGATAATCCTAAAGGATTTAAGACCTTAGATTTGTTAGGTCAAATGAGTATTGCTGAATTTGGAAGTTATTTTGGTTGGAGTCTAGAGAATCTCAAAACAAATAAAAAAAGTTACAATCTACCTAATAAATTTGTGAGTTGTATTACATGTAATGATCAAGATCTCGAATTTGCAAAAATATTTTTCTATCTATTAATTATTAATACAAATCACTGGAATTATATCACGGTAAAAAATGAACATATAAGACAGATTACACTTTCAAGTGCATCAAAACCTTTTCCTAGGCCTATGCTATATAGTCTTACAAATACAAGGGTCAATAAGATAATCCAGGATTTTAAAAAAATGGATAATAAGACGAAAAAAAGATTTAATATGGCATCATATCTGTGGTTTATTTCATTATCCAGAGAAGATAACCTTGATATATTACGAGATTCTATGTCTTCTATCGAGGTTATTCTGGAGACTACAGGAGCCTTAAATATCGCTTTCTCAATTTATTATTACCTAAGTAATAGAAAATCTTTCAGTTTTTTATATAAAATGTTTTCCCTTAGAAACAAGTATGTTCTCGGTAATGATATACCTAAAATCACAAAAGAGGATATGTATAAACTTATTCAGTATAATCACTCTTGTCTGAGAAAATATTCTGAAGGTAATCAAGTGGAAAATATGAATGATATGGTAGATGATTTTTCTGGTAAATAATATTGGTGTTATTTATAGTTGTTTTAAATAACATTAAAATCTATCTATGAATGTGTTGGATGG
>CAZUJN010000016.1:729-3679 GCA_964620475.1 uncultured Candidatus Saccharibacteria bacterium | reverse complement strand
TTATGGATTATGAAAATACACTAAAATCTGATAGGAACGGCAGTTTTTATAACATTGTAATATCTATAATGTCAGCATGCCAGGCAATTTCCTTTACACGTTTAGCAGAAGTCATAGCGTTTTGTTTTGAAGCGTAAGCTTCAGAATTTGCAACTATCTCACCGTTTCCGGCTACTAGTCTCCATCTATAATATCCTGCCTTATCGATGTAAATTTTAAAATATGATTTATTCATATGTTTTATTTTTTAATCGTTACTTTTAATTTTGGGGTTCGACCAATTTGCACGCTCCCCGAATAATAACCGAATACAACAGTCACTATTCAGGAGGGGCGAATTGTAGAATAACCCAATAAAAACGGCGGCGATCATTTTTTGTCCCTATCAGATTTTAAGGTACTTTATGGTGGATTATATACCTCATATGTTTTTCTGTAAATGGTTTTTAAACAAAATAAGCTTATTTAATATCAAGTTTTAATATGTTATTATTGATATTATATGAATAGACACCTAGAATATATCCCTGAAATACAGAAATATTTTTCTGACCCTAATAGTTCAGAACACTCATATAGGACCTCTTTTGAGAACTATTTAAAGGATATTTTTCCTGCAGAAGATGGTTATAAGACACAACAAGATCAGAAAGCTATAGCTGGAAATAAACCAGATTTCATTATTTTAAAAAATAATGTACCTATTTTGTATATAGAAGTTAAAAAAGTAGGGGAAGACTTAGATAAGATAGAAAAATCAAATCAAGCAGATAGGTATTTTGGGTATGATAACTTGATTATAAGTGATTATGTAAACTTTAGATTTTATAGATATGGTGAAAAATATACAGAAGAAGTTTCTTTGGGAGAGGTTGATAAGAAAAATTTAAAAATAAATATTATTGATCAAAACAAGGTAATATCTCTAGCTAAAGATATTTTTGATTTTACATCTTCAAATAAAGAGGCGGTAAAAAGTGGTAAATTGTTATCAAAGATAATGGGTGGAATGGCTAGAAGAATCAGGGATAATGCATTACACATGTTATCCTCTCCAAGTGATAGTTTTACTGATCTTGAAAAGAAGAAAAACTTTATTCAGGAAAATCTGGTTGCAGGATTATCCAATGAAGACTTCTCAGATATGTATGCACAGACTTTAGTGTATGGTCTTTTTGCTGCAAGATATAATGATGATTCATCCGATAGTTTCTCAAGAGGTGAGGCTTTGGATTTGATTCCTAAAACAAATCCATTCTTAAAACATTTCTTTACACATATAGCAGGAGCATCATTTCCTAATAGGTTGAAAATAATTGTTGATGAATTGTGTGAAGTTTTCTCTCATTCAGATCTACAGAAGTTGTTAAGTGATTTTTATAAAAAAGAGAAAGATAATAAAGATCCAATAATCCATTTTTATGAAGATTTCCTAAAAGAGTATGATGAAAAGAAGAAGATGGATATGGGTGTTTTTTATACACCAAAACCTGTGGTCGAGTTTATTATTCGTGGGGTTGACAGTATTTTGAAAAATGAATTCGGGATTGTTAAAGGTTTGGCTGACAGCTCTAAGATTAGTATAGAGAGAAAAAGAACGGATGAAAGGACGGGTAAGGATAAAAAATATCAAGAGGAATATCATAAAGTTCAAATACTAGATGTTGCAACAGGAACAGGTACATTTTTGAATGAGACAGTAAATTTTATACATAATGGTTTTAAAGGACAAGAAGGAAGATGGGATTCATATGTTAAGAATGATCTGATTCCAAGACTTCATGGTTTTGAGTTGATGATGGCGAGTTATACTATTGCTCATTTGAAGTTGGCAATGACTTTTCATGATAGCGGGGTAAGTGATTTAAACGATAGATTGGGGATATATTTAACAAATACACTTGACAAGCCGGCAGCTTTTGCAAAACAGTTAAATCTATTTGGTGTCGCTGATAGTATTGCTGAGGAGAGTATGCTCGCATCTAAAGTTAAGGGTGAGTTTCCTATTATGTGTGTGACCGGGAATCCTCCATATTCAGGTATTTCAATGAATAAGCATTATACGGATAATAATGAATATAAAGTTGAACCGGGCGGAAAGGAAAAATTAAAAGAGAAAAAGAATTGGCTTGATGATGATTACGTAAAGTTTATTCACTTTGGTGAGAGTCTAATTAAGAAAAATGGAGAAGGTATTATTGGTATGATTACCGCGCATGGATATATAGACAATCCAACATTTAGAGGCATGAGATGGCATCTGAGAAATACGTTTGATAAGATTTATGTTGTTGATTTGCATGGGAATAGTAATAAAAAAGAAGTAAGTCCAGATGGGACAAAGGATGAGAATGTTTTTGATATAAAGACTGGAGTATCTATTATGTTTGGTGTAAAGAAAAAAAGTGATAGTAAAAGTAAAAAACTTGCCACGGTGTTTCAGTATGATTTATATGGAAATAGAAAGGATAAGTATGAAAAAATTGATAGTGCAACAGTTGAGAATATAAGTTGGAATCAATTACCTGAAGACTGTGATGTTTGGAGAGTGGAAGGTAAAGGGAAGGAGGGATATATGAAAGGTTTTTCTGTGGCTGAAATGTTTCCTAAGAATACGACAGGGATTGTGACTATGGGTGATAGTTTTATTATTGATGAAAATAAAGATGTATTAAGAAAAAGAGTTGAAGAATTTTTAACTACAGATATGTCTGAAAATGAGTTGAAGACTAAATATGACTTAGGAAAAAATTATGCAAAATGGGTGGTTGATAATAAGAAAAAAATAGTTGCAGATTTCGATAACATTGTCCCTTTACTGTACAGACCTTTTGATATTAGGTATACGTATTTTGATAAAAATTTAGTGTGGAGGACCAGAGATCAAACAATGGTTCATTTAGTTAATAGGAAAAATATCGGACTTGTTGCAGCTAGGATAAACAGACAG
>CAZUJN010000016.1:278-719 GCA_964620475.1 uncultured Candidatus Saccharibacteria bacterium | reverse complement strand
CAGGCTAGTCTAGGTTATATATTTGTAAGTAAAACTCTTACTGATTTTCATATCTTGGACAATGCTCAAGATTCTACATCTGTTTTTCCTTTATATTTGTATTCTGAAAACGGAGAAAGACTACCTAATGTTAATCAAAGTCTGTGGAATCAGCTTAATATTATCATAGGTGAAAGCTCACCTGAAGATATTTTGGATTACGTTTATGCAATTCTACACTCCTCTGTATATAGAGAAAAAAATAAAGAATTTCTAAAGTCAGATTTTCCAAGAATTCCTTATCCTGAAAATAAAGAAGGGTTTTGGAAACTTGTTCCATTTGGAACAAGGCTTCGGGAACTTCATCTAATGAATTCATCTGAAATAAATAATATCAATACAACATATCCTAATTCAGGAACTGATATTGTGGAAAAGATTAAATTTGAAAATTCAAATGTG
>CAZUJN010000016.1:0-268 GCA_964620475.1 uncultured Candidatus Saccharibacteria bacterium | reverse complement strand
GTGTATATAAATAATACTCAATATTTTGGAAATGTACCTGAGGTCGCTTGGAATTTTTATATTGGTGGTTATCAACCTGCTCAAAAGTGGTTAAAGGATAGAAAGGGTGAGAAGTTGAGTAATGAGGATATTGAGCATTATCAGAGGATCGTGAAAATTTTAGTAGAAACTTATCAGATAATGAAAGAAATTGATAAAGTTTAAACCTATGAAAAAAACTAAAAATAAAAATTATAAATATATAACAAGCTTATATAGTTTAGTGGAT
>CAZUJN010000015.1:7004-9615 GCA_964620475.1 uncultured Candidatus Saccharibacteria bacterium | reverse complement strand
AACAATATGCTATTCTTTTTTAAAAAGACTTTCTTCATAAAATACTTATAATATAAATTATAGCAAAAAAACCATTAATCTAAAAGATTTTCTTTGTGGTTAATTTAACTTATCAACCATCTCTCTAAACCAATCCACATATCCTCTTCTCCACCATGGGCCTCATGATATATATTTAGTAAATCACGTAAATTTTTTATATCTTTTGATGCAAATTTTTTATATCTCCACCATAAAATACCAAAAAATTCTTCTGGGGCATCAAAATTTTTCTTTATTTCATCAAATTGATTTAATATTTTTATTTTATCTTGATTGTTTTTATCTTTTTTAGATTTGAAATTCATTATCGCAGCAGCTAAATCAAATTTTTGTTTATCTATCTGATCTTTTGATAAACCGGTAATATTTGATTTTACATTAAACTCTTTAATGTTTATATCTTTTATTAATTTTATTTCTTTAAGATATTTTTCATCTATTTCATTTTCAGTCAAAATATACAAATGATCGGATTCGGCAAATTTTTTCAAATTTTTTAATATATATTCTCTTATATCTTTTTTCTCCTCTAAAAAATTTTTGAAAACAAATATATGTTTATCAAAAAATAAGCCCTGTATTGATTGTTGTGTATCTAATGAGTCTTTATCAAAGTTGTCCGGATAGAAATAAAATACTTGAGCAAAAGCTCTTTTTTGCTTTAAGACCTCAATCATCTTTTGTGATTGGCTTAATATCTTTTTTATATCTGTTCCGTAAAATACGTATAGCATATTTATTTTTTAATATATTACCATCTCTCCCCAACTTTTACATTTGTTACTATATTTATATCTGTATGTATATTCCAAATATTTAATACATTTTCCATAATATTTTGCATTTCTTTTATGTGCTTATCCTCACCTTTTTTAATCTCAAATAAAAGCTCATCGTGAATAGTAGCTAATAATCTAATCTCATTTTCCAACTTATTATTTTTTATATATTTTTCTATTTCTACCATGGCCAACTTAATCATATCAGCACTCGTACCTTGTATAGGAGCATTTATAGCCATACGTTCAGCCGCAGCTTTTATAAACTGTATATGTGATTTTATATCTGGAAAATATCTACGTCTACCGAACAAAGTTTTAGTAAACCCATCTCTTTCAGCATCAAGCTTGCATCTCTGTAGATAATCAGCCAGCTCTTTAAAGGTTGAATAATAAGATAAATAAAATTCTTGTGCTTCAGATTGAGATACATTTATAGACTTAGCCAAGGCTTGAACGCCCATACCATAAAGTATTCCGAAGTTAATCGCTTTAGCATTTCTTCTCATATCTGTAGTAACCTGATCTATGGATTCAAGTTTATACATTTGCTGTGCAACCGCTTTATGTAAGTCTTCACCATTTTTAAATATCTGAGTCATTTTTTTATCACCAGATAATATAGTTGCTATACGAAGTTCAATCTGAGAATAATCTATGGATACAAAATCATATCCTTTTTCAGCAATAAAAGCTGATCTTATCTTTCTGCCCAGTTCTGATTTTATGGGTATATTTTGCACACTTGGATTTGTCGTAGCAAGTCTACCTGTCACTGCACCTATTTGTATAAATTCTGGATGTATTCTATTGTCTTTTTCTTTTTTAGCTAATTCCAAAATAACATCTATATAAGTTGTTAATAATTTTGTATATTCTCTATACTCCAATATCTTAGATATTATTGGATGCAAATCAATCATCTTTTCAAGCTCCGACTCTTTAGTTGATCTTGCTCCGGCTCCAGTCTTTTTAATACGTATCTTTGAACCTTTGGTTATGTCTAATTTATCATATAGAATTTCGCCCAATTGTTTTGGAGATGATACATTAAATTCTTCTCCTGCGAGTTCATATATATCCTTTTTTAAACCATCAAGATATTTATTATATTCTTTAGATAAATCTTCCAAAAACTTTATATCTATTTTTATACCTGTTTTGGTCATATCTTTCAATATCGGCATAAGCGGTTTCTCTATCTTTTCATACAAATCCCAAACACCCTCCTCTTTCAAATACTGATCAAGAGACTTATGTTTATCAAAATTATTTTCAAAATCTATCCTTTTTGGATCAAGAATATGAGATCTTAAAAGTGATATTTTTATTTTTTCTTCCTCTGTTAAAGGTGTATCATCTTCCGCCCCCCAAACATCATCTATAGTCTTTATAGGTGTTTTGCCTTGTTGTATATCTATAACTTTTTCTAATTTTCCTCTTATACTTCTAAGCTCATATTTTTCTATAAGTTTATTAAACGCCTCTTTATCAGCAAGTTCATACCATGGTGTTTTTTGTACCAAATCAAAATCAATATCGGCGTCATCCCTTATGGTTGCTAAAGCTTTTGAAAATATAGCATCATCTTTATATTCTTTTAATAAATTGAAAAATCTTTCGGTTATACCCGCCCTTTTTAATCTTTCATCAGTTTTTGAAAATTCATGATTATCTAAATACTCATATAAATTTTCTATATTTTCAAATTCATTAATAATACTTGTCGCAGTTTTTTCACCTACTCCTGGAACACCAATAATATTATCAGATGCATCACCTCTAAGACC
>CAZUJN010000015.1:0-6904 GCA_964620475.1 uncultured Candidatus Saccharibacteria bacterium | reverse complement strand
GCTTCAAAACCTGGTTTATCATATATAGGTATATGTAAATCATTAAAAATTTCTCTTGAAGAATTTATTTGAGTAATAAGATTATCATCACTTTTCTTTCTATGACCTTTATAAGCTTCATATATCTCATGTCTATATGTTGGATGAGGTAAATCATAACAAGCAATAATCACATCTGGTTTTAATTTTTCCAAAATACCAAAAAGCATGTTTATAATTCCAAACAAGGCTCCTGTAGGCTCACCCTTAGAATTCTTAAAATCAGGGACCGCATGATAAGCGCGATGGATGATGGCATGAGCATCTAATAACAATAGAGTTTTCCTATTTTTGGGAGACATATGTTTATTATATCAGAGTTTTAAGGTTTTCATGTTGTGTATTATGGGTTTTTGTTATACTTGACATACACACTCAAATATAGTATAATATATAAATCCTAAGGCGAGGTCGCCAAGGGAGCTATCACCCGAACCCTACACACGAGTCATGAAAACACTGTTTGCAGCAATCATTATCGGCGCTCTAATCATCGCCGGAGGAAACTACGGAATCAATAAATACCGTGACGGAAGTGAGATTGCAATCTATCGCAATCTCCACACACCAACTCCGGGCACCTATTATCAGGTCTCCGACATTGGGTCGCCGACCCAAGATGGTGGGAAGCAATTCCTGATCGTTACGGAATTGGTAACCACCGTGACCAGTAATCCGAAAACTGGTGACACTGTCGTCGAACTCAAGCCCGGTGGCAAGGTTCGCCAGATTGAGGTTCCCACACCGTTCTCGGGACCAAAATCCCTAGGAAGCATTGTGACCGTTGAAAACCGCCTAACTCGTTACTTCGTGAGCAGTCACGAAGCGGTCAAAAACCTCTTGGGGATCCGGAACGAAAAACCGTAATCCCCACGATCACACATGTCCCCCAAAGACAATACGCTGTTTGGCTCCCCCGGGCCACTCAGCGTTTTTTTATTTTCTAAAATAAAAATCGGCCGCCTGTTAAGGCGACCTTTTTAAGAAAAAAGACAGTCAATCACACATGACTTCGAAGCATGTGCTGAAGCAAGTCATGACTTTCAAACTGCCGACCTGGACCAGGGGTGCAATCTGCAACGACCGCACCGTAGGTATCGTAACGACAACCTAGAGCCTCAATCACCTCTTGAAAAAGAGGACCGTTGACGATGTCTTGGTCTCTACATCGAAGATAGACCTTTCCATCAGGATCGATTACCGCAATGTACTTTTCTGTGTGGCCCCAGCGTCCACGAAACGTATTGGAAACAGCAGTGAAGTCAATGACCTTCACCACCTCATCCCTGGATACCACTTTGATACCGGTAATATCGACAAAGCCGAGAGAGAAGAGTGAACCACGTATCGTAGCGCCATCTAAGGCAGTTGGTGTAGGTTTCATACCCCCTCATTTAACCATAAACAAAAAACCGGGTCAAACCCGGATTTTTTATTTTTTAAAATTATTTACCTGCCTTCTTATTCCACATTGTTACCAACAAGTTTGATCCCACGAATATTGACGAATATGTTCCAGCTGCGATACCTATTATCAAAGCTAGAGCAAAATGTCTTGTCGTGTCCGGACCCCAAACATATACAGCAATAAGAGCAAGTATGGTTGTAAGAGATGTATTTATAGATCTTATAAATGTTTCTGATATTGATCTTCCTACCAATTTTTCAAAATCTTTTTCCTTATCAGTTCTCAAGTGTTCGCGTACACGATCAAACACCACAATAGTATCGTGAACTGAGAAACCAAGAACCACAAGAAGTGCAGTGATGAACAAAGCATCAACTTCATAACCTCCAACAAAATGATTCATGATTGAGAAAAATCCTACAGGAATAATAACATCATGGAATAAAGCAATAATAGTAGCCACTCCATATTTCCATGAAGAAACAGGTTGAGATACTTTTCTAAAAGCAAAAGTGATAAATAGAACTATTGCCAATAAAACCAATATAATAGATGTTATTGATTTTTGCTTTAATTCAGCTCCGAGAGTTGGACCTATAGTATCAACACGAACAACTTGATGTGTTGGTAATACAGAGGTTAATTTATTCTTTAATTCTATATCTTGATTGTTAATAGTTTCTTTTGTTTTTAAAATAAAACCTTTTTCACCATATGGTCTTATAACAGCATCTGTAAAAGTTTGATCAAGAACTTTTTTTGCATCTGATTGCAATACTGTTGTAGATGTAGATATTGGTTGTATTTCTATACTAGATCCTCCGGTAAAATCTATACCGTAATTTAGTCCATATTTAAAATATGAAAATAAAGAGGTAGCGATTAATATTGTTGAGATTATATAAAATATAATTCTATTTTTTACTATAAACATATATTTATTATTTATTTTTCTTAGAGATTGCTAATAATAAGTTCTTTGAAACTGTAATAGATGTGAACATTGATATAGCAACACCTATGAAGAATACAAGAGCAAAACCTTTTATGAGTGGAGAAGCTGCAAAACTATATAATATAAGAGCAGTAATCATTGATGATATATTACTATCTCTTATAGAAGGCCAAGCTCTTCTAAAACCATCCTCAAGAGCTGTAAATTTATCTTTACCCCTCTTTAACTCCTCTCTCATTCTTTCGAAGATTAGAATATTTCCATCAACTGCCATACCTATAGATATAATAAAGGCAGCCAAACCAGCAGATGTTAATACTACTCCAAAAACTTTAAATATCATTAAGTTCAATACTGTATATATTGCCAATGCAACCACAGCAACAAAACCTCTGACTCTGTACCAGAGTATTAAGAATAATGAAACTATGATAAAACCATATATACCAGCATCTATACTTTTATGTAAAGCACCTAAACCAAGTGAAGCACCTATAGTTTGTGTACCTATAAGTTCAATACCAACCGGTAATGCACCATATTTCAAACTACGAGAAAGTGAATTAGCTTCTTGTATAGAAAATGATCCAGTGATTTGAGCTTGTCCGCCTAATATCTCTGATTGTATAACAGGTGCAGATATTACTTGACCATCAAGTAATATTGCTAAAGCCTTACCAATATTTTTCTTTGTTATATCAGCAAAAAGTTTAGTACCTTCATCATTAAAGACCAATCCTATTTGAGGTCTACCTGTTCTACTATCATATTCAACTCTAGCTGTTTTAATATATTTACCTGTTAAGGCTGTTGGCACTAATTGAGTTGTTGTGCCGACTTCATTAACTAAAGCAAATTCAAGCACAGGTGTTTGACCTATAAGCTCTATAGCTTTTTGAGTATCATTAACCCCAGGAAGTTCAACTATAAGTTTGTCTTGCCCCTCTGTTTGAACTATAGGTTCTGAAACGCCAAAAGCATTAACACGAGCCTCTATGACATTTTTCAATGTTTCCATAGAAGGACCCACATCTTCTTTAGCAAGTTTGGATATATCAGCTTTATACACCAAGTGTATTCCGCCATTTAGATCTAAACCTAATTTAAAAGGTTTTGTTGTATAAGTATTTTTAAGGTATAGGGCCAAGAGTCCAGCGATTATTATAATTATGATGGCCCAAAGTCTTGTTCTTGTCATATAAAACTGTATTATACTCATTTTTCATGGTTTTAACAGGGGTTTACTTTTATGAAATATGTTATATTGTCAGATGTCTGTAATTATTTAAATTTTATTTGTGAAGTGAGTTTCTTCGCAGGGTCATAGACCCGAGGACTGAGAGTTTAAAAATTATTTTTTAAATGAGATCATCCGCAGCGTAGCGAGGACTTTTGATCGAAATGAAAAAATAATTTTATTAATTGAAGCCGACAAATTCATTCCTCAACTCATTCATATGTACACCAGTATTTTTCTTTCTCATGGAGATATTAGAAATAATTCCAAGTGCCACAAACTCTATTAAAACATGGGATCCACCGTAACTCATAAAAGGAAGAGGTATACCTGTAATAGGCATAATACCGAGATTCATACCTATATTTATTAACACATGCACTCCAAAAAATATAAATACACCGGCAGCTATCAATGAGTCAAAATTATTATCAGCCCTCATGGCGATATGAATTATACGTAATAATATTATTAAAAATGAAATCAAAACCATCAACACACCAACAAAACCCCACTCCTCAGCAAACGCAGCAAATATAAAATCCGTTTGATATTCTGGTAAGAATTTTAACTTTGATTGAGTTCCATAACCTATACCCTTTCCTATAATCTGACCGGAGCCAACAGCAATAACAGCTTGATATTGATTGTAGCCTGATCCTCGAATATCACGCATTGGATGTATAAAATTTAATATTCTATTTTTCTGATATTCTTTAAAAGCATAATTCCAAGCAAGTCCCATAACTAATAAACCTACAGTCGCTAATAATATTATATGCTTCTTAGACAAACCAGATATAAATATTATACCTGCCCATATAGAAAAAACCGTAACCGCTGATCCAAAGTCAGGCTGCATTAAAATCAAAAAACCTAATATACCTGCATATATACCGGAAATAACAACATGTTTAAAAACAGATATCTCAACAAATCTCTTAGAGAAATATTTTGCCAATAAAACAATAAGTATTAATTTAGCTGGATCTGTCGGCTGTATAGATAGAAAACCTAATTTTATCCAAGATTGCGCACCCTTAGCTACATGACCTGAGACAAAAAGTATTAACAGAGATACTATGGATAAAGTGTACACTGTTATTATAAATTTTCTATCTTTCAAAAAATATAAATCTGTTTTTTGTAAACCTATAAATAAAATTAATCCGAAAACAATCCAAACTGACTGTTTAATGAAACGAGTCGATATTTCACCAAAAGATATCAAAGTAAATAATGCAAAAACTGATAAAAATAAAGCAGGTAATAAAAGATACCAATCTATTCTAATTTTTCTAGTTAAACCTAACATTTTTAAACTTTAAAATTATTTATACTCTTTTAAAGATAATTTTGGAATTATCTCTATCTTAGATGGTGTAAAATTTATCGCTTCAGGCCAAGTAAACACTATATCCTTTTCTTCTTTATCACCTATCTTATCTATATATGTTCTTGAAGCTAAAGCACCATTACCTTTTTCATCATATATAATGGCAATAACTTCCACGCTTCTATATGTATTTATAGTTTTATTCTTAATCTTCGCATCTATTTTTGGAGATGTGTCTGTTCTGGATAATCTTTGCTCTATCACTTCAAGTTCTGGCTTATTACCAAAATACTCTAACCAAGTTACAGGTTCAACAAATTCAAAAGTAACTAATTTTGGTATAGAATTACCAGTTTCTATAGTTGCCTCAAATATTGGAAATATTTTAGCGGTAGGTATGGCGGCAACACCTTCACGAGTTGCGATTAATACATTTTTATCATCATAAACCCTAAAGATATATTTTGCAGGTTGCGATACATAGTCAACGTTTGGATTTTGTATATAAGCAACAAGATTATAAACTCCAGGTGCCACATAATAAGCTCTTGACCATTGTATATCTGGGTCTGATTTTACATGATCAAAGCAAGCTATTTTACATATACCCCCACAATCAACACCTCTTTCATCTTGATTTTGCACACCATCGAAACATGATGCTGGTTTCTGCATTTTTTTATAAATAAAAAATCCAGTTGGGGTACCTAATATTATTATTAAGAAAAATATATAAACGATTTTTCTACGAGCTGACCATGATAACATAAGATTATTTTTTTATTTATTAGAATTAATATTAAAGTTCATTTTATATAGACTATAGCTTGTGAAACCGTTAGGATTATTTTTTTCCATTTGTCTAGATAATACTGATGATGTTAAAACAAACCAAGAATCATCACTTTTATCATATACAAAAATAGGATTCCTAAAATTAGTTAATTCTTTTATATAAAAAGCCTTATCGTCATTAAGCCAATAAGCATAAGTTCTTATTGTCCCGTATATATTACCAGATTTAACAACAAAAAATTTATCTATATTATTACCGTAGATATCAAAGCAATATGTCTTCTTATTTCCATTAAACAAAACAGGGGTTTTTGTTTTTAAAAATATTATTTCAGCATCACAAGATAGATCGCCTTTATATAAAATATTTAGACTGTAATTATTTATATGTAAATTATTTACATAATCACCATAAAAAGAATCAAATATCGGTTTTACATTTTCTGGTTTATCAGGGATTTGTTTTATTGAATTTCCTTTTAGTGAAAAATATCTAGTTACACCATATTCACTTAAGGTGGTAAGATACAAATTACCAGAATTATCCACCAAAAACTTGGTATAACCTTTAACATTTTGGAAGTCTTGTATAGACTCTATGTTAACAATATTTTCCAGGATAGGATTTTTAATTAAATGAATATAATATAAAAATACAATTATACACACAATACAGATTAATAGTAATATTTTTATACTCTTATTCATAATATGAATTATAACAAAAAAGACCACACTTTAACATGTGATCTTTTTATCAACTTCTTTGTCCTGGCGACAAGCTACTCTCCTTGCGTAAAGCTTGTACCATCGCCTTAATAGGGCTTAACTTCTGAGTTCGGGATGAGATCAGGTGTTTCCCCTACAACAAGTCACCAGAACAAAAAAGTCGATTTACTTTTTTATTTTAATTGCAAATTATTAACACACACTTTCACGATTGGATATACATATTTCCTAATAGTATGGACTAATTAGTACATCTCGACTAAACACATTACTATGCTTACATCTAATGCCTATCAACGTGATCATCTCTCACGAGTCTCATAACGATATCTAATCTTGGAGCTGGCTTCGCTCTTAGATGCATTCAGAGCTTATCCATTCCCGACATAGCTACCCAGCGGTGCT
>CAZUJN010000014.1:5742-13419 GCA_964620475.1 uncultured Candidatus Saccharibacteria bacterium | reverse complement strand
ACAGGAAAAGGTGACAATGGCACCACAAAAACATTTGGTTGTGATCAACGTATATCCAAATCTTCAGCCATAGCTGAGGCTCTTGGAGCTATGGATGAGATAAACTCATTTCTAGGACTACTCAAAGTAAAATCAAAAGGTTTAGAAAATTTTTCAATACTTGGAAAAACTTATGACGTCATAGTCCATGAGGTACAACAAAATCTGTTCATAATTCAAGCCGAACTAGCTGGGGCTGAAAAAACCATAGAAGAGCATAAACTCCGTGAGTGTGAGGCTTATGTAAATGAAGGTGAAAAAATATTACCACCGATAAAATCATTTTTTATATCTGGTGGAACAGAGATAGCGGCTTTATCAGATATATCTAGAACTATGGCTCGTCGAGCAGAAAGAAGGGTGGTGCAAGTGCATGATGAAGGTATAAGAGCTTTAGGTGAATGGACTTTGGCTTATATGAATAGATTATCTTCACTTCTATATGTTATGGCTAGACTGGCAAATCATTTCTCAGGTCTAGGTGAAGAGGCACCGAGTTATAAGTAAAAATAAATATTTATAAAATCTTTATGAAAATTTTAACATGACCTTGTTAAGATTTTTTTTAATGAATCTATATAAAATATTTTTAGAAATGAAAAAG
Source organism: uncultured Candidatus Saccharibacteria bacterium (assembly GCA_964620475.1). Classification (GTDB taxonomy): domain Bacteria; phylum Patescibacteriota; class Minisyncoccia; order Phycocordibacterales; family CAIZLB01; genus CAIZLB01. Next base: position 12,776 of record CAZUJN010000014.1, on the reverse strand, counting down.
ATCCCAAGCGGTCATATTATAAATAATCCATACGATCTTATAAATACTAATTTTATTCTTTCTGAGGAAATATCCGATATTTTAAGCATATCAAAAAATAAAATATTTTTTACCAGATTATCCTTAAAACATCTATCAGAAAAACATGATGGAAAATATATACTCAAAAAAATGAAGGAAATTTTATTATCACCTGATAGAATCCATATTGGAAATTTTTCAAATAGATTTTTAGTATCAAAAATGATTTATTTTGAAGATAAACACAAAGCTCATGTCGTAACATTAGAGATAACTGAATCTAAAAATAATATAATAGTAACAGGCTTTATTAGTAAAGAATCTTATTTTAAAAACTTAAGACTTCTCTGGGGAACGGCGTCTCCCCATCTCAACAACTCCTGATGGAGTAGGTGGCAGTGTCCGGTTTTCTGCTCTTAGAGAAGTCTTAAATTCTCAAATCTGATAAAAGTATATCAAACCCTAACACTAAGTCAAACACATGCTATAATACCCTCATAATGACTCAAGAAACATCCCAATTACAATTATTTAAAGAATCATATAAAAGACTAAATAAAGCTCAAAAAGAGGCTGTAGACACCATAGATGGTCCAGTTCTCATAGTTGCTGGTCCTGGCTCAGGAAAGACCGAAATATTGTCTCTTAGAGTGGCTAATATACTTCTACAAACTGATATAAAGGCTTCAAATATACTTTGTCTTACTTTTACTGATTCAGCTACTCATAACATGAGGAATCGTATTGAAAAGTATTTGAAAGAAGATGCTTATAGAGTTAATATTCATACATTTCATAATCTCTGCACAACCATAATACAAAATTATCCAGAATATTTTTATAACGGTGTAACAGTTCATCCTGCTGATGATGTTACCAAGATAAATATTTTAACCGATATATTGGGCGGACTATCTCATGACTCAAAGATAAAATCTTATCACCCAGAAAAAGGTTTTACTTATTTAAACGCCATACAAAACACAATCTCAAATATTAAAAAAGCAGGTCTTACACCCGAAGATATAAATATTATATTGGATGAGAATGATAAGGATCTTATAGTATTAAATGAAAAACTTTCATCTGTATTATCAGAGAGGGTTAGTGATGATACATATAATAAGTTTTGCAATGAATTTGAAAAAATATATAAAGAAAGAGGTAATAGATTTGTAAAAAATTATTATTCTTTAATAGATGCTTTATATTTAAATTTTAAGACAAATGTAAAAGAGAGAAAAGATTTTACTGATTGGAAAAGAGAAAATACAGATAAAAACACAAAAGGGGAAAATATTTTCAAAGATACTATAAAAGCTGATATTCTAAGAGAGATTAATACTGTATATAGAAAATATCAAGAAGAATTATACAAAAAGGGCTTTCATGATTTTGAAGATATGATTATAGATTGTTTGACCGTACTTCGTCAAAATGAATCTCTAAGACTAAAAATACAAGAACAATATCAATATATACTTGTTGATGAGTTTCAAGATACCAATGAAGCTCAGATGCAAATCATAGAATTATTAACAAGAAATGATTGGAATGAAGGTAAGCCAAATATAATGGCTGTGGGTGATGATGATCAAGCTATATATAAGTTTCAGGGTGCTGAACTTTCAAATATTATTTCATTTACTAAGATGTATAATGATGTAAAAATAATTACCTTAACTCAAAATTATAGATCAAATGATCAAATAGTTAATGCTTCTTTGAATATGATCAGACATAGTCAAAGTCGTCTTGAAAATCTTATCAAGGGCTTCGTAAAAGAATTAAAATCAGATAATAAGCTTGATAAACAGGCCATAGCTATCAAAGAGTTTGATACAAAACTTCATGAATATACATATGTTGCTGAGCAAATAAAAGATCTTATAGATAAAGGTGTTGAGGCTGAACATATAGCTATTATTAGTCGTGATCATAAAAGTCTGATCTCGCTTGTTCCGTATCTTGCCTCAAGACAAATTCCTATAAGATATGAAAAAGAACAGCATGTCTTAAAGCAAACTCATATACAACAAATAGTTGAGATATTAAAATTTGCGAATAACACTCTCATCGAAGATAAAGATTTTCATTTGAGTCAAATATTATCTTTTCCATTTTGGAATATAGAGAGAATTGATTTGTGGAAATTATCTCGTCAGGCCTATAAAGATAGAAATGATTGGGTATCAACCGAAACTGATTCAAAAGAGATCAAAGAAGCTAAAGAAAAATTATTGGAAATAGTAAATCTTTCATCTTATGAAAATGCTGAACACGTTATTGATTATATTTTAAATAAAACAGGTTTCCGTGATTATTATTTCAATAGCAATAAATTTGAAAACGAAAAAGCTGAGTATTTAATATTCCTTTCAAATCTACGTGCTTTTATACAAGCTATACGTGATTATAGACAAGGTAAAGACATAAAAGTCTCAGATGTTGTTGATTTTGTAAAAATATATGAAGACAATGAAAACTTAATACTTTCTGATAAAAGTCCTTTTGTGAATGCACGTAATGCAGTAAACTTATTGACCGCTCATAAATCAAAAGGATTAGAATTCGAAGTTGTGTTTGTTATAGCTGGAACAGAAAATATTTGGGCTAAGAAAAAAGCGAATCAAAATTATTTACCAAAAAACTTGCCCATAAACCCAGCAGGAGATAATGAAGATGATTGGTTAAGACTTTTCTTTGTAACTTTAACTCGTGCTAAAAATCATATATATATTACAAATCATAGGGCTGATGATAAAGGTAAAGAAACTGATAGATTACGTTTCTTAAATATGTTAAATACTGATATAGAAGAGGGTGATGTTGCTCATATAGATAGTACAGATATGTTGGAGTCATCCCTTTTGAATGATGATTCAGTGCTGAAAGCTAAGTTTATAGATAGTGAAAAGGCTTTACTTGATTCTATATTAGAAGATTATGTCCCATCTATCACTCATATAAATAATTTCCTGAATATTGCTAAAGGTGGTCCAATGAAGTTTTTGGAAAATAATCTACTTCGTTTTCCTCAAGCTAAAAGTGCCTCAGCTGGTTATGGTTCAGCTATGCATAATGTTTTGAATAAATCCCTTCTTCATTTAAAATCAGAAAATAAATACCCAACTTTCGATGAGGTGAAAAATTGGTTTATAGAGAGTTTAAGATTTGAAAGATTGTCTCGTGATGATTTTAAAAACTTTTCTGAAAAAGGTTTAGCTGCCTTAGAGTTGATTTATAAAGAAAAAATATTAACCATGAAGTCAGACGATAAATCAGAAATTGATTTTAAACATGAAGGTGTGACTTTGAAAGAAGATGATTTGATTGTTCCTGTTACTGGAAAAATAGATATATTGCATTTCATAAATGAAAATGATGTTTATGTGGCTGATTATAAGACAGGAAAAGCTTTGAAAGATTTTGATAAAGGTGTTGAACATGAAAAAATAAAAGCTCATTTTTATAGATATCAATTGATATTTTATAAAATACTTATAGATAAATCTAAGAGTTACAATAATCTTAATGTTTTAGGTGGTGTTTTGGAGTTTATAGAGGGCGATGAACTGAAGGATTTAACTCTTAATATCACAGATGAAGATACAGAGAGATTGGAAAAATTGATTATCGGGGTTTATAAGAGAATTATAAATCATGATTTTGTGGTACCTGAGTATATAAAGGAGATGGGAGAGTTGGAGGCGGTGGAGGAGTTTGAGAGGGTGATTTTGGAGGGGTAACACAAAAACACCTCTGTCAAATATAACAAAGATGTTTTTATAATCTGGTTGCCAGACTTGGAGTCGAACCAAGATTAAAGGCTTCAAAGGCCTCTGTCCTACCATTAGACGATCTGGCAATATGGCGCTTATTATAGCATTAATGTTATAATCTATCAAATGAGTAAAAACATACTAATTATAGGAGGTGCTGGATATATAGGTTCAACAGCTGTTGAAAAACTCGTATCAGATAATCATAATGTTACAGTAATAGACGATTTATCAACCGGTCAATTAGATAAAGTGAATTCTAAAGCCGTCTTTAAACAAATAAATATTTTAAATATAAATGATTTAGAGGAAGTATTTATAAATGGTAATTTCGACACTGTTATACATTTTGCTGCCAAAAAATCAGTATCGGAAAGTGAAGAAAACCCAGATTTATATTTTAGAAATAATGTTACAGGTACTTTAAATATTTTATCTATGATGAATAAATATCGAGTGCCTAAAATAATATTTTCTTCAACCGCTGCTGTTTATAAACCCAAAGATGAGGAAAATGCTATATATGATGAAAGCTCTCAGGTTGAACCGATTAATATTTACGGAAAATCAAAATTAATTTGTGAGCAGTTGATACAAGAATATTTTAGAGTTGGAAAGATAAAAGAATATATTATATTTAGATATTTTAATGTTGCGGGAAATTCTTCTATCAAGTACATAGAAGAAAATGCTCAAAATGTTTTTCCTCTAATTATAAAATCTATTAAAAATAATACAGAGTTTAAAATTTTTGGAAATGATTATAATACTAAAGATGGTACATGTATCAGGGATTATATTCATTTAGAAGATTTAGTTGATGCACATATTGTTGCTGTTAATGTTGAAAATAAATCTGGTATTTATAATTTAGGAACAAATACAGGTTATTCAGTTATGGATTTAATAAAAACATTTGAAAATATTTTAAATATAAAAATTAATATAAAAATCGATAGTAGGAGAAAAGGTGATCCTGCTGTTGTAATAGCAGACGCAAGTAAATCAAAAACAGATTTAAATTGGTCAACTAAAAGAGATTTAAAGGATATGATTATGTCAATGTTAAAAGCTTATGATATAATAGGATAATGCAAGATCGAATTCATAGATCATCAACCTCACGTATATTTTCATTTATAGTTTTATTAGGTTTAATACCGGCTTGGTTTTTTTATTTAGGTGTAAAATATTGGCAAACTATGGATATATTGGAAGAGAGTAGGAGATTGGCAGAAGAGCAATATATGCCTCATTAAACCTTTATTGGCAAGGGTTTTTGTGCTAATATAGAGAAATGAATTTACCTGAAAAGTATAAATCACCTTTTAATCATAAAGATACAGAATCTAATATATATAAAAAAGAGATGGATTCTGGTTTTTTTAATCCAGATGTTTTGGTCAATAAAATTCCTCAAAAATATGCCAATTCTTATACATGGACAACTATAACTCCACCACCAAATGCAAATGGTCGTTTACATGCTGGACATGCCTTAGATGTGACTTTGAAAGATATTATTGGTCGTTATAAACGTATGAGCGGGTTTAGGGTTCTGATGCTTCCTGGTACAGATCATGCGGGTTTTGAAACACAAGTTGTTTATGAAAAGAAACTAGAAAAAGAGGGTAAAAGTCGTTTTGGTATGGATAGAGATCAGTTATATAAAGAGATATATGATTTCACAATTGCTAATAAAGACACTGTAACAGATGAGATAAAACGTATAGGTGCTTCATATGATTGGAGTAGAGATACTTTTACTCTTGATGAAAAGATTGTTTCAGGTGTACAAGATACTTTTATAAAAATGTATAATGATGGTTTAGTTTATCGTGGTAAGAGAGATTGTAATTGGTGTTCAAAACATCAAACATCTTTATCAGATGTTGAAACTTCAAATAAAGAGATTACAACAACATTTTATACATTTAAACTTGGAGAATTTTCTATAGGAACATCAAGACCAGAAACTAAGGTTACAGATAAATATGTAGTTGTTCACCCAGAAGATGCAAGATATCAGAAATGGAAACAGGGTGATACTTTTGAAGCTGATTGGGTGTTAGGTAAAACCACATTTACAGTTATAAAAGATGAGAGTATAGATATGGATTTCGGTACAGGTGCTATGACCATAACACCATGGCATTCTGGTATAGATTTTCAGATTGCTAAGAAACATGGTTTGGATATGGTTCAACTTATAGATGAATATGGTAAATATACAGACATAGCAGGAGAAGAGTTAAAAGGTTTACGTGCAACAACAGCTGGACGAGCAAAAGTTGTAGAGATATTAGAATCAAAAGGTTTATTAATTTCCAAAGATGAAAATTATAAAACAGTTATACCTGTTTGTTATAAATGTGAGACACCTATAGAACCACAACTTAAAGATCAATGGTTTGTTAAAATGGCTCCGCTTGCAGAAATAGCCTTAAATGCATCGAAAGAAGGAAAATTAAATTTTGTATCAGATCAATTTAGAAAAACTTATGAACATTGGATGAGTAATCCGATCGATTGGAATATTTCTCGTCAAATAGTTTGGGGTATACAAATACCTGCTTGGTTTAAAAACAAAGGTCAAGACAATGAAGAGTTTTATATAGGTAAAAATAAACCAGATGGTGATGGATGGGAAAGAGATACAGATACGTTTGATACTTGGTTTTCTTCAGGTCAATGGCCTGTTGCAACTTTGGGATTCACAGAAGGTGAAGATTTTAAGAGATTTTATCCAACACAACTTATGGAAACTGGTAGAGATTTAGTTTTCAAATGGATACCACGTATGGTTATATTTGGGCTTTATTTGGCCAAAGAGGTGCCTTTTAAGGACATATATATGCATGGCATGGTTCTTGATTCTAAGGGTCAAAAAATGAGTAAATCAAAAGGTAATGTCTTATCACCTATAGATGTTGCAGATAATTATGGTATGGATGCACTTCGTATGTCATTGGTGGTTGGTAATGCTCCTGGTAATGATATACCTCTTGGTGAAGATAAGATTAGAGCTTATAGAAAATTTGTAAATAAACTTTGGAATATCGCTCGTTTTGTGATGGAAAATACTGATGAAAATGATGAAGGTGAAGTCAATCAAAATGCACAGTTTATACAAAATTTTATAAAAATAAAAGAAGATATATCTAAAAATATAGACAGTTATCAACTGCATCTTGCATCTGAAGATCTTTATCAATATGTATGGCATGAATA
>CAZUJN010000014.1:0-5642 GCA_964620475.1 uncultured Candidatus Saccharibacteria bacterium | reverse complement strand
CTAAACCATGATATAATAATCTTCAATGACTCAAGAACAAGCTTTAAACATTCTCAAAACTGGAGCATCTGTATTCTTAACCGGAGAACCTGGTTCCGGTAAGTCATATACTATAAAACAATACATCGATTATCTTATATCTAACGGTGTCAATCCATCCGTAACAGCTTCAACTGGTATAGCTTCAACGCATATTGGTGGCATGACTATACATTCATGGAGTGGTTTAGGTATAAGGTCAGATTTATCTATGTATGATCTTGAAGCCATGCTTGAAAAAGAATACATTGTAAAACGTATTACGAAAGCTAAAGTTTTAATCATAGATGAAGTGTCTATGCTATCAGCAAACACTCTAGATATGGTAGAAAAAGTTTGTTCATATATTAGAAATAGTGATAAACCATTTGGTGGTTTACAGGTCATATTGGTTGGTGATTTTTTTCAGTTGCCACCAATAATAAAGACTCAAAATAAAACTTCCACTTTAGAGATGTTTGAAAATTCCAATCTGGCTTTTGATTCAAATGCTTGGAAAAAATTAAGCCCTGTGATTTGTTATTTATCAGAACAACACAGACAATCAGATAAAGAATTTGCATCTATTTTACAAAACATAAGACAAAATAAAGTTGATACAGATATACACAATATTTTACAACAGAGAATAAAGAAGAATATTTCTGAAGATAAAAAAATTACTAAACTATATTCTCATAATGTACATGTTGATAGGGTTAATAACCTTGAACTTAGTATGATAAATGAAAAAACAAAGATTTTTCAAATGACTAAAACAGGTCGCGATTTTATAGTTGATAATTTGGTGAAGAATTGTCTATCTCCAGAACAACTTGAGCTTAAAAAAGGCGCCAAAGTTATGTGCACCAAAAACAATCCCGACAAAGGTTTTGTTAATGGGTCCATAGGTGAAGTTGTAAAATTTTCTAATAAAACAGGTTTTCCAATAGTTCGTTTTACTAATCATAAAGGATTACACAGGGATGTGGAAATAGAGCCAATGGAATGGACTATAGATGACAATGGTAAAAAAGTTGCAACTATAAAACAGATTCCTTTACGTCTCGCTTGGGCTATAACCATACATAAGTCTCAAGGTATGTCCTTAGATGAAGCTATGATGGATATATCTGAAGTGTTTGAATATGGTCAGGGATATGTTGCATTATCACGTGTTAAGACTTTATCGGGATTATATCTTGTTGGTTATAATGATATGGCATTGAAAGTTCATCCTGAAGTGTTGACTAAAGATATAGAATTTAAAGAATTATCTGAAGAAGCAGAATATGAATTTAATAAAATAATGAAAACTGAATTAAAAAAGATACAAGAAAATTATATTAATTCTATTGCTATAAACACCGAAAATAAAAAGACTAAAAAGAAATCCACAAAACCAAAAAAGAATATTGATTATGAATTTGATGAAGTGATATACTAATAGTATGGCTAAAGGAGAAAATTGGGGTAAAAAAGATAAAGCAAAGAAAAAAGCAAAACAAAATAAAACTAAATAATTTTTGTCTTTTATATCTCTAAAAAATAAACAAAATAAAATTCCCCTTGCGGGGATTTTTTGTTAGGGTTCATGGTGGCGGGCAGGTTGGATGATGTTGTACTTTACCTGCACGAAGAAGCTCTGTGAATCTCTTTGGCCCTATGAACAGGGTTAGGATAAACCAATAGTCATCGACTTTGGCAAGAGGTTTTCTGTCCCCGATGCGTGTTCGGTTATGGAAGGCCTCTGTCCAAAGTATCTTTTCTTCGATTTTACGATGGCATTTTGCGCATAAGGAAACAGTGGGTGCATCATGCGGTTTGAGTTTGAAAAAATCCAGATGTGTCTTGGGTATGACATGATGCTTCGTCATCTGTTCTGTGGTGCCACATTTTAGGCACATAGGTACAGGTTTTTTGCTGTGGTGACTGTTCTTTCTTTTCCTCCTTTTTGATATCAGTTGATGATGTTTCGGGTGAGCGGGTGGGGTTACATTTGCCATAAGTCAGGGTCCTCTCCATAATTATTTATACTCTTTTTTTATCTATAAAAAAGTTTAAAATTTGAGATTTTTGTGTTGTTGTATAGTATAATTTAATCATTATGGATGAAATCAAAAAAGAGATAATAAAAGATTTTAAAAAAGGGGAGGAATATGTTAAAAAACTGGGACCGGGACTTATAACAGGAGCTGCAGATGACGATCCATCTGGTATAGCTACATACTCTCAAACAGGTGCGGCTTATGGTACAGGATTGCTTTGGATGGCGGCCTGGACATTTCCACTTATGGCCATGGTTCAAGAGATGTGTGCTCGTATAGCCCTAGTTACAGGGCAAGGATTAGCTGTAAATATAAAAAGAGCTTATTCTCGTAAGGTATTATATTTTGCGACAATACTTTTGTTTATAGCTAATACATTAAATATAGGTGCTGATCTTGGCGCTATGGCTCAGGCTGTTGATCTTATACACCCAGAATCATCTTTTGCTTTACTTGTTATCGCTATAGGTTTTGTGGTTTTGATTTTAGAAATTTTTGTGCCATATAAAAAGTACACTAAATATTTAAAATGGTTAGTTATAAGTTTATTTTCATATATAGCCACAGCTTTTATTATCCAAATGGATTGGAAGCAGATTTTCTTTGATAGTTTCATACCTCATATAGAATTTTCTAAAACTCAATTATTATTGATTACAGGTATACTTGGTACAACTATTTCTCCATATTTATTTTTCTGGCAAACTTCACAAGAAGTTGAGGAACAAATTTCTCAAGGTAAAATCACAGATGAATCACGTATAGGAACAAATAAAGATGAGGTCAAAGAAATGCGTTCCGATGTATGGACAGGTATGTTCTTATCTAACCTGGTTATGTTTTTCATTATAGCTGTGTGTGCCAATACATTATTTGCTGCTGGTGTGACTGATATACAAACAGCTGCTGATGCTGCCCGAGCTCTTGAGCCTTTTGGTGGCCCATTTGCAAAGATACTCTTTGCTATAGGTATATTAGGTACTGGTTTTTTAGCCATACCTGTACTAGCGGGTTCCACAGCCTATGCTATATCAGAAAGTATGAATTGGCGTGAAGGTTTATATAGGAAATTAAATGAAGCCAAAGCTTTCTATGGGGTTATTATAGTATCTGTTGTGATAGGTATATTAATAAATTTTTTAAATATAGATCCTATAAAGGCTCTTATATATTCAGCTATAGCCAATGGTATAGTTGCTCCTGTGATAATAATTTGTATAGTCGGAATATCATCTAAAAAAGAAATCATGGGTGAATTTGTTAATTCTAAGTTAACCAAAATTATAGGTTGGATAATAGTGACACTTATGAGTTTGACCGCAATAGCGACTATCGTGAGTCTATTTATGTAGTTTTTTAGAAAATTAAAATCCCACGGAATCTTTCGATGCATCGTGGGTTTTTATTTTTTATCGAGGTTGTCTTCCTCGTCGTCGTCCGCTGGTAGATCCTCAGGGTTTGTGAATCTATATCCAACGGGTCTATTTCTGTCTCTGACCATAATTACGGTCAGGATGATGATTCCTAGGAGTGAGATACCCAGGACGATGATGTCAGTCCGGCTCATTGTTGTTGTCTGGGTTTTTACCAAATCTCTTTGGTGACAAGATGACACAGAGTACCAACATTGTCACGACAAATATCACCACAACGAACGGGTCATGCGATAGTTTTTCCAAGGTTTTCATACCCTATAACAATACAACTATATAACAATCATGTCAAGTTAAGTAAAAAAGAATGGGGGACTTCTCTAATCTAAAAATGCTATAATTAAATCATTATGACAAATATCAAAAAAGGATTTTATTATCATTTCAAACATGATCCAAAATTATCAATTAATAATTATGCATATGAGATTGTGGCAGTAGCCAAACATACAGAGACCGGAGAGGTTACGGTTATATATAGACCCATGTATAAAAATGAATGGCTCGGGGAAGCTGAGGTTTTTTCTAGACCTATAGAGATGTTCATAGATACAGTTGAAAAGCCGGAATATACAGGACCGAGATTTAGACTCATAGAAGATCCGGAAATTATAGCCAAGTTAAACGTATTGAGAGACGGCTTAGATAAATAAAATCGCTGTACGACGATTGTAAGGCCTCGGAATCTGATAGATTATCGAGGTTTTTTATTTGTATATATTATAAGAGTGGTTTGTTATATATATGTCGCAAAAGATATATTGTGCGACACGTATATATAAACAAAGCCCTATACAAATAAACAATTAAAAATTGCAGACCTATTCTTCCCTCTATGATTGGCATAAGATTTTTGTAAACTTATTAATATATAAATTTGTCTATATTATTATTTCATCTTCGATTATAGAGTTATCTAATTTTTATATACGACAGTGGGGTACTATAAGATGTGTAATTATGTAAAAATAAAAGAATGGGTTTATACCCACTCTCCTATTCCCTGTCTTTATTTATAATTTTATTCAGCATCACTAGGTAATAAAATTTCTGTAAAGATTTTTTCTTCTGTGAAATTTTCCTGAGCGAATTTTTTAATATCTTCGAAGGTAACTTGTTGAAGGTGTTTTATCATTTCTTCAAGATTGGTAATATCACCATGTTTACTGTATTCCCACAATGCACCGTCAGCTATATCCCAAGACAAGTTTTCCGCAGAGATCAATCTATCTATTTGCATTTTCTTGGAATCTTCAAATCTGTCTTTGTATTTATCTCCCTTAAGGTCTTCTATTACTTCATGGGCTATATCTATACCTTCTTTTTCTTTATCTTTATTTATATCTGAGTAAATATAAATATAATTAGAATCTTTTTGCATTGATGTACTGGCTGATATACTATAACACCAACTATTATCTAATCTAAATCTTTCATGTAATATTTCTTGTAATAAACCTCTAAACATTGATGCTATAGATTCCTGCCTTAAACCCGCTTCATGGTCTTTAACTCTAGGATACATTACACTTAACTCTATACCGACCTGATTCTTATCTTCTAGGCCTATATCAACTCTCTTATTTCTGAATAATTTTATTTTATCAGGTAGTATTTGATCTGGTATATACACTTCTCTGCTCTTTTGACCTGATTTTAATCTATCTATATAGGGTTTTAATGTATCTATATGAGTATTATCTATATTACCAACTATTACAGCAAAAAAGTTTTCTTTAACAACGTTTTTATTATACGAGTCAAGTATATCTTCTCTTGTAAATTTTTCTATAGTTTCAGGCCAACCAAGAGCTGATGATATACGTTTTCTGTCAGGTATAGTATCATTGTTATTACATAAATCTCTGACATATTTTAAGTATTTATCATTTTTATATCTACCCCAAGATTCTTGTATTATAACTTTTTTCTCCTCATCAAAATCTTCTTGTGTAATCTTTGGGGTTAATATCATATCGAACATACCCTCTATGACCTTTTCATAATTTTCGGGCAACGTTTTACCATCAACACCCATAAAGAAGAATCCTGTACGAGCATTCAATGTGTTTAACATATATTTCTTACTAAACTCTTTTGTATCTTTTTTTGTTGGAAATAATGAACTACCTTTTAAAAGCAT
>CAZUJN010000013.1:3292-13921 GCA_964620475.1 uncultured Candidatus Saccharibacteria bacterium | reverse complement strand
TTTTGTGTACTTAAAATATCTACATCATCTATGCTTGTAATTTTAGAACTAAATTTGTGGAAAATTTTTTTAGGATTTTTATATATGAATTCTTTAGTTGCTGCTTCGTTTAAGTACTCTGATGTTTTAATTGATTGTGATATTACTTGACCTGTTTTTTTATGTCTTAATTTTACTACTTTTTTTTGTGCCATATTTTTTCAAAATTATTTTATTAATTTGGTGCGCAGAGAGGGATTCGAACCCCCGTAGACCGAAGTCGTCTGATTTACAGTCAGATGCGATTGACCACTCCGCCATCTGCGCTTTTGTGTATACAATATATCTTTTTTTTAGGTAAAAGGCAAATTAATCATTTATATACAAAAACAAAACCCTCATTTAGAGGGTTTTTGCTTTATTTTCTAACTACCTTCTTCTTGACACCTTTATTGACAATCTTATGTACAGTTTCCTTCATAGATTTATTTTCAAAAGTTAAATTATTATTTTTATCTAAACCTATAAGTACTTTTCTATTTGCCTTAAGACCTTCATCTATCATCATGTTTGCAAGTGGGGTTAATACTTTGTTTTGTATCAAACGTCTTAGTGGTCTAGCACCGTATTGAGGATTATAACCTTCTTTTGCCAAGAGATCATAAACTGCATCCGTGAATGAAAGATGTATATCTTTTTCAAGAAGTCTTTTATTGATCTTATCTATCTCTATATCAACAATCTTACGTATTGATTCATTTGATAGAACATCGAACAGTATAATCTCATCAAGACGATTTAAGAATTCTGGACGGAAACTATCTTTAAGAGCACCCATCACTTTTTCTTTTACTTCTTCATATACCATCTTATCATCTGTGGCAGCTGAGAAGCCTATGGTCTGCATCTTATCAATATACTGAGCGCCGATGTTTGATGTCATTATGATAATAGTGTTTTTGAAGTTTACAGTTCTTCCTTTTGAATCAGTTAAACGACCATTGTCTAATACTTGAAGTAAGATGTTAAATATCTCTGGATGAGCTTTCTCTATCTCATCAAACAGAACAACAGAATAAGGTCTATGCTTAACTTTATCAACTAAAGTACCGCCTGTATCATCGTGACCAACATAACCTGGTGGCGCACCTATGATCTTAGATACTGTATGTCTTTCACCGTATTCAGACATATCTACACGTATCAAAGCTTTTTCATCATTGAACATGAATTTAGCCAATGATTTGGTAAGCTCTGTTTTACCTACACCTGTTGGACCTAAGAATATAAATGAGCCTATTGGTCTATTTGGATCATGTATACCGACACGTGATCTTTTTATAGTGTCTGCAACTTTTTTGACAGCTTCATCTTGACCTATAACTTCTGATTTCAAAGTCTCTTCCATACGAGAAAGTTTTTTCATCTCTTCCTCCAACATACGTTGTACTGGCACGCCTGTCCAAGAAGAAACAACTGCAGCTATGTCTGATTCATTTATCTCTTCTTTTAGAACTCTCTTATTTACATCAAGCTTACGAAGTTTCTTAAGTTTATTCTCAAGATCTGTATTCATGATAGGAAGTTTTCCGTAACGTATCTCGGCTGCTTTTACTAGATCAGCGTGTGCTTCTGCTTTATTTGACTCTTGAGTTAATTCTTCTATATTTTTCTTTAGCTCTTTTATACCAGCAATCAATTCTTTTTCTGTATTCCATTTTGCTTCTACATCAGAAATACTATCTCTGATCTCATTGATATTATTTTCTATATCTTTAATACGAGATTTTATTTCTTTATTTTCAGGATCTTTAAGTAAAGCTTGTTTCTCTATCTCTAAACGTAATATCTTTCTATGTGCATCTTCTATAGCTTGTGGTTTATTTTCTAAAGAAATTTTCAAAGTAGATGCGGCTTCATCTATAAGATCAACCGCTTTATCTGGTAAATATCTATCTGTTATATATCTACTTGATAGATTTACAGCAGAAACTATAGCTTCATCAAGTATACGAACACCGTGGAATAATTCATATTTATCTTTAAGACCGCGGAGTATAGCGATAGCATCTTCTTGAGATGGTTCATCGACATATACAGGTTGAAAACGTCTTTGTAGAGCAGGATCTTTCTCTATATGTTTTTGATATTCACGAAGTGTTGTTGCACCTATAGCTTTAAGTTCTCCACGAGCAAGTGCTGGCTTCAACATATTAGAAGCATCAAGAGATCCTTCTGCTCCACCAGCCCCAACTATAGTATGAGTTTCATCCATGAATAGGATAATCTTACCGTTTGATTTATCTATCTCTTTTAAAATACTTTTTAATCTATCTTCAAATTCTCCTCTATATTTTGTTCCGGCAACAAGTGATCCTATATCAAGTGAAAGTAATTCTTTATCTTTTAAAGACTCTGGTACATCACCCATAGCGATACGATTAGCAAGACCTTCAACTATAGCAGTTTTACCTACACCGGCTTCACCTAATAATATAGGGTTGTTTTTTGTACGACGAGATAATATCTGTATAACACGTGAGATCTCACTATCACGACCTATAACTGGATCAAGTTTATTTTCACGAGCAAGCGCTGTTAAGTTTCTAGTAAATTTGGCCAAGGCTTTTGATTTCTTAGCTTCATTTTGTTCAACTTGATTATTTTGTTTTTGTGAACGTAAGAAAGATAAAGTATCAAGACATTTTGTTTTGTCTATTTTATATTTTTCTATAAGCTCTCTTGCAGGATTTAAACTATCAAAAAATGCTATAAATAAATGCTCAACGGATACAAAGTTGTCTTTTATATCTAAAGCAACTTGTCCTGAATGCTCCATCACTGTTATAAGATCTGGGGTTAAGAAAAGTTGATATGCAGGTGAAAGAGTATTGGAAATAGATCCGGCTGAATCTATGGCCTCAAAAGCATTGTCTGTTAAAGATATATAATCTACCTCTAGTTTTTCTAAAATAGAGATAACTACAGTATCTTCTTGAGTCAATAAAGATACCAATAAATGAAGAGGTGTAACATTTGTCTGTCCTCTCTCTATTGCAAGTTCATGTGCACGGCGTATAGCCTCTTTGGCACGTGTTGTAAAATTATTTAATGGTGGCATAAATAGAGTATAACATGGTTGTCAAATATGGGTTTATTGACATATTTTGGGTTTTTATTGACATTAATACGTTTGACATGTAATGTATTATGTGTTGAACCAACCCTAAACAATGGAACCAAGAATTCCCATCTTCCCTGTACGAGAACGTAATGACTTTCCAAATGGCATGGCTGTTTGCGTGATTGACCCACACAGCCAGATCCCTAAATTCGGCAAAGTATCCTCAAGTGATCGAGAAAAACCAATCAGAATCTATGTCGAGTTCGAAGGTGTGGTCGAGCATGATGAATTGGATATCGATTCGCCTTTTTTGATCACTCGTGAAAACATGATCTGGCTCAGGAAAATCATACAGAGGTACAAAGATGTTGCTTCAAGAGACGACAAGCAACGTGGCTACCTGGAGCATATCAGGATCTCGGCCAGAAGCGGCAACCCCGAAGCATTGGTCTGGATGAGCTGGTATCAAGCAGTCATCAGACAGGTGTCAAACACGATCACAAACGAGATAGCACACAAAGCGGCCATCTCAAAAATCCTAGGCTGGATTCAAGAAAAGCGCTGACCCACCACCCCGCGGGACCTTAATCGGTCGCCGCGGATGTTTTTTTATTTGACTTTAAATACCCTAAAGGTAAGATTAGATCAGAAAGAACAACTCGCATGAATGCACCAATCAATTCAACAAAACATATCTGTTCACCCGAATGTCGGCAACTCAGCCTGCCTTATTTTCAAAATCCTGAAAAAAAGCAAGGGTATACCTTTGTGATCCTGTTCAGAATAAACCCCGAAAACAGCACATTCGAAACCAGACTTCAGTCCGGGGATTTTAAAAACCTAGCTGAAAAAAATACCTTGCTAATTCTTCGAAAATCAAATGATTCGATTGAGGTCATCAAAGCGGACTCAACCAGATATCTACGTATCGACGAATTCGAGCTCGTCAGGAGATGCCTAGAGGGATATAAAAGTCTCGAGGATCTAATGAGGGCAAGCACCTTCAATCCGGTTGCAAGTACCGTGTATGGATGGTTGATGGCGGCCAAACAAGAAAATCGTCTGTACGGCAAAGGTTTCTATGAAAATATCCGAGGCACATTCATGGAAGCTGACCTCGAAGCAATTTACAACGTCGATTGGCTGAGGTAAACACTCACCACCACCCCGCGGGACCTTAACCGGTCACCGCGGATGTTTTTTATTCGAACTTTCTAAAAATCTTTTTACTCTTTTTTATAATAATCTCATCTCCATCATTTACCTCTATCTCATCATCATGATTATCAACATAACAAAAAGCCGGACCACGAACTATAACAGTTTTTATAATAGAATCTTCTTTTAAAACTATATGATTATAATGTTCTGTAGTATTGTTAAATGCTAAACCTATACCAAGTTCAAATGTTGATCTTGTGATTGATTTATAATATCCAGTAGAACCAAGTGGTGTAGAAACTATAAGTCCATCACCTATTATATGATCAAGTCTGTCTTTATTATTTATATAAATATCAAATCTAATACTATGTCTTGGATTTTTAGTTTTTAAAACAAATTCATTTGTTCCTATAAGTTTTTTACCTTTTATTTCAGCTTCAACTTTGAAATATTTTTTTATTTCCAATTTACCTTTAAAAAAATTTTCTAAAACTTTTTCATTATTTTCTTTAAAACCTAAAAGTCCCAATCTACTATTTCTTAAAAATAGTTTTGGAACACTTGGATACAGATGTTCTGCTTTTAATAATGTTCCATCTCCACCATAAGTTATAACCACGTTTGGTTTCTTATCATCTCTTTTATATTTTTTATTTTTGAAAATTTTATCTATGGACTCTGAATTATCGCCGACTATGGTATAGGATTTCATGGGTTTATTATAACATAATCAAAACCCCACCAGAGCATAGCGGGGTCGATTTATTTTACAAACTTCTATTATCTATTTTCTCTTTTAAGAATTTTACCATATCTTCATAATTCAATCCTGAAACTTTTTCCCCTGCTCTTCCTTCAAGTGTATATGTTCCACTTTCCATCTCTTTATCTCCTATCACTATCACATAAGGAATCTTTTCCATCTTAGCACCACGAACTTTTTTACCAAGACTTTCATTACTTTGATCTATCTCTACACGTATATCTTCTGCTCTTATTTTTTTAAATAAATCATATGCAAAATCCATTTGTCTTTCACCTATTGGTACCAACTTAAGTTGTACAGGTGACAACCATAACGGAAAGGCTCCACCAAAATGTTCTATAGCTACGCCTAAGAATCTTTCTATAGAGCCTGAAATAGCACGATGTATAACTACAGGTCTTTCTGCTTCGCCTTTTTCATTTACAAATGATAAATCAAATCTTTCTGGAAGATTGAAATCAAGTTGTATTGTGGCAAGTTGCCATTCACGACCAATAGCATCTTTAAACATAAAGTCCAGTTTTGGACCATAAAAAGCCGCTTCATTTTTCCCTTCTTTATATGGAAGTTTATTAGCATCACATATTTCTTTCAGAGCTGTTTCTGCTGTATTCCAAACTTCATCACCGCCCAGATAAGCACTTTTATCATCACCCCTTAGAGATAGACGAACCCAATATCCATTTATCAATCCCATAGTTGTATAAAATTCTTTTATAATCTCAACTATAATATTTACCTCTTCTTTAACTTGAGCTAAACGACAAAATAGATGCCCATCATCTTGTGTTAAAGCACGAACACGAGTAAGACCAGAAAGCTGTCCTGTTTTTTCATCACGATAAACTGTTGCAGGTTCAAAATATTTTACTGGCATATCTCTATATGAAAACTGATTATCAGCGAAAATCTGCATATGATGAGGGCAATTCATAGGCTTCATATAAAAATCTTCTTTTGAAGTTCCTCCGTGAACAGCAAACATATCATCAAGATAATGTTGTCCATGACCTGATGTTATATATAACTCAGCTTTGGCAAGATGAGGTGTCCACACTCTTTGATAACCTTTATCTTTATGAAGTGACCATAGATACTTTTCTATCTCTTGTCTTAATATCGCACCTTTTGGCTGAAACAAAGGAAGACCTGAACCAACAAGATCTGAGATAGTAAATAATTTTAATTCTTTTCCAAGTTTTCTATGATCTCTTTTTTTAGCCTCTTCTCTATTGTCAATGAAGGTGTCAAGTTCTGCTTTTGTATCAAATGCTAAACCATATATACGAACAAGCATTTTATTTTTCTCATCACCTCTCCAATATGCACCAGCTATCTTATCAAGTGCAAATGAGCCGTCTTCTATCTCTGAAGTATTTTCAACATGACCTCCACGGCAAAGATCTGTGAAAGCGTATTCTGTACCTTCACCTGATACATATAGAGTAATCTCTTCTCCTTTTTCCGCTATCTCTTTTATGAGTTCTAGTTTATATGGATTATTTTTAAAATACTCTTCGGCCTCTTCTTTTGAAACTTTCTTTTGAACAAAACTTTGAGGATTTGTTGACCAAGCCTTAACAACCTTATTCATCTCATCCTGTATCTTTTGAAAATCTTCTTCCTTTGGAGCGTTTGAAGGAAAATCAATATCATAATAAAAACCGTTCTCTACTGCAGGACCAATCGTCATCAACGCATCAGGATATAGGCGGGTTACAGCCCCTGCTAATACATGGGCTAATGAATGTCTTTTGTTTTCTATTGATGTTGATTGCATAAAGTGAGTTTAGCATAGATTTAAGGGTTTTTTAAGTCATGACAAATTGCCATATCATTTCAATTTTTTAACAGTATTATTAGATTGTAGAGATTTCATTTGTGATATAGCTATTTCATTTAGTCTCAATATTCTATCTTTTTGAGACATATTCATTTTTATAAATTCAGCATTTAATGTTTCTAGATTTGCAAGACATATCAATTGATATACGTCTACATAATCCCTAATGTTCCCCTCTTTATCTTTATTCTTAACTCTCCATTCTTGGGCTGTCATACCAAATAATGCTTTGTTCAATAAATCGGCTTCATTTGCATATATTTTATTCGCTTCATTGTTAGAAAGTTTATTTGGTAAAATTATATTTTCTTTAACTGAGTCGGTATGAATTCTATAATTTATTTTTGTCAAAGATCTCTTTACATTCCAGTCTAGATTTTGATTGACACTTTCTTCATTTTTAAGTCTTTGAAATTCTTTTATCAGGTATAGTTTGAATTCAGCACTTATCCACATAGCAAATTCAAAAGCAATATCTTTATGTGCAAAAGTACCACCATAACGACCAGAGGAATTCACTATTCCGATCGCATTTATGCCTTTTATCCATTTTTGAGGTGAAAGGACAAAACTATTATATCCAGCCTGTTCTTTAAACCCGTCGAATTCGACGGGTTTAAAATCTGGATTATTCATACGTTCCCAAATACCTAAAAAGTCTAAGGTGTTTTTATTACGTAACCAGTTTTTGATTACATCATCTGGAGATTCTTTGTTTTTATATTTTGCAATATCTGTAAGTGAAATATAATCATTATCTTTGTCTGATAATTTAATATTTATTATTTGATTTTTTATTGTTATTTTTTCCACTCAAAAACTTTAACAAAATGATATTAAAGTTTTATGAAAGAAGTTATTAAGATTTGGGGTGGAATTTTAGGTTATAAGATATGAATAAAATGATGTTTATAAATAAGAAAATGCCCCCGTGGGTGGCGGGGACAAGTGGGTGCAGGGGGTCAACTGAAATCCTCGAGAAAGTCATAGTCGAGGGTAACAAACTGATGATCATCACCTTTTGAGTGAATCACAACACGAATAATGGCCGGGATGGAAATACTGTTGAAGAAGACGCTGCGTATGATTTTTCCATCCTCCGAATGTTCATCCTCATCAAATCGAAGATGTGGTACATGAGACATCAGAGCATGTGCCCTGTTGAAGAAATCAGCAATCTGTTTGTTTTTGAAAGCTCCGGGTGGAGCATCACGACCGATGATAAGGTCGTGAATGAGGTTGTTGAGTTTCGCTTTCATAAAGGTTCGATGAATAGAATATACATGAGATTGAGGTGGATGTTAAGCCTGAGCTAACAGGTCCTCTATATCCAATTCTTTGGTTATCATTTCCATTTCACCATCATTGTTTACCGGCCATTTTTCTTTTGGTCTATCAACATAGAGTTCAACACCAATACCATCAGGATCATTTAAATAAATAGCTTCTGATACACCATGATCAGCATAGCCAGTTATAGGATAATTTACTTCTATTAATCTTTTTAGAGTTTGTGCTAATTCTTTTCTGGTGTCGAATAATATAGCAAAATGATATAAACCAGAATGACCTCTTGGTGGCGGAGTTACACCTTCCCCATTCCAGGTGTTTAGACCGATGTGATGATGATAATCTTTGTCGGAGAGGAATACGGCGGATTTGCCGTAGTATTGAGTGACTTTAAAACCTAAAAGATCTCTGTAGAATGATAGAGATTGGTCCAGGTTTGAGACTGTGAGGTGGACGTGGCCGATGTGCATGAGGTTATTGTAGCACGGAAGAAATGTAAGTGTTTATTTTAATTAGGCTCTCATAATCTTTTGAACACGCACGGTTAAATCATAATCAAAATTATCTAGACTTTTATTCCTTTCATTTAACAAGTTAATTATGTCCTGATCTGATATTGGTAATATTAATATTTTATGTGTAAGAAAATACCGTCTAGATTTTTCAATATGAGCATCTGTAACAGGATCTCTGGTAACCAGAAAAACTAACTCTCTTCCCCCAAGAATACCGTAACCATTAGCCTGATTGAATTCTTTATTAGACAACTCGGTTTTATCATAATTTTTAACCTCGAATATAACCAGGCCAGACTTGATTTGATTGTTTCTAATACATTTAAATAATACAGTATCTGCAGAATTTGCGAAATTTATATCATAACGAAATATACCATCAACAGATTTGGTCTCTATAGTACCATTAACAAATTTATCACCGTACAAAACAGAGAAAATTTTTCTGATTGTTTCTGCATAAGTTTTAGCACCCTCATTTCCTTTAGGAATAGATTTTATTTCATTTATATATTTTTCTGTATCTATTTTATCTTTTTTTCTAATTCCTGATTTTTTCTTATAGATTAAAGGTTTATTTATATATTCCTTAATAGTATCTGGTCGTCTAAGTCCAAGAGTCTTAGCTGCTTCACCTACTGTTCCATATTTATCTTTTAAATCCTGTTCTATTTCCAATAATGTT
Source organism: uncultured Candidatus Saccharibacteria bacterium (assembly GCA_964620475.1). GTDB lineage: Bacteria > Patescibacteriota > Minisyncoccia > Phycocordibacterales > CAIZLB01 > CAIZLB01. The sequence continues at coordinate 4,555 of CAZUJN010000013.1, read as the reverse complement.
ACCTTCCTGGGCTTAACTAAAGTCTTCAACATTCTATCTTTATCACTTTTTTCCTCTTGTAAAATGTATTGTAAATAATTATCATAAAATCCTGTAGTACTATATATAGGCATTCTTTTAACAAGATGTTTTGGAACCAGTATTCTAGGTTCTTGAGATGACTTGAAATATGGTAGCTTTGCTTTTAATTCAGGTTCCCACTCTAGAGTAGATAGATTTAATTTCCTATCTATTTGAACTTCGATTGTATCAAGATTATATAACTCCACCTGTTCTTTTGTATAATCAAGTAATTGATTCATTCCAAAATTTGAGATCATATCAGAAGCCAAATCTGGACCAAAACCACCCATTGTAATAGACATGTTTGCCAGTTGCTCTAATCCAAACACTTTAATATCCTCATTATCAAATATATTTTCCTTTATCAAATTAGCACGCTCTGATGCAGAACCAAAACCATGTATACCGTTCTTACAATGTCCTAAAGCAAGATATGGTACCTCAGGAAAATATAATGAGTTTATCAATAACACATCACTAATCTTATTATCCTTATACAATTTTAATAGATGATTAAAATACTCAAACATAATAACCTGTACGTGATTCCATCTTTTATCAGGTGAGTGATATAGATAATATAAATCAAGATAAACAGGTGTGTCACCCTCGACCCTAGGAAAAACAAAATCAACTTCGTTAGGTCTATATCTTTTTATGATATCATCGAGAGTTATTTTATCTTTCATATACACACAATATCACATGAATTTAATAAAGTTAATTACTATAATATATCCTTAAACCACTCCCTGGTCTCATCATCAGTAAAATACACATAACAACCCTTCATCCCCCTAGTCATCAAAGTCCTGTATGTATTCTTTATAATCAGATCAGCTTTTATATCAGCAGCTTCTTTATTTTCTTTACTTAAAATTCCATAACCATTCAAAGACTTATCTGTCTTAGCTCTTTTCTTAGGATTAGTAACCACCCTACCATCTCTTATCACAAAATCATCACCAACAATTACTCCAACATAATCAACCTCCAAACCCTGACATGTGTGAATACAACCAACTTCATTTACAGATTCTTTTGCAATAATCCAAAGATTTCCATCTGATGCCAGATTCCATTTCATACCGAAATCACCAATAACAATATCATTTAAATTTTTATCTTTTTTACTAACCCAATCCCAACAATACCCTGCAACTAATCTAGCCTTATTATTTATTTTATTTTTTTCAAAAA
>CAZUJN010000013.1:0-3282 GCA_964620475.1 uncultured Candidatus Saccharibacteria bacterium | reverse complement strand
TATCAACCACTTTGAAATCATATTCTAAATCAAATACCTCATTTGCGGTTTCTTTTATTTGCAATACGTCATCAAGCCAAGCCAAATATCCATCAGAGCCATTACATCTAAATTGAGAACTTAAACTCATTTCTACCACATTTATATTATGATAATGTGCCCAATTAATTATTTCTTGTTTTGATCCAATATCTTTAAAAGTGACTCTCTGATCTTCATCAATAAAAAATACGGATGTTTTAGCGGATTGAATAATTTCTTTTATTTGATTTTCTCCTTTATTATTAAACATTCCAGATTTTGCACTAAGTCTATGTGCCTCATCTACTAATAATAAATCAAATGCATTATTTTCTGTTTCAGTAAAAGATCCTGACCCTGAGAACATATTTGATATAACAGTCTTTTTCATTTCTCCTGACAATTTACTTCCAAACACATCTCTAGGTGCAGAGTTCTTAGAAATATATCTAACATTTAATCCATCCTTAGCTGAGGCTAATAAGTTTACAGCGACAACGGATTTTCCTGTCCCTGGACCACCTTCAACTATAATTACATTTTTCTTATCTGTAGTTTGTTTTGCAATCGCGAGTACATTTTCATATACAACCTTCTGATCATCAATCATAACAAAATCACTATTCTTTTTGAGCATTTTAACAATAGAATCCGCTAGGGCTTTTGATGGTTTTATTTTTCCATTATCAATACTAAATAAAATATCTTTTTTATCCCCGTATTTTATAAAATCTTTTATAAATGATCTAAGTTTTGCAGCATCATCTTTTAAAAAGATAGGGGCTTTCTCAATATATCCTTTATAAAAATCATTATTAATGATTCCATCTTCTTTGTAGTTATGTAAATATGCACATGGTTTTAATTTTATATCATTTTCATATACAGCCTCATTAAAACTTTCAAGTAATGTTGCGTATGACCAAACTTGATATGATGGATGACTAGTATCCTGAAAACCACCGCCAAGTACTGTATTTACAAGACCATCTTTATCAGTCAGTCTTACCTTATCCCATTGTTTTAATTCCACCAAAATAGCATGATCTTTTTTATCTGCATTTTGCCCAGTTATCACAAAATCTATTCTCTTTGATGTTTGAGGAATATTATATTCAATACATATACCAGCATCATCAGGAATCTCACTATCGGATAAAATCTTATCCATAAAATTTAAAGAGTTTCTAAAAGCTCTCATCTCTCCAGGAGCAAATCTTCTTCTAACTTTTGCAAAATATTGATCATCAATTATTTCATCTATTTTATTATTAAAGACATTATCTATAAAAGCTCTTTTATCAGATTGATATATTATCATATTTCGTGTTTAAAAATTTTATTTTTTCTGATCTACCTTTATTTTAAAAGCTTTTAATCATTAACTTAAATTTATCACCTCTTAATCAAAACTTCAACAAGGTTTTTGTATGATTTTTATATGATAAAAACTAAGCAAAATAAAACAAAGTTATTAGACAAATTAAAGAAATTTAGAGGAACCAAAAAAGATTTTCTATTATTAACAAAACAATTAAAAGATAAAGGTTAATATACTATTTCCCATACTTATTAGTATGTTTACCTTTAATCTCTTTTACAGGATATTTATCGTTAACCTTCTTTAATTTATTTAAAAAAGATTTTTCTAAATCAATATCTAAATCATGACTAAGTATCATAAGATATGATAATACATCCGCTAACTCATGACCTATTTCTTCCTTACTCTTCAAAACATGTTTCTTTATATCTTTTTCAGTCTTCCATTGGAAATGTTCTAAAATCTCATGAACCTCAAGTGACATAGACAAAGTTACATCTTTCGGATTATGAAATTTTTTCCAATCTCTAGCATCTCTGAAATTTATTATTTTCTTGGTTAAGTCTTTGATTGTGGCCATGGATTTATTATAACATCATATTTTTTTATATATACAATATTCAATAATTATCCTCAACATAAGACATACACCCTTCTATAAATGAGTCGGAATTACCCCCGCAATCATCTTCATCCTCTATTTCATTTTCTTCAGCCCAATCATAACCTGCCTCATGACCACTACAATCTTCTGTACACTCATATCCATTATAATTTTGATAACCTGTATAATTTTCTTTTACATATCTATTACACTCATCTTCTTCATAACTGGTTCCAAATTGATTTTGGCACTCTTCAAAATTATCTATATCATTCTCTTCGGCCCACGCATACCCTTCAACCTGATTAGATTGATAGGTATTTTGATTTTGAGTATAGCCGTTATTTGTATATGGAGACAGTGTCGAAGAAGAAGTCTGAACAGGCACATCTTCTTCAGAAGAAATTATGACTATCAAAATAATTACTAAGGCCACATACCAGATCCATTTTTTATTATTTGATTTTAATTCAGACATCTTATCTATTTAGTAAGTTTCTAGTTAATAACCCAACAGAACCTGTGGTTGGATAAATATTGTTATCTTTCTGATATTTTATAACTGCTTTCTTGGTGATCGATCCAAAGTATCCATCCGCAGGAGAGACACCTAATTGAATTTGTAATTTTTTAACTTCAGCACCGGAACTACCTAATTGCATATTCTTAGTATACTTCAATTCATTGGATTTAAAACCTAATAACTGCGGTGTATATATAGTTTTCTTTTCTACTAATGTAAAATCATAATCAACTTTTTCTTTTGATGTGATATTACAAATCTCATCATCGTCTTGTAATACAATTTTATCCCAAGTATCTAATGTATAGTCAGTTCCTAGATTAATAACTATCTTTTTATTTAAATATCTATTAATCGAAAAATCATAACAGCCTACACCATAAGAAATCAAATATGTTCTATAGTCATAATCGCTTTTAACTATTGCTTTTTTTGATGAGATATCAAGTTCTTTGAGTAAGAAATAAACATTATTTTGTTTTTCTACACATTGACCATTTTCACCAATTGTATAGCCACTATTACATTTACAAGAATCACTTAAACTATCATAATCAGAATTATACCCTAATTTATCTGAACATATTTTCGAGAGCGATACACAACTCAGGTTTCCTGAATAATCCTTACTGAATCCATATCCATAACTACATTTACATTTATTACTTAAGTAGTCTGATGTGGCATTATATCCATATTGATTTTTACATAATTGATCATTTGATATACAACTTGTTTGCCCCATAAAATCCTTACCAAAACTATAACCCGACATACAAGAACATGTTCCAGAGAATGAGTCATACATCG
>CAZUJN010000012.1:0-14814 GCA_964620475.1 uncultured Candidatus Saccharibacteria bacterium | reverse complement strand
TTGAATAATACTTTTCATATTATTATCACCCAAAACAGTAGCTGCTATCATAACAGGATTCAATCTTCCAAGGTTATGTCCACCGTCATTATACCAAACACCACCTTTTTGAATAAAACCATAATTGTCTATACCAACCTGAACAACGCCGATCAACAAATTCTTTTTCTGTGCATCTGTATAATCAGTATTTAGTAATAAACCAGCATCTGCTGTTTTTTGAGCTATGTATTGACCATATCCATGATAGGCCATATACGGTGCTCTAATATATCCACCAGTCCAATTCGGATCCAACTCTAACCAAGGATGACTAAAATCACCAGCTAATGAATTTATATCAGGTTTTGAAGATAAAGAACTCGCGGAGTATGCTCTTGATAATTTTGAATAGTTAAGTTGTGACTCATTCCATAAACTAGCACGACTACCGTTACCTATAGGTGATGGCCTAAAACTTCCATCCACGGGCGAAGCAGATACAACTGTTAATATTGCATATGTTTTTATAGGATAATTCCAATTAGTGTCAGCTGTACCAGTTATGCTTGAAACCAGAGAACTATCTGTAGATATATTAAGAGGTAATCTCAATCCAACATTCAAAGAATCTTTATAAAAACCCTCTGATGTTGCTGTTTTTTTATTATAATTTCCACGCGATGTAAAACCATGATCTGTTGATATATTCGGATTCAACATAGAACCATTATCTACTATAATAGTTCCATCAGATCCAGCAGGATATTGTACTGACGCCGGACTAATAGATGTAATAGTTACAGGACCAACAACCCACCAATCTCCATTAACATATGTTCCACATGGTCTTGCAGGTGCCCATGTCCATGTTATTCCATCCTTAGCAGCAGATGTACATGACTGAGAAACCACACCCACCGCCTTACCACTACTCACTTCAGACCACTCTTTGGTCTTTAATAAGTTATCAATCTTGGTTTTGGTTTTAACACCTAAAGCACCTGTGGCTGGTGTGATTTTATATTTATTTTGAAAATCTATTAAAGCTTGTTTTGTTTTTTCACCAAAATAAGTTGTTTCAAAACCTTGAGAACCTGGTTGTCCTGAGGTTTTATTTATAGTTAATCCGTTATTGTTAAATAATGTTTGTAATTGTTTTACAAATGTATGTGTATCACCTAGTTTTAGATCTGGTTGATTGAGAGGGTTGATGGTGGCGGTGGATATAGCTGGTGATATCAACAACAAGAATATAAATATTTTCTTAAACATAAAATTAAATAGTTAGTATAAATAATGATTCCGACACTATTTATATTATAACATAAAATCTAGACCAACCGGCTAAAATCCACCACAATAAAAATTAAAACAACAACACGCCTAAAATCATATGTAAACTACACATGTATTCACATAAGAGTAAAATAAAAAATGTATGGACCGCACGAAGTCATTTAACGACAGGCACCCTGTTCTGTCGGATATTTGCGACCTCGCCATATTAGGCATACTCATCTGGGTAGGCCTCAGACGCCGAGACGTCAACGAAGAAGGCGAATGATCGCGAATTCCACCCACCCACGAAACGTGGTCCTACACGGACCGACTAGTACTGGGTGGAGTTTTTTTATTGACATATAACTTGACACAGGCGTAAAATAAAAATATGAGTATTGTACTTTTGATGAGAATTGCTTATGAAATGACTCTAGACAAGATAGCTGTATGCATATGCTTACCTATGGATATCATAATCATAGCCATAGAAACGCTTTGGCTTGGAAAATATCCGAATCTTGTTCTGGAAACCGCCACTGAGGTCTAGCTCTGCCGACTAACGACACTGTCCGGACCTTTTGTTTTTATAATCTATCTAGCAAGTGGTAATAATCTCGCACCCATCTTTAGTCACAACTATAGTATGTTCAACGTGAACAGACAAACCTTTGTCGGTAGTCACAAAAGTATATCCATCAGATAACATATTCATTGATGTAGAACTCTGAGTAAGTATTGGTTCTATAGCAATAACATTACCTTCTTTTAAAATAACCCCCTCACCTCTTTTACCGAAGTTAGGCACAAAAGGATCTTCATGTATACCATGACCTATACCATGTCCCCCAAGTATTGTTGGTATTTTATATTTTCCACCTTTATTTTCTTTTACAGTTTTTTCTACTATATAACCTATATCACCAGTTCTTATACCCGGCTTTACAAAATCTATCGCATTATATAAAGCGCGATTTGCAACATCTATCATCTCTTGTCCTATCTTATTATATTCTTTTCCACCAACAACTAAAGTTATAGCAGAATCGGTGAACATGTTTTTATACTTCAAACCCATATCAAGAGTGACAACATCCCCTTTTTTCAAAACCCTTGGTTTTTCATTTGGTATACCATGAACAACTTCATGATTAATAGAGATACATATAGACCCAGGAAAAGGTCTATCGGCACCATGAGGGGTGTAATTCAAAAAAGCAGGTATAGCATTATTTTCTATACACAAATCATTGGCTCTTTTATTTAGAGTATCCGTAGAAACATTTTCCAATGCTTCTTCTTTCAAGGTCTCTAAAATAGAGAATAATATTCTACCTCCTTCTTTTAATATTTTTATTTCTTCTTCTGTGTATATATTTATCTTAGACATTTAATTTACTTACTATTTCTTTATGAATCTCCTGTATATCTCTTTCACCATTTATATCATGAAATTCAAATTGTTTATTATCCTTTAGAAAATCTATAGCTGGGATAACTTCAGCCTCAAACCATTTTTTCTTAGCCTCAAATATTTCATCATTATCATCACTTCTACCTCTTTTTTTCAATTTATCAACTGACCAATCATGACTAACATTCAAATGAAATACTTTTGCATTTTTAATCTCATAGAAATCAAAAATGTCCGCGACTGTAACTGCTTCATTTAAAGACCGAAGACCTCCATCCATTATTAGATTTTTATTTGCATCGTATTGTGTCTTGAAAAAATTTCCAAGTATGGTCACACAAAGAAAATCTGGATGCCTTCCTCCTTCATCATAAATTTGATCAACTTTTTTAGATGTAAAATTATCACCCTCGGCTATCAATTTTCTAAACTCATTACCTGTACTTAAATACAAGGTTTCTTGATTAATAGATTTAAAGTAATCTATTAATAGATTTGATTGTGTTCCTTTTCCACAACCACTTCTTCCTATAAATATAATAGCTACATTTTGTGTCATGTAGCTATTATACTATATTTGAGAAATTAATACTCTCTCATGCTCAATTGAGCATTTATCTTCTTTAAGACATCCAATATTGTTGAAATAACAATAAGAACACCTGTACCACCTATACGTACAGAAGCGACATTTGTGAAGCCTTGTACAACACTTGGTAATATAGCTATAAGAGCTAAGAATAGAGCACCTATGAATGTTGTTCTAGTCACTATACGTGATAGATAATCCATAGTAGAGTCTCCAGGTCTTATACCTGAAACGAATGCACCTTGTTTTTGCAGATTTTCTGACATCTGCTTTGGATCAAAAGTAATAGCTGTGTAGAAGTATGTGAACAAGAATACTAATGCGAAGTAAGCTATACCATGTACCCAAGCATTTTGTGACCAAAAGGCTATGAATCTACCCACGGATTGTATTGTTGCATTTGCAGACAAAGTCATTATATTTCCTAAGAAAGAAGGAAGCATAAGTAATGTTATAGCAAATATTATAGGCATAACCCCAGCTTGATTCAGCTTTATAGGTATATATGTTTTATGTGCACCTGTTGCACCTTGAGTAGCAAAAGATCTAGCTTGTCTTGCATAATTAATCTCTATAGGTCTCTCTGCTTCTGTGATATAGATGATAAATGAAATAGTTAATATAGATAATATCGCTATACCAATAAACATTAGTAATTGACTTGGGTCATATGTAGCCATGATTCTAGATACACTTTGAGGAAGTGATGCTATGATTCCAAGGGCTATTATCAATGATATACCATTACCTATACCATACTCTGTTAATCTTTCACCTATCCACATCAACAATAATGATGATGCAACAACTATAATTGTGATTTGGAAGAATGCAAACGGTGTTATACCAGCAAATACCTCAGGAGATTGTCTTGTGATCAAAGTCATGATTCCAAAAGATTGAATCAAAGCAACTGGTATAGTCAACAATCTTGAATATTGTGATAATTTTCTTCTACCTTCATTTCCTTCTTCTTGCTGTAACTCCTTCATTCTAGGAAATACCATAGTTAGAAGTTGTATAATAATAGAAGCTGTAATATATGGACCAACTCCAAGCATCAATATACTCAAAGCTGATAATCCGCCACCTGAAAACAAATTCAATACTTGCAAAAAGTTATTGCCATCTACTAAAGATTTGATAGCTTGAACATTTACACCTGGAACAGGTATAGTCGCTAGAGCTCTAAAAACTATAAATATAGCTAAACAAAATAATATTCTGTTTCTTATTACTTTATCTGTAAATATTGCTTTGATTTTATTGAACATATACTTTTCCACCAGCTTTTTCGATTTTCTCTTGAGCTGATTTTGATATTGTTATTTTTTTAAATGTTAATGCTTTTGTAATTTCTCCATTAGCTAAAATCTTAACTTTAGGAACTTTACCTTTTAACAACTTAACTAAGTTTAAATCTACAAGTTTTTGTGGAGTTAAAACAGTTCCTTCATCTATAACATTTAATGCTTCTAGATTTAGAATTGCAGGCTTAATCTCAAAAGATTTATTTGAGTTTTTACCACGACCACGTAATTTTGGAATTTTTTTAATAACCTCTCTTATCTCAGGACGAAGTTTACGACCAGCACGTGATGTCTGACCTTTTTGACCACGACCTGAAGTTTTACCTCTTTTACTACCGCGACCTACTTGTTGTTTAGTCTTTCTTTTTGTATGTCTTTTTAATGTGTGTAATTGCATATATTTAATTTAATTATAACAAAAATTATTTTGTGTGTTTAACTTTCTTGTAAGTTGATAAAGTTGATAAAGCTTTGATAACAACTTTAGCGTTATTCATACGGTTTTTTGTACCAGATCTTAATTTACCGATAACATCTTTAACACCTGCCATTTCCAAAACATCACGAACAGATGAACCAGCTACCAAACCTTTACCTGGAGCAGGTCTTATTTCTACACGAGCTGAAGAATATTTTGCAGACACGTCATGAGGTATAGTACCTGTTTTTGTTAGAGGAAGCTTAATCATATTTGATTTAGCTTTTCTATAAGCTTTATCAACAGCCATGGCTGTATCCAAACCCTTACCTGTACCGAAACCTATTTTACCTTTCTTATCTCCAGCAATAACAGCAACTGAGAAAGAGAATTTTCTACCACCTGAAGTAACACGAGTTACTCTTCTGATATCAACAATCTTTTGCTCAAATTCTGGTTTTGGTTTAGCTTCACGTCTTGGACCTTTGTCACCCTTACGCATTGGTCTACCATTACCTGGTCTAATATTTTTTCTAAAAGTTTTAGGAGCCTCTGTTGCGGCTGTAGTTGGAGCAACAGGAGTTTCGTTTACTTCATTTGTATTTGTATCTTGATTTATATCTGTCATAATTTTATTTATTATATTTTATGATTAAAATTCCAAACCTGCCTCTCTTGCAGCTTCTGCTAATGCTAATATTCGACCTGTATATTTGTAACCATTTCTATCAAAGACTACTTTTGTTATTTTTGCATCTTTAGCTTTTTTTGCTATTTCGCGACCAACTTCTATAGCAGCATCCATTTTCTTATGTTTCATTTTTGAACTATTTGATTCAACTAAAGTTGTACCTGTTGCATCATTTATTATTTGTGCATAAGTAAACTTATTTGACTTGAAAACTGTCAATCTTGGTCTTTCTTCAGTTCCAGAAACTTTTGATCTGATTCTGTTTTTTATTCTTTCTCTGTTTGATAATATTATTCTTTTCATATATTTATATATTATTTATTTAAATTAAGGCTAGGCAGCTTTTTTACCTTGTTTTCTCTTAATAATTTCATCATCATATCTGAAACCTTTACCTTTATATGGTTCTGGTTTTTTCAATGATCTTATTTTTGCTGAGAAAGAACCGACCAATTCTTTATCTATACTTGTGAAAGTAAATGTACCTTTTTCAGAAGTTACAGTTATATTTTTTGGTATCTCAACTTTTACAGGATGAGAAAAACCAAGAGATAGATTCAAAGTGTTACCTTGAACATCACCTTTATAACCAACACCTTCTAATATTAATTTCTTAACATAAGGTTCATTAACACCTTTAATCATATTTTTTGTATGAGATGCATAAGTACCCCACAATGATCTTCCAAAAGCATCATTTTGTTTTGGAGAAAATGTTATTTCATCACCATTAATATTCATCTCTACTAATGGTAGAAATTTCTTTGTTAATTCACCTTTTGGACCTTTAACAGTTAATATTTCATTTTCGAAACTAACTGTAGTTCCTTGTGGTATTTTTATTATTTGTTTTCCTATTCTTGACATATATTTATTGCTTTTAACTTTTGCAGTTTATAACTTATAAAGTGGAAGATCTTTAGCTTTCGCAAGGTGTCTTTAAACCTAAATTAATTACCAGATTTTGAACAAAAATTCTCCACCAACTTTTTGTGCTCTAACCTCTTTATCTGATAATACACCTTTTGGTGTTGATACTAATAATGCACCATAACCATTCTTAACTTGATGTGCTTCTCTGTATGATCCATACATTCTTCTTGAATATTTTGACAATTGCTGTACACCAGAGATTTTTGGTTTACCATTGTTATCATATAGTAGAGTAACTTCTATATATTGTATTGGCGCATTACCTGTAACTTTTATATCTGAAATAAAACCTAGATCTGCTAATTTATCTAATATAGATTTTCTAAATTTTGAAAAACCAAAAGTTGTTTTTTCTTTACCTGCTATGTTTGCAGTCTTTAGATTGTTTATTATTTGTGATATTCCGTGATTCATATTTTTATCTTTATTTACTTATTTTTAACTTTTACTTTTACCATGATGATTTTTTAATACCTGGGATTAATCCTTCGTTTGCCGCTTCACGGAAACAGATTCTACACATATCGAAGTCTCTCATATATCCTCTTTTTCTTCCGCATTTAAAACAACGTCTAACTACTCTACTTTTAAACTTTGGTGTTTTTTGTGCTCTTTGTATAACTGATTTTTTTGCCATATTTTTATTATTTACTTTAGATTTTAAATTTTATTTTTTAAATAAGAAACCAATAATATCCAATAATGCTCTTGTCTCCTCTTTTGTCTTACTTGTTGTTACTATAGTTGCACCTAAACTGAATACATCTTGTATATTTTCATCAGAAGTCTCAGGAAAAACTGTATGCTCTCTTATACCGAATGAGAAGTTACCCATATTATCTATACCTGTAGCTGATATACCTCTAAAGTCTTTTGTACGAGGGAATGCTATATTTACAACTTTATCTAGAAAAGCCCACATCTTGTCACCTCTTAGAGTAACTTGATAACCAGATGGATCACCTTGTCTTAATTTGAATCCAGCGATTGATTTCTTTGCTGTTGTGATAACTGGTTTTTGACCTGTAATCTTTGTTAATCTATCAAGCATCAAATCTTTTTTCTTTGGATCTTTTATAGAACCTATAGTTGTAGTAACAACAACTCTTTTGATAGATGGAGCTTGTAATTTATTTTTATACTTAAAATCACCCTTTAAAGTGTTAAATATATTTTTTACTTTTTCTTTTGCTGATATTGTTTTGTGAGACATATATTTTCTTTTAATTGATTATTAATTCGCTGAAATTACGTTTGATATGTGTATAGGAGCAGATATTTCAACAACTGAACCCTTATCATTAGATGACTTTGCTTTTACGTGTTTTTTCTTAACGTTCACGCCCTCTACTATCACTTTATTTTGACGTGGCAAAACTTTCAAAACTGTTCCTGTTTTGTTTTTATCATCACCTGTTAATATTTTTACTTTTTGGCCTTTTTTAATCATAAATTTATTTTAATATTACTATACAATTTCTGGAGCTTTTGAAGCTATTGTTTGATAACCTTTTTCTTGTATTTCTCTTGGTATTGGACCGAATATACGACCTGCTATTGGTTCACCTTTTGTCTTATCGATAAGAACAACAGCATTCTCATCAAATCTTATATATGAACCGTCTTTTCTTCTAAAAGCTTGTCTTTGTCTAACAACAACGGCTTTATGAACATCTTTCTTTTTTGTTTGTTTTCTTGGTTCTGCCTTTTGAACAGATAATATAACAGTATCACCCAATTGTGCATATCTTTTACCAGCATGACCTAGAACTTTAAAAATTCTACCAATTTTGGCACCTGAGTTATCTGCTATTGAAACTATTGATCTTGGTTGTATCATATATTTTTAATTATTTTATTAATGTAAAATGTTTATCTTTTGATATTGGGGCTGATTCTATGATAGAAACTTTATCACCGATTTTTGCTGTATTACCTGCATCATGTGCTTTATATTTTTTTGATACAGTCACATATTTATTATATTTAGGTAATTTTACATATCTATCAACTTTTACTGTTATAGTATCAGTCATTTTATCTGACACTACAGTTCCCTTTAATATTCTTTTTTTACTTTTTGTTTTAATATCTGTTGTCATATGTTTATAATTATCTTGTTATCATTCTTGTTTTAACTGGTAATTTAGCATTAGCTTTTCTAAATGCCTCTTTTGCCAAAGCTTCAGTTGTACCGTCAACTTCAAACAATACTCTACCTGCATATGTTTCAAAACAGAAACCAGCTGGCTCACCTTTACCAGAACCCATGGGTACTTCAGCAGCCTTTCTTGTGAAAGGTCTATCAGGGAAGATTCTGATCCAGATTCTACCTGTTTTACCAAGTGTTCTTGATATAACCTTTCTTGCAGATTCTATCTGATTTGAAGTTATACGAGATTGTGTTGTGGCAACAATACCATAAGTACCATTAGCCAGAGTTGTACCTCTAGTTTCTACTTTTTTAACAAGCACGTTAGCACTTCTTCGAGTAACTTGCCATTTTCGATGTTTTACTTTTTTTGGGAATAACATATGTTTATTATTAAATTATGAATTAATCTTTATAATTTTTTTTAAAAATATCACCTTTATAAATCCATACCTTTATACCTAAATCACCATAAGGCATACGCGCTTTATGACGGGCGAAATCTATATCGGCTCTTATTGTTTGTAGAGGGATTCTACCTCTTTTCATCTCCTCTGAACGGGCCATATCGGCACCTGCTAGTCTACCTCCTAGATATATTCTGATACCTTTAACGTCTTTAGCAGCCATAACTTTCTCTACAGTTTGTTTCAGAACACGTCTATAAGGAAGACGTTTCTCTATACCTTCTGCAATCATTTGACTAACTATTGAAGCATTTGCTTCTGGAGTTTTTATTTCAACAACTTCTATTTGTAGATTTGGATTTTTTTCACCCAACTTTACCAATATTTTTTCTAAAGCATTTTTAATTTTTATAACACCATCACCTGATTTACCTATAACAATACCTGGTCTTGAAGTATTAATTATAACTTTTATAGCTTTTGAATTTCTTTCTATTTCTACTAAACCAATATATTGATTTTTTAGATTTTTAGTAATCCATTCTCTCATCATTATATCTCCTTTTAGATTTCTTCTAAAATCAGAATTAAGTGAAAACCATCTAGATTTCCAATCTTTGATTATACCTAATCTATGTGAATATGGGTGAACTATCTTTGTCATAATTATTATTTACTTTTCTTATTATTATCTATAATACTTAATGTTACATGTATATGTGATGTTCTTTTGTTTATACGTGCACCTGTACCACGAGCTCTTGGCATCATTCTTTTCAAAACAAAACCTTCATCTACAGTAATATTTTTAATTTTTAATGTATCTTTAGAAATACCAGCATGTGCCGCATTAGCAATAGCTGACTCTATAAGCTTTTTAACAACAGGAACTGCTCTTTTAGTAGTAAAAGTTAAAGTATTCAAAGCGTTGTCTACTTTTTTACCTTTAACAAGATCGGTAACTAGTCTTACCTTTCTTGGTGATTGTCTATAATTTTTTAATATTGCTTTCATGTTTTTTCTTATATTAAATTAATTATTATTTTTTCTTAGCAGCTGGTGCAGCTTTTGCGGCTTTTGCAGCAGTTATCTCAGCTTGCTTTTTAGCAGCATCCAATTCTTTTTGCATTTTACCTCCGTGTCTATTAAACTTTCTTGTTGGAGAAAATTCACCTAATCTATGTCCAACCATATCTTCTGTACAGAATACTTCTATATGATTTTTACCGTTATGAACTCCGAAAGTAAAACCAACCATTTCGGGTGTGATAACACTATCTCTGTACCAAGTTTTAATAACACCTGCTTGATCAGGAGTTTTACCTGCTATTTTCTTTAATAGCCTTTCTTCTATATATGGACCTTTTGATATTGAACGTGTCATGGGTTATAAATTTAACAAATATTTAGTAATTAGTCAATGTTTTAATGGTTTTTTATCTTTTCTTTCCTACTTTTCTTCTAGAAACAATGAACTTGTTTGAATACTTCTTAGGTGTTCTTGATTTTTGACCTTTACCTGTTGGCTTACCATATATAGATATAGCACGGCGACGACCTCGACCTTGTCTACCTTCACCACCACCATGTGGGTGATCAACTGGGTTCATGGCTGTACCACGAACCGTTGGTCTTATACCTAACCA
This sequence comes from uncultured Candidatus Saccharibacteria bacterium, assembly GCA_964620475.1. Classification (GTDB taxonomy): domain Bacteria; phylum Patescibacteriota; class Minisyncoccia; order Phycocordibacterales; family CAIZLB01; genus CAIZLB01. The sequence goes on along the minus strand of CAZUJN010000012.1, from coordinate 3,994 downwards.
TCTACTTTTACCAGCTTTACCAAAGTTTTGTAGATGATTCTCTTCATTTGAAACCTCACCAACTGATGCCCAGGCTGTATCTATAACTCTTCTAACCTCTGAAGATGGCATTTTTAATAGAGCGTATCCATTGTCATGGGCAACGACCTCAACATAATTTCCGGCAGCACGTGCTATCTTTCCACCTGCTTCTGGTTTTATCTCAACATTGTAAACAAATGTACCTACAGGTATGTTTTTCAACAACATTCTGTTAGCTAATTTTATTTCAGCTTTTTCAGAAACCATGAATGTATCACCTACTTTTACACTTTTTGGAGCAATGATATATCTTTTTTCACCGTCATTGTATTGAACAAGTGAAATAAAAGCTGTTCTGTTTGGATCATATTCTACAGATACTATTTTTGCAGGTATATTTTTCTTATTGTATTTGAAATCTATATCTCTATACAATTTTTTATGACCAGCTCCTTTATGTCTAGTTGTTATACGACCTGTGTTGTTTCTACCTACTGATCTTTTGATACCTTTAGTTAATGACTTTTCTGGTTTATTTGTAGTTAAAACATTCTTGTAAACTACATTTACCATATGTCTTCTTGAAGGTGTTGTTGATTTATATCTTTTCATATATTTATTCTTATTTATATTATTAACTATTTATAACTATATAGTTTCTATTTTATCCCCTTTCTTAAGAGTTATAATTGCTTTTTTAACAGCTGATTTGGTACCAACTATACCTTTTCTCATAACTTTTTTAGCTGGAGTATTTACTATGTTTATCTTTATAGGAGAAACTTTATATTTCATCTTTATCTCCTGTCTAAGATTATCTTTATTAGCTTTTTTATCAACTTCAAAAGTATATTTATTTTTATCAGTAGCTATAATAGCCTTTTCTGTTGATCTTGGTTTTTTAATATAGGTAGCTTTTTTCATATATTTATATTTAATTATTATTTATTCAATCTATTCTTTAGTGTAACTATTGATTGATCTGGTGAGATAAACACTAAATATTTATATTTTGATAATACTATTGGATTTATATCCTGTACTGATTGAGTCTCCATATTTCCAAAGTTTCTAAGTGACAAATAAAGATTCTTATCTTGAGAATTTGTTACAAAAAGAACATTATTATGTTTCTTTGAAGACATATATGATAATGAATCATTGATTTTTGAAAGATTTTCAACAACCTTTTTAAGATCAGCAGTCTTTGGTGCTGACATAGTTATATTATCAACTAATATGATTTCATTATCTCTAAATTTTTGTGAAAGTATTGTTCTAATAGCTGCGTCCTTTGTCTTCTTATTAACTTTTCTATCAAAGTTTTTATCATTTCTTGGACCATGAGCAACACCACCACCAACCCATATTGGTGAACGTGTAGAACCGTGTCTTGCGCGACCTGTACCTTTTTGTCTCCATGGTTTTTTACCACCACCTGAAACCTCACCTCTTGTTCTTGCATGAGCGTATGGATGTCTAGCTGATGTTTGTAATGATGTTATCACTTGATGAACAAGATCTGCATTCCAGTCCAATGAAAACACTTCTTCTGGTAGAGAAAAAGTAGAGACTTTCTTACCGTCTTTTGAATACACTTCGGCGTCTAGTGATACTATTGCTTTTTTTGTTTTTGTTGCTGTCTTTGTCATATATTTATCTTTAATTATTTAGATATTATTTTTGTTTTATTTCAATAACAGTACCACGTCTACCTGGTATTGCTCCTTTTATATATATAAGTTTATTTTCATTATCTACTGATATTACAGTTAGATTTTTAAAAGTCATTTTGTCCCCTCCCATACGGCCGGCCATACGTGTACCTTTAAAAACTCTTTGATAACCACCAGCACCTGATGAACCTCTTTCTCTTTCTGAGTGTTTTTGACCGTGTGATCTAGGACCTCCTTTAAAGTTATATCTTTTTACAACACCTTGGAAACCTTTAGCCTTTGTTAAACCTGTAACCTCAACTTTGTCGCCTGACTCAAAATCAAAAGAAAGTATATCACCTTTTTGGGCTGATATACCTTTTACTTCTTTTAATAATGCAAAACCTTTTTTATCGTCTTTTGAAACGCCTGAGTGTGTCTTAACAGCTTTTGATATATTAGATGCAGATTTTGTTCCGAAACCAACTTGTATTGATTCGTAACCATCTTTATCTGTAGTTTTGTTTTGTATAACTTTAACATCACCAAATGATAAAACTGTAGCAGGATAAACCTTACCGTTTTCATCAAACAGTTGTGTCATATTTTGTTTTATTGCTATTGCGTATTTCATATTTTTATTCTTATCTGATTAAATTTCTCTAAAATAGAGCAGGCTAGCTTAGCCTGATATTTATTAATATTTATAATAATTACATCATTTTAACATCAACATTTACTCCTGTAGGTAGTGTCATGTTGGTTAAAGCCTCTATCACTTTCGCACTTGGATTTATAATATCTATAAGTCTTCTATGTGTTCTTGATTCAAATTGCTCTCTTGAATCTTTGTAAATAAAAGCTGATCTATTTACAGTATACTTCTTGATCTCTGTTGGTAATGGTACCGGACCTTTTACTACAGCATCATGTTTTAATGCTGTTTCAATGATCTGTTTAACAGAATTATCTAGCAAACGTGAATCATGAGCTCTAACTCTGATACGAAGCTTTGAAGTTACCTCTGTTTTCTTGTTTTTTGTTACTGTTGACATGAGTTTAGATATTACACCATTTTACAAAAAAATGCAATACCCTTTTAGGGTATCGCATTTTTTATTTGCCTATATTTATATAGGTATTTGGATTATTTAACTATCTTTGTTACAACACCGGCACCTACAGTTTTACCTCCTTCGCGGATAGCAAATCTTTGTCTGTCTTCTAGGGCTACTGGAGCTACTAGTTTAACTTGGAAAGTAACTGTATCACCTGGCATAACCATTTTACCTTCTTCTAGTGTTACTTCACCTGTAACATCAGTTGTTCTGATGTAGAATTGTGGTTTGTAACCTGAGAAGAATGGAGTATGTCTACCACCTTCTTCTTTCTTAAGGATGTAAACTTCAGCTTCAAACTCTGTATGAGGTGTAACTGAACCTGGTTTTGCAAGAACTTGACCTCTTGATAAGTCTTCTTTCTTAACACCTCTTAGAAGTAGACCAGCGTTATCACCAGCCATACCTTCTGATAGAGATTTGTTGAACATTTCTACTCCTGTAACTGTTGTTTTTGTAGTGTCTTTTAGACCTATTATTTCAACTTCTTCACCTACTTTGATTATACCTTTCTCGATACGACCTGTTACCACAGTACCACGACCTTCGATTGAGAATACATCTTCTATAGGCATTAGGAATGGTTTATCAGTCTCACGAACTGGCAATGGGATGTATGAATCAATAGCATCTGCAAGTTCTATAACTTTTGCTGCCCACTCATCATCTGCTGAAGAAGCTTCTAGAGCTTTTAGAGCTGAACCTCTTATAACAGGAGCATTTGCACCGTCAAATCCGTTCTTTGTTAATAATTCTCTGATCTCTTCTTCTACAAGATCCAACATATCTGCGTCATCAACCATATCACATTTATTCATGAATACTATGATCTTTGGCACACCAACTTGTTTTGCCAAAAGAACGTGTTCACGTGTTTGAGGCATAGGACCGTCTGTTGCTGCAACTACTAGAACTGCACCATCCATTTGGGCTGCACCTGTAATCATGTTTTTGATATAGTCGGCGTGACCAGGAGCATCCACGTGAGCGTAGTGTCTGTTTGGAGTCTCGTATTCACAGTGAGCAAGAGAGATAGTGATACCTCTAGCTTTCTCTTCTGGGGCTTTATCTATTTCACCCATACCTAGAACTTTAGCGTTGTAACCATTGCCTTTTTTAGCAAGTGTGTTAAGTATCGCTGCTGTTAATGTTGTTTTACCATGGTCAACGTGGCCAATTGTACCTACGTTTACGTGTGGT
>CAZUJN010000011.1:0-19253 GCA_964620475.1 uncultured Candidatus Saccharibacteria bacterium | reverse complement strand
CCACCGACTCGTCATTAACTTTATCTTTCAATTCTTCAAATTGTTTTGGAAATACAATACACTCTATTTCACCAGTTAAATCTTTTAGTTTAAAGAATATCATTTTTTTATTCGCATCTTTCTTTGTCGCTATCTCTTTTTTATTTTCTATAATACCTAAAACTTTATCATAAACTTGATCTTGCACACCCTCTACATTCATTTTCGCTATATTCACCTTTGATCCTTCCAAAGTTTTTTGATATTTATCAAGTGGGTGACCAGAGATATATATACCGAGTAATTCTTTTTCCCAAGCTAATCTTTGATTTTTATAATCTGGATTTTGTACAACCTTTTTATTCTCTGTAACTTCCTCAGTTGATGTAGAACCAAACAACATGTCAAACATATTTCCTTGAGATTTATCTTGCTTAGTATGAGTTCTGTTATGATCTAAATATTTATCTACATTTTCTAAAAGCTCTATACGATCACCAAAATCATCAAGAGCCCCTGATTTTATTAAAGCTTCAAGAGATTTTTTATTTAGATTTTTATCAGTAATACGTTCAAGTAAGTTTTCTATACTTGTATAAACACCATTAGCTTTTCTTTCTTCTATAATACTATTAGCGATACCTTCACCAAAGTTTTTTATACTATAAAGCCCAAAACCGATAGCATCTTTTCCATCATTATATTCTTTAAGAACAGTAAAGTTTCCAAAAGATGTATTAACGTTTGGTGCCAATACTTCTATACCAAGTCTTTGACATTCACGAACAGATACAGAAACAGACTCAGTATCTCCTGATTCAGATGTTAAAACAGAAGCCATGTATTCGGTAGGGTAATTAGCTTTAAGATAGGCGGTTATATAAGCCACACGACCATATGATACTGAGTGAGATTTGTTGAAACCATATGACGCAAAAGGTTCTATCCATTTCCATACATCTTTAGCTTTTTCCAAACTCCAACCACTATGCTCTACACAACCATTGATAAATTTTTCTTTTTGCTTTTCCATTTCTTCTGGAATTTTTTTACCAACAGCTTTACGGAATTTATCAACTTCACCCCAAGAGTATCCAGCGATTTTATGGGCCATCATCAAAAGGTCGTCCTGATAAACTAAAACACCATAAGTTTTCTCCAATATATCTTCAAGCATTGGATCAAGATAAGTTATTTTTGAAGGATCATGTTTACGTTCTATGTATAGAGGGATGAATTGTATAGGTCCAGGACGATACAAAGCCACCATAGCGTTGATATCGTGAATAGTAGTCGGTTTAAGATCAACAAGATACTTTGTCATACCCTCACCGTTAAGTTGAAATAGATCGACTGTCTCACCACGAGCAAGCATTTGAAAAGTTTTTTCATCGTCAACACTTAAGTTGTCAATGTCGATGTCAACATTATAAATATGTTTTATAAGTTTTTTACATTCAGCGATAATTTTTAAGTTTTTTAAACCCAAGAAATCAAATTTTAATAAACCTGCATCCTCAACAGAATACATGTCATATTGACTGATAATTTTCATTTCACCTTTAGGGTCATATTGAAGTGGGGTAAAGTCAGTGAGTTCTGTGGGTGCAATAACAACACCTGCAGCATGTATAGAGATGTGACGTGCACAACCTTCAACTTTTCTGGCCATGTCTATAACCGTTTTTACATCTGCTTCTTTTTCATACATTTCACGAAGCTCTGGGGTTATTTCAAGAGCGTGATCTATAGTCATGGCGTGTCCTTGTGAACCCATAGGTATAAGCTTAGAAATACGATCTCCAAGTGTATAAGGAAAACCGAGTGCACGTGCCACATCTTTGACGGATCCACGAGCTGCCATAGTACCGAAAGTTCCTATTTGCGCTACTTTGTCTCTACCGTATTTGAAGCGGGCATAATCCACCATTTCACCACGTCTATCATCAGCATAGTCCATATCTATATCAGGTGCAGAAGGACGTTCTGGGTTTAAGAATCTTTCAAAAGGAATCTGATACTCTATTGGGTTAATATGTGTAATACCAGAAAGATAAGTCACCATGGATCCACAAACAGATCCACGAATATTGGCCAATATACCATTTTCCTTTGCATGTCTTAGTAGATCGGCCACTATTAAAAAATAAGGAGAGTATCCTTTAAATTTTATAACATCCAATTCATAATCAACTCTTTTTAATGTTTCTTCAGTTTTTTCTACATTACGTTTTTCGAAACCTGCATAAACAACATCACGAAGTGCTTCATCGGCAGTTTTTCCGTCCGGTATTTCTATTTTAGGAAAGACCCATTTACCAAGTTCTATTTTTATGTCTATTTGTTCTGCAATCTTTACAGTGTTTTCTAAGGCCTGTTTATATAATGTGTCTATTTCCTTATTCTCACTTGTAAATAATTCCTTGGCTCTTTCTTGGGAAATAAAAGAAAAATCTCCATCGTCACTTATGTTTCTGTCGGGATTATTATTTTGTATAGAGAGCATGGTGATACGAGCTTTTTTATCTTCAGGCTCCATGTATAGAACATTGTTTGTTGCAACTAGTTGTATATTATTTTTTTTACAAAAATCTAATATTTTATCTTCAAGATCGTTAAAACTATCCAAGCCTTCTTGTTTTATTAATTCATAATAAATATTTTCTTGACCATAATATTTTACTAATTTATCAAAATATTTTTGAGCTACATCTATATCTCCGATTTTTAAATTATTTGATATGTCACTGTTTGAAAAGGGAATGATACAAAAAAGGTCATTATTGTATTTTTCCATTAATTCATCATCAATACGTGGGCGATAATAAAAGCCCTCAAGGTTAGAATCCGTAACAAGTTTTACTAAATTATGATAACCATCATAATTTTTTGCTAAAAGTAAAAGTCTTGTTGTTTTAGCATCTAGGCGTCCTTCACGATCGTGACGTGTACGTGCAGCTACATAAAAATCAACCCCTATAATAGGCTTTATTTCCTTAGCCTCGCATTCTTTATAGAACTCTATAGCCGCGTATAGATTACCATTATCTGTTAAGGCTACAGCGTTCATGCCATATTGTTTAGCTTTTTTAACCAAATCAGGAATTTTTGGCACCGCCTGCAATAAACTATAGTTACTGTGAGTGTGTAGATGTATGAAATCCATAACCTTATATTATAACATCCATTACAGGCTATCATCTTGCTTTTTACCAGAAAATAGGTATACTTTAGAGCATTATGGTAAATCACATGCGTCATACAAGAGGGCATACAGGCAATCGTAGAAGTCATCATGCTCTAAAAGCTTCAAGTTTGAGTCTTTGTTCAAACTGCGGTCAGCCAGTACCTACACACACTATGTGTAAAAACTGTGGACACTTTAAAGGTAAAATGATTGTAAACATGGTGGCTAAAATAGACAAAAAAGCTGCTAAAGCACAAGCTACAAAAACAAAATAATTTTGTTTAGTAATTTTCAATTTATCAAAGAACTTTAAATCCAAATAAAACTAAAACAATATGGCTAGTAGACATCAATCAAGAGTGGTAGTACTTCAATCATTATTTGAGATGGATTTTAGAAATTATGATCAAAATGATTTTCAAGAAATCTTAAATCATAATATTTCTGAATTTTATAAAGACGATGTTGACACAGAATATGCTAAAAATCTTTTGGATGGAGTTTTAAAGAAACAAAAAGAGATAGATGGAATTATAGTTAAGGCTGCACCTGAATGGCCTTTAGAAAAAATAGGTATAGTAGATAGAAATGTTTTAAGACTGGGTCTATATGAACTTATATTTGCTGATAAAAAAGAAGTTCCTTCTAAAGTTGCTATAAATGAAGCTATAGAGGTCGCTAAATTTTTCTCTAGTGAGACATCTGGTAAATTTATAAATGGTGTATTAGGTTCAGTATATAAAGAAGTTTATGGTGATTCTGAGAAAGATATAGAAAAACATATACCCAAAAAAGATCAAAATAAAAATAAATCAAAATACGCAGACATGTCGGATGAGGAAAAGTCTAAACTTCCTGTGATAGATGTTGTCGGTACATTTGTATATGGTGTCGATAAAGAAAATAAAAAATATCTAGCCCTAGTTAATGACGTTTTTGGTTTTTGGACTTTAGCTAAGGGTAAAATAGAGGAAGGGGAAGATGTACAGGCCTGTTCTCATAGAAAAGTTAAAGAAGAATTGGGTATAGATTCAGAATTTATAAAAATATTTTCAAGTAATGAATATGTTGCATCTCATCCAGAACTTAAGGTGGTTAAGAAAAGAGTGACGTATTGTGTTGCTAAGACAGCTTTTGGTCCACTTATAAATAAAAAAGATGGTGGTATTAGAGATGTTGCCTGGTTTGATATGGATAATATTTTAGATCTAAAGCTTTATGAAGATATGATACCTATATTCAAAGAAGCTTTCGACGTTTTGAAGGATATGAAATAATATATATAGATATATGACAATAGATATAAAAAAATTTAATAAACTTAGTCAGAAATTAAATATAGAGTTTAACGATATTAATCTCTTGATAAAGGCTTTTACTCACAGATCTTTCTTGAATGAAAACAGAAATTCAGGTTTAGAACACAATGAGAGATTGGAATTTTTAGGCGATGCTGTTTTAGAGTTGGTAGTGACAGATTTTCTATTTAAAAAATTTCCTAAAAAACCAGAAGGTGAAATGACATCACTTCGTTCTGCTTTGGTTAATGCTGTAACTTTATCAAAAGTTGCAGAAACTTTAGGTTTAAATGAATTCTTGCTTCTTTCAAAAGGTGAAGCTAAAGATGAGGGTAGGGCAAGACAATATATATTGGCTAATGTTATAGAAGCCTTAATAGGGGCTATATACCTTGATAGAGGATATGATGTTGCTAGTGGGTTCATAGATAAAAATGTCCATGTATTAATAGATGAAGTTATAGAAAATAAAAAATTTATTGATTCAAAGAGTTTGTTTCAGGAGATGTCACAAGAGCATATGGGATTTACCCCAAGATATGACCTTATTAAAGAGACCGGTCCAGACCATAATAAAGTTTTCACTGTTGGTGTATTTTTAGGAGATGTTCACATAGCTACAGGTGAAGGTAAGTCAAAACAAGAGGCGGAGACACAAGCGGCCTACAAGGGTTTGATTGCCAAGAAGTGGAATTAAAAACATCGGATTAATATCCGATGTTTCTTCTTAATCTATAACCTCTACCAAATACTGTTTCTATTTTATTTATATTTTTGGTATTTATTTTCTTTCTAATATTTCTTATATGGGTTTCTATAGTATTTGAAAATGGATTAAAATCTTTTTTCCAAACATGTTCCATGATTTCTGTTTTAGTTATCACTTTACCTGGTTTTTCAACTATCTGTTCTAAAATCATGAATTCTTTTCTGGTAAAATATACAGGTTTACCTTTTTTAAATACTAGGTAATTGTCTCTATCTATAGTTACATCATCTAGAGTTATAACATCTTGTTTTATATCATAAGTTCTTCTTGTCACCGCCTTAATTCTGGCTATAAGTTCATTTGTAGAGAAAGGTTTTGTAATACAATCATCAGCACCTGCATCCAAGAAACTCGTTTTACTTTTTACATCATCTTGAACTGTTAAGAATAATATAGGTGTTTTCTTTCCCATACTTCTTAATTCTCTACATATATTTATGCCAAGTTTTTTAGGTAATATATTGTCCATTATAATTAAATCATAATCATTAGTTCTTGATACATATGAACCTGATTCTCCATCTAAACATGTATCAGCTATGATGTTATGTTCTGCTAATGTTTCAACTAAAGCTTTTGATAAATCTATATCATCTTCTATTAAAAGTACTCTCATTTATTTTTTAAATTATTATTAATGATTAATATATTAACATGGCAAAAAATTTAATCAATTTTACACTGAATTTTTATACAGATTTTATAAAGAAAAGATAAAGATTTTCTGTATTTTATATGCTACACTCTATTTATGACATTTATCGATGAAATGAAAATACATATAAAAGCAGGTGATGGTGGCAATGGTGTTGTTCGTTGGCTTCATGAATATGCCAAAGAATTTGGTGGTCCATCAGGTGGTGATGGCGGTCATGGTGGCGATGTTTATATAAGAGCAGTCGAAGATACTTTTTATCTTAGGAAGTATGCGAACACTCATGAATTTGTGGCTAAAGATGGAGAATTCGGATCAGGTAATAGTTGCCAAGGCAAATCAGGTGAAGACTTATATATAGATTTACCCGTAGGTACTGTTATAACCAGAATAGAGGATATAAATATTCATGATTCTGAAACTATAGTAAATCCACAAGTTGAATTAAGTGAGGTGGGTCAAACGTTTAGAATATTGAAAGGTGGATCAGGTGGTTACGGCAATGAACATTTTAAAGCTTCTACAAATATAAAACCAGAAGAATGGACTCCGGGAAAACCGGGTGAAGAAGGTGTATTTCATATAGAAGTTAGAATGATTGCTGACATCGGTCTTATAGGTTTACCAAATGCGGGTAAATCATCTCTTTTGAATGCTTTAACAAAAGCTGATGTAAAAGTCGGAAATTATTCTTTCACTACATTGGAGCCAAACTTGGGTGCTATGTATGATATTATCTTGGCTGATATCCCAGGTCTTATAGAAGGGGCTTCAGAAGGAAAGGGTTTAGGTCATAAATTTTTAAAACACATAAAGAGAACGAAAATGCTAGCTCATTGTGTTTCTTTAGAACAAGATGTTGATGAGATGATAAAGGTTTATAAAACTATTAGAAATGAATTAAAAGAATTTGATCCTGAACTTTGTGATAAAAAAGAGGTTATTCTCTTAACTAAGAGTGATATTTTTGGGGTTGAAGATGCTAAGAAAAAAGAAGAAGAGGTTATTAAGAAATTAAAAGTCTCAGAAAATGATATAAAAGTTATATCTATATATGATCTTGATGCAACTAAAGAGTTAAGGGATTGGTTTGTGAAGATAATAAGATCAGAATAAGTTGATAAATAAGGTTTTTTGTGTTATTTTATGATGACCGATTCAAAGTGATCGGAACGCACCATAACTTCCCAAAATCATGGATATACACACTGTACTTATTGATAGAAAGCGTTTTCGCAGTTTTCTTGGAACTCATTTTTCCCCCAGAAGTCATAGATTATTGGTACCTGTATCTGTTGATATTGGTGAAAAAAACGTCCGGGATCTTGATGTTTACACATTTATTGATCTCAGGACCAACCCAAACGGGTATATCAATAATGGTTGGTACTCCAAAAAGAGAGAAAGCAGCTCTGTGTTTGCCGATAAGGAACCAGAAAATAATCAAGATAAGATGTTGTTGATTGTTGTCGTATACGGACATGCCGAAATCTATGACAATAATCAGAAACTTCTTGATCATAAGTTTTGCGGTGCCACCAAAAAACTATCCGAGATGCAGGTCTTTGTATTCTCAGTTTTGAAAAAAGAAGACTTGTCATTCAAACTCAGGTTTGAAGATTCGGATGGTAGATTAGATAGATCTTTCTTTATCAAGCCCCGTCGTTTCAGTCAAAGTTTGGAAATCATCGGCATCAGCCTCAGCCTAAGTCCTGGTGGCAACGTGCATTAGATTATCTGTGGAAACAGGTGTGTAATGCCACCTATAACTATTTTCACCCTTGGGGAAAATGGCGTAGTTGATTCGCCACCTCACCCTATCTCAACCCTGCATGGACCTTCGGGTCCTCAGGCGTTTTTTATTTTCTAATTTCATAAAAATATGCTAAAAATAAGTGATATGAATAATGAATATGTGCCAGTTATAGGTCTTGAAATACATGCCGAATTAAAGACAAAAACCAAGATGTTTTGTTCTTGTTTAAATAATCCTCTGGAGAGAAATCCAAATATACATATATGTCCTATATGTATGGCTCATCCCGGAACTTTACCAACATTAAACAAACAGGCTATACAGAATGTTTTGAAAGTTGGTCTTGCTTTAGATGCCGAGATTGCTGATTTTACGGAGTGGGATAGAAAAAATTATTTTTATCCAGATATTCCAAAAGGTTATCAGATTTCACAATATGCATATCCATTAGTACAAAAAGGAAAATTAAAAGTAAAAGATAAAGAAGGTAAAGAAGTTGCTGTAGGTATAACTCGTATTCACTTGGAAGAGGACACTGCTCGTTCAGCACATGATAAAGGGGATTATTCTCTTGTTGATTATAATCGTGCTGGAGTACCTCTTATGGAGTTAGTTACAGAACCAGAAATATATGATTTAACAATGGCGGGAAATTTTGGTAGAGAATTACAATTACTACTACGTACTCTTGAGGTATCTGAAGCAAATATGGAGTTGGGACAAATGCGTGTTGAAGTTAATATTTCTATACATAAACCAGGTGAACCTTGGGGAACAAAAGTTGAGATTAAAAATCTTAACTCATTTAGAGTTGCTGAAAAATCAATAGAATATGAAATACAAAGACAAAAAGAAGTATTAGAATCAGGCGGAAAAGTTATACAAGAGACTCGTGGTTATGACGATACTACAGGAAAAACATTTTCACAAAGAATAAAAGAGAATGCCAATGATTACAGATATTTTCCAGATCCAGATCTTCCAAAACTTTACATATCACAGATTCCAGAATTCAATCTAGAAACTCTAAAAAATTCTTTACCAATATTGCCTTGGACAAAGAGAGAAAAATATACATCTCTTGGTCTAAAACCTGAAGATGTAGAAATGTTTGTTTCTGATAATTTTTATGGAGATTATTTTGAACATGTTTTGAAAAATATTACAGATAATAAAATTATTCTCCTTGGTGTTAACTATATAACATCAGATATGGCAGGTATTTTGAAAAAAGAGACAGAAAGACTTTCGTCTTTGAATGATTATCTGGATGTAAAACATTTTGAAAATATTTTAAAAATGATCGGTGAGGAAAAACTGTCATCTCGTGGTGCTAAGGATATGATAGCTATACTTTGGAATAATAATGACTTGAGAGAAAAAGCTACTGAAGCTATAGCTGAAGAGAAAGGTTTGATTTTGAAAAATGATCCAGAGTTTATAAATAATATAGTCAAAGGTGTTATAGAAAATAATCCAAATCAGGTTGCGGAATTTAAGGCAGGTAAAGATAACTTAATAATGTATTTAGTAGGTCAGGTTATGAAAGAAGGCAAAGGTGCTATAAATCCACAAGTTGCACAAGAAAAATTAAGAGAAGAATTAAGTAAATAGATTTTGATAGGTTTTATGATAAAATAAAACCTATGAAAAACATCGCAATAAACGGAGCAGGAAGAATTGGCCGAGCCTTTCTAAAACTTGCTATAGAAAATCCAAACATGAATATAGTTGCCATCAATGATTTAGCTGATATAGAAAATATCGCTTATCTTATGAAATATGATACTTCATACGGAAGAAGTAATCTTGACATACAAGTTGACAAGACAAATTCAAGTCTGATTATAAATGGTAAGACTGTAAAATATTTATCAGAAAAAGATCCGTCTGTATTACCTTGGAAAGATTTGGCTGTTGATATAGTTTTAGAATCAACAGGGCTATTTACTACTTATGAAAAAGCTGGAGCTCATATAAAAGCTGGAGCGAAAAGAGTTGTTATATCTGCACCTGCAAAAGAAGGTGACTCAACAGAATATAAAGGGGCAACTGTTCTTATGGGTATAAATGAAGAAGCTCTACAAGATAAATCTATAGTTATTACTTCAAATGCATCATGTACAACAAATGCATCATCACCTGTGATAGATATTTTAAATAAAACTATAGGTATAGAGAAAGCTATATTGAATACAACTCATGCTTACACCGCTAGTCAGTCACTTGTAGATGGTCCAAATAAAAAAGATTGGCGTGAGGGAAGAGCTGCTGCACAGAACATGGCTCCATCATCAACTGGTGCGGCAATAGCTGTTGCTAAAGTTATAACTGATTTATCTGGAAAGTTTGATGGTATATCGGTTCGTGTTCCTGTTGTTACAGGTTCTATTGCTGATATTACATTTATTTCAAAGAAAAATACTACAGTTGAAGAGGTGAATAATATATTAGAAAATGCAGCTAAAGAAGCAAAATGGTCAGGAATATTTTCAACAACAAGAGAACAATTAGTCTCAAAAGATATAGTTGGCGACCCACATGCATCTATTGCTGATTTATCTATGACTAGAGTTGTGGACGGTAATCTTGTTAAGGTGTTGGCCTGGTATGATAATGAAGGTGGATACACACATTCACTTGTAAAACATGTAGAGAAGGTTATGGAAGTTTTATAAAAAAATAAAAATAAAAATTGTTCACATAAAAGTGGACATTTTTATTTGTATCAAATCAAAAAAAATAATATAATATATCCATATGAATCTTAGTTTTAAAAACAAATTAAGTGTATTTACATACATATTACTTTTTGTTTTTTCAACTACAATATCATTTTCTAATATACAAGCTGCACAAGGTGTACCAACAGTACTTTCATATCAAGGAAAGCTTACAGATTCAGGTGGAAATCCATTAGGTGGTGGTGGAACAAACTATTATTTCAAGTTTTCAATATGGGATAATCCCACACCTGGATCAGGTACAAAACTATGGCCATCAACATCTCCTACAGCTACACAATTAACTGTTAGACAAGGAACTTTCTCTGTAGATATTGGTGATGATACATATCCTGATGCATTAAACTACAACTTTAATACTAACAGTAAAATATATTTACAAGTTGAAGTATCTGGAGATGGTATCACATATGAGACATTAGCTCCTCGTTCAGCTATTTCATCATCTGCATTCTCACAGGTTGCAAATAGTATTAACGGTACAGCTGATTCATCATTCGGAACAACCACACCATTTGCTAATACTTTAATCTCTGCATTATCAACAGCTGTTAACAAAGCTGTGATGACAATCAAAGGTGCTGTTGGTCAAGTTGCTAACTTGTTTAATATTTTGGATTCAAACAATAACTCTTTGTTCACCGTGACTGCTGGTGGTAATGTGGGTGTGGGGACTAGTACGCCGGTAGAGAAATTGGTTGTTAATGGAAATGCAAATTTTGCAGGAAATCTATTTATTAATAGTGGTGGATCTTCAACTGCTAATGTGTATGCTGGATCTGCATCAGATGCTCCTGGTTGGGGAGGTGTGTGGATTGGATCAAATGCTAACACTCATACTGTAAGTAATTATAGTATTTTATCAAATGGTGGAGGTATGTTTTTCAATGCTGCTTCAGGTAATAACGTATATTTTAGAATTAACAACAGTGATAAAGCTGTTATTACAAGTGCGGGTAATTTAGGCATAGGTACATCATCACCGGCTACTTTATTACATATATACAATACATCTAATGCCTCTGCATCTGGACAGGAAACTTTAAGACTTACATCAACACACACCAGTGCCACAATTGGAAGTGGTGCATCAATAAACTTTACCGACTTAACTTTCCCTTCAAATGTTTCAAGTTTTATAAGGGATTATACATTTGGTCCCGCTAATACGGGATTGGCTTTTGGAGCAGGATGGCCAAATGCAAGTATAAAAATGGTTATTGATGGTTCAGGAAATGTTGGGGTCGGTACCAGTACTCCATCTTCTAAGTTGTCAGTGGTTGGAACATCAACGATGAATGCTTTAGGTATAAATACTGTATCCGGACCATTTTTTCCTCTTGAAGTTCAAAGTGATCAGAACGGTCCTGTTATCAATATGAGATCAAGGGCTGGTGGTAATGTTGGTTTTCAATTTAGTATAGCGGATTCTAGTGTTACTACAAATAATTATAATAAGGCAGGTCTGTTTTATTCTGGAGATGGTAGTAACTTCGGTAGAGGTAGTTTATTTTTAGTAAATAATAATACAGCAGATAATTCTAACGCCACTATAGCGGATGCTCGCTTGGCTATATTATCTGGAGGTAATGTCGGTATCGGTACAACAACACCTGGTTCAAAGTTAGATGTATGGGGAAATCTTAATGTTGGAACATCTTCAACCCCTGCATTGTTTGTTAATACAGCAACAGGAAAAGTAGGAATTGGAACAACAACTCCCTCTGCAAAACTTGAAGTTTATAGCTCTACAAATTCCGTTTTAGCTCTTGATGGATATGGGACAAGGTGGACAATAACATCTGCTGGTTCCAATACACTATGGTTTCAAAATTCTACAACCGGAACAAACAACATGCGTTTAACTAACACAGGACTTGGTGTTATGACTGGTGCTTCTATTGCTCCTGCTGCAAGTTTACATGCTGGTATTTTTACCTCTGGTGTATCTGAGGTGTTAAGACTAACAAATGCTTATACTGCAACAAATGGAACAGGCGCTTCCATGATGTTTAATGTAAACAGAACTACGTCTGGTCTTACTAATGTTGCGGGTGTGGCGGGTCTTATAACTGACGTTACAGACAATGCTTACAAAGGGGCCTTAACATTCTACACTGCAGATAATACAACTCCAGTAGAGAGGATGAGAATTGATAATGTTGGCAATGTTGGCATAGGAACCACAACCCCTTCTGCAAAGTTAGCTATAGCTGGAACATCTGGATCAGCTGTTGATTTATTTACAGTTGCATCTTCAACCAATGCTAGGTATTTAACAGTTACAAGTGCGGGTGGTATAGGTTTTGGTACGGGCGCTATAACAGGTATGGCTACATTTGCTCCAGTAACAGATAACACTAATGGTATTATAACTATTGCTAGTAAAAATGGTTCAACTCAAAATAACACTTTGACATTAACAGCTAATCAAGGTGGTGGAGGCGAATTATTCTCAACAAACTCATTTAACATGACTATCTCTCAGGGAACTTTCAATGTTAAAACTAGTTCCGGTGGTGTCACTGTTCTTACTGTGAATAATTCGAGGGCGAGTGTCGGCATCGGCACCACAACCCCAAATGACAAACTACAAGTAATAGGTGATATACGTGTAGGTACATCAACTTCAAATGGTTGTATCAAGAGTTTCGATGGTACAGGTATAATAGGTACATGTTCATCTGATGAAAGATTGAAAACAGATATAGCTGATTTATCAGATGGTATGTTAGATAAATTAGTAAATCTAAAAGTTGTTACATATCGTTGGAATGATACAGCTAAAGATTTAAATAAAGTGGACACTTCTGTTACAAATTACGGTTTGATAGCTCAAAACGTTGAACAATTCTTACCTGATCTAGTATCAACTGATAGTAATGGATATAAACAAGTAAACTACTCTAGAATACCACTTTATCTTTTGAAGTCGGTACAGGAGTTGAGTAAGAAAGTGGCTGGATTATTTGACGGAAGTGCTCAAATAAAAGTAAAAGAATTATGTATAGAAGATGTTTGTGTTACTAAACAGCAGCTACAACAGATGTTGCAAAATCAAAATATACAACCAGTTGTAAATACTGTTATTCAAACAAATGATAATCCTGTCAGCACAGTATCTGATGCCACATCTACAGTAAGTACAGATAATGTTCCGACTGATACACCATCAGAATCAACTCCTGTATCTGAACAACAAACTCAGGTTGAAACTGAAACCATAGTAGCAGAATAAAGATGAAAAATATGCAAAATATTCTAAAATTAAAAAAACAAATAATAAGTATATTGACCATTTTTTCTTTATTTTTACCGTATGTGTCTATTTTTGCTGCACAAGCATCGTCTACTAATTTTATAGTTGATTCAACTTATTTTGATACTGGTAAAAATAGTAATTCAGCAAATTTTGGATTAACCGGAGATATAGTAACAGGTAATAGAGGTGTTTTTGTGTCCAGTAATTTACCTTTAGTGCCAGGCCTTATAACATCTTGTGGAAAAATAACCACATCAGGAACATATATATTAGCAAATAGTTTGATTGGTATATCTGGTACTTGTTTTTCAATACAGGCGAATAATGTGACCATAGATGGAGGTGGTTTTTTGATATCAGCATCAGCAGGTAATACGAGTTATGCAATAGTTGCAACATCTTCAGCTGTTGCGGGTAATGCTTATGGCACAACAACTATACAAAACATAAATTTTTCAGGATTTCTAAATGGTTTTAATGCTAGTGGTAATAATGCAGTTAGTGGTAATACAAATGGAGGTAATGCAGGCAATATAGTTATATCGAGTTCGACTTTAACTACAATTTTGGCCAGTGGTGGTTTGGGTGCTGGTACAGGAGTTAGAGGTAATGGTTCAAATATTGTTATAAATAATTCTACAACAGGTAATATAACAACGGTAGGAACAGGTGGTAATATAATATTAAATTCATCAGGTAATTTAAATATTTCTAACAATACTTATACAGCAACAAATATTTTGAGTTTAAATTATGTTTCCTCGTTAACAACTTCAAATACAACATTATCTGCATTACAAAGTTTTATAATAAATGGAAATAATTATGGTCCATTTGTTGGTGGTGGTTTTCCAATAATACCTGGTAATATTTCATCTTGTGGCAATCTTTATTTTGCGGGAACTTATATATTTACACAAAATATATCATCGACATGTAATGTATTGGGATCAGGTGTTATTTTGAATGGTAATGGTTTTGCTTTAAATGCTAATTTGACTGCTAATAATTATGGTGCAACTATTTCAGATCTTGATATAAATGGTAATGTTTCAACTACAGGAGCAGGTGCTGGTGCCCTGATTTTTAACAACGCTTCAAATGTAAGTGGTAACACAACTGTTACAGGTCCTATACAAGGTGACGGCACCTCGTCTCTTGGTAATACAACCATCAGTTCAGGTGGAAGTGTTGCTACTAGTTCTGTCAGCTTTGTTTCTGATGTGGTCAATAATGGAATCATTAACAGTGGTGTAAGTGTTATAGGAAAAATAACAAACAATTCAATTATAAATTCTCTAACAGGCAGTTTTAATTTTAATGCATCATCAACTAACGCAGGAACGGTAAATGGTAATGCGATATTTAATGCATCATCAACTAACGCAGGAACGGTAAATGGTAATGCAAGATTTAATTATTTTACAGCTTCATCTGGTTCTGTGAATATAGCCACAGGTACAGCTTTTATTGGTACAGGTTTTGTATCTGGTAATGTTTATGATTCTACTGGGGTTAATACGATAAACACGTGGATTTTTAATGCTTCATCAACCAATACTGGTGTATTAAAAGGTAACGCTATATTTAATAGTGATAGTAAAAATATTATCACAGGTACTGTTCAAGGAAATGCTACCTTTAAAGATACATCTTCAAATCTAGGTACCGTGACAGGTAATTCAGATGTTTATTCTCCTGTTGTAAGACCTTTGGGTGGAACAACAAATGGACAGGTTATATATCATAATTATGCAGGAATGTATTTTAATGATCAGGCTGTTGGTCATGGTGTTGTGGGTAAGTGGAATGATATAAATAATTGGTGGTTAGATGTAAACTCTACTGTTCATTCTCCTGTGCTACCGACTGCGGGTGATACTACTATAGTTTTATTTGGAAATATATCTACAACTACAGCTTCCGCGTATGTGAAATCGATAATATTTCAAGGCACAACAACAAATAATATAAATATACAGGTAGATTCAACCGAATTAGATGCTGCCTTGTTCAATGCATCATCAACAAATGGTGTGAATGGTATTATAACTGGTAATGCTACTTTCTCAGGTATAGGAACACAAAATCTTGGTACGGTCACTGGATATATTACTAGAAGATACGATGGTGGTATATTTAATGTTATAGAGGATTTTACTCATAATGGGGTTTATTGGATTATACAAGCTGTTAATGGTGCTACTGTTGATTTAACAAATGCAACATATTCATTAGCTAATAATATTTTTCAAGCATTAAATAATGCTACATTTATTTGGAATAATATTATCGGTGTTGGTGCGCCAAATATAACAGTCACATCTCCTGTGTCTGGAAATAATATAAAATGGAAACCCATAATTTCTTGGGGTAATTCTACTTTGTGTCAATATAAAATTGATGGTGGAAATTATACTAGTGTAAATTGTGCAAACAATGGATCTGATATACCAAGGCCATCGGCCGGATTACATACTTTATTCATTAGAGGTAGTATAGGTTTAAATACAACTGAACAGTCTATTATATTTACTTATGACAATACACAACCTGTAGATACTGATTGTTCTACTCCATTGGATGAAGTAACCAGACCTTATTATTATTTAACTGCTAATGTAAACACATGTAATATCACTGCAACAACAACACTTCGTGGTGACAATAATGGTGGTGGTAATTTTTATTCAGCTGTAAATGTTGTTGGAAATGGAAAGTCTGTAACGTTACAGAATATGAATATAAGTGGTGCTCTTTATGGTTTTGGAAATATGACAGTTTCATCAACTACCGTTTCTGGTTTTACAACCATTGATAAAACTTTTAGCGCTGATTCATTGAGTACTTTTGCAACAACAACCGTTTCTTCATTGGGTATTGTTAATAGTGGAAGATTTATATCAGATGTTACAAATAGTGGAACTATAAATAATTCAACTGGTGATGTCACTGTATCTGGATCAATGATCAATAATAATATTATTAGTGGTGATTTTGTATTAAATAAATCATCTATAAACAATGGTACTATTTCTGGTAATGTGGTATTGAATGATAATTCTATAAATCAAGGTAATATATCAGGTAATGCTATATACAATATGTATACAGCAGAAGCTGGTATAGTCACAATATCTTCAAGTACAAATTTCCAAGGAACAGGAAATATTTCTGGTAACATATTAGATAATAGAGGTGAGAAGATATTTATTTGGAATTTCGAAGATACTAGTTCCAATACAGGAACTATAAAAGGAAATACATATTTTAATGATTTATCTTCAAACCTAGGTACTATAAATGGTGATGCATATTTCTCTGATTATGCGACAAATCAAGGTACTGTATTGGGAAATGCTCGTAGATATTTGGCATATTTAACAGCTCATCAATTGGGTGGAAATGTTAGTGGCTCAACCACATATTATTCATACCCTAATTCTATAGCATTTAGAAATATTTCTGGTGATAATAGTTGGAGTAATGTGGCAAACTGGTTCAGATTTGTTGCTACTACAACACCTTTAGGTAGATTACCTGTATCTGGTGAAAATATTACATTATTTGCATCAACAACATTGGTAAATAATGTAAATGCAAATGTTTATATAGCAGTTGCAAGTACAACTATAGACGGAGCAAGATATACTGTGAATGGAAATATATCTGGAAATGGTGCTTATGGTGGTTATGATGCATTAGATTTTGATCTAAGAAATATAAATGTTACAGGTACAACTACAGCGATAGGTGGAGATGGTAATCCGAATGTTGACGGTGGAAAAGGGGGGCATATAAGAGTATATGATTCATCCACTTATGTAATATCAGTAAACGGTGGAGATCCAATACATAACGGCGGTGATGCTGGTACTATATATGTTTATAACACAATAGCAACTCAACCAAATACACCTATTATGGCCATAGGAGGTGATTCTGTTGGATGTGGTTTTGGTGGATCGGGTGGTAATGTTACTTTGGTTGATACATCTGATTATGTTTTGTTAGTTGATGCAGGTAAGAGTGCTACATCTACTGTAGCAGAAGGTGGAAATTGTTTGACTGCACCTGTTGGATTTCCAGGTACCGCTGGTCAAATCTCAGTTACTGGTTCATATAATGGATCAAATAATGCTGCGGTAAACAATGTTCAAACAAGATCAAATTATTCAAAAGGTAGTGGTACAGATAATAAAATAATCAGAAATGAAAATAGAGGTATTATACCTGTTGTGAATTTTGCTATAAAATTATCAAACTTTGCTTTACCTAAACTTCCTGTATTTGGAAATGGACAGAATGGAACATTCTCATTCGGGGCTGGTTTAAAAACTTTCTTCAATATCTCATTACCTTATTACGTTGTTAAGAATTTCATCAACACACCCAATTTGTTAACCTCTATAGGTATAAATTCTTTCAATGATTGGATGGTATTGAGGTATAAAAATAAGGATTTAGATAATACAAAAATCACTGGTTTGTTTACTGTATATTCAAATAAATTTACACAACCTATAAAGTCGAGTGTGAGTGTAAATAATAAGTCACAATTGGTTCAAAATGTAAAAATAAATGCTGGTGAAGAGGTTATTGTTACATTGATGTCACCAAAGGGTTCAAATTATAAAGGAAAATTTAATAATCAGGATATAAATTTTGTTAATAATAGAGTTAATATTTTGATACCAAATAAATCAGGTAATTATCTGCTCACAACTCTTAATACACCTGTGATATTAAATATTTCCGTTACAGAAAATAATCAATTTAGTCATACAGTTGAAGGGGTTTCTAATGTGTTTATAAAAGTGATTAAATTTATAAAAAATATATTTAAAATAAAATAGAAAATTAGACATTTTTATTTGTATCAAATCAAAAAAAATAATATAATATATCCATATGAATCTTAGTTTTAAAAACAAATTAAGTGTATTTACATACATATTACTTTTTGTTTTTTCAACTACAATATCATTTTCTAATATACAAGCTGCACAAGGTGTACCAACAGTACTTTCATATCAAGGAAAGCTTACAGATTCAGGTGGAAATCCATTAGGTGGTGGTGGAACAAACTATTATTTCAAGTTTTCAATATGGGATAATCCCACACCTGGATCAGGTACAAAACTATGGCCATCAACATCTCCTACAGCTACACAATTAACTGTTAGACAAGGAACTTTCTCTGTAGATATTGGTGATGATACATATCCTGATGCATTAAACTACAACTTTAATACTAACAGTAAAATATATTTACAAGTTGAAGTATCTGGAGATGGTATCACATATGAGACATTAGCTCCTCGTTCAGCTATTTCATCATCTGCATTCTCACAGGTTGCAAATAGTATTAATGGTACAGCTGATTCATCATTCGGAACAACCACACCATTTGCCAATACTTTAATCTCTGCATTATCAACAGCTGTTAACAAAGCTGTGATGACTATTAAAGGTGCTGTCGGTCAGGTTGCTAACTTGTTTAATGTTTTGGATTCAAACAACAACTCACTGTTTACTGTGACTGCTGGTGGTAATGTGGGTGTGGGGACGAGTACGCCTTTTGATGCACTTACAATATTTGA
>CAZUJN010000010.1:14812-19317 GCA_964620475.1 uncultured Candidatus Saccharibacteria bacterium | reverse complement strand
TTAGGACAGCAGGTTTTCAATCTGTTAAGCGGAGTTCGATTCTCCGTGGGGTCACAGAAGAGAAAAACCACCAGGATAATTGGTGGTTTTTCTATTGATATCTACGTAAAAAAATGATAGATTTTCGGTATTAGTATTGAACATTATGGAAACTACATACCCTATAACGACCGCAGTGGTTATTATGCTTATCAGATGCGGACGAATCCTGCTCAGGAAAATTCAGCAACCGGTCAGATCTAATTACAGGCTTGAATGCCCATATTTCGATTCAGACGGCAGTATCGACATGAGAAAGTTTGCTGCAGAATCAACTCTCAAGCAAGAAGTCTTTGTCGAGGAATTGAAACATGTCGGTGTCGTAGAAAAACACCGAAACGGCGAGTATTATAAGACCGTCTTTGTTTACACCTCAGATCAATTTGAAGAATTCGACCCCGACAATCCAGAATTCGAATGGCTCGACCTGTCGCAACAGTCTCCTAATTCACTGGACAGCTTCTCAAGATTCATCATTGAAGGCTACAAGTCCGGCAAATTACCAGAGGTCTTCGATGCCACCCAAAAATACGCAATGGGATCGTAAAACCATTTGGCCCCACCCACCCCAACTCAAAACCGGACCCCGCAATCGCGGAGTCCGGTATTCTTTTAATATATATTTTTCATTAACTCTATCTCCTTCTTTTTTGAATCTATAATGCTTTTAGCCAAATCATATGATTCATCTATAGCCGGATGAGAGCTTGTGATGACTATACCCTCTTGTTTAACTGCATTAGCATTTTTATATTTATCTATTTTCTTTATAAATGTTTCAGATATTTTTATACTTCTTTGATTATGTTTTATCAAATCTCTTATATACATTTTTCCCAATTCATCACCTTTTAATTCTGCCAAATTAGAAAATATGTTTTCAGTTGATGTAGATATTATATAGGCTCCACCTAAGTATTGTGAATAAATATTATTCATCTTAGATATATCAAAAGAGTGAACATCAACAGTATTTGCTGCCATAACACGCACTCTAGCTTCTTTTATATCTAAATTATTCATAATAGGAGTAGAAGCCATAACTGCCAACTGCTCATGATCTATCATCTTACCTAAATAATCTTTTACTATTAGAGAATAATCTGAATTATCCTTAGTAATTAATCCGAACATATCTGTCTTATAACCTATAAAAACAAGGGCTATCAATATTAAAATACTTATTGTGATTATTGTCTTTTTCATGTATGATAGTATAACACATAGGCCGGGGTGGCGGAATGGTAGACGCACGCGACTCAAAATCGCGCGGGGCAACCCAGTGAGAGTTCAAGTCTCTCTCCCGGCACAGATTAAAACCATAGTTTAGAGTTAAAAAAGCGAAGCTTTTTAGAGACTTGAAAAGGTTTTATATATTTTTGAAAATTTGAAAAATTTGATAAAATATAAAACCTGAACTGGTCCTGTAAGGACCAAGTCTCTCTCCTGGCACAGATTAAAAAAACCGAGACTGACTCGGTTTTTTTATTTATATACTACACATCATATTGGCATGACTTCTTGTTGCAAAATACCATAACCCTGTTGGATTTTTAAGTTTTAGTGGAGACAAAATTATGTTTTTATATTTACTTTGATATCTCTTTACCGCGTTCAATGTATCAACATCAAATCTATCAGACTTTATATTAAGTTTTTCATTCATATTTGCATTTAAGAATTTTTTCAAATCTATTACCTCTTTACCTCTACTGTTTAATTTAAGATTAACTGTAAAATTTGGACAGGGTTTATTATTTACAGAAGATGTGGCAACAGATGTATTTTTTAAGACATTAGAACTACTTATGGTGTTACCAGTTGTTAATTGATTAACTCCAATAGGTGTATAAAAATTCATATTTGTTGTTGTTGATGTATTTCCATATGCGTCTGTTGCTGTAATATTGTAACTATAAGAACTACCTGGGGACAAATTACCTATTGTAACACTATGAGTGGTAGTTGTTTTTCCGCCAGAAGAAGGTAAGGAAATATTTCCCCCACCAAGGTTAACATTCAAATCTGATACTGAATATTCATTTGTTGTCCATATAATAATTACAGTAGATGGATTTGCAGGTGAAGTGATTATGTTTGATATTCTAGGGCCGGTAAAATCATCGCCTTGTATCACGGATACATTATTAGAATTTTTATTAACTGTATAAATTCTATCCCCTATTATTTCAACATCTACAGGATTTAGTCCAACGTTTACGACTTGAAAGACTGAGTCATTGTCTGTATCTATTATAGCTAATGTACTAGAAGAATAGTTTATAGAGTAAATCTTATGGCCTATAAAAGCAGCACCGTTTACATATGAATTCAAAGGAATTGTAGATGATACTGAATCTGTTGTTGTATTTATAACTGATACACCATCCATCGCATAAACATATAGTTTATTATTAGCTATGATACCCGTATATGGTAATGTACCAACATTGATGGTTGAGTATGTGCCGCTGGCTGTATTATAAGCGTACACATTATTACTTTGATTATTTATAATATACAATTTATTTCCATACGGTACAGAACTTAGAGGATCAATTCCGGCACTCAATGATCCAGAAATTGAGTCTGTATCTGTGTCTATAATCTTCACACTATTACCATATTGATTTAAATAAAGTTTATTACCTACCAAAGTTGAGCTATGTGTTGAGGATCCAACCGTTAAAGTATTTACAACAGAATTTAGACTTGTATCAATTATATCTAGAGTGTTATTTATAAAATTTTCACTATTTACATACAACTTACCATTTCTATATTTAGATGACAGAGGCGGATTAGTCAATGCAATAGTATTTATCACACTATTTGTAGCTAAATTAATAACAGAGATTGTACTAGAAGCATAATTGTTGACATACAAATACCCTCCAACTAAAGTAGAGGATACTGGATTATTACCAACTTTAATAGTAGCCAATATTGAAGAAGTGTCTATATCTATCACAGATACCGTACTGGATGCCGAGTTTGTTACATATAATTTATTATTATATGAATTAATGGATACAGGTTTTGCTTCAGGAATAAAAGTCCCAGCTATGGTCTTTATATGAGAATTAGTATTAGCACTAAATATAGCTAAGTTATCAGAGAATTCATAATTCACAAAAAATTTGTTATTTGAATATGCAAAAGTAGAAGGCTGCTTACCAAAACTATATTGCAAAGTAACAGAATTATCAGTTAGATGAATAATAATAAATGATGATGGTGTTACATCACCACTCCAAGATTGTGTAGCTAGATATAGGTATTCACCAACTACAGCATAAAGTTTAACATTACTGTTACCAAATATGGTGATACTATTTGTATAAGTATTATTAGTTAAATCATACATTCTGATTTGACCATCGGATGTACCTCCTACATATAAAGTACTGTTGTAAACAATCATACTATTTGGCCTTGTAGAAGACATACTTGTACTAACCGTGTCTGTACTCGTATCTATAACAGAAATAGTATTACCGTTAAAGTTTCCCACATATACAAAATTATTATAAGCCACAGAAACCTTAGGGTTTGTACCTGTTGTTATATTTTTCACAAAAGTATCAGTACTTGTATCTATAACCGATACAGTGCCGCCATTATAATTACTTACATATAATTTATTATTTAAATAAGTTATATATTGCGGCGATGAACCAACACTAATATTTTTAATAAAAGTATTTGTTGCGGTATTTATAACAGAGACGTTATTTGACCCTGAATTAGCTATATATAATTTACCAGAAATTGATTTTAAAAATTTAGTACCAGAACCAATTGTAATTGTATTTACCACAGCATTTGTAGTTGAATCTATAATGGTTAGATTAGAGTTTGCACCATTAACCAAATAAATATAATTACCAACAACCATAAAATCATCTGCTGTTAAATTGATATCACTTACTATTGAATCAGTATCATAATCAATAACTTTACCCGGAGCGGTTGATCCAAATATAAAAACTTTATTATTTATTGGTACAGCTATCTTAGGTGAAGCGGTTACAGATAATGTTGCTCTAACATAATTATCGACAGCATCTATTATAGACACTGTCGCACCGGTTTGATTAATTCTATAAACTTTATTATTTAAAGATGTTCCATAAATAGGTCTAGCACCAACACCAAGAGATGCAATGGTTGGTATTTCTATGTTTCCAAGATACGTATCCGCTTTTGCTGTTTTAATACCGATTAGCAATGAAAATATGGTTAAAAATGCAATTATACTGTATGTCTTTTTCATAAATTTGATTATATCACAAATATGTTATAAAAATATACTTAATGAATCGAAAAATAATAACCGTTTTAGGGCCAACAGCTATAGGAAAATCAGATCTCGCGGTAGAAATATCACTATATTTAAAATCAGAATTTGGATTAAATTCTGAGATTATTTCAGCAGATTCAAGACAAATCTATAAATACTTAGA
>CAZUJN010000010.1:0-14712 GCA_964620475.1 uncultured Candidatus Saccharibacteria bacterium | reverse complement strand
GACGAAAGTTTGGAAAATTTACAAAAACAGCTTATAGATTTATCGGAAAAATATAAAGCTAATATATCTAAAGTTGATATTAAAAACAAAAGACGTGTTATAAGGGCTATAGAAATATTACAGGAATTAAAACACATACCAGAAAAAACATATATAAATAAATATGACAATTTGATAATAGGACTTAATACTGATTATGATTTTCTAAGAAATAAAATAAAAGCAAGAATAGATAAGAGACTTGATCAAGGCATGATTAAAGAAGTCGAAGATTTATTAAGAGATAAAAAAATAAATCATCAAAGACTTCAAAAGCTTGGACTTGAATATAAATTCATATCTGATTATTTGACAGGTGTTTTAACTTTAAATGAATTCAAAGAAAAATTATATTTTGCCATATGCCATTATGCCAAAAGACAAAAAACTTGGTTTAAAAATGTTAAATCTGAAGTAAATTGGTTTGATATACAAAACCAAAATTATATAAAAGAAGTATTTGAAAAAGTGAGATTATTTATCACTCCAGCGAGCCACAATTCCACAGGGTAATAGTCTTCCCTCTTTATCCTCTATAGTTAATTCTTTGCTTTCTATTTTACCTTTATCTCCAAATATCATTTCAAGATTTTGCCTATATGCTATATGTGAATATCCGCTGGCATAACCATTGACTATAAAAAATAAGGCTTCATCTGATAATAACTTTGAAACTTCTTGTACAAAATCAACAAATTGTTCTTCTATCTTCCAAACTTGTCCTGCTGCACCACGACCAAATGATGGTGGATCCATAATTATTCCATCATATTTATTTCCTCTTCTTAATTCTTTTTTTACAAAAGCAAAAGCATCATCAAGTATCCAACGTATAGGTTTATCTTTTATACCTGATAATTCTGCATTTTTCATACCAACACCAATAGATGGTTTTGAAGCATCAACATGCACAACCTCGGCCCCAGCGTTTGCAGCAACCAAAGATGCACATCCTGTATAACCAAAGAGATTCAAAACTTTTATTTGTCTATTTTTATTTTTTGAAATTATATTGTCCATGAATTGCCAATTGTCATATTGCTCTGGAAATATACCAGTATGTTTAAAAGGATTTAATTTAACTTGGCATTTTAAATCTTTAAAAAAATTTATTGTAAAATTTTCAGGAACTTTTTTATACTCTTTCCATGAACCCCTTTCTTCTCTTTTGCCGCCTTTATCTTCTAAGAAAACAGCATCGGCTTTCTGCCAGGTTTTTAAGTCTATTTTTCTAGGCCATAAAGCTTGAGGATCAGGACGGTCCATAGTGTAGCCGTTGTATGATTCGAGCTTTCTTCTGTCTCCTGTGTCTAGGATTATGTATTCTAGGTCTTTATGCATGATAGTATGGTAGCATATTTAAATTAAATCCGTCATTAATTAATAGGAATATTAATAAACAACTTTAGTTTCTACCGTACAATTACCTGAGACCCAGCTTAGATCAAACTCTGCAACTTCACGTCGTTCTCCATTTAAAATAAAATAAGTCGAAGGAGGATTATTGTTTGGAACCGTAGTCGGCATTTGATTTACTACCTTAAATGTCGGACATTGTTTTAATAGAACTGCGGTGTTATTTTTTTCTCCTACTGAAACGACAGAAAGTTGAATAACTTTTTTTCCATCAAATTTATATTTTACAGTCTTAACGATACTCCATTTTTCCTGAGTACAAGGCTCTTCTTTTTGATAATTAGCACAATCTAAACCACTACCAGTCAAAGAAATTATTCCGTCTTTTATTGTTACATTTGTAACATCTGATTTTGCTGCACCTGAACTATTATATGCAGGTACAAATGTAGTGTCATTCATCAGGGTCGCGTTTATGTTTTTATTGTTCAATACAACTTTTAATTGAACAGCACATGAAGCACCACAGAATACTTCTTGTATTATAGCATCTTGATATCCATCATTATTCACGTCTCCTTTTGCAAGAATCTTAGCCTGAGGATCTTTGGATGTTTTTGTAAATTCTGAGTCATGTAAAGTGTTTTTATTTTCTATAACATCTGTCGTAGTAGATATGGTAGAAGTTGCTATAGTATCAACTTTTTCAGGTAATGGTGGTTGTGCACAACAATATCTGGAATGATAAATATCATAATAAATATATGTAACGACAAGTGCAATAAGAATTAAAAATATTATTAAAATATTTCCTTTATTTTTCATATATAAATAATATCATAATTAAAATAAAACTCTAAATTTTATACCATCTAATCGAAAATGTCACCTTCGGTGCCATCAGTAGGAATCGAACCTACATCTATCCCTTAGGACGGGACTGTTCTATCCATTGAACTATGATGGCAGACTTATTTACTATAATAAGTCTTAAAAATTATTGTCTTGTACTACTTCCTTGCGCAGCTTGTTGTTCTTGCATCATACGCATAGCATCAGCTTCTGATATAACTTCAACAACCTCTACATCAAATATAAGTGTTGCATTTTTAGGTATAAGAACTTTTCCGTCTGGACCCTTTATCTCTTGATTACCATAAGCCTTGTCTCCTGGTATAGTCATAGTTTTTTTATCCCCTTTTTTTACACCTATTAAACCTTCATCCCAACCTTTTATAACTTGACCAACACCAACTTGAAACACAAAAGGTTGACCTCTCTTGTAAGAAGAATCGAACTCTGTACCATTTTCTAATTTACCTGAATAATTAATAACTATAATATCTCCAGCTTGTGACACTCTGGCTGTTTGTGTTTGTGTTTGATTTGTATCTGTCATATTTTTATCTTTTTTATTTTTAATAATTGTATAAGCTACATATGAAAATAATAATATGAATATCACAATCATCACAGCTAATATTTTTTTATTTGGTATATTTTTTTCCATTTTTATTTATTTTATATTTAATAATTCGTCAATCTTATCTTGATCAAAGCCTAAAACTATTTGTCCATCTATATCTATCACAGGTACGCCTCTTTGACCTGTTTTTTCTACTATCATCTTTGCTTGTTCTGGATCTTTACCCACATCGACCTCATCAAAAGATATACCTTTTTCATTTAGATAATCTTTTACATGATGGCAGTGTACACACCACTCTGTACTATAAATAATGATTTTATGTGTTTGATTTTCATTAGTCATGATAGGTATTATATCACTTTCCTATCTTTTATCTATTATCTTGATAACACGCTCATTTTCCTTTGATACGTCAAGTTTTTTTCTAATCAAATAGTCCATTCCATCCTCAGTCTTCATCCTCTCTATATCTTTATTTAGCTCTGCCTCACGTCTCTTTAAATCTTCATAATATTGTAGGTCTTGATTATATTTTTCTTTGACATGCAAGTAATTTCTAAATATTCTAATATTACCTTTTATCAAAAAAATCAGAAGTATTAAGAAAAAAATAAGGGTCCATTTTGAACTTAAAAATTTATGCAGATTTGCTTGTTGTTTTTTACGCTCTTGAAATTCTCTCATTTACTGCTATATTTATATCATGTTTTTAAATCCAAAGCATCGTCAAAAATTACAATTCATATGGGGTATTGTTGTATTCCTAATAATCATAAGTATGTTAGCAGCTTATGTATTAATGATTGTATAATCTGATAGATTATAAATAATAAAACACTGCATTAAGTATAATTGACATATTTGGTCCAGTGTTTTATTATTGTGAGTGTCATGAACTATTTCAACAACACCAAAGTTGGTTACTGGAAAACCATTCGCCAATATATTTTTACCCTCATCTTCATCTTCGTGTTTGGACCATTCACACTTCAGCAGCCCACATCTACTCTGGTAATCACAATGTCTCTGGTCTTCTATGGTCCAGCACTGATCATACTTGCGTTTAATCTGTGGGAAAAGGATGAGTTTGTTGCGATGTTGGGGTTGATATTTTGTCTCACATTGCTTATCACAAAGCTCCTGGGATTACCGAGGCAATTCGCCGACTTTACAACATTCACAATTTCAATATTCCTATACATGAAACCGGTATTTGAATCGAGAAATCATGTGTGACCATCTACAACAACCACTATCTTCTGCGGAGTCCCCATCGGACTCCGCGATTTTTTTATTTACCCATTCTTCATCATTTTCAAAAATACTTCATGAGAAATATTCACCTTTCCTCTCTCAGCCATTTTCTTCTTTCCTTTCTTTTGTTTCTCTAACAATTTCATCTTACGAGTAATATCTCCACCATATAGATATCCTGTAACATCTTTTCTCATTGCAGATAAAGTACGAGATGCTATGATGCGACCATTGGCCTTAGCTTGTATCTTTGTTGTGAAAAGTTGTTTTGGTAATACACTATGAAGTTTATCTACTGCTTTATTAGCCTCTTCATCAAGCCTTCTTTGTGCTACAACTCTAGTAAACGCTTCCATCACTTCATCAGCAACAAGTATATCCATACGAGTCACGTCAGCATCTTGCATAGCGAAGAATTCATAAGATAAAGATGCGTAACCAGATGTTACTGATTTTAATTCATCAAAGAAATTTCTCATAAGCTCACGAAGTGGCATAAGTATAGTTAAAGACAATCTATCATCACCAAAGTTTTCAGTTTCTATCAAATCACCTTCATGATCATAAAGTAATGTGTAAATATTTCCAGAATAGGATCCAGGTGAGATAATCTTTACTTGTACCCAAGGTTCTCTGACTTTCATAACTTGACCATGTTCAGGAAATAAAGACGGTGAATAAATCATCTTCACTGACTTATCTTTAAAAGTTACTTCATAAGTTATACTTGGTGTCGCGATAATAAGAGAAAGATTGTATTCTCTTTTTAATCTCTCGGTAATAATCTCAAGATGAAGTAGTCCTAAAAATCCACATCTAAAACCTCTGCCCATAGTACCTGATGATTCTTCTTCATAAGAATATGATGAATCAGATAATGATAATTTTCCAAGTGATTGTTTTAATAACTCAAAGTCATCAGCATCTTCAGGATAAATAGATGCCCATACAACCGGAGCTGGCTTCATATATCCAGGTAATGCCGGTAATTTATTTCTAAAAGAAATAATAGTATCTCCAACCGTTGCTATACCAGATCTTTTTATACCAGTAACTATATAACCAATAGCACCTTTTTCTAATGTCTCTACAGGTCTTTCTTCGGGTGCAAATATACCAACTTCTAATGCAAAAAACTTTTCCCCGCTTGCAGCAAAAACAAGTTCATCCCCCTTTTTTACTTGACCATCCATCATACGAACATAAACTATAACACCTTTATGATTTGAATATTGAAAATCAAAAATCAAAGCACGTGGATCTTTTCCACTTAATTCTGAAACAGGCTCTGGAATTTTTTCTATAATAACATCGAGCAATTTATCTACACCTTGACCTGTTTTTCCTGATGTTTCTAATATATCTTTTTCATCACACTCTAAGAGTTTTGATACTTCCTTTTTTATATCATCCAAACGAGCTAAAGGTGAATCAACTTTTGATAAAACTGGTATTATAACTAAACCCGCCTCACGAGCAGCATTTAAAGTTGTAAGTGTCTGAGCTTGCACACCTTGTGTTGCGTCAACCAAAAGTAAACACCCTTCCACAGCCTTTAAGGCACGAGATACTTCATAAGAAAAATCAATGTGTCCCGGTGTGTCAATAAGGTTTAGAGTAACACCTTTGTGTTGCATACGAACAGGACGCATCTTTATAGTGATACCTTTTTCTTTTTCAAGTTCCATATCATCTAAAACCTGATTGGTCATCTTTCTCTTCTCAACAGTATTAGTCAACTCTAACATACGATCGGCTAAAGTCGACTTTCCGTGATCTATATGGGCTATAATACTGAAATTTCTTATTTGCATTATGGCTATAATAGCTTATTTTAAAGGTTTTTACCATATTAACCTTGACATATCATTTGACAAATTTTACTGTATATACAGAAAGCAAAAACATCATGTCAAAAAGATCAAAACTTGAGTTGAAAATGCTCATAGCGGTTTTGGCAATAATAAATCGCTTCTGCATTCGTTACAGCCTTCGTATTCATCAAACCACCCCAAAAGTCAATGAAGGCAACATCAATAAAGTCCGTGCATTGGAGCAACACAATCTCCTGGACGAAATCGATAAATACTGGACCCTGAGTCTAGCAGACTTCCTCGAGATACACAGAATCGTCAAAGAAAATCCTTGCTGTATGGATCATCTGGATCATAACCTCGTATTTACTTCAGAACGAGTCTTCCGTGCCGATGAGAGAAACAATAAAAATCGAACCATACACTTCATCTGTCTTGAGAGAGGGAAAGAAAACGGACCATGGATGACTAAAGTTCTTCCAAAAACCTTCATCGATGCCAATCGTGACAAATACAAAGTGGCCTGCATCAGCCGCTAACAACACAGGACGACCCCTAACGGACCGTCCTCGTTTTTTATCCTATTTCACCATCTTTCATTTCTATAACCCTATCAGCAACTGAAGTATATTCTTTTTCATGAGTTACCATCACTATGGTTTGACCTTCTTTATGTAACTCTTTAAAAATTTTTAAAATCAAAAGTGATGATTCATTATCCAGGTTAGCCGTTGGCTCATCGGCAAAAAGTATGGCAGGATTATGAGCTATAGCGCGAGCAATAGAAACTCTTTGTTGTTGTCCACCAGAAAGTTTTGAGGGTATATTGTCATATTTTCCCTGAAGACCTACTTGATCCAAAACTTCTCTTGATCTTTTATATGCTTTTTCTTTTTCCATACCTTGCATAAGAAGCGGTAAGGCTACATTTTCAGTTGCGGTTAGGTCTGGAAGTAGAGCATAATCTTGAAAAACATAACCCAATCTATCCAATCTAAATCTAGTTCTGTCTTCTGGGGATAAATCATGTACATCTTTTCCATCTATAATTATCTCACCACTTGTTGGATGATCTAATAGACTTATCTGATAAAGCAGAGTCGATTTACCCGCTCCAGAACGACCGATAATAGATATGAATTCACCTTGCTTTATTTCCATATCTATACCCTTCAATACATGAGTTTCCTTATCCCCATCAGTAAACGTTTTTCTTAGATTTTTTGTTTGTATAATTGCTTTTGTCATATTTTATTTTTGAAAATTTATTAACGACCCAATATCGAATCTAATGTATTTTTCTTAACTATCATCCTGGCAGGTATATATCCAGCTATAACTGTTGTAATAAATAAAGCCAAAACTCTCCACATAGTTCCACTTAAAGGTGCATATAATATGCCGTCTGAGAATGGAAAATTTATAGGATGTTTATCTATAAAAGGAACTAAGAAACCGTATAGAACAATCATACCTAGAGCTGATCCTATGATGGCATAAAAAGCAGACTGTATAATGTATGAATATTCTATAGATCTAGAAGTGATACCAATACCTTTTAATATACCGATGAATTTTCTTCTGGTAATAGTGTTTACGAAAATCACGATGAACACTGTTATAGATGCCACAACTAAACCAATAGAACCCATAAGTGTACCAAGTAGTCCAAACAAATCTTTCATATCTTTCAAGAATTTTGGTTGAGCTTCTGTGGCTGTTTGTATTTTCGCATCAAAATCATAACCATTTGCAAATAATATCTCTTTTACTCTAGCAGCATCTTCTTCTGTTGATCCTGGTTTTAATTTTACAGCTATTTCCGAAACATTTATATCACTTCTTCCAACTAATTTTCTAACCTCTGATTGTATCATTATGACTCTGGCATCAATCTCATTGATTTTTGATTTTAAAAATCCGCGTATATACACTTCTTTACTATTTCCATCTATAGTCACACGAACTCTATCGCCGACTTTTACATTTCGAAGCTGTGTAAAACCTATGGCATCGACAGGAGTTAATTCATTTACAAGAAATGATCCAACCAATACACCTTCTTTATCATTATCATCTAAATAAGTTCCTCCAGGTAAAACATACTTTGATAAATTTGTTGCTTTATCTTCTTGTGATGGAACTATTCCCGCTATACTTGTCTGAGCTTTATTTGGGGTCTCACCCTCTTTTAATAATCTTCTATAATCTGACTCTATACTTCCACCAGCTAAAACTCTAGGTACTACATCTGTGACATTATACAGATTAGACAAAACTTTTATTATTTCTTCACTATTTTCTATAATTGATTTTTGTCTAAGTGTTGAAATAATAACATTACCAGAATATCTTTCTTCTGATGCCTGTATAGAACTTTGTATAAGACCAACAAGTATACCGTTAACAACAACGAGGTTTAAAAAAGTTAACATCATAACAACCACTATCAAACCAGTTGTCCATATACTAGCATGCTTTAATTGTCTTATGGCAAGGAAAAAACCTATTCTAATATCTTGTCTATTTCTTTCCATATATTATTATTTGATTATTTTCTAATCCTGATAATATTTCTATATCTCCATTATTATTTATCTCTCCTGTTTTTATTTCAACAGCTTTCATATCTTTTTTCTTATTCCAAATATTTGCACAAGTATTTGATACAACACATTTATCATTTTCAAGAACATAAACTTTCTTTATGCCTTTTTCTAAAAACAAAGCGCTTTGAGGTATAGACAATACACCTTGTCTCCTATCTGTCTCTATATCTATATTTGCTGTCATACCACTTTTAATACGATCATCTTTTCCAATAAATTGTATTTTTGTTCTATATGTAGATACACCATCTTTTATAGTTTCAGCTGGATCTATTGATATTATGGACGCATCAAAATATACATCTCTTCCATAAGCATCCAAAGTAACTTTTGCGACTTGATCTACTTTTAACTTAGCAACATCATTTTCTGAAACATAAGTTTCTATTTGATATTCACCGTCATTTAACACACTTATTATCGGTGTATTTGGAGAAGATATTTCCCCTTCTTTAATATCTATCTTTGTAACAACACCATCAAAAGGAGCTGTTATAATAGTTTTTTGAACTAATGATTGTGCATTTATAACATCAGCTTGATATATAGCAACTTCATTTTGTGTACCTCCGGATTTTTTTATTTTCAAATCATTTTCAGCACGATTCAATGATGTCAAACTATTTTTATAAGTTATTTGTGCTTGATTAAAAGCATTTATAGCATTATTAAAATTTGATCTAGCTGTTAATATATTTGTTTTCTGAGATTGCATTGTTGCATAGTTTGAATCAGTAGTATTCAATTTTTCTGTAGAAATAGATATGGCCATACTTACATCATTTATAAAAGACTGTATTTGGTTTGCATAAACTTTTACCTGATTGAAATCATGATTATTGGAATCAACATCAGCCTTAAATTTTACCATCATTTCTGTGATTTTTAATCTATCAGCACTAAGCTTATCCTTAAGATTTAAGTTTTGATCTATAGAATACAAGAATTGAGGATTAACACTTCTTGGATTTGCAAACACATCATCTATTTTAAAACGTATTGCATCATCCGCACTATTATATAAATCCTGTAATTCTGTTTCCAGAAGTTGTTTTGAGAGATTCACATCATTTTGTGCCCCAACTAAATCACCTTCAGCTATAGCAAGCTCTTCAGGTCTGGCGCCATTTTGTATGTCACGTAATTTTGCAGAACTCTTTTGTAGATTTGCTACTGCGTCACCATTTTGTAGAGAGGCTATAACCTGTCCTTTTTTAACTCTATCACCAACTTTAAAATTCACCTTATTTACACGGCCAGAAACCTCAAAAGCCATATCAACGTTTTTAGCGGATATAACTTTACCGGTTAAAGATACATTTTGTATGAATTCTTTTGATTCCACCTTATAAGTTAAAACCGTATCATCTTTCTTACTACCCAATATCATGGGTAAAATAATGATTAATATAACTAAAGCTGGTATCCAAACTTTCTTCTGGGTTTTATTTACCCAAAGATATTTGAAAATATTTATAATATTAGTTTTTAAAGATTTTATCTTATGCATATTTGAGTATTATATAATAAAAAACCCTCATTTAATAGAGAGTTTTTTATTAGTTATATTTATATCAGACCTTTCTTCTTGGCTACATCTCTCTCGGTCTTTGTTAAGAATTTCTTTCTTAAGCGAACATTATTTGGAGTGATTTCTAAATATTCATCATCCTGCATAGTTTCCAAACCTCTTTCTATAGAAATAGTATATGGTGGTACCAGCACTATAGCATCATCTGTTCCTGAAG
This sequence comes from uncultured Candidatus Saccharibacteria bacterium, assembly GCA_964620475.1. Taxonomy (GTDB): domain Bacteria; phylum Patescibacteriota; class Minisyncoccia; order Phycocordibacterales; family CAIZLB01; genus CAIZLB01. The sequence goes on along the minus strand of CAZUJN010000010.1, from coordinate 4,463 downwards.
CACGCATGTTAGTAAGCTGTTTACCTTTTGTAGGATTCACTTCCATCTCTTCACCTTTTGATGTATTACCTATAACCATACCAACATAAACTTCTGTTTGTGCACCGATATATAGAACACCTCTATCTTGTAGATTGCCTAATGCAAAAGTAAGAGCTTTTCCATTTTCCATAGATATCATTGAGCCAACCTCTCTCTTCTCTATATTTCCAACATGTGGACGGAATTCTATAAATCTTGATGATAATATACCTTCACCTTTTGTATCTATAGTAAATTGACCTCTATAACCCAATAAACCTCTTGTTGGTATCTCAAAAACTAGACGTGATATACCATTTCTCTCTGACATTTGTGTCATTATACCTTTTCTTCTACCAAGTTTATCGATAACTGCGCCTGAGAATTCTTGTGGTACATCAACGACAACTTCTTCAAAAGGTTCATATAATACTCCATCTATCTCTTTTGTAATAACTTCTGGATTTGATACCTGAAGTTCAAAGCCTTCACGTCTCATTTGTTCAAGTAAGACAGATATATGTAATTCTCCACGTCCATACACTTTGAACATATCGCCTGAAGCGTTTTCAAAATCTACACGCAAACCAACATTCACCTCAAGTTCTTTTTCAAGTCTATCTCTGATTTGACGAGATGTAACATATTTTCCATCACGACCAGCAAAAGGAGAGTTATTTACTAAAAAGTTCAGAGCAATTGTTGGTTCATCAATACCTATGGATGGTAATACTTCTATACTATCATCAGTTGTTATCGTCTCTCCAATGTATATATCTGGAAGACCAGCAATCATAACTATATCGCCAACAGTCGCTTTATCTGCATCTATTTTGCTTTGCCCCTCAAAAGAGAAAATTTTAATTATTTTACCAGTTCTTTTTTCCTTATCTTTATTTAAAATAAATACTTGTTTATTGTTTTCTATAGAACCATTCCATACACGACAAAGTGCCATACGACCAACAAAGTTATCATATGCAAGGTTAAAAGGTTGTGCCACAAATATATCATCTTCTCTTATAGGTTTTGCAGGCTGTACATGAGAAATTATTTCATCAAAAAGTGGATCAAGATTTACAAACTCATCTGTTAACTCTTTTTTGGCAACAGCATCACGGCCTATAGCATAAACAACTGGAAAATCTAATTGCGAATCATGAGCACCGAGTTCTATAAACAACTCTAAAATCTCATCATGAACTTTTCCTGGATTTGCTGCAGGTTTATCAAGTTTATTCATGATAATAATTGGGTTTAATCCAAGCTCTAATGATTTCTTCAAAACGAAACGTGTTTGAGGCATAGGACCTTCTTGAGCATCAACCAAAAGTAACACTGTATCAATAGAACGAAGAACACGTTCAACCTCTGAACCGAAATCGGCGTGACCTGGAGTGTCTACTATATTAATCTTGTGACCTTTATATGTAAGTGAAGCATTTTTAGCATATATAGTAATACCTCTTTCTTGCTCTAAAGTGTTAGAGTCCATGGAAGCGTTTTCATCTTTTATAGCACCAGTATAACGAAGCATAGCATCAACCAAAGTTGTTTTACCGTGGTCCACATGGGCTATAATAGCTATATTTCTTATATCATTAGAGTTTGTATTTTCTTGCATCGCATTATTTTGACATATTTTTTGGAAAATTGCAAAGAAAATATCAAGTTTTTATCCCCTCTTCCCAAACCCAACTTAATAGTGTATACTACTTGCATGTTAACAGTTATTCTAAATACTCTACCTTATATACAGATATTCCTAGCTATAGTTATGGTTGTACTTGTATTGATACAACAAACAGATTCTGATGCAGGTGGTTCTTTCGGTGGCGGAGCATCGGCTCATTTCCACACTCGTCGTGGAGCTGAAAAATTCATCTTTTATCTAACAATAATAATCTCTATATTATTTGTTGCTTCTGTGATAGTTGATCTGTGGAGATAATCTAGCTTAATTGTTACTATTATACGAATCTTAAACTGTAACTCTTTACGGTTATTAACAATTAAAATAAATAAATGAACTTAAATAACAATAAGCAACCATCACGTGTGTATCATGGTGGTTTAAAGAAAAATAACAACAGTCCAAAGCCTGTAACAAAAAGACAAGATGCTAAAATAAATATGAATAATACCGTTCATACAAATAACACCGTATCAAATTCTGGTATAGGAGCATTAAAAGGTAAAAAACCCAATAAAAGATATAACATGCCTAGACTACGCCCAAATATAGGGTCAGCTTCTCATGTTAGACAAAATGTAAAACAAGTTATTCCTAATGTTTTACCTGGTAATTGGCGTATCATACCGCTTGGAGGTGTTGAAGAGATCGGTATGAACATGACTGTTATAGAAAATGAACATGACATAATAGTTATAGATGCCGGTTTTAAATTCAAAGAAGAAGCTACACCCGGTATAGACTATATATTACCTAACACAAAATATCTCGAAGAAAGAAAAGATAAAATCCGTGCCATGATAGTAACTCATGGTCACTTAGATCACATAGGTGCCCTACCTTATATAATAGAAAAGATAGGTATGCCTGCTATATATACAAGAAATCTAACATCTTTGATGTTGAAAAAACGTCAGGCTGAATTCCCTCATGTTCCACCATTAGAATTCAAAATAATAGAAGGAAATGAAAGTTTAATAATTGGACAAACTTCAGTTAAATTCTATGGTGTAACTCACTCTATACCAGACTCAATGGGTATTATAATAGATACACCATATGGATATATAACAACACCAGGAGACTTTAAACTTGATCATGTTGATGGAAAAGTAACAAAAGAAGAGGAAGATAACTATAAAGTATTTGATGGTAAAAAAGTATTATTACTTTTAGGTGAATCAACAAACATAGAAAACCCCGGATTCTCTACTCCGGAAGCAATAGTGCATGATAACCTAGCTGAAATAGTTAAAAACATAAAAGGAAGACTTATTATAGGTATGTTCGCCTCTCATTTCTTCCGTATAGCCAAAATAATAGAAGCTGCTGAATCATGTGGTAAAAAAATAGTCATAGAGGGTCGTAGTATGAAAAACAATATCGATATTATGGTTCAAGCAGGTTTGCTTAAATTAAGTCGTCATACTGTTATAACTGCTCAAGAAATGCAAAATCATGCACCTGATAAAATAGTTGTGTTAGCAACAGGCGGTCAAGGTGATGAATTTTCAGCTTTGATGCGTATTTCTACAAAACAACATAAATATATACACATAACAGAGAGAGATACTGTATTGCTTTCAGCATCTATTATTCCTGGTAATGAAAAAGCTGTACAAAAAATGAAAGATAATATCGCTCGTTCAGGTGCACACATAATGCATTATCGTTCATCAGATGTATACATACATGCCACAGGTCATGCCAATCGCGGTGAAATAGAATGGCTACACAGAAAATTGAATCCTAAATTCTTTATGCCAATGCACGGTAATCATTATCATGTAAAATTACACGCTGATCTTGCTATACAACTTGGTATGCCAAAAGAAAATATTATAGTTCCTGATGATTGTAATATATTGGAAATACAAGATGGTGGAAATAAGTTCGTAAAACTTCCAGTTAAAGCACCCGACAATGTTGTAATGGTTGATGGATTTACTGTCGGTGATATACAAGATGTTGTTCTACGTGATCGTCAAATCTTAGCTGAAGATGGTATATTCGTGATAGTTGCTATGCTTAATCCTATGAGTGGACGTTTGATAAAATCTCCAGACATTATATCTCGCGGATCAGTATACTTAAGAGAGTCACAAGATCTTCTTCGTGAGATCAGAACACTTGTTCGTACAACTATAGAGAAAGCTGTGTATGATACAAGAAATGCACCTAACCTAGATTATGTTAAAGATATAACAACAGACACACTTGGTAAATTTATATTCCGTGAGACAGCCAAGAGACCAATTATTATTCCAGTGATTCTGTTCGCGTAATAAAATTTCATAAAAAAAATGAGACTATACGAAAAAGTATAGCTCATTTTTTTATTCAATTTTAGTAAAAAAGTATAAGTTATTTTACTTTTCAGGTTTAGCAGAAAGAGTTTAGCTGTTTTATTTTTATTAAGATTTTAATATAATTAGTATATGAATAAAAAAAGTAAACTCGCATTTATAGCATTAATATTTGCCATATTATCAATATTACCAATAATAGGTATATTGTTCGCATTTATATCAATAATATTGTCTATAGTATCTATAAAAAATAATAGCAGAAAGACTTTATCAATAATAAGTATATTGATATCTTTGATATTAAGCATATTTATAAACTATTATGCTATAACCTTGGTTAAGACCGGTGAACAAAAATTTAATGAATATAAAAATTCACCCGAATATCAAAACAGATTAAATAATCCTAGATAGCACACACCACCTCCAACACCACAAAA
>CAZUJN010000009.1:0-20014 GCA_964620475.1 uncultured Candidatus Saccharibacteria bacterium | reverse complement strand
GTATTTCCAAAACAATTTGAAGAATTGAAAGATAAAGTTAATGACGAGTCGGTGGTGTTGATAAAAGGAAAAATCTCAATACGTGAAGGTGAAGAAAAAAAGAGTTTAGTGGTAGATAGTATTAAGGTTAGTGGGCGGTAGAGTTTAAAATATCCCCTCTTTCTTTGCTCCCGATGAGTGATATTTTACTAATTTCACTTCACCTCTATCTCCTTCATAATACAGGAAATCACAATTTCCGAATTTTGGAATATTATCAACATCTTCTATAGGAATCTCTTCTAATAAAAACTTAAATCCTCTCATTGCAAAACCATGAGAAACTATCAAAACATTATCTCCATAATGTCCGTCAAAAAAATTATTTAAGAACAAGCTCAATCTATCACAAACTTCTATCAAACTTTCACCTCCTGGAGGTATACCATGAAATTGACCGTTCAATCTAAAATTTTCTTGTAAATATGGGTAATGTGAGTTTAACTCATCTTTGGTTAAAAAATATCCATAACCACCAATTCTCTCTCTTATTAATGGAACTTGATGAGTTTTAACATTTTCTAAACCTAAACCTTCTTTTATTATCTTCAAAGTTTCTCTTGATCTCACCATACCAGAATGTACAAATGAGTCATATTTTATATTTAAATCTTTTAATGTCTTTACAATATCTTTTGCCTGTCTGATACCATCCTCAGTTAAACCTAATAAATGTGTGGGCGGCATCTTTTTTAAAGTTTCTGAATCATTTATACCATAATCATTTTCTTGCAATACATTTCTCAATGTTTCTCCGTGTCGAACAATAATTAAAGTCTTAGTCATAATTTAATTAATACATTTTTTAAAAAATAAATCAAATCTATTTTGTGACAATTTTCTCCAAAACACTTGATTCATCTGCATCTTCCCTGCTCAATCTTTTACCTTGTTCTTTCATTCTCATAATAAGATCTTCCGGTTTTGACCATTGCAATATACTAACTGATTCAACATCATCTTTAGCTCTCATAGACTCATCTTGAGAGATAAAATCACATAAAAAATATAAAGTTGTTTTTTCTATATGTATACCTGTTCCAGTTATCTCAAATTTAGATACTATTGAGCCTATAGAAGATCTTAAGTTAGCTTTCATTCCAAATTCCTCCATCAGACCCCTATGAAGACATTGTTCTATGGTTTCATTTTCCTCTATAGTTTCCCTCATTAATAAAACTACATTTTCATAATCACCCATAATAGTATGCAATTTTTTTTCAAAATAATGATGGCACACTTTACCTTCTTGATTCATCACCACGGCACCTATGGATATATGATATGGGTTTTCTTTTGTCCCTTGAAAATGATTTGACATAGGATTATTTTGAAAATTCAGTGAATGCTCTCATAAGCGGTACACCTAGGGATATAGCTACAAGAGATAGACTTGCGGCTATACCGTATCTAATATCATATGAAGCATATGTGACCAAAAACCCTACAGACACTATAGAAAGTAACCAAACTACTAATAATATTTTTCTTAAGGAAAATTTCATACAATGATTATAACAGATAATATTTATAAACCCTACACCTCCCCATTATCAATCTTCCCTCGGAGTTCCTCCATAAACTTAGTCATAAACCTTAGATTATGTATGGTCGCCAAAGTCCCAGCCAACATCTCCCCTGCTTTATACAAATGATTTAAATAACTTCTTGTGTAATTCTGACATGTATAACAATCACATTTATCATCTATTGGATTCATATCAGTTTTATATTTAGCATTTTTAAGATTTAGATTTTCATACTCAAGATCACCTTTATCAAAAAACACTGTTCCTGTTCTAGCATTACGTGTAGGCATCACACAATCAAAAGTATCACATCCTTCTTTTACACCTTTTATAACATCAGCTGGCTCACCTATACCAAGAAGATGTCTTGGTTTATTTTCAGGTAAAACACTATTTACCCATGACACAGCTGTCATCATATCTTCTTTTTCAAATGATCCGCCTATACCAAATCCATCAAACTCTATACCATTATGAGAAAGTTCTGATATAAACTTTGCTGATTCTTTACGAAGATCTTCATGACGTCCACCTTGTACTATTCCAAACAAAGCTTGTTTTGAAAATGCTTCTGTATTATCAATATGAGTTTTTAATGATTCAAGTGCCCAACGATGTGTTCTATCCAAAGATCTCTTTTGATATTCTATAGGTTCATGAGGTGAAGTACATTCATCAAAAGCAAAAATAATATCCGCACCTATCGCTTGTTGTATCTCTATTGATTTTTTAGGAGTAAAATAATGAGCTGATCCATCTATAATAGATCTAAACATAACACCCGATTCATCTATCTTTGCAGGTATCATTGCATTTTCTATATCAGCTCTATGACCAGAAGATTTTAAGGCTATCTCATCAAAATCAGGTCGTGATGCTGCTGTGAATTTTGTAATATTTTTTCCAAGAGCAACACCTAAAGAAAAAGCTTGAAAACCACCTGAATCAGTAAAAGTTGGACCAGACCAATTCATAAACTTATGTAAGCCTCCATGAGATTTAATAATCTCTTCACCAGGTTGAAGATATAGATGATATGTATTTGCCAAAACTGCTTCTGCCTTAAGATCTCTTAACATCTCGGGAGTAACACCCTTTACAGTTGCCTTGGTACCAACAGGAATAAAAGCCGGTGTCTGTATTTCTCCATGAAGAGTTTTTATAACACCAGTCCTAGCCCGACTTTTTTCTGATCGAGTTTTTATAGAAAATTCTAACGGTCGCTTTTGCATTGATATATTTATACATTAATATCAGCTTACAGTAAACCCAATATCTCTTTAACCTCACCCACCCCGACATCAGCATAAACTCTACCATCTACCACAATAGTTGGCGCTTTTTGTTGACCCGATATTTTTATCAACTCCTGCATAAATTCAGGATTAATATTTACATCTTTTTCTTCAAAAGGAATATTATTTTTTATAAAAAATTCTTTAAGTTCTATACACCAAGGACAATATGTTTTTAGATAAGCAATTATTTTCATGTATTTATTTTAACACAAAACAAAAACACCCCAACCTTTCGGAGGGGGTGAGTGAAAAAATCAATGAAGACGATAGTCAAAGTGCAACCTTGGTTACACGAAAGACGATCTCTGTTACCAAAGTTAGAGAATCGTGCCAGGACACACATCGGAGAGTCGGTTTACCATCATAGGTTGTTAATCCTGTTAGAAACCGAGCGCCGGTACGATGCCTACCAGGTTTAGTGGCAAAGACATAGAAACGATCAGACTTTAAAGACCCTTTCTCCAAAAGCTCTCCACATTCTCTGAAGGTATCGCAGATATCGACCTGATCACAGAGTTCGAGTGTATGGCCGCGATAGTGTTTACGACTCCAGTCGTGGAGAAAATCATTTTTCATGAAGATCTCGTTTGGTACATGATCGACGAATCCCAGTCTGCTTGTCGTCATGATCTTGTAATCAATCACACCTATTGTCGGCAAACATTGGTCAAGCATGGATTTTCTAAAATCATAGTCCCTTAAGAGATCATCGAAATTTCCAATACCCGCAAAAGATTCTAAGCTGGCCAAAGCTTCGAAATCCCAGGGAGCTGCAATAATACGAGCCAGGGAAAAAGTTGACTCCGGATTTGTATCTGTTGACTCAGGGATTACACGTCTCCTCTCCCATTCACGACGACAATCCCTGAGGAACATCATCGCGGCCACAGGATCTTTACGAAGGTATTCAACCTCTTCCGTGGTAAGATTGATACCTTTGATACCAGATGCACAGCGAACAAATTCTCCGAGCGCAGCCAATACTTGCGATATACTAGCGATTTTCATTTTGTCGATTTTCGTTTTTAGTGTACAACACTATGGGTCACACCGTCAGGATACAGTCCTGGGGTCACACCTTAAGCACAGAGAAACGCCCTCCATAACACATAGCTGATATAACAATAACTCTATGTTTAAAAAAGTCAATAAAAAAACACCCCAACCTTTCGGAGGGGGTGTTTTATGCAAAAACGATTACTTAACCTCTAGGTTAAAATTAAAATACAAGAAATTATTGTCATTATTACCATTTCCTATATGTATTGGTAAATAACCTTTATATACACCTTTAGATAAAACACTATCAGCAAAATTAAGATTTAAGGTTGTAGTTGCAAACGCACCCCCACTTCCACCTCCCAATATGCCGTATGTCGGCAAACCGACACCATATCCATATGTATAATAAGAATATGTATTATTAGGAACACTTGGAGTGATATAAACAGTAAATGCTTTATCTCCAGCACCATCAATCATAGATGTACTTATACTACACGGTGTTATTGTATAAGTTACATTATATAATGTTAATGATTGTGGACATTTAGTTATATCTACAGCAGGATCATTAAAATGATCATTCGCATAAGCTCTTGTCATGGCACCAAAATAACCATTAGCCGGTGAAATATTAATCGATGTTTGAAATAGTGCTAAAGCATCTCTCAAACCCTTATCAAACCACATAGATGGATCTTGATACATCATAGGAGGAAGAAAACCTTTATTAATCAAAAATCTTCTTAAATTTTTAACCTCAATATCATACATACCGTCAGAAAGATCTTTTGTGAAAGTCAAAACTTTTGGAGTAGGAATATCAATGGTTACAAAATTTGTATTAAACACCTCTAATCCTGTTGTAATGCTTTTATTAACATTATCATTCATAGTTGTATAACTCACACTTTGTAATACGGCTTGAACATTTGTAACACCAACAGGAAGTGATGAAGATGCAAATATGGCTGTAAAATCTAACATTTTAGTTGACCCATCAGTAAAATACATCAAACCGGATTCAGTCACTCCATTTACCACAGCTGTGGTTATCACATCACCAGTCGCAACGTTTTTTAAAGCTATAGTAGCCTTAACTGAATTAACAGGTATATCTGTGCCTTGAGATTGTATATTTAATCTAAAACTAGCGTTTACACCAACATCAATATTATTATTTTTTATAGCAGTTACTGTTGTAGACACCTTTGTCAAGATTGGTGTATTATTAGCCTCTTTTACACTAAACAACTCTGTTTTTTTATCTGATACACCAGGAGCACTGAATAGCAATTGATATTTCTCTAATGGAGATAATAATGTCAAGACTCTGAAAGTGTAATAACCTTGACTTGCTATAGCCTTAGGAATTAGACCGATTCCGCTATTTTTATCAGTACCAAATGAGCCACCTATTAAATACACAGAATAATTATCAATACCTTCATCTTTACCTGTCCAGGTAATGTCATAGTTCCTACCTAACAAGAAAGTTTGATTGGCTGTAGGGTAAGTAAATTTGAAGGTAGACGCAGGTTTAGATAATATATTAAACTTCGGACTCAAACCACCTGTAGCCCCTTTTCCACTAAAAGATATTTGATAATCTGATCCAAGCTTCACTGTATCAGGAAATGTAAAGGCAAAACTTTTTTGATTAGGGATAGTAGTTCCTAATAATATTGACCCACTACCTCCCAGAGATCCACCTACTAAGTAAACAGAGTAAACATTTGGATCTGATACATTGGTTGTCCATGTTATTTCATTGGTCTTACCTATGTACATATTTGATCCAGCTGTTGGATATGTGAAATTAATAATTGGAGACACAACCACCTCCTTTGTAGGCTCAATCATATTGATACCTTTTCCATATGATTTACCATTAGCAAAAAGTTCAGCCGTAACTAATTGTGCAGTCTTGTTTTTATTAGTAAATGATAATGTTAAATTATATTCATTTGGTTTTGATACTGATTTTGAAAATGAGTTTCCGGCAACAGTCTTATTACATTTATCATTACGATCTTGACCTAATACCGCAGACACTCCAGCAGGACAATTTATCTTTAGATTAAATTCACCCACAGGACTTACAAAACTTGTAACTTTATAATCAACATTGAAATAACTTTTATCTGTAACTGGTGTACCCACAGATGACTCTATCTTATATGATTGAATCTCAATAGCAGTTTTGACCTTAAACTCATCGCTCTTATATTTATTTCCAAATTTATCAGTGAATACTAATTTATAATTTCCAGGTTTTATATCTTTTGATATCATCCATGAAAAAACTTTTCCTGCATTATAAGCTTTCCCTAGGTCATATTTTTGACCGCCTTCTAATGTTAAATTGTAAACATCTATTTTATCATTTGTCTTCCAAGTAATATTGGTGATATTTCCAGTCTCGAGAGTCACACCTTTTTTAGGTGATGTGACATCAAAATTAACCTTACTATCAACAACCGCACTTATAGGAGCGGCTGGTTTAGCCTTATTAAATAATTTTCCAAAATGTAAATCCTTACCGAAAACAGAAATAGCATCTACATTAATAGCAGATACCATTACCGTGATTAATAATATTGATAATATGTGTTTCTTCATATATTTTATATTTTATATTTTAGTTTGTAATGACTTAATTATATCACCACATAAAACAAAAAACACCCTAACCTTTCGGAGGGGTATTTTTATCTTTAGATATTATTCAGTGTCGGCAACCACATTTAGTTTAACTGTGAATACTTTATCTTGAACTTTTACTTCAACAGCATGTTCACCCACTTCTTTTATGTTTTTATCTAGATTAACAAAATGTGAATCTATACCTATAACCTCAGCAACTTGATCTTTATGCAAAGCTGCGAATAAGTGACCCTGCTCATTTGCTTTAGCTTTTATCTCATAAGTTTTAGATATAATGTTCTCAATATTGTTAATAACCTCTTCTTCTTTAACTTTTCTTTGCTCACCTTCTGCTTCTTTTATCTTTGTATATTTCAACACAATAGCAGGTGTAGCAAACTCAGCTTGTTTCTTTGGTATGAGGTTATTTAAGGCAAAACCATCAGCCACTGTTACAGTGTCATACTTTTTACCTATCCCGTGTATATCTTTAAGTAAAACGATTTTCATAAGTGTATAGTATACACTATTTATTCAATATTTCAATAGCCTTAAGATATTGATTGTCTGCACGATTTCTAATGTCCTCAATCTTGGTCTTATCATCTTTCTTTATTTCTACATCAGGTTTTAGACCTGAAACAGATATAGAATTACCATTTGGCGTCAACCATCTAGCTATAGTTACCTTTAATCCAGAGTTTTTACCTATCTTTATATATTCTTGAACAGAGCCTTTACCAAAAGTCTGCTCACCTATGATGGTAGCCGCCTTATGATCCTGTAGAGCACCTGCAACTATCTCTGAAGCTGAAGCAGAACCACCGTCAACCAAAACGGCAAGTTTGTATTTTTTATTAGCAAGCAAAGTATAACCTGAACTTCTTAAATATTCTATCTTTTGTTTATCACCATAATCCTGACTAACTACAACTTTTCCTGCTGGTATAAAATAACTGGATATATCAACAGCTGCCTCTAAATATCCACCTGGATTACCACGAAGATCTATAACCAATTTATTAGCATCACTTTTAGAGAATTCATACATAGCTTCTTTGAATAAGGATGTCACTTGTTCTGAGAATGTATAAATCTTGATTGTATAGACTTTAGTCTTAGGATCATAATTTTTGTCCAGAGTCGGTAACTGTATCTCATCTCTAACAATTTTAAAATCTATAGGTTTATCAACTCCTTCTCTGTAAACTTGTATGCTTACACTTGTACCCTTTTGTCCGCGTATAATTTTAACAGCTTGATCTACAGACATATCATTCGTCATCTGATCATTTATTTTTATAATAATATCACCAGATTTTACACCTGCTCTATCAGCAGGACTACCTGGTATAGGTGAGATAACTTTTATAACACCATCTTTCTTACCAACCTCCATACCAACACCTTCAAAACTACCCTTTATCTCTGTTTCAAAACCCTTAGCTTCTTCTGGGGTAAAGAAAACTGTATAAGGGTCTTGTTCTGAGTCCACCATACCCTTTATGGCACCATAAACACGTCTCTCCTCTTTGGACATCTTGTCATATTCTGACACTGTGCCTGTAGCCATCTCCTGACCAGACTTATCCTTATGTTTAGTAGTAACAAATTGTTTATCCAATATATCCCAGACTTTCCAAAAAGTCTTCATATCGGCACCGTTTGAAATATCTGAATTTTTAGCAGATATGGACTGTATATCACCCAAAAAGAACCCGAGGCTGAAGATTATTAGAACTATTAATATCTTAAACAACTTATTTTCTTTAATTTGCATAAAAATATTTTATCTTATATTACAAATATTATACATTGTTGCTTTTGTAAAATGTGTTATAATGTATATAAATAAAATAATTATAATAATACACAAACATAAAAACTTGGCACAGAACAACAGTAATAGAATCAACATTAATCATTATATCAAAGCTCCTGAACTCAGGATTATAGATGAGAACGGTCAAAATATAGGAATATTATCAAATAGAGAAGCCCAAAAGATGGCAGAAGAAGCCGGTTTGGACCTTATAGAGATATCCCCAAATGCCAATCCTCCTATTGCAAAAATCATGGATTATGGTAAATTTCAATATGACGCAAACAAAAAGCAAAAAGCATCTCGTGCTAATGCTAAAGCCGTTGAAGTCAAAAGTATACAGATTAAGATAGGTACCGGTGAGAATGATCTTTCCATGAAAGCTAAAAAAGCTTCAGAATGGTTAGATGAAGGTCATCAGGTAAAAGCTGAATTATTCGTATCTGGTAGATCTAAGTTTCTTCCTGAAGAATTCTTAAATTCTAGATTACAAAAATTCCTTAATCTTATCTATGTGGATTATAAAGTGGCTGTACCACTAAAACGTGGTCCAAAAGGTCCAGTTATAACCATAGAAAAGAAGAAATAATAATGTCGACAAGGCACTAAAAGTTCGGAATACAATTCCCCGCCTCGAGACCATTATTAATAATTCATTATTAATAATTTAATTTAAATAAAAACATGGCAGTAAAATCAAATAAATCATTTTCTAAACGTCTAAAGGTTAGTAAAAATGGAAAGATAAAAGCTAGAGTAACAGGTCAAAACCACTTCAACTCTAAAGAAAATGCAAAAACTAGATCAAACAAAAAAAGAATGGTCGATTTCAATATGACAAATAAGGAAAAAAGACGCTTCCTAGCTCATATATAATTTTCTAAAATTACTAATTAATCTAATAATCAATAATACAAATATATGGTACGTGTTAAAAAAGGTGTTCACGCCGCAAAAACAAGAAGAAATGTTCTTAAGATGGCCAAAGGTTTCAGAGGTCCAAGAAAAAGTAAAGAAAAATTAGCTTATGAACAAATAGTTCACTCTCTAAATACAGCTTTCGCTCACAGAAGAGATAAAAAAGGTGATTTTAGAAGATTGTGGAATGTCAAAATAAATGCTGGTTTACGTCCTTATGGAACAACTTACAGTAAATTCATCGGTATAATGAAAAAGAAAAACATAGAAGTTGATAGAAAAATAATGGCTGATCTTGCCCAAAATGATCCTACAGTATTCGAAAGATTCGTAAAGCAAATATTAGGATAATAATCTCCAAAAAAATAATCTATACAAAAAAGTATGGATTATTTTTTTATTACAATTAAGATTTAGACAGAGATTTTACTTAAATGTTTATTTCTGGCTGTATCAAATTTTGTCACATCAAAACCATATTCCTCTATCATATGTGCTGCGTGATGTGCACCCAAGTTATGTGGGACAACAACATAAGATGCACCAGCTAAATACAGTTCTTTAGCCTCATGCACATCATGAGATATTAATATTACTATACCATTTGGGTTAACTTTTCTATAATATTTCAACATAGTCATACTAACATCTTTATCAGGTATGGTTGATATAATCATCTTTGTATCCACTAAATCAAGCTCTTCCAAAAATTCAACATCTTCAGCATCACCATATCTGTGATTTATTTTTTTATCTTCAAGTTTTTTTATGGACTTTGGATTAAAATCAACTACTAAATATTTTTTCTTTAAATGATCCAAAGCTTCTGTAAAATAATTTCCCACCCTATCATATCCGAAAAGGATAACATCATTTTTCTTTTTTCTTCCCTCTCTAATATCTTTAGAAGATATATGAGGTATATCAAATATTTTCAAAAATATCTGTAGAGAATTATATATTTTCTCTGCATAAAGTATAAGATAAGATGATCCCGCTATTGTTATGATACCCACCAAAGTTATAAGAGTGACAACTTCTTGAGTGATATGTCCATAAGCTAAAGCTATAGAAGCCAATATTAATGAAAACTCACTGATCTGTGCAACGGTTAAACCTGTCATAAAACCGACCTTTCTTTTATAACCCAACACATTCATAACCATTAAAACTATTATAGGATTTCCTATTAAAACAAAAGCTGATAATATAATCGCGGCAATAATGAGAGATTGTATATCAGTTAATATAAGATGTGCCCCTAAAAGAATAAAGAACATTGTTACAAAGAAATCTTTTATTGGCTTCATTCTTGAGCCTATCTCATATGAAAATGGAGACATGGATAAAGTTATACCAGCAACTAATGCACCTATCTCTATAGAAAATCCAAACATCGCGAATAATGCCGCAACAGCCAGACCCCATGAAAGTGATGAGATAAACAATAACTCCTGTGATGATGCAAACCAATTTCCAATCTTAGGCAATATATATTTTGAAAATATTATTAATATAATAGACATTATCAAGGCCTTTAATCCGAGTAACATCATGGTTTGTTCAAAACTCATACCCTGACTATTGGCAAAAGTGGCAATCAATAATAAGACAACAGTAGCCACTAAATCTTGTATCAATAATATTCCTATAGAAATTTTTCCATACAATTTATTAAGGTCACCCTTATCTGTCAAAAGTTTCAAAACTATAATAGTACTACTGAAAGTTAAAGCTATAGCAATATACAAAGATGTTACAGTCTCATAACCCATACCTTTAGCTAACAAAAATCCAGCTATCGATGTAAATACAACCTGCCCTATACCCGCCCAAAAAGATACTTTACCAACTTCTTTTATAGCTAATGGGTTTAATCCTAGTCCAACTATAAACAAAAGTATCACTATTCCTATTTTGGAAAATAATTCTACCTGTTCTGCTGATTGTAAAATATTTAAAACATATGGACCAACAACTATACCACTTAAGATATATCCAATAACAAGAGGTTGCCTAAGTGAATGCATTATCAAAGAGATAATAGTTGTGACTATTAAGATAATACTTATTTCAGTGAAGATGTTCATGAATATATTATAACTTAATTTTGTGCGTGGTTGAAATAAAAAATACCCTTTCGGGTATTTTTATCTAGCGGAGGATGTGAGATTCGAACTCACGGGACCCTTTCGAGCCCGACAGTTTAGTAAACTGTTGATTTAAACCGCTCATCCAATCCTCCAATATTGCCTTAGCTTAATATAAAACTAAGACGAAAGCAATTGCTTTATTCACCCCTCTTTTGTCTAATCATATCCATAACTTTTCTTATCAAGGCCTTAGGATCTTTATCAAAAACTATATAAGGATTTTGCCTATGACTTTTCTCTATAATCATCTTTATAACCTCATCTGTCTCCCATCCGTCACTTTGTAATATACCCATAGGTTTTTCATCTTCATAAGCTATAGTAAACTCATGTATAGTGCCAATACGTCCTGGACCGATAATAATACCATCACAAGATCTGGTAAAAACCAAATCACGTCCAGGAAAACCAAAACCAGTAAATGAGACAATATCCATATAATCTAGTGGTAGACGATATATCTCAACATGATCTTTAGGAGAAACGGCTGGAGAATATCCTATAGATAAACCACCGGCTTGTTTAGCACCCTGAGCAGCCCAATAAGGAAAACCACTAGAAGCACCTGTAACTATAATACCACCCTGCTCTACTATCTCACGACCCAACTCTCTAGCTATTTCATATGCTTCTTGTTTAAGAAAACTACCATCTGCTGTAGAACTTACACCTATTTTTGGTGTAAGATACGCTTTTTTAATGTCTGTATTTATACTAATCAATTTCATATTATTATAAGTATATCATAGCTTTAAATATTTTTATAAATTATTTTCTGCAGTCATGTATCATATCTCTACCTTCAAGAAAATCTATAATATTATTTGCTGCTGTTTTAGACATAATATCGCGAGCTCTAATACTTGCTGATGCTATGTGTGGAGTCATAATAATATTTCCTAATTTATTCATACCTCTTACAAACTTTGGTTCAAATTCATAAACATCTATACCTGCTCCAGCGATTCTATTATTTTTCAAAGCTTTATACAGATATTTTTCATCAATAACTGGACCACGAGACGTATTTATTAAATACGCATCTTTTTTCATCTTATCTATAAATCTACGATCAACCATATGATAAGTATTTTCATTTAATGGGACATGAAGAGATATGATATCTGATTTTTCTATAAGCTCATCCAGATTATGAACTTTTTTTGCATTACATTCTCTTTCTATTTTTTCATTTACTATATGATCATAATATAAAATCTTACATCCAAAGCCATGAGCAAAAGTACAGGCCACCTTTTCACCTATTCTTCCTGCACCTATTATACCTATAGTTTTTTCACTTACATCATGACCGATCATAAGCATGGGATCAAAACCTTTATAATATCCCCTTCTCATAAAATGATCAGCTTCAGCTATACGATTACATAAAGATAAAGTCATAGAAACAACATGCTCAGCTATAGAGCACATATAGTCACCTGGTGTATTGGTGACCATTATACCTCTTTTTTTTGCCTCTCTTATGTCTATATTGTCATAACCTATAGCATAGTTTGAAACCATTTTTAAATTAGGAGCTTTATTAAAAACTTTTTCATCTATCTTATCAGTAAGAAGAGAAAGTAAAACATCATAAGGTTTACCAGCCTTCTCTGCTTTTGATAGTATTTTTATTATTTTCGATTGCTTAACAGGTGTTTTATCTTTACCGATTACAACTTCATATCCTTTATCTTTTAACATATTTATACCCACTTCAGGTATTTGTCTTGTCACATATATACGAGTACTCATATTTTATATAATAACACAAAATTTTATTTTCATAATTATTTTTTCAAATATTTTAATAAAAATTTGACAAAATCTGTATATATGATAAGATATATATGTCAAGGGCAAGGTAGCACTTGACACTACCAACCTATCCGTACGAACGCACATGAAAGATATACAGAAAATTATCGGAGTTATTTTCTTACTGATCACAATCAATGCAGCCCCAATCGCTGCTGGTGACCAACAAAAAAACAACTCTACATTTGAACAATTGAATACACAAAAGGCCTTCAAGGTGTATGCACGTGGCACCAGTTATCACTCAGGTGATAGCGATAGTGCCGCAGGTAAAACCTCGTCACTTACCAAGATCAACGACGTAAAAGGTCGCGATCTCGAATGTATTGCCGTCGACAACAGCCTAATCCCTTACGGGAGTGTTATTATTGGTCGTGACAAACATGGTCAAGAAATCATCGGTGTTGCAGTCGATACAGGAAGTGCGGTTAAGAGCCGCAAAGCAGCCAAACAACTAGCCAAAAAACTTGGATATCCAAAAGATAGTCCAGAGGCTCAGGCTCCTGTGCTCGACTTTCACAGTCGAACAGACATGACTCATTACTGGGACCACTTCATCGTCATCCCCTACACCGGTCCGGACTTCAAGTTCAGCTTGAGCAAGAAAGAAAAACTTGCCTATCTGGATGAAGTCAAGAAGCAATATGTCGATAAAACCCCAACTCGCCTATTGGCATCACTATGAAGACCCGAGCAAAAACCCAAAAAAAGCGCAAGCGGATCTTTTCCTCTTGCGCCCTTTTTAATTTCAATTTTTATAATTTATTCAAATCTTCATCTATTGATTTTAAATCCGCATCTATATCTAGATTAACATCTATTGAATTCAGATTTTGATCTATATCACTTGGACTATCCTTTTGTACAGTCTGTTCTATAACCTGCTCAGGTGTCAAAGGTTGGGTTTTGTTTTTATTATTTACAAAATATATCAACATCGCAGCCGCTATTATCAGTACAATTATTATAATTATTTTTTTCATATTTTTTATTATTTAATTTATCTTTTTAATATTATTGAGTTGTAGTTGCTGTTGAAGTAGCCACTGCGGGTATGATTGATTTTAATGTTTGAGCGGCTTTCTTTACTGCATCATGAGATTCCTTTATCTTATCATTCATAACTTTAATATCAGCTTTTAATGTATTTCTAGTTGTCTCTGCAGAAGTTTTAACAGTACTTTCATTTTCAATATTAACTATATATGTTTTGGCCATTTGAGTTGTTATAGCTGTTCTTGCGGCTGTTATAGCTGTCTCTGCATTTGTGATAGCAGATCTAATATCATTTACATTTAGACCTTCTGATGCGGCTTTATCAGTTCTTGACTCTATAGCTAACAACACATTTTCTATATTATTAATCCTTTCGGTCGCCTGTGTCGTCAATCTTATATTTATATCAGACAAATTGGTATTAATATTGGTCAATCTGGTCTTTTTGTTTTCATCTTTTATCTTAGACAGATTCTCTTCGAATTTCTTTTTAAGTTCTTCTCTCTTTTCTTTATTTTCTTCTTTTTTGGCCTCTAATTCTTTTTTAAACAATTCCCTTTTATCTTGTGTTGCTTTTATAAGTTCTTCTCTTTTTTCTTTAATGATTTCTGTAGTAGATGCTTTATTGGTTTTTAAAGCAGATTGAAATTCTTGTCTGACTTTGGATATCTCAGCCTTAGACTCCTCTCTCAATCTTTTAAGTTCAGGTCTAGTACTTGATGATACTGTTGTAGATGCTATTCTGGTTCTAAGGTCAGATCTTATCTCTCTAACATCCTCAAATCTTTCTTTTCTAATCTCTTGTCTTTCTTCCACACCATCTCTTCTCTCATCTCTTATCTCCTTTCTAATATCATCACGATCATCATCTCCACCAACAGATACTTCTGAAGCTTTTACGGATATATTAATTAATAATAACCAAACTAAAATTGTGTATATAATATTTTTTTTCATGTTTATATTATAACATGATAAACAAATGGACATGTCCTTTATGTCACAAACATACTTTATATACGTCATAAAACTTGCCAGAAGTGCAGATTCTGACTGCTATTTATAACCGAAATAAAGTTATTAAATAACATATTATTAATTTACTAAAATAATAAAAAAATTAAAAAATATGAGAAAAATAAACATATTGGTTGTTGCAGTTATATTATCTCTGACTTTGTCCTTAACATTATCTGCTACCGCTGCAACATTAACAAGACAATTACAATTAGGCATGTCTGGTTCGGATGTGTCTACCCTTCAGGGTTTTCTAGCCCAAGATCCGACCATATATCCACAAGGTTTGATCACCGGGTACTTTGGAACATTGACAAGAAATGCTGTTATAAAATTTCAAGCTCGTAATGGAATATCCACAGTTGGACGCGTTGGACCTGTAACCTTAACAGCAATAAATGCTCAATTAAACTCTGTTCAATCAGATCCTGCGGCCTGGATATCAAATGTATCTATAAATCCGTCATATAATGATACAACTATAAGTTGGAACACAAACGAAAATACGACAGGTAGAATCCATTACAGTTCTTCACCTTTAAATGTTTCAGAGAGTTATGATGATGTATTTGTAAATGGTGGTTATGTAACTCAAAATGATACAAACATGAATACTTATAAAAGTATATCTCTATCTGGGTTACAATCAAATACAACATATTACTATATGATATACACAAAAGATGCGAGTGGAAATGTAACAGTTTCTTGGCCATCAACATTCAAAACCAGATAAAATCATATAAGAAATAGTCAAAGTAAAAAACAAAAACACCTTTCTTTCAAGTGAGGTGTTTTGTTTATCAATTATTGGATCTTTAATATTAACCTCAATCTATCTATTACAACTTTCTCCCAATATTTCAAAGATATCATTACCAAGGAAACTTTTCTCCTTTATACCAAAACTGACCTGTCTCTATGTCTTTATCTGTAGCCGTTTTATAAATATATTCTGCAGCTTCTTCTGGCTCCATATCCCCCTCCCAAGAACCCATGGCTGTTTTCACACGACCAGGATGAACACATGATACTTTTATCTTATCCTTTAACTTAAAAGCTAACCAAACCGTAAACATGTTTACAGCAGCTTTTGATATCTTATACGCAGGATAATCTGTGTGATGAACTTTCTCCAAAGACGCAGCGGATGAAGATATGTTTATAATATGACCATCATCATTTATTAGATGTAAATTTTTCTGAGTTAAATCTATAGGACCAATAAGGTTAACCTGTAATGTTCCTTTTAATTTATCGATAACAATACAATCTTCACCTTCATCTAAAAGTATTCCGGCATTATTTATATAAATATCTATCTTCTGATTCAAATCAGATAATTCCTTAGTGGTATTATCTATACTTTCTTGATTATTTAAATCAAGTTTAATCATTTTTAAATTTTCATGATTATAGTCAAGTTGCCCGTCAAGAGATGTACCGATGACTTGATAACCTTCATTCAAAAATTTGATGGCCGTGGCTTTTCCTATGCCATGACTAATACCGGTGATAAATACTGTTTGCATAAGGGTATTATAACAAAAATATAAGATATTAATATGTTATTTCAGTGGTCATTTTTACGAACATAAATCCAAATAATTTATCAAAAACCTTCTTTATATTATAGATGAATCTGGCAATAAAATATTGGGGTGCTGGATTAATATCAGTAAAATGATAAATTTCAAATTCAAACATACGTTTAGGAATCATAGTTATTTTTTTAAAGACTACTCCATCTTTAATTTCCTCCTCAGTATTTTTTATATCTTTTTTATCTATTACAAAATAATTTAATACATCTATACTACGATTTTTATAGATAAAGATTTTCTTATCTGTTTCAACTATTTGGTATTCATACAAACCATGTTCTGTTTTTTCTCTACGAAAATTTCTAACCTTTATAAATGAATTAATCCTAACTCTCTTTTTACATGATGAAATTATAGTTTCATCTTGAAAATTCTTTTTTACGAAAGAATCAAGAGTTGGATAATATATTTCTTCTATCATAATAATTTTATCTAAATTTTAATTCACCTGATTTATGTCTAAGTGTTAATACATTATTATCTATAGAATAAGAATATACTGTTGATATCTTTTGTGCAAAATCTTGCTCTGATGATCCCTCGCAATACATTAAAGTAGAAATCATTTGAGAAAATATTAATTTATCTCCACTTACACTGTAATTACCTCCCATACCATTACAATCCGTTGTTATTGAGACTGTATTATCCTTTTTAAAAGTTAGAGAAAATCTATCATAATTTTTATATGTTGTATCCGATAATTTCCAAGTCTTTGATGTTAGATTTATATTTACTGTTGGTTTTACTATAGGTTTAACTATTGTTGTTGTGGTTGAAGTTGTTGCGATGACAGTGTTGCTGTTTGTAGGTGTAGAAATAACTTCACTTATAATTATATCTGAATCAGAAAAATTGAATTTGATTATACCTGCTATTATGACTAAGGCTATTATTGATAATATTGTAATTACTATAGTTTTGATAGTTTTCATAGGGGTATTATATCACCCTATAATTCATATTCCCAACCTGGTTGCCATTTGAATTTTGTAGTAACCAATTCTTCCAAAGGAATATTTTTAATCCAATAATCTAAACCATATTGAGTTGCACGATGCCCTATTATCATTACTCTTTTACCATCATAATTCTCTTTAAGAAAATCTAAAAAATCTTTCATTCTTTTTGACGTTTGTTCATAACTTTCTCCATTTGGAAATGGTGTATATATTTTTTTTAATTTATCACCTTCGACTTCTTCGCTTGGGTGTTGTGTCATATCACCATAATCACATTCTCTTAATCTGATATCTTTTATTATTGGAAATTTATTACCAAAAGCCATTTCAGCTGTTTTATATGATCTTTGTAAATCAGAACAAAATATAGCATCAAAATATTCATCTTTATATCTGATACCCATCTCTTTAGCTTGCTCTTCACCCAAGGGAGATAAAGCTATGTTGTTGTGACCTGAGCAGAGCTTAGATTCATTATCAAATGTGGTGCTATGTGATACAAAAAGAATTTTTATCATGAGAGTATTATAACATTAATTTATCTTTATATAATTCCAAGAATTACAGTTACACTTGTTGCCCGATAGGGACTCGAACCCCAATTAACGGCTCCAGAAACCGCTGTCCTACCATTAGACGATCGGGCACGGAAATAATCTATTGATTATCCCCCATTATACTGTCATCAGGATTTGCTGTTGGTTCTGATGTCATCTCTTCTACTGTATCAGCTACAGTATCAACAACTTCATCAACTTTTTCTTCAACAACTCGTTGTGTTTGCTCTGCCACCTCTTCTACTTTATCAGCAGAGATAACTGGCGCAACTTCTTGCACAGTCTCTTTAGCAACCTCAACAACTTGATCTGTCTTTTGACCAATCAAAGCTTTAAGCTTATCTTTTAAAGTCTCTATTATTGACATATATTTTGTTTATTTAAATTATTAATATATTAATAAAATAGCATTTTATATGAGGTTTTGGAAGAGGTTTGACATTGTGTAAAAAATTGATAAACTATAATCAATCTAAGAAAAATGCCTTTATGATGTTTTGTCTTCATCGAGGGCTTTTTCATTTATAAATCTACTTATGATCTGTCTTATATATGTAATAGATATATTCTCTTTTTTTAATAGATACGAACATTTATCTGGATCAGCCGGAGATATCAAATTAAATACAATATTTTCCTTCTTGCAAAATTTTATAAGGCTTAAAAAATCACCATTTTATTTTTATCCTTTAACCAATTAAAAAATAATTCCATATCTATATTAAAATTATTTTTTCTACATTCTATAGATAAATTCGCCATGTCTATATATACTGATGTATTTATTTTCTCCATCTCCACATATTATAAAAACGCTTATAAACTTCTCATAAAGAAAACATAAAATACACAA
Source organism: uncultured Candidatus Saccharibacteria bacterium (assembly GCA_964620475.1). Lineage (GTDB taxonomy): Bacteria > Patescibacteriota > Minisyncoccia > Phycocordibacterales > CAIZLB01 > CAIZLB01. Next base: position 797 of record CAZUJN010000009.1, on the reverse strand, counting down.
TCTAAAAACATCTAAACCCTATAACCTTGAAAACAATAACTTAAATAACTTCTTCTGAAACTCTGCAAATTTCTTATGTTTTATATTTATAACAACTTTAGAAGGATAATCTATGATTGCTACCTTATCTTTATATATAACAACATTCACTTCATCTTCAAACAAATCAAAATCTTTTGGTATAACTTTTACGGCTCTACCCAATCTCTTCGTAGAAGGTTGATTATGATAACCAGTTATAACATATCTCTCTAAACCTTTTTTGTCTCTGATATATTCATAATCTTTTGGAACATATTTTCTCTTTTTAAACTGAGCCAAAGAACTATATCTATAATAGGTCTCATTTTTACTTAAAGTGTTAACAACATCGGAATAAGTGTTTACTATAGCGGCTTCGCCTTCTGTTATGGAAATAGCTGGTTTATTTTCTTTACTTTGATATAAATCATGTAAATCTTCTATATCATTAAAAAATGATTTTTCATATTCTCTAAATAACAGCTCCAATCTATCAGGTGATTCCGCTATATATGTTTTTCTTTTTCCTGAAGAAGATAAACGTATCAAACCTCTTTCTTTTAAGATTTCTATTGATTTATATATCACCGGTCTATACAACCCCGTGAGTTTCGCTATATCCATTATTAATAATTCACCTGAATTTATAAGAGTTCCATATACCATAGATTCACTTTCAGATAAACCTATTTTATGGAAAATATTTTTAAATTTATTTATATATTGTTTATTCATAAAAGTGTATTAATATTTATACACTTTTTATATCATAAATA
>CAZUJN010000008.1:0-25016 GCA_964620475.1 uncultured Candidatus Saccharibacteria bacterium | reverse complement strand
ATCAAAACAGATTAAATAATCCTAGATAGCACACACCACCTCCAACACCACAAAAGCATCTACAAATCTTATATGTCTGTAGTTCTCTATTGCTTTACTTAGTAAAGTAATAACTTTTTCTTTGTCTTTTCCGGAACGTAATCTCATACGAAGTTCATCCACGAATAAATCATAAACTATTTTTCCATCCGTGTTAGTTGTCTTTAACTTATCTATATCTTCATAAACACTTTCACCTGCTACTATCTTATCTACTATATTCTCTATTATTTTGTTACTTGGAATATTTAATATATTTTCTACTCCTTCTATCTTTTTACCATCAACACTTGATATAACTTTTTGTAATACAGATAAAGTGTCACGGAAAGATTCGTCACCAGATAGGGCTATAAGTTTGGCTGATTCATTATCTATACTTAAACCCTCTTTTTTAACAACATCTTTTATAACTTGAGTCAATATCTCTATAGTTGGTTTTTTAAAATTATGCACCTCACAACGTGAAATAATAGTATCCAAAATCTTATTTAGCTCTGTAGTAGCAAGTATATATATGACATGCTTTGGTGGTTCTTCTAATCCTTTCAGAAAAGCATTGAAAGCTTGTTTAGACAACATATGCACTTCATCAAGTATATAAACCTTGTATGGTGACTGCATTGGCAATATAGATGCATTTTCTATAAGTTCACGTATATTATCAACACCAGTATATGATGCCGCATCTATCTCTATAATATCTACATCCTGTACACCAAGATCATGAGCGAATATTCTAGCAATAGAAGTTTTACCTATACCACGTGAACCTGTAAATATATATGCATGATTAGGATTCTTATTTTCAATAGCTTTTTTAAGTATGGATACTATATGATCTTGACCTAATACTTCATTAAAATTTGATGGTCTGTATTTACGATAAAGTGATGTATGTTGTTGCATATATCGATAATTATAACAAATTTGACAGGGTTTGGATATTTGATAAGATAATGGCATATCTGGGGTAACCCGATGATCCAGACCTTTACAGTTATGACTGTCTGGTGACCATGAAGATATCTTTAGCAATCTAGCTAGAGATATTTTTAATTTAAATAAATTATCTAGATCTATTTCCGACTCTTTTATATCAAGCCTGTTAGCTGAAATATACTTGATTTGATACAACATAGCTCTTCTTTCGATATTCTTAGTGGTAAATTTATAAAACCTTTCACCTTCTTTGGTCTTGGTAGTAGTAGGTAAAACTATACAAGAATTTTTAGAGATCTTTTTAAGAATTAAAACCGGCCGACGAAAATTACCACCTTTACCATAAGCTTCTTCGCCTACATTTAATCCAAAATAAGACCACCATATTTCACCTTCAGAAAACTGCAAATCTCTTTTTCTGTTATTTATTTTCTTTTTTAAAATATTCCATTTATTATAATTATTCTCCACAAAAAGATATTAACAAAACACTTATAGATTTTTGATAAAGATTTTATAAACAAAATATAAATAAAAAGCCCGCCTCGGTCACAAGGACCTTGGCAGGGGTTTAGGGAGGGATAGGGAGATTGGTCAAGGGTGAATCCGCCTACATTGAAGAAATACCGATCCAGCATCCCATTCTGAGGCTGTATTTGGTATCACATAGAGGGTTGATTTACCCCTATGATAACCAGCGACAAAAATATACCCGACCTCGCCGATTTTGACCACCTCACAAGCTAATAGTGGTTTATGTCGACTGAGAGCACGATTGTGAGAGTCCTGAACGAAAGCAATCAGTTCTGGTAAACCCGCAGACCTTCGCCCTTTGATCATCACTTCGGATACATGGTTGATATTGACCCTGTCGGCAAAATGTTCCGGAAACACCTCAAAAGTTCCACCGAGTCGACGCCGCGACTTGATCATTTCCTGCATGACCATTTTAGTCAGGTCCGGATTTTCGATGGTGTCAAAAGAACCGGCGACGAGGTCATAATTGATCGATTCAGGAACTTCGATAATGTCGGGCAAATCAATCATCTTGCGCAAATCACGTCGAGACATCTGTTCAAACCCGAGACCGCGAGAGTCTGTTAGATCTTCGATAAGAGCTTGCAATCTGGGTGAACCCTTCACTTCTCCAATAATTCTTTCCAATTTGGTCATATAATGTGCGTGTATAAATGTGTGTGTAAGAGACAGCGATACCTTTTCGCCATCAGGACTTATAATATAAACATATTTTGAGTAAAAAATCAAGTCCGAATACCCAAAACTATAACTTTCCCTCTAAAAACTTTATCACCTCCCCTGCCTCACTCATCTCCATAATCTCACCTCTTATATCTTTTGCATCATCAAAACCCGCCATATATGTCTTAAAAAATTTCTTCATTACCGCAAAAGATTTTACATCACCTAATTCTCTATCAAATATTTTTACTTGTTCTATTAAAAATTTTATTCTATCTTCCCTCGTAGGTGTATATTCATTTTCTATATCTTTAAAAAACCATGGATTACCGAACATGGCACGACCTATCATAGCACCATCAGCATTTGCATGATCGCATTTTTCATATCCATCTTTTATACTTTGTACATCACCGTTACCAAATATATATGGAACTTTTTTATCAGGATTATTTTTTGCAAATTCATCACGCATATTGACAACCTGCTTGACATAATCCCAGTTAGCTGGAACTTTTGACATCTCTTTACGAGTACGAGCATGTATAGTTATAAGATCAACCCCCTGATTAAGCAAAGTTTTTATCCAAGTATCTATCTCGACTTTATTATAACCGACACGAGTTTTTACAGTCACCGCGAAATCATTATTTCCAAAATCTTTTCTCGCATCTTTGGCGGCTTTTATGACCTCTATAGCTTTGTCTGGATTTTTAATCATCGCGGCACCACATTTTTGTTTCTCTATGGATTTATCAGGGCAGCCCATATTTATATCAACACCATCAAAACCAAGTTCTATACAAAGTTTTGTAGCTTCATACATATATTGATATGTAGATGAAAAAAGTTGAGCAATAATAGGTCTTTGCTTATCTTTATCAAAAAGTAAATCTTTCTTGAGTTTATATTTACCTTCTTCTGTAGCACGTATCAAACCATCAGCAGATACAAACTCAGTCCAATATATATCTGGCGAAGCCGCTTGTGATATCACAGTACGAAAAGCTATGTCTGTAACATCAGCCATAGGTGCGAGAACAAATAGAGGTCTTTTTTTCTCTTGTATTAATTTATCTATAAAAGACATATACGAAATAATACTTAAAAACCGGCAGATGACAAGGATGTACCGAGTTGTATCATAGTACCTATAGGGGTGCCTCCGACAGTACAAGGAGTACCAGGAACAAGACATACACCACCTGCAACATATTGTCCTAGCATATTTGTACCAGAGGTTGGATTGCCCATCTTATATAATACAGTTACACCTGGTTGATATATTAGAGGTAAAGTAACACCTTTGGTATCAACTATATATAGCAAAATATTTCCACTACATGTACACGGTACCATAGACACTGATTTACCACCAAAAGGAATAATACCTGAAGCAGCATTACTTGATCCACCACTGCTTCCACCTAGCACACCTATAGCTGCTATGGCAGCTAACACAGAACTATTTGATTTTTCTTGTGTGGTTGTATATGTACTTGTTGCTGTGGTTGTAGCATTTTTTCCATCTCTCTCTTTTTGATATTTAACAACTAAATCATTCATTACTGATCTTGTATAAAAATCTAAAATTAGAGAATTCGGTGTAAATGTTGTTGTGGCATTTGGGTTTGAATCTTTATAAACTTTTTGTATATCTTTATTGTAAACGATATGAAATCTTTCTAGAGCTGATTTAGTTTTTCCACCAAAAGAATCTACCAAATTAGAATTAGAACCCCAACTTCCTTCTGGAACATCTAATTTAGTTTCTGTATTCATATTTAAAAGATTTTGTAAATATCTTGTATCTGGTGCTAATGTACTTCTATACACAAGATTTTTTAAAAATGTAAAACCTGTTGGAATAATAAGATTATCAGCTGAAATAATCTTAGCAAAAGTAACTTGACTGAATGTCAAAATATATATCAATATCAATAGTTTTGTATAAAACCTCATATTTATATGATATCATGTATTAATCATTAATTAAATAATTTAATCAATACATAAATCAACATATGTCTTTAACAATCAAAAACATTATTGGCCGTGAAATACTAGACTCTCGTGGAAATCCGACTGTCGAAGTTGATATTTTATTAAAAGATGGATCTTTTGGCAGAGCCGCTGTTCCAAGTGGTGCCTCAACAGGTTCTTATGAAGCCCTTGAACTTCGTGATGGTGATAAAAAAAGATATCTTGGTAAAGGTGTTTTAAAAGCAGTAGAAAATGTAAATACAAAACTTCGTAAAGCTTTGATAAATAAAACATGGACACAAGAAACTCTCGATGAAGCCATGATAAAACTAGATGGAACAAAAACAAAATCAAATCTGGGAGCAAATGCCATACTCGGTGTATCACTTGCTTTCTCACACGCCGCGGCAGCATCAATGAAAAAACCTCTATATATGTATTTTGCTTCTATTGCAAAAACAGGTAAAAAACTTTCTCTACCACTTCCGATGATGAATATATTAAATGGTGGTCAACACGCTGAAAACTCAACAGATTTTCAAGAGTTCATGATTATGCCAATAGGTGCAAAATCTTTTAGAGAAGCACTTCGTATGGGTGCAGAAGTATTTCATAATCTAAAGAAAATGCTTCATGATCAAAAACTTGCTACAACTACCGGTGATGAAGGTGGATATGCCCCATCACTTCCATCAAATGAGGCAGCGGTAGAAATAATACTTGAAGCTATAAAAAAAGCTGGATACAAACCAGGTAAAGATATAGCCTTGGCTATGGATGTTGCTTCAACAGAATTTTATAAAGAAGGAAAATACAATCTAGAGCGTGAAGGCAAAGTAGTTACAGCCGATGAACTTATAAATATATATAAAGATTGGTGTAAAAAATATCCTATAGTTTCTATAGAAGACGGTTTAGCTGAAGATGATTGGGAAAATTATCAAACATTTACAAAAGTTCTTGGTAAAAAATTACAAATAGTTGGAGATGATCTTTTTGTAACAAATATAGAAAGATTACAAAAAGGTATAGATATGAAAGTTGGCAATTCTATACTCGTAAAAGTTAATCAAATAGGAACAATAACAGAAACAATTAAGGCTATAAAGATGGCGCATAAGGCCGGTATGACAGCAGTTATATCACATAGATCTGGCGAAACTGAAGATACAACAATATCACATCTAGTTGTAGGTACAGGTTGTGGGCAGATAAAAACAGGATCACTTTGCAGAACAGATCGTGTTGCTAAATACAATGAACTTCTACGTATAGAAGAACAACTTGGTAAGAAAGCAGTATTTGCCGGAAAAGGCGCATTACAAGGATAAATGGAAAATATAAAAACACCTCAATAAGAGGTGTTTTTTGTTTGACATTTATCCCTATAAATGTCATTATAATCAGGTCAAACCCCATCAAGTTAAATGAAAAACACCATCGGAAAATACTTAGCGTTCATTCGCAATGTGTCTTACGCCAATCACAGAAACATCAGTGATTTCATCGAGAGACTACTGAACGGGATCACCGATTCTGAAACAGTTATCACAGGTGGACAGGAACTGTTTTTATCTGGGTGGATAGAGCAAATCATTCACGCCGGAGGACTGGAGGAATATTCAAAGGCTGCTGAAGTCATCACCTTCATCAACAGCATCAAGCAACCGGTAAGTCCCTTCGATTCAACCACCATCTGACCACCTTCACAGACCCCAAACAATGGCGAGCAGCAATGCTCGCCTAAATTATTTTACAAGATACTTATCCAACTCCTCCCATTTCAACAACACCTCTGGATTTCCAGACGCATATGGAGCAACTTGATATTGATCAAATATAAACTTTATACCTTCATCCAAAACTACGAATTTCATAAGATTACTTTGATACAAGAATCCAACATTATCACCTGATAAACCTAATCCCTCTTTCAGCATATCTTCATTATATTGATCACCTAAAGTTTTTTGTAATTTATCTGCCAACATTAAGGTTATCTTTTTATCATTACCTTTTTGTAAATCCAATAAATTATCTATAGTAACCAATCCATTTTTATTAAATGTAAAAGTTTGTAAAGCTGTATTACCATGAGCACCACCTGTGAATGTATAACTTTTTATAATATAAGAAACGGTGTTCAAACTATTTGACTCTACTTTTTCATAAGATACATTATATTCATATTTAACAATAGGTCTATCAGGAAAATCTTTTCTTAATTTCAATTCATTTTTATACAAATCACCATCCATCGCCCATTCTGACTTCACGGATTCTAGATTTGATTTTATGTATTTTTCTACATCTCTATTGATATCCCTAATCTCAACCGGATATTTAATATTAATATTATAAAAATCATTAGATTCATTGACTGTCTTTTCAGTTGTTGTTGATATATTTATCAACTCCTCAGGATTAACCTCTAAATGTCTTTTATTTCTATTTGGAATAATTGTAAAAACTATAATAAAAAATAAAACTAAAACACTTAACAATGTAATGATTTTCTTTAAATTATTCATGTATATATTATATAACATTTTAAAAATAAAAAACGCCGTCATGGCGCTGATGGTTTTGTGGGGATTACCAACAACCTTGGTCAGAAGTCTCAGCGAAAACAAGCATCTGAGATCAAAAAGTGAAATGTGTCACCTACGGACACCAAGTAATGAATCCTGATCTGCTTTGAAGTGAAAGCAAATTGGAATATAGACTCAGATTCATAGACCAGGACCAGCCTGCCACGCCTACGAAGACGCGGGGCGAGTTTTTTTAATGTGTCAAACAACTCTCGAAGCGTCTGCTCTCTTTTGGTTGTCATGCGTTCAGCGATCGAGACCTCCACACAGAGTTTCTTGATATTCATATCCTACTTTGGATATATTGACTATACATCAGTGTGACTACAAATTCAAATACGTCACTGTTATCTGTAATACTGTTGCAAAAATAACCCATAATAAATAAGGTATAAGTATATATGTAACCCATCTATATTTTCTATATATTATAATCATGGCCCAGATAAGTGTGGCTAGGACAAACAAAATATCAATCATGGCTAATATATTATTTTTCAATATAAATTGAATCGGTGAAAAAGCAAAGTTAAATAAGAGATTCAAGGCAAAAGGAAGTACGATGGTGTATTTTATATCTTTTTTAAAAGCCTTATAAAATACATAACCAAAAGATATAGCTATAAGTATATACAAAAAAGTCCAAACCGGTGAAAAAATCCATGAAGGAGGAGCCCAAGTTGGTTTTATAAGTGTTGAATACCAAGTAAACGAGTTGTTCATATCTTATATGTTAATACCTTATATAAAATATGGCAAAATTTACATATTTGACACATAAGCACATAGTGTGATATAATATATACACCGGTCAAAAAGTAGACCGCAAACAACAACTGAACCACCATGTCAAACGCACCGTTCAACATCAACACATTCCTCACCAACCTCAGTGCTAACGGATTTTCCAAAAATCCATCAGCCTGCCACTTCATCGATACTGTCAACAAATGGGTCAAACCAGATGTGGTTCTCAACCCTGGCCAGATCCAAAGCGCCTGCGAGTACATCGAGTCAATCGCAGAAGAATACAGACCAGCTCCGGATTCGAAACTTGAATTGACCAGGTACGCCATCCAATTCGCCACGGCACTGAATTGCAGCTGTCGCAGCTAACGAAAAACAACCCCTTACCCTCCGCCTGGGCCCCTCAAAAGGTCCATGGCGGGATTTTTTTATTTAATATTTCCTTATTACCCCAGTAACCACAGCAACTATATTCAATGACTCTGTAGGATAAATATTTTTATATCTTTTATTGGCTGGTTTTAAATAAACTTTATTTCCCTCTTTTTTGAAATACTTCATTGTAAACCCTCCATCAACTTCAGCTATAACTATATCTCCATCGCGGGCATGATTCCTTTTTAATGCTACAACCATATCACCTTCTTTTATACCTTCTTCTATCATAGAATCACCTTTAACTTCTAGTATATAAGTCTGTGTCTTATCTTCTACAAGATAATCTTCTATATCTATAGTATCCAACACAGCTTCCTCTGCCTCAGATGGAAGACCTGCTTCAACTAAACCTAAAAATGGTATCTCACCTGCACCAGTCACAAGTGATATTTTTCCACTTGAATCTTTATTTAGAAAATTTAAATCAACTAATTTATTTATGAGTTTATAAACAGCATTCTTAGACTTGAACCCTGTCATATCCATAAGCTCAGCATATCCAGGCATACGCTTATGATCTTTATAGAAATTTATGATTTTATTTTTGTATGAATTTATCATCTTGAATTATTATAATATAAATGAAGATATCATGTGAGCAAATTTACCCATAAGCTGATCCATACCTTTTACACCACCCTCCCTTTTCATCTCACGTTTTGCATCTTCTAAGCAATGTAATAAAAACTTATGTCTCAAAGCTTCTTTTCTATATGACTCACCTCTGATGATCTTTATATCTATGGTGTCATTAATCTTCTCAATCTGTCTTGATATTGTTTTGATTAACTTGTTTGTACTCATATACTTATTACATAAATTAATTATTATTGATATGTATTAAGTATAGTGAACTCAAGTTCACCTGTCAAATATTTAGTATGTGGATAACTAATTTTATTTATTTCATCAACTCCTCTAACTCTCCTCTCAATCTATTTAACTCAATTTCACCACTTGAGATAATATGTATCAATAAAGCTTTATCCTCTTCTTTTGCGGTTTTCATTTTTTCCTCAGCTTCAGCTATATCCTTTTCAAGTTGTGCTATCTGAGTTTTTATAAGTTGTATTTTTTGTTCAATTTCTGACATATATTTTATTAATTTGTAAATATTAATTCTTCAACATATTCTAATAAATCATGTACAGAGTCTTTAGCTAAATAATGACCTAATTTATCAAATAATTTTTCTTTTTCTTCTTCAATATCTACATCCAATACAGCATAATAAGCAACGAGTCTTCTTTTTATAACCTCTAAATCAATTGTAGCTAATTGATCTAACAGACTCGGATTATCTAATGCTGCTATTATTGTGGCATCATATCTATCTAAATCTGATTCCTTTCCACGCATAATAAATTTAATTTGTTCATATAAATATTTTAAGGAAACTTTATTCATATGCCTACCCATATGCCTATCTAACTGTTGGCTCTTCTCGATGTCTACATCATTTACAACATCAAGGTATTCTTCTACTCTCTTAGATATTTCTTGCAGAGCAAAAAGATCGAGTGTATCTAGATCATAAGAAGGATCTTCTAAGGCAGAAAGTATCATGCCGTCATATAAATCCGTACCATCTTCTAATGTTTGTAGTTTTGGTATTTCTTGAGTCATATATTGTATTATAACATCAAAGATTTCCCTCTCATACCTTTCACCTCACTTACCCCAAAAATTCCAAGCACAGTCGGTGCTATATCTGCCAAAGTGCACTCGGACCGCATAGTAACATCACCTAAACCTACTGCTATAAACGGCACTAGATTGGTTGTATGAGCCACATGTACCCTTCCTTCCTCATCCTCCATCACTTCAGCATTGCCATGATCTGCGGTTATAAACGCCACACCGCCTATACTCTGTATATATTCAACTAATCTCTTATTCTCTCTGTCTACAGCTTCTACAGCTTTGATAACAGCCTCTACATTACCAGTATGTCCTACCATATCCGCATTTGGAAAATTCACCACTACAAAATCATTATCCTTAAATGCTTCTATAGCAGCATCTACTATCTCTTTAGCTTTCATTTCTGGAGCTTCATCATGAGTTTTGATATCTGTTCTACTATCTATCTTAACCTGAGTCTCACCTTCTTGAATAATGTCACTTTGACCGTTTAAGAAAAAAGTAACATGAGGAAATTTTTCAGATTCTGATATATGTGAATGTTTAACACCGATCTTTGTAAGCTCTTTGCCTAAAGTTGTTTCTATATTTGCAGGAGAAAAAGCTACATCGGTATTGAGATCTTCTCCATATCTTGTCATGGAAACAAAATGCAAATTCAATTCTTCTTTTTTATCTAAAATAGCTTTTGTTAATTGTTTTGCGCGGTCGGCACGGAAATTGAAGAAAAATATTCCATCATTTCTTTTTATGGTGTATTTATATGGATTATTAATATCATACATACATAAATGATGTTCAAAATATTCATCTATTTTACCTGTTGGATCTTCTGTATCATATTTGTTTTGTATAAAATCACAAATATTATTTCTCATCATATCTAACTCATTACCATCACCATTGAAAAGTATATCTGTCACATGTTGTATTCTGTCATCATTACCAGCCCTATCCATACCATAATATCTTCCACCAAAAGATCCTATAACACCAACACCAAGTTCGTCCATCTTTGTTTCAAGTTCGGCTATATGTTTTTTGGCTTCTCCTCCAGGACCATCACGTCCATCTGTAAATATATGCAATACAACTCTATCACCTGTTATACCCTGATCTTTGGCCATTTTTAGAAATGCATATACATGAGTGTTATGGCTATGAACACCTCCATCAGATAATAGACCTATTACATGTATACAGGCATTATCATGCTGTTTAACATGTTTTATCAAACGTAAAAAAGCCTCATTTACAAAAAATGAATTATCTCTGATAGATTTTTCTATAACAACAAGATCTGTATCTATAGCAGATCCAGCACCTATAGTTGTATGACCTATTTCACTATTACCCATTTGTCCTTCAGGTAATCCAACAGCCTCACCTGAGGCTTTTAAAAAAGTATGCGGATATTCTTTTATGATTTTATCAAAAAAAGGTGTATTGGCTAAATGAATAGCATTTTTATTATTCTCCTCTCCTATACCCCATCCATCCATGATGATGAGTGCAGTTTTTTTATTTAACATATATGTGTTTTAAATTTTAAACTTAAGCGTATTTTTTTAGACGAACAAGATCTGAATTCAATCTTTCTATTTCTCTAACAGCATTGGCAAGATTTAATTCTATACCATGAAGCTTTACTTCTAGAGATTTTACATAAGCTTCTCTCTTTGTTAAATCAAGATTCAATTCTCTATCTTTCTTTTCATTCAATTCTCTTTCTTGTCTTAGTTTCTGAGATTTATTTCTAAGCTGAATAAGTTCAGATTCTAAGTTTTTTATTTTCTCATTTACCTCTTTTTCTTCATCAGAAAGTTTTGTCTCACCGAGTTTATATGTATGTGCCTGATTTTTAGCTGAATTTATATCCGTCTTATATTTTGCAAGCTCACTATCTATTCTCCTCTTATCAAGTTCATATCTTGTTTTGTCTTGAGATAATCTATCAAAATCTCTTTTTTTAACATCATATTCAAGTTTATATCTTTCCTTTTCACGTCTTTCCTTCTCCTTCTTAAGATACTCCATTTTCATTCTTTCAGATGCATTTGCATCAAAGTTAGATGAAGTTGTGGTTGATTGCCTATATTGATTACTGTGACTTATAGGATCATACATTTGGAGCCACTTCCCAGGCTTGAACTGGGGACCTACTGTTTACAAAACAGTTGCTCTACCAACTGAGCTAAAGTGGCAAAAGGGTGGCATCAAAACTATCTGTCCCTTCTAGTCGGTTTGTCCCAACCTATCCTTACAGAACGGACAGTTCTGATGCACCCAACTATCATATCATTTTTATTTACCAATTTCAAATCTTTTAAAACGTACTATTTCTATCTTTTCACCGAACTTTTGTATCGCTCCATCTATCATAGCTTGTATTGTTATCTCTGGATTTTTGATAAAATCTTGATTTAATAAAACTTGGTCTTTGAAGTATGAATCTATTTTACCTTGAACTATCTTCTCTTGTAGATCTGCTGGTTTATCAGCAGCTTCACTCATGAATAATTCTTTTGCTTTTGCTAAGGCTGCTTCATCTATATCTGATTGTTTTAAGAACTCTGGAGCTGTTGCAGTTACTTGCATAGCTATATCTTTTGCTAAAGTTTTGAATTCTGCATTATTTGAAACGAAGTCTGTTTCTGATGCAAGTTCTACTATAGAACCAACTAAACCATTTGAGTGTATATATGCTTCTATAACTCCGGCACCTAACTCACGATCTGCTTTTTTAGCTGCTTGTTCAGCACCTTTTTTCTTTAATATGATGATAGCTTTTTCAGCATCACCACCAGCTTCTTCTAATGCCTTTTTACATTGCATAACTGATATACCAGTTTTTTCACGAAGAGCCTTAATTTGTTCTGATGTGATTTCCATAGTTTTATTTTAAATTTTAAAAAATTAATTGTGTATAAATAATATATAATTATATATTATTTTAGAGATTATCCAAGCAATTGATGCAATATATAGTCTACTGATGTTCTAGAAGAATCATTAGCAACTATTGGATATTGTGTGTTTGATATTTTACAATCTGTATTTGCTATAGCTATAACAGGTATACCCATTCTATTTGCCTCATCAACTGCGATAAATTCTTTTTTAGGATCTACTACCAACAATGCTGCAGGAAGTGACACAAGATCTTTTACACCTATAAATAATTTTTCAAGTCTTTCTACTTCTTTATCCATCAAAGATTGTTCTTTCTTTGTATATTTTTTAAGCTCACCCTTAGCTTTCATGTCTGTAAGTTCAATCATACGATTGATTCTCTTTCTGATAACCTCAAAGTTTGTAAATAGTCCACCAACCCATCTACCTGCTATGAAAGGACTATTTGTTCTTACGGCAGCGTTTTTTACTAGGTCAACAACCTCACTTTTACTTGTAGCAAAAAGTATAGTTTTATTATTTGCTTTAAGATCAGCGATAAAAGCTTTTGCTGCATCTATCTGTTCTGCTGTTTTTGTTACGTCGATAATATCCACATTGGCCTTTGTACCATATATGTATTTTTTTACTGAAGGATTACGAGAAGCACGCAATGTTCCATAATGAACCCCTGCCTCAAACATCTCTTGTATATTATTTATTTGCTGTGTCATATAGAGTATATGTATAGCATTTTTTATGAAAAATGGCAATAGAAATAAAGAAAAATCCCGCCCGGTCCCACAAAGGGTCCGGACGGGTGGATTGGATCGGATTCCAAGACTATTCCCGACCTCTCACAATGACACCTTCGTCATCTTCCTCCTCTTGATCCCAGGGAGGACACAGATACTCATTAAGGTATGCAACCGCAGCAGACACCTCAGAGTAAACGAAATCACGAATCTGTTGTCTGTCCATCTCCTCCACCTCGGTAACCTGAACAACATAGAGGTGTTGAGGAAGTCCATGATTTTGACGGTTCTCATCGGTATAACGAAGGAAATCTAATTCACCATCGGCATCATAGATGCTACCGGAAATGATATCGCCGCAGCTCTTATAACGAAGATAAACACTCTCAAGAGCCTCATACAAACTCTCACTGAGCTCGAACAGGATATCCCCCGCAGTATTGGAACACGGATGATGTCTCGGGTGAAAAACAGGTAATCCACCCTGATCTGAATTATAGCCGGCAAGGATACCGTTGATGATTTCAAATTTTTCTTTCACTTCAGTTTGGGGTTAAATTTTCGTACTCTTAAAACTTATCACAAAAAACCCTGATCAGTCCACAGAAAAATCAATAAGATATTTTTACCCCATCTAGTCAATAAAACCATAATGAAAACATTAATCTGAATCCTCGTCCACACTCGCTTCCCCGCCATTTTCAAAATACTCCACAACTCTATTTATCATCTTATCTATTTGTCCTTGAAGCATTAAAGATATTCCATGCCATGATTCTTTAAGCCTATGATCTGTTATACGATCTTGAAGAATATTATATGTTCTTATTTTCTCAGATCTGTCACCCGTTCCAAGTTGTTGTTTTTTATCTGATGAAAATTTTGCAGCCTCTTCTCTTTCTTTCAATTCAGCAATCTTAGCCTGCAAAATAGCTAAAGCTTTTTCTCTGTTTTTTAATTGACTCCTTTCTGAAGTACAACGAACATCTAAACCTGTTGGTTTATGTATAAGTCTCACCGCAGTTTCAACCTTGTTAACATTTTGCCCACCTTTTCCGCCAGCACGAGAAAACTCCATTTCAAGATCAGCTGGATCTATTTGAAATTTAACTTTTTTTCTTATTGGCAAAACAGCAACTGTTGCAGTCGAAGTATGAACACGACCTGATTTTTCTGTCTCTGGTATACGCTGTATACGATGTGTACCTATTTCATATTTAAAATATCTATATACTTCAAAACCTCTGATCTCATAAACAGCCTCTTTGTATCCACCTATACCGTTTTCTGACACATCAACAGTATCCACTCTAAAACCGCGACTTACTGCAAAATTTATATACATATTTGCAAGATCAGCCGCAAAAAGTGCCGCCTCATCTCCGCCGGCTCCGGCACGTATTTCTAATACTATTTCATTTGGAAATTGATCAGCAATCTCATCTTCTTTTATGATGTCATTAATCTTTTGGACCATAGCTTCTATCTGGGCATCTATAGTCTTCATATCTTCTTCAGCCATCTCTTTCATATCTGGATCAGACATCATTTCCACTAGAGACTCTTTTTCTTTTTGTAATCTTTCAATCTCGCCAGCAAAAAAACTAGTTTTAAAATCTTTTTTTAATTCATCTAAATTTAAATCTTCCATATATTATTCTTATATTTTATATAAAATAAAAAAGCCTATATACGATAGTATAACAGACTTCTTTATAAAAGTTATTTTGTTTTCTTGGCTTTTGTAGAAGCAGCTTGACGAGCTTTGAATTTTTCAACACGACCAGCTGTGTCAACAATCTTTTCATTACCTGTATAAAATGGGTGGCATGCTGAACACATTTCAACATTACTTGATTCTTTTGTTGAACCTATAACGTATTTAGCCCCACAAGCACAAGTGAATGTAGCATTAGGAAAATAGTTTGGATGTATATTTTTCTTCATAATACGGCTATTATACATTATTATTGGATTAAATCAATATCTGCCTGCAATTTAACCGCCCTCTGCATAACCTGATCCCCATAGAAAGTATTACCATTTGACCCACAGGCTCTACCTGAATAATAACGACAAGCGGCATTTCTCTCTGCAGAATATGACCCTGATGATGCACCTAGATCCGATAAATACATGGATGAAGCCATAAATGCATCGGCTGCTGCCCATGGATTTGGTGTTCCACCCCCTCTAGCCTTAGATATACGTGACTCGAACAATTTCCAGGTAGATGCTATAAACTGTGCTGGACCCATAGCTCCACCATAGCCACCAGAAGCTAGAGGACATGACACTCTAGTGTTAAACGGATCTTTACCCAAAGCCTTAGTAATGGCTAAAAATGGTTCAACGTCACGGGTAGGTTTCATTACATTTTTAATAGCAGCACCGGTGCTTATACGCACACCTGATCCATCATCTGAATTTTTCAAATAACAAGAACCAACATTTGTACCTAGATTAGACTCTTGTTGCAATATGGCCAATATAAAAGAAGCTCTTACGCCTGTCTGCTGACTAGCTGCTTTTGCATATTTCACTGCATCTTCGAATTTGATTGATCCTGAATCACGAAGAGCGAATAAGGCATTTCTAATCTTATTAGCTTTTGCTTGTTTGTCACTGATAACAGATGAATAATTTGATTGTTCTTTTTTATTTAATGCCAAGAGTCTAGCCTTCTCAGCATTTATAGCATCTATTTTTTTCTTTTGAAGTTCAACTTCATATTTTGAATCATATTCTTTAGAGCGTTGAACATCTAACTCTTTCTTCTCCTTTTCCTCTTCCTGTTTATCTTTACTAATAATACCTATAGATTCACGTATCTTAGTATTAATAAAACCATAGGCATCTATATCGCGCACAAAGTCAGATATATTTTGATTAGATAAAAATATTTCAACCGGAGAAATATTATCTATTTCATAAGCACTTCTTACGACTTCCCTTAAACCTATTTGATTTTTAGTAATACGTTGTTGTAAACCGGTTATGGCATTTTCCTTGGTCTTGATGTTTTTACCCAAAGTTGCAA
The DNA here is from genome assembly GCA_964620475.1 of uncultured Candidatus Saccharibacteria bacterium. GTDB lineage: Bacteria > Patescibacteriota > Minisyncoccia > Phycocordibacterales > CAIZLB01 > CAIZLB01. The sequence goes on along the minus strand of CAZUJN010000008.1, from coordinate 8,745 downwards.
TAGATAATTCATGTTGTTTTATCTTAAGTTTTGCTTGTTGAGCTTGATTTTCCAATATCTTTTTATCACGTTCTATAGAAGAACCTTCATTTTTGAGTTTAGTTAATTGAGAACTAAGATTTTTAATTTCATTCTCGGTATTTTCTAACTCTTGTAAACAAGCTGTTCTATTCTCTGGTAGATTACAATCCATCTCCGCATTAACTTGTACCGCAAAAATACCCAACAAAAAAATACCCGCTATTATCAATATTTTCATTCTGAAATTCATATTTGTATATTATAACAAAAAAACCCTCAAAATAAAAAACCTTACACGAAAAAGTGTAAGTTTTTTATTCTCGGGCTTTAACAAAAACTATTCAGCCTCTTCTTCTTTCTTACCTTTTTCTACAGAAACCTCTATCGCTGACATATCTATATCTGTTGGAGCTTCTTCTTTCTCTTCTTCATGTTTTGATACTGTGACAACAACATCTTCGCCATTATCTAATACCTTAACACCTGATGGCATTTTTAGATCTGATACTTTTATATGATCATCTATCTCTTTCAAAGAAGATAAGTCAACCTCTATTTCATGTGGAAGATTTTTGGCTTCAGCCTCTATTTCTATTTCAAAGATATTTTTAATCAAATCAGCACCGTGATTCTTAACAGCTTCTGATACACCGACAAATACAAGTGGTACATTAACTGTAAGTTTTTGTCCTTTTTGTACAGCGTAGAAATCAACGTGAATTATATTACCATTTCTAACATCTGTTTGAACGTCATGTATAAGAACATCTTGATCAGCATTTAGACCTGATAAAGTCACAATTGTTGACTCACCTGCTTCTTTGTATAATTTTGTAAAATCTTTTTGATTAATAACTATAGAAGTTGAAGGATATTTTGGACCATAAACAACAGCCTTTATAGACCCTGTCATATCTATACCTTTATTGAATTCTTGAACATTTAGTGTTTGTGTCATGATGACAGTAGTATACACTATTTTTCATATTTATCAATGGTATAATGAGTTCCATGAATTTACTATACAAACTCCAAAAATATTCAAAGATATCATATCCGATACTAGCCATAATCCTATTTATAACCTTAAATATAGTAAATATAATATATTATTTACAAGCCGCATATGTGCCAGGCTGGGACGGCATAGGCCATGTAGCCTATGCTTATGTTTATGGAAATAATATCTTTCCAAAACTCTTTGGATATTTGGATGTATGGTTCAACGGAGTACCGTTCCCAAATTTTTATCCACCATTATTCTATATAATAACTTCTTTTTTAAGATTTATAGGTGATCAGAATGATTTTTTATTTAATTTTAAATTATTCAATATACTTATACTTATATTAACTGTATTACTATATTATATATTTTCAAATACGATATTTAAAAATAGAAATCTAGCATTTGTGTCAACTGTAATTTTAATATGTATATTATCAACATATAGAAAAATCGGCGATTTAGGAATCAGTGTTGAATCTGTTTTCAATTATGGTTTTCTACCACAAAGTTTTGCATTTATATTTTTTTTAATATTTCTAATATTATCTATTGGTCATACAGATATTAAAAATAGAATTTTCTATATATTATCACTTCTATTTATCGCATTATCAAATATACATGTATTAATAACTACCATTATTTACATATTCATATATTTATATATTTTATACAAAGAAAATAAACTAAATGAACTAAAGATAAGAATAATAGACACTTTTATATCTGGATCATTGTCACTATTCTGGTATTTACCAATGATATTTTACATACAATATTCTGCTGCCAAATCATCTGATTATGGTGGTGAATATTTTACAAAATACATTCTATTTATAATTATAATTACATCAATATTTAGCCTATATTCATCAAATAAGTATAAAGATTTATATATAAAAATAATATCTATATATTCACTGACATTAGGAATATTTAATATATTTCCAATAACTCAATACATAACAGTTTTGCCATTACATGTAAAACGCTGGCTTATAACACCAATAGTGTTACTACCTGTATTATTAATATATTGTATAAAATCTAATAAAAATAAATACATAAAAATCATATTTACAGTATTTGTATTCTCATTATTATTTATATATATAAATTCCATAAAAAATCAAAACCAAGATAGTTATTTTACAAGTTATAAAAGTGATAATTTTCAAGAATTAATCGATTGGCTAAAGGTAAATAAAAACAATCAAGACACCTTAATAAATGTTGAAAGTGTTTATCTAAATAATGTGGCTGATTTTTGGTATATACATGCATTACTCGGAATGAATAACGTGAACACAACATATTCAATATTGAGAGAGTCGGCATCAACTAGCTTTGTATTTGCCCAGATAAGAAACTCTATTTCAATGACTCAAGAAAGCATAGCTGTGAAAACTAATGTCATGAATCAAAATATTAAACATAATTATTTTATAAATCAGGCTATAGATTTAGGGGTTACAGATTTCCTAGTCAAAAGTGATTTTTCTAAAAAAATATTATCTAAAAATAAAAATGTATATTTAGAACATAAATTTAAAGATTGGTATATTTTTAAAGTTAAAAATCCTAGTAATAGGATTATGGATAGAGACTTAAGGGTTATAAGAACTTATGGAGATTTTAATTTGAAAAAAAATACAGATGACATGTTTGATTTAACGCGTCTTTCTGAAGAATTAATATGGAGTGATAAATTAGATTTGATATTTTATTTAGATGATGAGCAAGACTTATCAAAAATGAATAGAAGTGAAGATATATCAGCAATATTTATATCTAAATTTAAATATTCAAATATAGATACAGCATATAACAATATAATAGATATAAGCAAAAATAGGCCGGTATTTGTAATAAAAGATTATGATAATAATTTATTTGACAGACTATATAAATTAAAAAATAAAAATGAAAACATTCATTTTATAGATAATAAATATTACACAATCAATACAGATAGATATCATCTATACTACAAATATATATTTAATTTCATAGACAATAGAATAGAAAATAAAACAAATGATTTTATATATATTAAAAAGACCTACTTCCCAAATCCACAATCTACACATAAACAATATATAGCTACACCGTTTTATACACTTGAGTCTAAAAAGATAAGTATGGAACATTCTATATGGAATATATATGTGGTCTCAAAGATAATCACCGTATCGACATTATTAATATCAATTTTATATTTTATTTATATTTACCGGTATAATCATTCAAGAAAATAGATATAAAGTCTATAAAAGTCTTCATTGTATCTCTAAATAATCTGAATTTCGAATCCGCAATTAATTCACTATTTACATTAACTTCTAATATTGAATATTTATATTTCTGAATCAAAAACAATATTTCTAAATCGACAGCATATCGACTTATATATGTCTTTTTTATCAAATCTCTTATAATATCTCCTTTAAATAATTTAAATGGACATTGACTATCATATATGCCTTTAAGTAATAATTTATTTAAAGAATGACCTATGCTGCTAATAAATTTTCTAATTAGAAAAATCAAAATATTATTATCAATATTCTTTATTTTCTTTCTGGAACCTATTATTACATCATATTTATCAATGTGGTTAATAAACGAATCAAGTTCATATATATTCACAGATGAATCTGCATCCATATATAAAATATACCCCATAACGCTATCTGATATACCTGTCTTTATCGCCTCACCTTTTCCTTTATTGAATTGATGCTTTATCAATCTTATATTTTTATTGTCTTTGATAAAACTGTTAACCACTTCACATGTATTATCAGATGAACCATCGTCTATAAGTAAAATTTCATAATTCTCTATAAAATAGCTTTTATTCAAAAAACCCAATACTGATTCAATCGTCTTGTGTATACGAGAAGCCTCATTATACATAGGTATGACAATCGATAAACTAATTGAAGGTCCAGTGTTTGTTTGCATAATAATTCCATAATAATACCACAATAGATGTCATAATTTTAGCCAATATATACCATATGAATAATATACTATTAAATATATACATAAGGAATATTGTAAGAATAAGTCCTATGACAGAAACTATCATAAACCTAATATATCTGAGACTAATAAATCTTTTATGAACATCTTCTCTAAAAGTCCATATATTATTCCATAGAAAATTATTAGTAGCGGCAAGAATAAATGATATAGACGCAGCTAATATGACCCCGAAACCTAAAATATCTACTAAAAAATATAATACTAAAATATCTACAGCGGTACCAGAAATGCCAACTGTAGAATATTTTATTAATGTATTCCTCTTCAATATATCAATCATTATTAATAACTATAAACAGTATTATTTGTTATACCTGTGGTTAAATCTACATTGAGCTGTAAAGGCACAGAAGAACCAACACTTATACCAACAAGAGCTTTATAACCACCTACAGTCTTAGTATTTTCTAGAGCTGAAAAGAACACAGCATTTTTAACTTTATTTGTTATGACGGCTGCTATAGGCTTACCAGACAACAGAGCACCATCTTGATCATAAGTAGCACCCAATACACTTACCCATGTACCGTCAGTTATATAAACATAGCAATAACCTTTTGAACTTAGAGCATCATTTGATGGTTTACTAGATAAAGCTTTAGCACTTATCAATGTGTCGTATAAATTGTTATTGTTTGTTGTTATGGCAGAGTTTGAACAATCTATAACACCACCAACTGTTGGCACTTGGGATATATCAGTGAAAGCCGATAACGGTACTGCTCCATTATTACTTAAAGCATACAACTGAAGAGCCTTCTCTACACTCCTAATCTCACTAACTCTTTTTGAGTCTCTGGCTCTTGATCTGGCCTCTGATAAAGAGGCTAACACTATAGAACTTAATAGACCTATAATAGCTATCACAACCATTAATTCTATTAAGGTAAAACCTTTTTGATTTTTTATTTTCATATATTTATTATTTACTATTAGTTATAAATTGAGGATCTATTTGTGCAGGCTCTGATATAATAGAGGTTCTAAACAGGTATACAGTTAATGCTATAAAAATTATAAATAATATAAACACCAAGATCACTGCTTGTTTTTCATTTTTAACAATTTTTTTATTAACTAAAAATTTTATTATATTTGGTACTTCCGGTCTACCAAATATCGCTCTTGATTTTATCCTGAACTTTGAATCTTCAAAAGTTATATTATTTTCTGTTGACATATGTATATTATGACATTTTATTGCAAATAAACACAAGTTTTTATGATAAAATATAGAATATGAATATATTTACAAAAAGACCAGATTTTCTATGTATCGGTGATATAGTTACTGATGCTTTTATAAAATTAAAAAATGCAGAAATAGAAGAAGATTCCGCTCATACACATAAAAATATATGTATACCTTTTGGGGAGAAAATCCCTTTTGAATCAGTAACCGAAATATGTGGTGTTGGTAATAGTGCCAATGCCTCTATATCGATAGCTAGATTAGGTTTAAAATCAGCTTTATTTACACACACAGGCAATGACTTTTATGGTCATAAAAATAAAAAAGTTATAGAATCAGATAATATAAATACTGATCTATTCACAATGGAAGAAAACAAGAAATCTAATTATCACTATGTGCTATGGTATGATCATGAAAGGACAATATTAATAAATCACGAAAAATACAATTACACACTTCCCGACAAATTATCTAAAGGTAAAATAAAACCAAAATATATTTATCTAAGTTCTTTAGGTGAAAATACATTAGAATTTCATAAAGAATTAGCCAAATACTTAATTCAAAATCCGGAAATAAAATTGATATTTCAGCCAGGAACATTTCAAATAAAATTCGGTATTATGAATTTAAAAGAAATATATCAAAGATCCGACATGTTCTTTTGTAATGTAGAAGAAGCTATAACCATATTAAATGCAGATGCAAATAATAAGGACATAAAATCATTATTAAATGGTATAAAAAATCTGGGTGTTAAATTGCCGATAATAACAGATGGACCACAAGGTGCTTATACCTTTGATGAAAACGGTCAAATTATATATATGCCAATATACCCAGACATAGCAGCGCCACTTGAAAGAACTGGTGCTGGAGATGCTTTTGCATCAACATTTGCTGGAGCTAAGGCTTTAGGTTGTGACAACAAAAATGCCCTAATGTGGGCATCTATAAACTCTATGTCAGTTTGTCAGTATATAGGAGCCAGAGATGGATTATTGAAAAAAGATAAAATAGAAGAATATCTAAAAAATAAACCTGAGGGTTGGGATATAAAAATAATAGATTAGAAATCAGACATGTTATCTGATGTTGGAGTTTGTTCAACTGTCTGTGTAGTATTTTCCACAGGAGCTGTTACTGTGGTATTTCCAGCAGATAAAGTGTTATACATCATGTAACCACTTAACCCTATCAATATTAAAGCAAACACGAGTAGTACACTGTTACCTGTTTTGTAATCTTTTACTATCCCTTTTTTTATCAAGAATTCAACCATGAATGATTTTTGCTCCCCTGAATTTGAGTTTGAATATGAAGGTGTAGAATTATAATTATTTGTACTAAAATTTAAATTATCCATAGTCTATATTATATTACAATTTTACATGCCAATACAATAGGTTGGCACATCATACATTACATCAAAAGGAGCAAAGGCTCCGTTTACAGGATCATACTTAAGTGTTGGTAAATTCACTTTTTTACTATTAGCCATAAAATATATAACATAATTATTAATCTTCTGACTTCCACATTTTAAATTATAAAATGTTACATCTGGAACCATACGATAATAGCCAATTATATAACCTGAATTAGCACATAACTCCCAATCACCTGTATTACATAAATTATTAGGATATAGAGGTGAGTGGGGTATCTTAGAAATAAATTTATTGTTAACCAGTGTTGATGTAAATAAACTTTCCAAGGTGCCACCATAAGTGTTAAAAGGTACCATTCCATCCATATCCTGACTATCACTCACACCATCATAATCGACGCCGGGATATGATCCAAATTGATTCCTATATAATTCAACAGCCTGCTGTAAACTCCTCATCTCAGCCACTGTTTTATTTATCATAGCCTTTTCCCTAACCTGCTTTATGCTTGCCAATATAATAGAAGAAACTAGACTAATTATAGCTATTACGACCATCAATTCTATAAGAGTAAAACCTCTATTTTTCTTTAAATTATTTTTCATATAATTATCTAGGTTTTGGAACATCTTTTAATCTTTCTCTATTAATTTCAATCTGTTCTTTTGTTACTCTGTTATTATCATTAATACCCAACACAAACACAATGAACACAAAGCCAGCAGCTAAGAAGAATATAATAGACATAAATATCATAAAAATGTTAGCCTGTTTCTCATTTTTCACTATACCCTTTTTTAATAGAAATCTAGTCAATCCCGGTACAGTTGATTCACTTAATATAGTTCTTGATTTGAACTTGAAACTATTATCTTCAAAACTTATGTCTGGCATACATTTATTATAACCCAGCATTTACTATATCCAAAACATCCATCTTGTAAAACTTTATCAATTCTTCTGGTTTACCTGATTGACCAAATTTATCTTTAACACCTATGCGATGTATGACTTTTGCATATTTTTCAGATACTGCTTCACAAATAGCTGAACCGAAACCACCTGCAATTTGATGCTCTTCTACTGTAATAACTTTATCTGAAACTTGAACATATTTATAGAGAGTTTCTGTATCCAATGGTTTGATTGTGTGAAAATTAATCACCACAACTTTTTTATTATTTTTACTCTCCAATTCTTTAGCGGCTATTAATGCATTATAATTCAAAGCCCCTGTGGCACATATCAATAAATCAAATTTTTCTGTGTTATCTGTTTGATATAAAACATTTGCTTTACCTATAACAAAAGGTGTATCTTCTGTGGTTATAACAGGAGTTTTTTCACGAGCTAGACGTATGTACACAGGAGTCTTTACAGAAGAATCAAGAGCGGCGATTGTGGCTTTTCTAGCCTCTATAGAATCACATGGAGAAATAACAGTCATATTTGGTATAACACGCATAAGAGCTATATCTTCTATTGCCTGATGAGTTCCTCCATCTGGACCAACAGATACACCGGCATGAGATCCGGCTATAATGACTTTCCTATCATTATAACAAATAGTGGTTCTAATCTGTTCCCAGTTTCTTCCAGGTGAAAACATAGCATATGAAGTGATCACAGGTAATTTACCCTGTGCGGCCATACCTGACGCCACAGAGGCCAAATTTTGCTCTGACACACCTATCTCTATAAACCTCTCTGGAAATTTATCACGAAACAGATACATATAAGTAGACTCTGTCAGGTCAGCAGATAAACCAAAAATATTTTTATTGTTTTCTCCCGCAATAACTAAACCTTCCCCAAAACCTTTTCTTATAGGAATTTGTTCTATAGAATTTTTATCTTGAAAAATATTTTCATTCACATGATTCAATAACATACAAAAATTATATCATAAAATAAAAAATTCCTGACTGTTACATCAAGAATTTTTTACTCTGTGCGCCTGCTTGGATTCGAACCAAGGACCTTTCGAGTATCAGTCGAATGCTCTAGCCAACTGAGCTACAAGCGCAAATTCGTTTTACTTTGTTCGATCAGAAGTCCTCGGACCTAAAGGTCCTGCG
>CAZUJN010000007.1:0-26141 GCA_964620475.1 uncultured Candidatus Saccharibacteria bacterium | reverse complement strand
CCAATGGCCGGAATTGAACCGGCGACCTACTCCTTACCATGGAGTTGCTCTACCAACTGAGCTACATCGGCTTAAGTTACCTATAAATATAACTTAATCTCTCTTTCTTTCCAAATAAACACAAATAGTACGTCTTTTATATGGTTTACCATCTTTTATGTGTTTATAAGACTTGATCTTTTTATGTATTAAGAAATAAGGTGAAAACAATTCATCTAATTCATCTTCTGTGAAAACATGCTCTAAAGCTTTGAATTTTGGATGTATATATGAATTAAGCTCTTTTTTAGGTGTTGGATAATCTTTTATCATCCTTATAGCATTTTGATCGCCATCAAGGACAAATGTCTTTAATAACATCCAACCAAAAGGCTTTATGACTCGGGCTATGTCCTTTATATACTCATGTCTTTTATCGTCATCTAAAAAATGTATAACCATAAGATCCAAGACAACATCAACAGATGCATCTTCTAAATCGAGATTATCGTATATATTACCTTTTAAGAATTTAACACTTTTTAAGTGTTTGAATTTTTCAGTCGCTTGTTTAATGGCGGTCTCCGATATATCTATTCCTAAACCCTTCATATGATACTCCTCGCATAGATTTCCTATATTTCTACCATTGCCGCAACCTATATCCAACACGAAACCACCTTGAAAAAATGCTGGCCATTCACTATTTCTATTTGCCCATTTTACAAATGTTAAGAGATCAGTCGATGGTTCTTCTGATAAAGTTAAATGTTTAGCATCTTTATATTCAGTGTTCCAAAAACCACCCCCCTTACCTTTTCTATTGTTTTTATTCTTGTTCATATATTTATATATTATGTATACCACAACATATAAAATAAAACTATGCTATACTGGCGACATGTTAACAAAAGGCAAAATCCAAACACTCAAATCTTATCACGATAAAAAAGAGAGAAACAAGAAGGGTGTGTTTATAGTTGAAGGAGAAAAAAGTGTAGCTGAATTATTAAATTCTGATATAGTTTTAAGCGAATTATATGTAACACAAGATTTTGCCCAGAAATATGAAAAGGAATTAAAAGAATGTGGTAAAAGGCATGCATTATTAGAGAAGTGGATAAAACCACAAATAGTTGAAGTTGGAGAAATAGCCAAGATAAGTACATTAGAAAGTGTTAAAAATACATGTAATGCATTTGCTTTAGCTAATCAAATCAACAAAGAAATAAGTGATGAAGATACAATAAATTTAATTAAAAATGAAAGAGTCTTAATTCTTGATGATATAAGAGATCCTGGAAATATGGGTACTATTATAAGATTGGCAGATTGGTATGGTATAAACAACATCATCGCATCTATAGGTACAGTTGATATATACAATCCAAAAACAATATCAGCTTCTATGGGGTCATTCTCTAGAATCAATGTATTATACAAAAACATAAATAATATAATAAACATTGCCAATAAAAATAAATTGAATATTGTAGCATCTACATTAAATGGTCAAAATGCGAATAAGTTTAGTTGGCCAAAAACAGGTGCATTATTGATCGGTAATGAAGCCAACGGTATAAATAAAACAATATTAGAAAATATTAAAAATCAAATAACCCTACCTTCTTATGGGAAAGCAGAGTCATTGAATGCCGCTTTGGCTTGTGGAATATTATTGGATAGATGGATAGACTAATTAGTCTTTTGATTTTTAGTTGTTGTTGAATTTTCTTCTGTATTTGAAGATGAAGTTGAGGTAGGAGCTTGTTTATTTTGGTCAACTATTATAGGTCCGACATTTATAAGCTTATTTTCCTTTTCTCTATAAATAAGAGCTTTTTGAGCTGTAGGAAAAACTATTAAATAGTCACCGTTTTGAGATCCTAAATAAAACTTTTGTTCAGCTATAAGTTCATCAGCTTTTAATATCGTTGCAACAACAGGCTTTTCATCTGGTACAGCTATAAGCTTTGAAACTTTTTTAACTAAACTTGCAACTTGTTTATCTGTTAATTGATTGTTATCAGATTTTGGATTATAAAACTTTTTATATAGAGCATATCCTAAAACTAGGATAACAATAACTATTAATACATATAATATTTTCTTTGTTTTCATGCGGATATTATAACAAAATTTTTAAATATAACAAAAAATCTCCTTTCGGAGACTTTTTATATTCTGCGCAGTGAAAGGGACTTGAACCCTCGACCTTCCGCGTGACAGGCGGATGCTCTAACCAGCTGAGCTACCACTGCATTACTTGAATTCATTATACACAATGACTGTATATACTCAAGGTGTCTGTGGAAGGAATCGGTCCTTACAGGACCAGTACACCTTTGCTATTTTCTCGAACCAGAGGTTCTCAAAAATAAAGCAAAGCTTTTCGATTCCTAAACGCAAGTCTCAAGACTTGCTCAGTGTACCACTGGTGTCTGTGGAAGGAATCGAACCTTCGACCTTGGGCTTATGAGTCCCACGCTCTAACCGACTGAGCTACACAGACATAAGCTTATGCTTGTTGCGGGACCTGGATTTGCACCAAGATCTCCAGGTTATGAGCCTGGCCAGTTACTGTTACTAACATCCCGCTATTTATAGGTATATATAATAACCTATATATTATTAAAAATCAAATCAAAAAACACCCCTTAGGGTGTTTTCATAATCAACTAATTCTTTCTACCGCTTACTCTATCTCTAGTAACTTGTCCAAAATATCCTTGAGCTGGAGCTATTCTGTTATCTATTTGATATCTTATCAAAGCTTTTTGTGTAGCTGAACCAAAGTAATCTGACTCATTACCTTTTGAACCTGATCCTGTAGTAGATATTATATATCCTTTATTATTTAAGAATTGTTGTAGTAATTTTACATCAGGGTGACGCATACCTACCTTAAGATTTACCAAGAATGATGTAGCTGATACTGGAGTATTTGTTGTTACAGGTATTGATACCGTTGTTGTGTTTGTTGATTGTATACTTACAGTACCAAGTTTTGTTCTAGTTAATTTACCAAAGTAGCCAGAAGCCGGTGTTAATTGATTTGCTTGCTGATATCTTATCAAAGCTTTTTGTGTTGCTGGACCGAAGTAATCTGACTCATTACCTTTTGAACCTGATCCACTTACGGCGATTGTATATCCATTGTTGTTTAAATATTGTTGAAGTTTCTTAACATCAGGGTGACGCATGCCAAGCTTTAGGTCTGTATTAAACGAATATGAGATCGTTGTAGTAGTATTTGTATTATTTGTGTTTGTTGTTGTGGTTATGTTATTTGACCCGCCACCACCTCCACCACCTCCGGCAGATGTAGTTGTTGTAGTGGTTGTTACAGAGCCGCCACCCCCTCCTCCGCCTCCACCACCTCCGCCTGTTGCTGGCGGATTACTTGTTTGATTTAATGTGAAATTAGCTGATACCACCTTATTTGCATTCATGGTCAAAGAACAAATACCTGTACCTAAACAATCACCTGACCAGCCAGAAAATGTTGAACCCGCATCAGCTTCAGCTGTTAATGACACCTGAGATCCTTCTGTATATGTAGTTGTAGCTTGATTAATTCCGTTTATATACCCTACACCTGTTCCAGTCTTTGAAGCAGACAATGTATATGTAACAGTATCGTCTATGATGTCATAAGTTGAGAATCCGTTAACTGTAAATACTAGGGTTCCTGTTGTTTTGTCATATGACACTATGTGAGGAGATGTAGATGTTGCATATATCTCTCCGTCTTTCTTTATTATTGGTTTATTATATGTAACACCGTACAATGTCACAGTTGCAGGTTTGTTAAATTGAGGAGCAAGATCTGATCTAACTATCACTCTCTTGTTTTGTATTTGTATGTAATTATCTAGATTCACTGGAGCATCTTTTGATCCTGTACCGAACATATTTACAACTTGATTATATTTGATTCTTCCATAAGTTGAATTTTTATCTGTTATTTCCAAATCTGATATATTTGTAATATCTGAAGTTGTAGCATTTGATATTAATTTAAGATTTGCTGTTATTGGTAATGGACAACCATGATTATTTACTCTTACATTAGCAGGAGTGTTTGGACATTTGTCGGATGTGTCGTTAATGTTGTCGTTGTCTGTATCACTAAGAGATGATGAAGAATTAATTGTAAACAAAACTTCCGCTTGTGGTGAATAGTTGTTTATATCACCTGAATGAACCCAGAATTTATATGTATTTCCTGGGACTACATAAAATGTTTCTGTTGTGGTTGACTGATTATTGTTTTGTATAGGGTTTCCCAACAAAGTACCATCTGAAGTTGTTGTTGCAAATCTGGTTAAGAATTTATTATTATTACTATCCCAAGTTATTGTTACAGAATTTGTGGATGAAATCGATGAAGTTGTTGGATAAGTTATATTTGGTTTTACCAAGCTTCCAGAATTCTCTGATGCATAAACACCTGCCTCTTGTTTAAAGGAGACCTGATTTGCCCAATTTGCACCACTATTTGTTAGGAATGCAAAATAATTTAATTCTGTACCAGTGTCTACATTACTTGGTATCGTGATGTCAGTTGTTATGGTTTTGTTATTACCAGCAACAACAGGGATTCTTTTATCTATATATATAATATTATCTCCTTTTTTTAGCTGAACTAATATATCTGCATCTGCTGAAGCATTATAATTAACACTTATTGAATAAGTCTTTCCTTTTTCTATTGATTTATTAGCAGTGATAGAGTTTATGGTGCCTGTCAAAGTTGTAGGTGTTGTAGTTGCTGGATTTGAGACAGGTGGATTATTTGGAATAATCACAGGTTCATCACTATCTAAATAACCTTGTTTTGTAGTACATCCTGCTGGGGGTGTTCTCCAACCAGAACATGATAATTCTATATACGGTGGTCGAGCATATCCCGCAGCAAGCGCGTCTTCTATATAAGAATAATAGAATACATTTTTATGGGGTTTTGCGGGGGTCCATGAATTATTAACCAAATCTTGAGAGACAACATTGACCCTATTACCCACTACAATTACAGGTCCTGAATTCGACCAAACAGGATTATCAACAGGTATATCTTTTTCTGAACTAACGTTAATTAACCAAACAGGAACTTTTCTCCAAGATTGCGCACTGATTTGATTACCACAAGGAGCAATACCTCCAGCATAAGAACCGACATAATTCCTAAGATCATTATTTCTTCTAGCAGCAGCATCATTTGAGAATGCTGGTTCACAGAAAGTTGCCAGATTTTGATACACGACACCATCCCAAAAATTATCCCCAACAATCATAACACCGTTATCACTATTTTTTATAACGGTATCTTGTATCACCATCCATTCAGGTTTATCATCTTGTGGAGAACCTTGTGTACCCATATAAGTCTGGAAAGTATCAGTGTGTGGCAGCGGATCATGACCCGGATAAAGAGCAACCATATCATTAGGAACTGACACACCATTTATTGTCGCTGTACCACCAACCGCATTCTTAGTTCTAAACGCATTTTTTAGTGTTACATTTTTTATTAAAATATTTTTAGCTGGAGTACCAGGAGAGTTATCAATACGAAATAGATCAGAATTTTCTACCCTTGAACAAATAACTCTTTCTGTTGGATTTGTTATAAACTGACTTCTTTGTAGGCAGCTTCCTAGCGGTAAACCACCGTATCCATCATTAACAAAATTATAATATAATTGATTAACATGTCCTTTATTGGACCCACCTGTCCAGCTTGTTCCTATATAAGTTTGATAGGCTCCATTCTGAAACACATAACCAAAATCATAATTTGAGAATACCGCACCCACCGCCTTACCACTACTCACCTCAGACCACTCTTTGGTCTTTAATAAGTTATCAATCTTGGTTTTGGTTTTAACACCTAAAGCACCTGTGGCTGGTGTGATTTTATATTTATTTTGAAAATCTATTAAAGCTTGTTTTGTTTTTTCACCAAAATAAGTTGTTTCAAAACCTTGAGAACCTGGTTGTCCTGAGGTTTTATTTATAGTTAATCCGTTATTGTTAAATAATGTTTGTAATTGTTTTACAAATGTATGTGTATCACCTAGTTTTAGATCTGGTTGATTTAGAGGGTTGAGGGCGGCGGTGGAGAAAACTGGTAATAATAATATTATATATAATAATATCTTCTTGTATGTATTCATGTTTATTTATTGGGTAAATAATAAAAATTTATAATAAATTGCACTGATATTATTATACCTTATAAAAACAAGAGTTTAAATATAATTCAGCTCGTCAAAAACCCTTTCGTATTGTGAAATAGCTTTTTCTACTGTGTCCCTAGAAAGTATATAATCCGTACCACTGTGAGCTATTTCATTACGTATCTTATGGGCTGACCACGCCTCATCTAAAGAATTTAGTTTAGATTTATCACTATTCTTTAACATCTCACCTATACTATCACCATTAAAACCACTTTTACTTAAAACTTCATAAAGCATTATATCGGCTTCGATTATAGCCAATTTCCAATCTGATTGATTAGCTGAATTATAATATTTTCCTACAACTTCCCATCGAGGATTAATAATACCGTTATTGTCAGGCTGACTATTTTCCATTATTTTTTCATTAGCTTTATCTATACTATCTTCCGCTTTGATTTCTTCTTCTGTCTCAAACTTCTTTTTATATTCATTTATAATTAAATCTCTTCTAAATTTATTGTAATAAACTATCATTAAAAATAACAACAAAATAAAGACAAATACAGCGAATATAATAATTACAACTATTGAAAATATATCCTTAGCTCTCGAACCTGTTTCTTCTATAAGAGAAGGTTGCTTGGATACACCTATAACCTTGCCTTTATCATCTAATATTTTTACCTGCTGTTCATTAAATAATTTATTATATGTTTTAGAAATACTAAAACTTTCACCTGAGGTCTTTACATTTTCTTCACCAAAAAATCTAGGTATAAATACAAATAATAAGGCTATGATACCCAATATAAGTAAAATTACTTCTTCCCAAGACACTATACTAGATTGTTGTGGTTTTTCTTCGGCCATATATTATAAATTATAACATCTTTGCTATAGAAAATAGAACATCTTCTCTGTCTTTATCTGCCATAAATTGTAAACCAAGAGGCATGTCATTTGATGCTTTATCTTTATATGGAATAGATATTGCAGGCATACCCACCAAGTTGGCTGAAACTGTGAATATATCAGCTAAATATAAAGTCAAAGGATCACTTATCTTTTCTCCTACCTTAAAGGCTGTATCTGGAGTTGTTGGTGTAAGTATAGCATCTATATCTTTGAATTTATCTTGTATATCTTTGGTTAATCTCTCTCTAAGTATAAGAGCTTTTTTATAATAAGCATCATGATAACCAGCTGACAATATATATGTACCCAAGATAATCCTTCTCTTCACTTCAGGACCTAAAAGTTGACCACGAGTCTGCAAATAGTCTTCTATACCATCTTTTGTATCTACATGCCCTCCATATCTTACACCATCATATCTAGCCATATTTGAAGATACTTCTGCTGGAACTAATATATAATAGAGCGCTAAAGCTTCTTTTAAAAGTGGTACTGATATATCAACTACTTCTATTCCTTTTGATTTAAGATTTTCTATAGTATTTTCTATACTTTTCTTTACATCATCAGATACACCTTCTGTAAAAATAAATTCTCTAGGTACACCAACTTTTAATTTATCTTTTTTTGTTGATAAACCTATATCATGAGTTGTACTGTCTAATTCATCTTTACCTTTTATAATATCAAAAACTTTTTCTATATCCTCAACATCTTTTGCGAATGGACCTATAACATCAAAAGATGATGCCATAGCCATAAGTCCATGACGTGATACTGAACCATAAGTAGGTTTCAATCCATAAACACCATTATATGATGCAGGTTGACGTATAGAACCACCAGTATCTGATCCAAGTGACACCAAACACATATCACCTGAAACTGAAGCGGCTGATCCACCTGATGAACCTCCGGCAACATAAGCTGTATTCAAAGGATTTTTTGTTACTCCATAAGCAGAGTTTTCTGTTGATCCACCCATAGCGAATTCATCCATATTTGCACGACCTAAAAATATAGCACCTGCATCTTTTAATTTTTTTGTAACAGTAGAATCATAAGTTGCTATATAGTTCTCTAAAATCTTTGATGAAGCGCCTGCTGCCTTTCCTTTTATTAAAATATTGTCTTTAAAGATCATAGGTACACCGAAAAGTTTTTTTGAAGATAGAATATTTTTTATTTCATCTTCTGATTTACCCTCCAATTCTTGATCAGCTTTTTTTGCAAAATCTAATGCATCATTAAAAACTTCCAATACAGCATTTATTTCTGTATTTTTATTTTTAATATTTTCTAAATATTCTGAAACTAAAGATGTTGCAGTTATTTTTTTCTCTATTAATAATTGATGAAATTCTTGTATATTTTTTACCATAATTTTATTTATATTATTCACTATCGCCACCTATAATCTTTTTAACTTTCACAGCATTATCTTGATGATTAGGTGCTTTATCTATAATCTCTTGTGGAGTCATATAATCATTTGAAACCTCTTCATCTTCACGGGTTTTATTTGTTGGAGCAAATCCTTCTTGTTTCAATAAATCATCAGATATTTGTGTGTCATTAACCATATCTATAAAACCTATTATGGATTGTAGGTCTTTGGTGAATTTGGCTGTTTCAGCATCTGTTAAACTAATACGAGCCAGAGAGGCTATATTTTTAATATCTGATTCTTGTATCTGTGTCATATAAATATGAGTTTAGCATAACATGTGTATATAAAAAACCCCGGGTCCGGTGAAGGACCAGGGGCGTGAGAGGGTAAAGCGAGACTCAGTCTTCGTGTTCAATCAAAGTTGCCTCACCAGCATTGGTGACCATCGATAAGAGTATCCAGTGGATTTTCGGTGTTGGCCTAGTCTTCATATATAGTGCCGGTACCCACCAATCACCATTTTTGTCGATGCCGACACCTTTCCATCCAAGGATATAAGAATATCCATACCAGTGTTCGGGTATTGTCTTGGGAAAGACTTCATGGTGACGGAGATTGTGAAAAGAAACAGTTCTATCGAACATACCGTGATCGAGTAAGTATCGATGAATATCGTGACCGGTCAGACGTTGATCAGATCCAATCAGTGGATGCTGCCAAATCAATGATTCTGATTTTGGACCCGACTCCTCATCATGTTCATGATAGACTAAGTCCTGAATGAAAGACGGATAATGCAGTGCATGAAGTTGTGCAGCATAATCACCACGGAAATTAGGATAAGGGTTACGTGTCATATTGTTATTAGGTTTAACCCAATATTTATACCCCTAACCCACCTTCTCGTCAAACTCTTCCTCACTCAAGATAGTCACGCCTAGCTCATTAGCCCTATCTAACTTACTTCCTGCATTTTCTCCGGCTAAAACATAATCTGTCTTCTTAGATACACTACCAACAATATTTCCACCAAGCTTTCTTATTATCTCCCCCGCCTCATCTCTAGAATATTTTGTCAAACTGCCTGTCAAGACAAAACTCTTTCCATTAAAAAATTCATTTTTCTTTTCACCTTTAATCGGCTTTTTTATTTTTATAAATTCTAATAATTTATCCAATAAAATATTATTCTTCTCTTCCTTAAACCAATCATAAATATTTTTTGCAACCACTTCTCCTATTCCATATATATTTTCAAAATCACTTAAACTCATCTGTCTTAATTTTCCAAAATCATAATCACAAACCTCTGCTATATCACGTGCGGTTTCTTCACCTACTTGAGGAATAGATAAAGCAAATAACAATCTATACATATCAGTATTTTTTGCATGTTCTATAGAGTCTATTATATTTTGTGCTGACTTTTCACCCATGCGTGGAAGTATTTCTATATCACCTTTTTTCAAAGTGAATATATCTGTGAAATCAGATATCAAATCATTTTCCATAAACAAATCTATTTGCTTTGGACCAAGTCCGTCTATATCTAAACATTTTTTAGATACAAAATGATAAAGTTTTCTCTTTGTTAATTGTTCTGAATCTAATATCACACATCTGTATGCCGCCTGACCAGGTATTCTTTCTATAGAACCATCGCCTCCGCAACCGTCAACTTTTTTAGGAAATTTAAAAGGTCTTGATTTTTCTGGACGTAAATCTTTTAATACTTGAATAATATCAGGTATAACATCACCTGATTTTTGTAATATAACAGTATCACCTATTCTTATATCAAGTCTCTCAATCTCGTCTTCATTATGAAGTGTGGCGCGAGATACAATTGAACCTAGAACTGATACGGGTTTAAGTATAGCCACTGGAGTTATAACACCTGTTCTACCGACCTGAAGTTTAATATCTAACACTTCTGTAGTTACTTGTTCTGTAGGAAACTTAAAGGCTATACCGAAACGTGGAGTTTTACCTGTATACCCCAATTCTTGTTGCAACTTTATATCATTAGTTTTAACTACTACACCATCAATCATATAATCTTGTTTTTTATAAACATTTTGCCAATGATGCCAAAATTTTATAACCTCATTTACATTAGAGACTTTCTTGAAATGATCATTAACTTTAAATCCAAGTTTTTGCAAAAGTTTTAATTCTTCTTCTTGAGTTTGTGGTGTAGAAATATTCTCATTTTTAACATTCAATAAAGATATATCATAAATAAATACATCTAATTTTCTTGATGCCGATACCTTTGGATCAAGCTGTCTTATAGAACCTGCCGCTATATTTCTTGGATTAGCGAACAAAGCTTCTCCGTTTTTTTCTTGAATTTTATTTAATTTTTCAAAATTACTTTTACTCAACCAAACCTCTCCTTCAACAATAATATCTATTTTATTTTTCAATTTTAACGGGATAGATTCTATAGTGCGTATATTATGAGTAACATCTTCACCAATAACGCCATCACCTCTTGTTGCGGCTTGAACTAATTCACCGTCTTTATATTCTAAGACAACTTTTAATCCATCTATTTTTAATTCGCAAACATATTCTATATCTGTATCTAAATCTCTCTTTAGAAAACGATTTAATCTTTCATTAAAATCTTTTATATCATTCTCACTAAAAGCATCAGCAAAAGACCACTGTCTGACTTTATGTGTCACTTTCTTAAATTTATCCAGTGGCTTACCTGCAACTCTTTGTGTTGGTGAGTTTATGTCAAAATATTCAGGGTATTTTCCTTCTAATTCTACTAATTCTTTTTTCAATGAATCCAAGGCTTCAGGAGAAATCTCTTCAACATCCATAACATGATATTGATATCTATAATGATTTATAAGCTCTCGGAGCTTCTGTATTCTCTTTAGTACGGATTCACTCATGTATATACTATATCATTAATATGTAATAGTTAAACCTCTCTCAACCACACGACGGGAGTCAACATTTGTAAGGTCACAACCAGATGAATTCATCTTTGTATTATATCCTCTAGCCGTAATAGATGTCCTAACATCCTCTCTCAAAACATTAACTTTTGCACAATAATCACCATAATCTATATCAAAATTTGTCGTGATCTTCAATCCATTATATGTCTTATCTATAAATTTTATCCCTTTACCGCATTTTACTATACTCTCAAAAGTCTCTTTTGTGCTAGAGCCAAATATAGCTGTATTAAAATCAGAGTTTATATTAACTCCATTTATAATGGTATCTGTTGTACTGGCAGTATCATAATACATAGCACATTCCATAGCAGAGTCAGCTATAAAAAAAGCCGGCTTAGAATTATTAGTAAGAGTATTTATTTTTATTTGTCTTAATACTATATTTGATATAGATAAAGATACAGACAAAAGTAATGTCATAGTGGTAATAGCAATAACCAATGAGACACCTTTTTTGTTCTTTGATAAGATTATTTTTTTGTATTTTCTAAATATTTTTAACATATTAATTTAAGAAATAATCTACATAATTAATGTTATACAATCTTTCGGTTAATGAATATGTTCTGATTTGCCCTCTTTCAAGCCACTTTATGTTTACTATCAACTTAATCTCTTTTGAAGGTGTGGTGTTCGGTGCTGATGGATCAAGCTCCCCTTTCTCTAAATAAAACTCTCTAACAAATTTAGATTTATCTGTAACTGAAGGATCTTCAAAACCATATATCACATCACTAGATGATGAGAAGTTCATAGCATCACAATTTCCATTACAACTTGCAAAATCATATTCATCTACAGTTCTATTCATAACACATCTAACCCCCGTCGGATTATTCGCATCATCTATACATGATGCACCACCGGTTATATCAGATAACCAAGTCTTATTATTGAGCAAATTCTGATCCCTTCTATTTTTTATCACCTCTATAACTTCTTCAGCTAAATACTGTGCGGCTATATTATCCCTACTGCTTATAGTGTTTCTAAGAGAAAAAGAAGATATATATATAGGTCCAGTTATTGCCAAAGTTAGAATAAAAATAGAAATCAATGACTCCAATAAAGTAAAACCCTTTTTATTTTTTGTAATTAATTTCAACATATTTTAATCTGTATTAAAATTAGTTAAGTTTGGTAATCTTTGTGATACAAGAGTTTGAACGAAAAATGATGATGATTCAACATTTTCTGCACCAGACTCACCTTTTATCACAACAAAAACGGATGGTTGACCGTATAAACTGAGTTGATTTTTTTGATCCAGAGCTGCTGGTATTTTTACATCAAAAACTAATTTATCTATATTTACATTCACCTTATCAGTTATAGCATATTGAGCTGGTATAGATTCTGCCGGTATATTATATGTAGTTTTTTGTATATAGTTATTGTTATCTGGAGATGGTATTAATTCATATTTAACAACAGTATCTGTTCCTGATATTGTAGATATCAAAGTTAAACTATGATCACATTTTTTACTAACACCTAAGGTCTTTTTAACTTCATCAACAGTGTTAATACCCTTATAATCACATCTATAAGCATAACCAGTCTTTATATCACGTATCATACTATCTATGGAATAATTTAAATTACTTACAACAGAACTTATTGCCTGATTTTTTCTGTTTATACCTATAATAGAAACTATCACACCTCCAGTTATCAGTAAGACAACAGAAAATAATGACAAAGAAACTAATGTCTCCACTAAAGTAAATCCTTTTTCATTTTTTACATTGTTCTTTAACATTTATTTTATTATTGACAATAACTTTTATCTATTTGTACTGCACCAGTCTTATATACTATTATAGAACGACATTCTCCACCATCAAAGCCTATATTGATTACAATAAATCCTGTCTTATGTTCTACAACATCTGGACTACCATTATCATAAAAGAAATATGCCTCCGGGTTCGGTCTTTTAAAGATAATATTTAATTTAAACAAATTTGATGTATTACAACTACCAGAAGTGTTAACATCACCAGTTAAGTAACACACACTCAATATTTTACCCGCACGTTTATTTTCTATATTATATATTTGATTAATTTCTGATTGATCATCAAATTTATTATTCATAATTTTATCAGAAAAAAATATGATTTGCTCCAATTTATCTATATCTATGTAGATACCCTGATTTGATGTTGTGGCAACAATATTACCATTATCGTTTATATTTGAAACCTTGGCACCTAGGCCTGATATTTGTGCATCTCTAACTATCAAACCTATTTCATAAGCAGTATTTGAAAGTAAAACTGAACTATTTAACTTAGCATTATTAAATAAAGTTAAAGCACTTATTATTGCAATTATAGCTATAACTATCATCAATTCTACAAGAGTAAACCCTGTATATATATGTTCTTGATATTTTTTTAAAAATTTCTTCATTTATTTTTTTAATTTTACATACTTGAAGATATGTTATATATAGGTATAAGAACAGAAGCCAATAAGAATCCTACTCCAAGACCTAGCAACACAATCATCATAGGTTCAATCAAGTCAACCAAAGTATCAACAGCATTCATAACCTCTTTCTGATAAAATCTAGCCAAAGTCTTTAATATCTCACCAACTTCACCGGTCTCTTCACCAACACGTGTCATAGCAACCAATATTCCTGGCATCTGAGGGTGTTTACCGAAAGCGTCTGAAAGAGCAAAACCTGATCTAACGTCTTCTATAACCTTAACCATCATATTTTCATATATACTGTTGTCTACCACAGATGAAGTTAACTCCAATGCCTTTATCATAGGTATACCTGAAGTTAACATAGTATTCATGTTATCGGATATACGTGACAAATATAATTTTTTATAAAGGTTTGATATATAAGGTATTTGTAATTTTATATGTGACATAAATACTTTACCTTTATCGGACAACATATATTTAATACCGAAAAAACCACCAACCACTATTATCAATAAAAATATTGGCCCAAAATCTAGCAAAAAATTACTTGCCGCTATAACTATCTTCGTATATACAGGTATCTCCTGTCCTGAATCAATAATAATAGACGATATCTTAGGTATAACAACAGTAAGCATTAAAACCATAACAGCCACGAAAGTTGTTATCACGAAAGCAGGATATATCAAGGCATTTTTAACTTTTGATGTAACCTCATAATTTCTTTCCATATAATCTGAAAGATATTCAAAAGTCTGATCAAGTTTACCCGACTCTTCACCTGCCTTAACCATATTTACATAAAAATTATTGAATACTTTAGGGTATTTAGACAAGGCTGTTGAAATAGAAGATCCTGTTTGTATATCATCAGATATACCTACCAAAACATCTCGAAGTGCAGGTTTCTCCATCTCGGCTGATAGTAATTGAAATATACGAAGTGCCGATACCTGTGCAGTAAATAATGTTGACATCTGCTTTGACAGAATAACAACATCTTTATTTTTTATACCTCCGAATATTGTAAATTTTTTATTAAAAATACTAGTATTATCACCCGCTTGAGCTATAGATAAAATAGTATAACCTCTTTTTTGCAAAGAACTTATAGCCAATTCTTTATTAGTGGTCTCTATGGTACCTGACACTGGTACATTTTGTTGATCAACCGCTTTATATGAAAATATCATGCTTTAATTATAGCATTTTTTATTTTGAAAGGAAGAAAAATTACAATAATTTTTGTAATAATTTTGGATTCAAACTATGAGCATAAGCATCCTCTAAAGATATTTCCCCACGTTGTACTAATTCAGCTAAACATCTATTCATATCAATCATACCGTCATGAGAACCTGTCTCTATAACAGTATTAATTTCATGTGTTCTTTTTTCTCTTATTAAGTTTTGAACAGCATTATTTGTAATCATAAGTTCAAATACAGGTATAAGCCCACCAGAAATCCTAGGAACAAGTCTTTGGGACAAAACTCCAGCTAAAGCATTTGAAAGTTGTAAACGTATTTGATCCTGTTGATTTGCTGGAAATGTATCTATAATACGATCAACTGTTTGGGCAGCATTATTTGTATGAAGTGTAGATAAAACAAGATGACCTGTCTCAGCTGCAGTTACAGCTGCTTGCATAGTTTCTTTATCTCTCATCTCGCCAACCAATATAACATTAACATCCTGACGTAGTGCTGATATTAAACCAGCCTCAAATGTTTCTGTATCTATACCAACCTCCCTCTGATCTATGATTGATTTTTTCTGTTCATAAACATATTCTATAGGATCCTCTATTGTTATTATATGTTCGGCCCTTTCTTTATTTATTGATTCTATAATAGCAGCTAATGTCGTACTTTTTCCTTGACCCACGGGACCAACAACCAAAAAGAATCCTTGTTTCTTATGAGCAAATTGTTCAAGTTCTACAGGTAAATTTAATTCTGATATAGTTCTAATCTGATTAGGAATCAACCTTAAAGAAATAGATAGAAAACCTTGTTGTCTATATGCATTACCTCTAAACCTGGCTTTATCTTTATATTTATAAGAGAAATCCAATTCTTCCATAGAATTCTCATCAAAAGGTTTTCTCAGACCTTTTGTCATTAAAGAAATAAATTGTCTTATATCATCATGAGTTAATATATTAGAAGATACTATCGGTATAAGCTGACTATTAACACGAATTGTGGGATATCTACCCTCAGACAAATGTAAATCTGAAGCTGATTCTGTTATTGTGGTATCTAATAATTTATTTAATTCTTCTTCGTGATTCATATTTTTTATTTTTTTAAAATTATTTCATATTGAATAATTTTCTTACTTCATCCACTATCTCAGATGGTATAGTCGTAGCTTTTACTATATATGATCTTACTCCTAGGTTTTTAGCGGCATCAATATCTGAAACCTGAGACTGATTCGTCAGAACTATTATAGGAGTATTTTCTAATAATTTTTCTGCTCTAATTGTTTGTAAAAATTCCATACCACCCATAATAGGCATAATTAAATCTACAAATAGAACATCTGGAACAAAACCTCCTCTAACTATATCTAATGCTTCTTTACCGTTAGTGGCCAATGTTGGAACAAATCCTTCTTTAGTAAACTTAATCTTATACATGTTAAGTATAAATGAATCATCATCAACAATCATTACTTTTATATCTTTGGGTTCTTTCATTTTTTTATATTAAAATATTATAAATTATTTACTTCCTCAAAAGGAATACTCTTTTTCAATGCTTTAATTATAGCATCTTCTTTCATCGATAACATACCCTTCTCTTTTCTTAAATAATCATACAGTTGCTCATCTGTTGGTTTTTGCAAAACTATAGACTCAAGTTTCTTATCCATCTCATACATCTCAAAAACAGCCATTCTTCCTTTTATACCTTTAGGACATTCTGGTGTTGGTTTTACAGTTCTTATACTTTTTATTTCTGGTATACTCTTTTTATATTGTTCTGGTAAATCAGAGAATTGATGCTCTATCATTGACTTAATACTATCAGATACAGGAACTTCTTCTGTGGCGGTTGGTTCAGCACGACCAACAAGTCTCTGAGCCATACCTAATATTAAAGTTGGTGCAATAAGATAAGGGTCTATACCCATATCTATAAGACGAGGAATTATACCAATGGCAGTGTTGGTGTGTATTGTTGATAAAACAAGGTGACCAGTTAGAGCGGCCTGTATAGCAAGCTGAGCTGTTTCTTTATCACGAATCTCACCCACCATGATAATATCCGGGTCCTGACGAAGTGTTGTACGAAGACCTGAGGCGAAAGTATAACCTATCTCCGCATGAACCTGAGACTGACTAATACCTTCCATATTATATTCTATAGGATCTTCCAATGACAAAACGTTTTGAGTATCTCTATCTAATTCCATCAACATAGAATACAAGGTAGTTGTCTTACCTGAACCGGTTGGGCCTGATATAAGAACCAATCCATGAGGGGCATTTAAAGCTTTTCTTAACATCTCCAACTGTTCAGGTTGAAGATCTAAAGTATCAAGCTTTTGCACACCCTTATCTTGATCCAAGATTCTCATCACCACTTTTTCACCAAAATATGTTGGAAATGTAGATACACGAAAATCTATCTTTCTACCTTCTGCATGAGCTGAAAAACGTCCATCTTGTGGCTTACGTTTTTCATCCAACTTCATTTCTGAAAGAATCTTAATACGAGCAACTAATGCTTCAATAACATTTTTTGGTAATTCTATACTGGTATTTAAAATACCATCAACACGATAACGTACTCTGACTTTATCCTTCATTGGTTCTATGTGTATATCAGATACACCCCCTTCTATAGCATAACGTATTATTGTTGCAACTATTTTCTTTACTGGGGCATCTTCTATAATATGAGTCTCAGTCTTATTCTCCGGATTCTTCAAAACCATGCTATCGAGATCTTCATCTAAATCACCAAACTCTTTTTCAAAACTAGTTAAAGCCTCATGCACCTCCCCTGTTAAACCCTTATACATACCCAAAGCTCTATTAAAATCCTCTTCAGAAATTAAAAATAATTTATATGTTATTCCATTTTTAGAAGCTATAAAATTTAACGCATCTATAGCTTGTATGTTATCTGGATCATATATACCGACATTTAAAACACTATTATTAATATTTAAAGGAATTATTTTATAATGTCTCGCTGAATCCTCCGGAATATAATTTAGAATCTCAAATGGTATATCTTTATCACCTATATAATAAGGTTCTATATTTAAATATTCTGACTTTGCTTTCAGAATATCTACACTTTTTACACCATAGTCACGTAACACAGTATCAAGAGACTGATTGGTTTCCTCAGCCTTTTTCTCTAATACAGTTGCTGTATCTTGATCTATTATATTATTTTTTATTAATAAATTAATATAACTCATTTTTAATTATTAAAACTTCTTAGGTGTTGGTTTTACAGTAGGCTCTGGATTTGTAGTTGCAGGTGGCGTTTGAGTTGTTGTACTAGATGTATTTACATTTGCAGCAGGCACAGTCTGTTGTGTAGGAGCCTGCTGTATCACAGAGTTACCCTCAAAACCTATAGGTAAGAATGGGTTATTACGTCCTGACTCCATAGAATAATTAACAACAAATGGCGTTGTTGGATAATTCAAGGCTTGATAAACCTTGGATTGAAGTATAGATATATCAAGATTTACAGAACTTAAACCAAGCAAACTAGAAACAAAATCTTTATCATATTGTGATGTGTTGGCACCTTGTGCTTTTACATTTGTATTAGACCCTTGACCTAAAGATTGTTGTGCATCTTTCTTTGATAAAAACAAGAACCAATAAGCAAAGAAAACACCTATTATTAGGACTAGGATTAATATTGTTTTTTTGTGACTCATTATGTTCATATTCATATATTTATTTTTTATTTACTTTTTAACCAGTATGTTTTTAAAGCTATGTTAAATGTATAAACTATATTATTCGGATCTTTAACCCCTGAAGCATTAGGTGCTGAAAAAGATATTGATTCAACATCGAATACACGTGTAGAATTTTCTATTCTTCTTAGGAAATCCAGAAAATCTTGATAAGTTAGAGATACACTAAAACTAAAATCTGCTACACCTAATTGAGTGGCATCAAATGTACCATCTAATACAGTAGTTCCTTGAGTTATCTTAGGGTTGTCTATAGATATCTTGCCTGTGTCCCCTGCTGATTTATATAATGCTTCTGTTTTATTTTGAGCCACTAAATCTTGAAGCATGTTATCAAAATCTATTATCAATTTTACATTCTCAACATTATCAGGAATCATTTTTTTTATCTTTTCATGATCTTGATCTGTTATGCTACTTCTGATTTTTGACAGACCATCTATTCTAGCTTTAAGTTTTTTTGCATTTTCTTGAGCTATATTAAGTTTTTCAACTTCAAGTCTGTTTGCCTTCAGTTCTGTCCATTGTGGTTTAGTAAAAAATACAAAAAATGCTATTGAAGCGGCTATTAATATTATTGAAATAATTGCTTTCATAATTAACGAGTTGTATTTAGATTATTTATAATCTCAGAATAACTTATGGAATTAGCTGAAATATTTGTGCTGATACCGAATGTTGTCATATCTTGACCTTTTGTTTTTACGAAATCAGTAATCAAAGTATTCTTAAAAAACTTTTGGGCCTGACCAGATGTAAACTGATTGTCTTGAGCCACTATAGAAGTATAACCTATACCATTAGCTTTTAAATTTAAAGCATAAGTATTATCACTCTTTCTCTTTAAATCAAAGGAAGAAAATGATACTTGTTTTATTGTATTTTGAGCCAATTGATCAAATATAACAGACACGGCGACATGTCTGTTTAATAATGATTTAATAACAGCCAATCTGTTGTTCAAAGACTTTATCTCCTCTATAGTGTCTTTATTAATACTTTTTTGTGAGGCGGCCAAAGAAGCTGTGGCTGAAGCTTTACGAGCTACATCTATTTTATTTAGAGAAAATATAATACCACCAGACACCATACTACAGATAAAAATAAAGAATGATATCAACAGAACAAAACTAGAACTTCCTGAAGAAGATCCTGTGCTTCTTTGTATTTTACCTTTATCATCAACCACGTTATCCAATGATGCTTTTGGTATGAATGAAGTTGTTTGAAATCTTGTTTCCATATTTATAATAATTATATCAAAATCAATCTTGCAATGCACGTAAAGCAAGTCCTATTGCAGTAGCAAAAGTAGCTCCAGTAACTTTTAATGTCTCTTGCAGAGAAACAGGTGCCTCTAATTTTGAAAATGGATTTGAAATTTCCAATTCACATGAAAAATTTTTCTGAATCTTATCAGCAAAACCATCCAAAAGAGAAGCTCCTCCTGTTAATATGATTTTTGAGATTGTCTCATTCTTATTTTTTTGAAATACAGTCAATACAGTTTTTAATTCGGACAATATATATTCCTCATGCATATTAACCAATTCCCTTATCTTCTCCTCTTCTGCTATATTTGTTTTACCTAAAGATCTTTTTAAATGCTCCGCGTGATCAAAAGGAACACCCAAACCTTTAGATATAGAGAAAGTCATTTCTTGACCACCTCTATTTATAGTGTGAGATGATAATAAAATACCATTATCTATTATATATATCTTCACAGAGGAAGCACCCATATCAACTATCATAACAGGGGCTCTTTCACCACCAAGACAAGCACGAGCTGTGGCAAAAGCTTCTACTTCAAAAAATTGTATATTCAGCTTCGAGTCTTGAACAATTTTTGAATAATTATTTAAAACTTGATTATGTATAGCCACCAATAAAACTTTTTGTCTTTTCTTTAATTCTTCCTCTTGGGCTTTTGCATCATCATCTGGTTCTATAAACTCTAAACTAGCATCTTCCAATTGAGGTATAATCGAATAATCTAATGTCACTTCTGATATAGAAACAGGTATATATTTTCTAGCCTCAAGTTCTATAACATTTCTCTGATCTCTCTCTTCTACCTTTGGTATATCTATGACATTTATCAAACTCAGCTTTAAAGGTATAGCCAGACCACCTTTTGTTGAACTTATATTGGCCTCTTTCAACAAATCTAAAATTATACTGGCATATTGCTCTGGATTTAAAGCTGCTATTTGACCAATAGATAATTTACTATACGGACCTAAACCTAATTCACCATATGTTTGCAAAACTGCTCTACCTCTCTCTTTTTTAACCTGAACAATTTTCAAAGAAGATGATCCTATATCTATACCGATCACGCTATTATCTGGTTGTGAAAATAATTTACTAGTAAAAAAAGACATGCTTAGTTAAATTATACAACATAATGGGTTTTTATCAAAAATTTAAGAAAGGATTATATTTTCTTTATCATTATTTTATAGATATTTTGCTATAAAGAGACGAATGATGAATAAAAATATTACCACTACAAACGAGCATGAGACCATCTTACCCATACATTATCTAGTCTCATATAAAGATAAAAACATAAAAGAGATCATAGCGGATTATAAGTTTGAAAATAGTAGATATAATAAACTTTTATTAGACATACTTATAGACATTTGTATATATAGCATATTACACAACCCTAACACAGACATCTTATTTACTTCACCACCATCAACCATGTATCACAAAAAAGAAAAAAACGTAGACAGTATGAATAATCTATTAAAATTGGCATCTATTTATATAAATGATTATTTCAATATAAAATCCCATAACGGTTGTATATATTTCAGAGATTTATTCATCATAGATATAAATTACTTAAAAAACAATGGAGCTAGACATATAAAAAATAATAGAAAATCTAGATTATCTAATTTTGATAGATATTGTATTAAAGATAAATTTAAGAAATATTTACATAATACAAAAATTGTAATAATAGACGATGTATCCACAACGGGCGGAACATTATTATCATGTCAAAAATCACTGAAGAATTTCTCCAGTGATTTATACATAGAATTATTTTCTATAGCACATTGATTAATCTACAAAAGTAAATGCTTTTCCGGTTCTACCTGCACGACCTGCACGACCAACACGGTGAACATAATCATCATGTGTCTGTGGAACTGTATAATTTATAACATGAGATATGTCTTTAACATCTATACCTCGAGCAGCTACATCAGTTGCAACCAAAACATTTAATATACTTGTTTTGAAATGCTCTAAAGTTCTAGCTCTTTCTCTTTGTCTTTTATCACCATGCAAATAACCTACCATAAGACCTGCAGCTTTTAATCTATCCGCAACCTCTTCAACTTCTCTTTTTGTTTCGACGAATATAATAGTCTTTGTAGCCTTTTCTTTTTCAAGAAGTTTAACTAAGGTATCAAACTTTTCTCTTCTATCCACCTTTATAATATCTTGCTCTACTGATTTTGTTGAACCTGGAACCGTTATATCTATGGTAAACGGATCTTTTTGAAATTTTTGTACAAGAGTCTTTATTCTCGGTGGCATAGTCGCAGAGAAGAATAATGATTGTCTTTCTGGATCCAATCCTTTTAGTATCTCTGTAATATCATCTATGAATCCCATATCCAACATATGATCAACCTCATCCAAAACTATTGATGCAAATTGACTATAATCAATACATCTTCTATGAGCTAAATCTTTTATACGACCAGGAGTACCAATGATAAAATGATTCACCAATCTTAAATTTTGTATTTGTCTAAATATAGGCATACCTCCAACACAAACTGTTGAGAATATTTTCAAACCCTGTGCAAATTCTTGAAACTCTTTATTGATTTGCATAGCCAACTCTCTTGTTGGTGCTATAATCATAACTTTTTGATTTTTATCTTTAACAACTTTTTGTATTAAAGGCAATAAGAAAGCCGCTGTTTTACCTGAACCTGTGTTAGCTAAACCTAGAACATCTTGTCCTTTAAGGGCATGCATTATTGTTTGATCTTGTATAGGAGTTGGAATCTCATAACCCTTTTTATTAAGGTTTTCCATTATCATATCGTCAAATTTAAAATCAGCAAATTTATGTTTTACCTCTATAACTTTTGCCTTTACCTCTGACTCACCTTTTTTAGGTTTATTTATAAATTTAGAATAGTCTATGCGCTCTGATTGACGGCCATCTCTTCTCTTGCTACCGCCAAATCTATTTCCTCCTACCCTATTATTACCACCAAATCTAGATACTGGTCTTGATCCAAAAGTAGGACGATGACCATATCCACCTCTATCACCACCAAAAGATCTTCTTGGTCTTGAATGGGCCGCTGTGTTGTCTTCACTAAATGATGATCTTGTATTAGGGCGTCTTATTCTATCAGAAAAACCTCCAAAATCTTTTCCTCCTCTAGATGCTGTATCATAGGTTGAATTTGTTTTTTTGGCTCTACTTGTGTGTGTATTAAAACTATTTTTATTGTATCCATTGTCTCTTGTAGAACTTTTTGCTTTTACAAATTTACCTTTATTAGAAGCTCTAAATGAGTTATCGGACTTTATTGATTTTTTTGAGTACATGTTGACATACACTGTATCATATTTTCTTATATATAGCAATCTACCTCGAAACAAGAACTATTATGTTGATATATATAGTATAAACATTTATAATTTATAATTATGGATAAAAAAAGATCAATACAAGATATTAAACCTGCAAATTCTCTAAATCAAAAGTTAATGTCAGATATTATTAATATAAACGAAAAACCAACTAAAAAGAAAGTTAAAAAATTAGACATAGAACAAGAACCTGAAAATATAGCAGAAGACATAGATATAACACCAGTATTGGAAGATGACACCCAAATTACAAAACCAAAAAGAAACAAGATCAAAAAGATTTTTAGATTAATAAGAGAAATCAAACCATTTTATCTTATAACTTTTATCATAATAATCGTCGGTATACTTGTTCTCATCTTTGTACCATCAGGACAAAAGGATCCTAATGCACAGGCAAAGAAAGAAGCAGAGATGGTAAAGAAAGAATTGTCTAAACACATGGTGTTGCCAAAAGACGAGCAAATAGATATTAGAAAAATAACAAATAAAATGGACGATCCATTTTTTAAAGATGCAGAGATCGGAGACTATCTAATTATATTTTATAAAAATCGCATAGCTCATATATATTCTATAAAGAAAGATTTAATAATAAATACAGGTGTTGTATTTATAGATCCAAAGACAGCCACAACAACAAACAAAACCCAATAACATGATTTCATATTTGATTGGAAAAGTTAAATTAATAAATCCTAAAAGTATTTGCGTTATCACAAATACAGGAGTTGGATATGAGGTACAATTAGATAAAAACGAATTGGAGAGATTATCCATTAATCAAGACATAGAATTACACATATACAGTCATATAAAAGAAGATGCGTTTGAATTGTATGGATTTATCGATATATCAGATAAAATGATGTTTGAGCAATTAACGTCTATATCAGGAATAGGACCGAAGTCTGCATTACAAATATTGAATCTTTCCGGTGCTCAAATATTATATGAAAATGTTATAAAAAATAATGTAAATTATCTAACACAGATATCTGGTATAGGTAAGAAAATAGCAGAAAAAATAGTTTTGGAATTAAAAGATAAATTACCCAAGATCGCATTTAATTTTAACGACAATTCATCGGGCAACATAAATGAAAACATTGATGTGTTTGAGGCCTTAAAAACTATGGGCTATTCTGCCAATGAAGCTAAAGAGGCTATACAAAATATACCTCATGATTTATCTCTTTCAGAGAAAATAAAATTTGCTCTAAAGCAAGTACATAATTAAACCAGCGCAAACTGACACATTTAAAGATTCCTTATTACCCTTCATAGGAATTTCGATAATGTAATCTGATTTTTTTAATATATCCTTTCCTATTCCATCAACTTCATTACCAAATATTATTAATAAATTTTCAATCTTTTTATCTTTCTTAATTTTTATAAATTCATTTATTGATATAGATTTATCATCTTGTTCTATAGACACTACAGTAAAATTATCTTTCTTTTTATCTTTTAAAAACTTATTTATATTATCGATCTTTTCCCAAAAAATAGTTTTCTCTGCACCCAAGGCTGTCTTAGCTATTTCCTTCTGTGGACCAGCATGGGATCTACCAAACCTATCAACCGGTACAGGAGTTGTACCATATAAATATATAGCATCTATACCGAGACAATCAGCTGATCTAAAAATGGAACCAACATTATAAGCGCTTCTAATATCAGGTAGCAATATATGGACTTTTTTATTCATATAGTGTATTATACATAAATATATAAAAAGTTCATGCGTCCGTAGCTCAGTCGGTAGAGCACCTGCCTTTTAAGCAGAGGGTCGTAGGTTCGATTCCTACCGGACGCACATGAAAAATACACCCATTAGGGTGTATTTTCGTTATATAAACAAAGATCGGATAATTTCACTCCATAGACACGCACAATATAAAAAGCACCATTTCGGGCGCTCTTTATTTATTAGAAAATA
Source organism: uncultured Candidatus Saccharibacteria bacterium (assembly GCA_964620475.1). Lineage (GTDB taxonomy): Bacteria > Patescibacteriota > Minisyncoccia > Phycocordibacterales > CAIZLB01 > CAIZLB01. The sequence continues at coordinate 683 of CAZUJN010000007.1, read as the reverse complement.
ATTATTAATAAATCAAAAATAAATTATATAATCATCTTATTCATTAACATACTCATAAGCAATACAGCATTTTTCTGAGCAGAATCAGAATCTTTACTTGCCACGAATGCTTCCCACTGTGCAACTATAGTTTGATCACCCAATGATCTCACATCATTCTCCAATTTTACACGATCCTCAAAAGATATTGTTCCACTTGTACCTAAAACTTTATCTATAAACAATTTCATAAATTTAGATATTTTAATTCTTTCTTCTGTTTTAGCTGTTTCTGCCGCAAGTTTTTCATCATCTCTCTTCATACCTTGTGTATATTGAATACTAAAGAATATGTTCATACCCACGAGTATCAACATGAGCACATTTGCCATTAGTCTTGTTTTATCAAATATTCCTGTTTTCATTGATTTATTTTTTTATTTAATTTATTTTTATTATTAATAATATATGTATACATTATAACTCTGTTTTTTTATAAAATAAAGCTATTTAAATACATTTTTGGTCCATTTTATAACCCTCTGAATTAATGTCTGATTATTTGAATCATTTTGCCTTGCCATAGGTTCATAAACGTCCAAGACCAAAGGTATATTTGATGAACTAATTATGTATACACCTTTACTTTCTGGAGACAATACATCGATTTTACCATTATTTAACAAGAAATCTTTGTTAAAATA
>CAZUJN010000006.1:0-32394 GCA_964620475.1 uncultured Candidatus Saccharibacteria bacterium | reverse complement strand
CCCTTCTTGAGCTTAGGCTCGGGTTGGGGTTTATTTTTTACAACCCCTTCTCCATCTCCAAAGCCTCCCCTATCTCCCCATTCAAAAAACCTTCAACATCGCTAGTCTCATATTCTGTTCTATGATCTTTCACCATCTTATACGGATGAGTTACATAGGACCTGATCTGATTTCCCCACTCTATACTAACTGTATCTGTAGTTGATAAACCTTTTTCTTTTAACTTCATATCATCTTCTCTTTTCTTTAAAAGTTTTGCTTTTATCATGTTTATTGCTCTTTCTTTATTTTGCGCCTGAGATCTCTCTTCTGTTACATGAACTGATATACCTGTTGGTTTGTGAACCACGCGAACTGCAGTTTCTCTTTTATTTACATTTTGACCACCTGCTCCACCTGAACGTGCAAAAGATATATCCAGATCAGCCTCATTGAGATCAACGGACACCTGAGTATCTATTTTTGGTATAACTTCAACTAAAGCAAAAGATGTATGCCTCAAACTTTTTGCATTGAAAGGACTTATACGAACAAGTCTATGCACCCCTGATTCATTTTTCAAAGTTCCATATGCATTTTTACCTTTTATTTCGAAAGTTATATTTTTATAACCACCATGATCATTATCATGTTGATGAATTATAAACATAGACCAGCCCCTATTCTTGACATACTTAAAATACATATTAAATAACATTGCAGCAAAGTCCTCACTATCATCACCACCAGCCCCTGGAATAATACTTATTATCGCATCATTAGATGAAAAATCACTTTTAATTAATTCTTGCTTGAGATCTTGCAATTCTTTCATCAAACCCTGTGCTTTAACGGTATCATTCCAAAAATCAGGCTCTATCATCTGTTTCTCGATCTCATCTATTCTATTTTTGATTTCTGTATTATTCATTTATCTGAAAAATTAATCTAATATAATTGACTCACCTTGCTCTGGATGAACAGCATCCACTCCATAATAATCCCTAAGTCTTTGAACTAAAAATAATGCTGACTTTGTCTCACCCATAGTAACAAAAACTTTCTTTAAACCATCATTAGCAGTAGCCACAAATTCTTGTAAATGATCAGAGTCTTTATGACCTGAATAACCATCTATTTTGCGTATCTCACAATTAACTTTTACTTTATGATTATATATACTAACTTCTTTTGCTCCATCATATATCTCTCGACCCAAAGTTCCAAGAGCCTGAAAACCTATAAACAATAATATTGTGTTTTTATCATCAAGATAATTTAATTCATGATGCTGTATTCTACCGCCGGTAGACATACCACTTCCGGCCATAATTATTTTTGGGTTTCTACTATGTATTAAGGCCTTTGATTCTTCTGCTGATTGAGTTATACGTAGATTTTTAAAATTCAATATATCATCACCTTTTTTCTTTCTATTTTTAGCTTCTGTATTGTAATCAGTAATATACTTTTTATATATAGGTATAAGCTTTGATGCCAGAGGTGAATCCAAATAAACAGGAACTTCTGCAACCATCCTATCTTCAAACATCTTATTCATCTCATATATAAGCTCTTGAGTTTTTTCCAAAGAAAACGCTGGTATAAGTAATACACCTCTTTTTTGTATTATATCTTCGATAGCTAATTGTAATTTTTTAAATCTAGTATCTCTATCTTCATGATTTCTATCGCCATATACACTTTCCATTACTATATAATCTACATCACCTATAGGTTCTGTATCTTTTATAATAGGTGTTGGATTATTACCAAGATCACCTGTAAACAGAAAACGTCTAAGTTTATTATTTAAAGGTATACGTATTTCAAACATAGATGATCCCAATATATGCCCAGCATCTTTTAAATACACACTAACATCTAACTCAGTAAATAAATCAAAATCTTTATGATATGGTATTGTTTTCCACATATCAAAAGCGTTTTTAACATCTATTGCCTCATATATAGGTTCAACTTTTTCATGATCGGCTTCCTGTGTAATTAGTTTTAAAGCATCCTCTAACATATATACGGATAAATCCCTGGTCTCTGGAGTACTATATATAACACCCTTAAATCCATGCTTTACAAGCTTTGGTATAAGACCTATATGGTCCATATGAGCATGTGTAATCAACAGTATATCTATCTCTTTAGGGTCAAATATAAAAGGAGATCTGTTGTAGACCTTGGCTTTATCGGAACCTTGTTCCATACCACAATCAACTAATAATCTTTTTACGCCCTGTTGTTTGTAAATCTCAACCAAGAAATTTGCACCGGTAACCGATGAGACTCCCCCACAAAATGTTATCTTTGCAAATTCTTTTTTCGAAGCGGTATCTTGTAAAAACATATATAAGCCATTATCCCACCTAATGCATCCATAAGCAAATCAACTGAAGTATCTATCCAAAAACTTATATTAACATATATATTTCTACCTACTATAAATTCCAAATATTCCCAAAACACACTAACAAAAAATATCATTAATAATATATTTATGCTGTTAGCCATTCTGATTCTATGTAATATAGCTATAGATAAAGTTGTAATTGAAAAACCACCTATAAAATGCATTATAATATCTATATTTGGATAAAAATAATAAAAACTTTTTATCTTAAATACAGTATCTAATATGATTAATATAATTAGAGTTATTAAACTTGTGAAAAATAATTTTTTATCATTAATCTTCATTGCCTTGGCAAGGACCAATATGACTTTGTAATAAAGCTATTGATCCCTACCAAAGCCCTTAAGCGAATTGGACCTAGGATTTACTCTAGGTGGGTGTCTTGAGATATAAACCACGGCCTATATCTACTGCAGACTCCCTTATTAGCGTGTCTAAGCCAATTGCCTAAGGACAGTTTTATTCTAGCAGAATTATCATCTAGTTAAACTAGACATTTTTTCTTTTTATATTGTATATTTCAGCGTCTTCAGAATCATTTTCGGCTTCTATTTCAGCGTTGATTTCTTCCTGTAATCTAACTATATCCTGATTCTTCTTACTACCTTCAAAACCTGTACCTGCTGGTATAAGTCTACCAATCAAAGTGTTCTCCATAATACCGTAAAGTGGATCATGTTGACCTTTAAGTGAGGCGTTTACCAAGATTCTGTTTGTGTTTTGGAATGAAGCAGCTGTTAAGAATGATTGTCTGTTTAGAGAACCTTCCATAGTACCCATGATTACTGTTTTACCTTTAGCTGGCATCATATTGTTTTCCTCCATCTTTTTATTCACTCTTAAGAATTCAAATGATTCAACAACATCACCTTCTGAGAATTCAGTATCACCCTTGTTTGTTATAACAATTCTATTGAACATTTCTCTCACAACTATCTCTATATGTTTACGTGAAAGATTATCTCCTTGTAACTCATATATTCTCTTAACTTCACCGATAATATATGATTGAGCAGCATCGCGTCCTGCATAGTCATATAATTCATTTACGTCAGCAGAACCATCGGTCATGATTTGTCCTTTTGCTACATGTTGACCAACTTTAACCTGAACTATACGCATAGGATGAACAGAAAATTCTAATTCACTACCATTTTTCTTTGAAGTCTTATGAGGTACGTCTGGTAATATCCTGATTATCTTTTCATTTGGTTTTTCTATAACCGCTGTAACAACACCATCATGTGAGGCTATGGCTGCTGGATTCTTAGGTGTTCTATTTTCAAACAACTCTTCAACACGTGGAAGACCTGCTGTAATATCTCCACCTGCTACAGCCACACCACCGGCGTGGAAAGTACGCATTGTAAGCTGAGTACCTGGCTCACCAATCGCTTGGGCCGCTACTGTACCAACTGATTCACCTATATCTATAATCTCTCCTGTTGAAAGATCTGAACCATAACATTTTGCACATACACCTCTTTCTGTTTTACATGTTAATGGTGATCTAACTTTGACGTGATCTATATCAAGTTTTTCTATAGCTTTTGAATCATCTTTATTTATCAAATGACCTTTCTTGAATATAACTTCACCTTCTTTATTTACAACATCTTCTGCTAATATTCTTGAGAAAATATTTTTACTGAAGTTTGTTTCTATACCTGAAGCTGTTTTTTTAGTTATAACTATGCCGTCATGTGTTTTACAATCATTATCAGTCACTATAACTGATTGAGCCAAGATGAATAATTTTCTAGTCAAATAACCAGCTTTAGCAGTGTTCAAAGCGGTATCTGTCATACCTTTACGAGCACCGTGAGTTGATACGAAATATTCAATAGGTGTAAGACCTTCTTTGAATGAAGACTTTATAGGAAGTTCAATAGTTGTACCTTGAGCTGTAGCAATAAGACCTTTAATACCAACCATCTGATTAATGTTACCAATAGAACCACGGGCACCTGAGAGCACCATATCATTAACCGGACCATTTGTTGGAAGTGTTGCAGGGATCATCTTTTCTATTTGACCTTGTACTGCTTGCCATAGACGAACTATCTTTACATGTTTTTCCATTTCAGATAATAAACCATTATTGTAGGCTTCATAAATTTTATCAGCTTTTACTTGAGCTTCTTCCAATGCGGCATATTTATCTTCTGGTATTTGTATATCTGATATACTCCATGTGATACCTGATTTTGTAGCAAATCCAAATCCAAACTTCTTGATAGAGTCAATGATAGGAGCAACAGAGTTTCTACCTTCTTTATTGATTAACTCATCAATAATACCGTTCATTACATTTTTATTAACCTCGCGGTTTATATATGAAATACTTTTTGGCAATAATCTGTTAAATAGGATACGGCCTACTGTTGTTTCAAATAATTTACCTCTATATTCACCATATTTTTCTTCATCAGGAGCTATAACTTTTATAGGAGCTCTATATGTTATCACACCATGGTTCAGAGCTGTTATAGCCGCTTCCATTGATTCAAAATATTTATCAGCACCCAATTCTTCTGAAACAAGTTTAGTAACCCAGAATGATCCAACCACTATATCCAACATCTTGTTAGTAATAGTTGCATCACCAGAACCCGGTTTCAAAATATTTTTATCAGAAGCCATTATATGATGAGCTTCATATTGAGCTTCTTCTGAAAGTGGAACGTGAACTGACATAGTATCACCATCGAAGTCAGCATTGAATGGAGAACAAACCATTGGGTGTAATTGTATAGCATTACCTTCTATAAGCACAGGTTGAAATGCTTGAACAGAAAGTCTATGTAGTGTTGGAGCACGGTTTAATAGAACATATTTATTTTTAATAATTTGCTCTAATATTGACCATACCACTTCTTCTTGTTCTTCTATCATTCTGTTTGCGCCTTTGATACTAAAAGCTAATTCTCTTTTTAGTATCTCTGATATAACGAATGGTTTGAACAATTCAAGAGCCATATGCTTTGGTAAACCACATTGATTTAGATTTAAGTCTGGACCCACAACGATAACTGAACGACCAGAATAGTCCACACGTTTACCTAGAAGGTTTTGACGGAATATACCTCTTTTACCTTTTAGGTTATCAGCTATTGATTTTAATGGTCTCTTTTGACCAGGAGTCATACCTGAAGCAGCACTATTACCCTTCATTGAATTATCAAGTAAAGCATCAACCGCTTCTTGTAATATTCTTTTTTCATTTCTCAAAATAACGTCTGGGGCTTTTATATCATAAAGTTTTTTCAAACGATTATTTCTATTAATAACTCTTCTGTAAAGATCATTTATATCAGATGTTGCTTGACGACCTCCATCAAGTGCAACCATGGGACGAAGTGCCGCTGGAATAACAGGTAAAGCTTTAATAAATGCCCATTCAGGTCTAACACCTGATTTTCTCATAGCATTTATAAAACCTAATCTTCTCATTATTTTTTCTTTTTCAACAGAAGATGCTTTTTCAAGATCTTGATTTAACTTTTTATATAAATCATTTATATTTAGACCTTTCAAGATGTTGTATATAACCTCACCACCTATGCCGGCTTCGAATGCAGAACCGAATTTGTATGAGAATTTATGATATTGATTTTCATCCAAAACCTTTCCAACTTGTATAAGATCTATATCTGCTTTTGTAGTAGCCAAAAGATCACGTAAAGCCTCTTTAGTCTTCTCATCAACTATAGTTTTCATTTTTGATTTGAATTCATCATCAAGTTCACGATGTAATCTTGATATTTCTTTCTCATCAATCTTAGTTATAAGATAACCTGCGAAATATATAACTTTTTCAACATCACCTGCGGGCATACCAAGTATAGTAGCTATTCTTGATGGCATGTTTTTCAAATACCATATATGTGACACAGGAACACAAAGTTCTATATGACCCATTCTCTCACGTCTTACTATTGATTTTGTTATTTCAACACCACATTTTTCACAAACAATTCCTTTGTATCTAACACCTTTATATTTTCCACAATAACATTCATAATCTTTTTCGGGACCGAAAATCTTTTCACAGAATAAACCATCACGCTCACTACGACCTGTTCTATAGTTTAATGTTTCTGGTTTTTTAACCTCACCCCTTGACCATTGTCTGATCTTTTCTGGTGAAGCTAATTTGATTGATATTGAATCGATATCATCAACTGAAGATTTTGTTCTAATTTTTCTTGTATTTGCCATAATTTATTTTATTTTTTTAAGTATTAAATAATGATTAATAATTTTTATTCTTCAGTTGTAACACTGTCTAATTCTGTAATATGATCTTCGTCTTCTATATCCAATCCATATTCTTCATCTTCTCTACTTATTTGTTCTGTATGTTGACCAACATGACCAACATCTAATCCTATATCAAGATGCTTACCTTCATCATTTTCAAAACCAACATCTATACATAGACCTCTAAGGTTTGATAGAAGTACATTAAATGATGCAGGAGTGTTTGGATCAGTTATCCTCTCACCTTTAACAATAGCATCATATGTAGCTGATCTACCTTGTATATCATCAGATTTTATAGTTAACATCTCACGAAGTGTGTAAGATGCACCATAACCTGCAAGAGCCCAAACCTCCATTTCTCCAAATCTTTGACCTCCTCCTTGAGCTTTACCTCCAAGTGGTTGTTGAGTAATAAGTGAGTATGGACCTGTAGCACGAGCATGAACTTTATCTTCAACCATGTGGTGAAGTTTAAGCATATACATGTATCCCACTGAAACATCTTGTTCAAATTTTTCACCAGTTCTACCATCAAATAATGGCATTTTTCCTGATCTATCAAATCCAGCTTTTTCCAATTCGTCTTGTACTTCCTCTGCTGTAGGACCCATGAAGGCTGGAACTATAGCTTGATAACCAAGTTTAGATGCGGCCAAACCTAGATGTAACTCTAATATCTGACCCAGGTTCATACGTGATGGAACACCGAGCGGTGTAAGTATCATATCAACAGGTTTACCATCCGCTGTATATGGCATATCTTCAACTGGTAATACTTTTGAAATAACACCTTTGTTACCGTGACGTCCAGCAAGCTTATCACCTACTGAAATATTTCTAAGCAAGGCAACTTCGACATATATTCTTTTTAGAATACCTGATTCTAGATTGTCACCTCTTTCTCTTGAGAAGATTTTTACACCGATAACACGACCTCTTTTACCATTCTCAAGTCTTTTTGATGTATCTTTAACATCTCTAGCTCTATCACCGAAGATTGATCTTAATAATCTCTCTTCTGGAGTAAGTTGAGTTTCTGTCTTTGGTGTTATTTTACCAACCAAGATATCTCCAGGTCTAACTTCAGCACCTATACGTATAATACCTTCAGCATCAAGATCTTTAAGTTTAGCTTCTGATACATTTGGAATATCATGAGTTGTAACTTCAGGACCGATCTTTGTATCACGAACATTGATTACAAATTCTTCTATATGTATAGATGTGAATTTTGAATCTTTTACAAGGTTTTCTGAAATTATAATAGCATCTTCGTAGTTTGATCCACTCCATGTTAAGAATGCTATTAATACATTTTGTCCGATTGAAATCTGTCCATCAACTGTTGTTGATGTATCAGCTAAAACATCACCTCTTTTAACCTTTTGACCCAAAGAAACTATAGGTCTTTGATGAAATACTGTGAATTGATTTGTTTTATTAAACACAGCAAGTCTAAATGTTGTCTCCCTTTTACCTTTAAGTGTGATAGAAGATGCATCAACTTGTGTAATTTCTCCATCTTCTGGAGCTATAATCATACGACCTGTATCTCTTGCAGCCACCTCTTCAACACCAGTAGCAACAAGTGGCGCTTCAGGTACTATACAAGGAGTTGCTTGTTTCTGCATACCAGAACCCATAAGTGCACGGTTGGCATCATCATGGTTCACAAAAGGAATCATAGATGTTGCAATAGAGAAAGGTTGATCTCCTGCTATATCTATAAAATCAACTTCATCTTTTGTTACTATAATAGGATCACCATTTAAACGAACTTCCAACATTTCTTCTGTTATATGACCGTCTTTATCTATATCAACAGCAAAGTGAGCTATTTTATAACCCTCTTCTTGTAAAGCATCTAGATAGACTATTTCATTTGTTATCTTTCCTTTTTTAACTTTTGCATAAGGTGTTTCAATCATTCCAAAACTATTAACTCTTGCATAAGCAGCCAAGTGAAGTACAAGACCAATGTTGGCACCTTCTGGAGTATGTATAGGACAAACACGACCATAATGAGATGGGTGCACATCACGAACTTCAACACCAGCTCTGTCTGATGACAAACCACCTTGTCCAAGTGCAGTCAAAGTTCTCAAGTGTTCAAGCTCTGATAGAACATTTTCTTGATTCATGAATTGTGATAATGGGTTTGTTGAGAAATATTCTTTCAATCTAGCTTGTAGCGGACGAGGTGAGATAAGTTGCATAGGCTGACTAACATCTGACTCTATAGTAGACATTCTATTTTGAATATTCTTTTTTATTTGTAGAAGACCTAATCTTACCTTAGCCTGTAATTGCTCACCCACAAAACGAACACGTCTTGAACCTAAATGATCAACATCATCAGCTTCTGAATCAGGTATGTTTGTCATTGTAGATATATGAGTAATCAAAGTCACAAAATCATCTAGATTTAAAGTAGTTCTAGATAAAGCCTTCTCACTCATATCTTTATTGAAACGACTATTAAATCTAAAACGTCCAACTCTAGAGAAATCATATCTCTCTGATTTAAACATATTTTCTACAAACTCCTGTGCATTTTTAGCAGTAGCAAGTTCACCATCACGCATTTTTTTATATATTTCTATATAGGCCTCATCTGCTGTTTTTGTATGATCCTTGGCCAATGTATGTTCTATATATGACTTAACATGTGCATCATCACCAAATAATTTTTTGATATCAGTATCTGTTTCAGCACCGATAGCACGCAACAAAGTCGTAACTGGGAATTTTCTTTTTTTATCTATCTTTACATATATACAACCATCTGGATCTGTATCTAATTCTATCCATGAACCACGAGCTGGTATTATTTTCGCTCCTATATAATTTTTTCCTTTATGTTCATTAGATGTAAAAAAAGCACCAAAACTTCTAGCAAGCTGTGGCATTATACATCTTTCTATACCGTTAATAACAAAAGTACCGTGTTCAGTCATCATAGGAAGATCTGACATAAATATCTCTTGTTCTTTTTCTGTACCAGTAATATGGTTTATAAGTTTTATTGTAGCTTTAATAGTAGCCTCATAATTAACTTTATTATCTTTTGCATAAAACTCATCGTATTTTGGACGATCAAGTCTTATACCCTCAAAACGAAACTCGAATTTTTTATCTGTGTAATCTTTAGTCACAGAAAATTCACTGAAAACCTCATTTAGACCTTTTTCCAGAAACCATTTGTATGATTGGATTTGACCCTCAACTAGATTTGGTAATGGTGCTAACGATTCACGAAAACGTGAAAAATGTTTTCTCTTCATATGTATGTATTAAAAAATATTAGGAATTTAAAAATGATAATAATGCGAAAAAGTCTATCATTACTCAATCAGTTTTACGCTAGAGCAAATATTAACATATTTATAGAGAATTCGCAATCTTCCTAACCTTGTCCAAAGATGCTAACCGTTCCCCTTCTGTCCTTTTAAACATGGTGTCAAAAACCATCAATGTTTGATGTCTTATACCACAAAAATGTAATAATCCGAGACTCCAAAATAATTTTATTGGTTTCAGTAGAAATATACCTATTTTAAACCACCACATATTTCCATCACATGTAAAAAATACATGAGCATTTTTATCTTTAAGCAATCCCACCGGCTTTCCATCTATATACTGAAAAGCAAAATGAGAAGTAAATACATTATCAAAGAAATTTTTCATTATGGCCGGTGTACCCATCCACCATAAAGGATGAACAAAAACCAAATCTGTACTGTTTTTTATTTTCTCCTGCAAAGCCTTAACATTATCATTTAAATTTCTTAAATCTTCTTTATTTTCGAATTTTAAAAAGGATATTTGTAAATCTGTCTTATATAAATCCAGCAACTCCACCTCATGTCCTTTAGAAATAGCACCTGTCTTAAAAGATTCTGCTATTCTATGTGTAAAACCTTTGGTAGATGGATGTGCTGTTATTATTAAAAATTTTTTCATATTTTTTTATTTTATATTTAATATTTTAAATGATTTGTTTATCATATCTAATATACCCTCTCTGGTTTTATGCACAGCAAGAAAACCTGTCTTATGACAAAATTTTCCACCTTCTATACCTGTGACCTTATCCAATTCCCCATCAACTAAACCACGCCATTTTTCAGGAAAATAAAATCTAGCATTATATAATTCATCACCCTTTTCTACTACTTTTGCCGACCAATTACCACGAAGATCTGGATATACAACCAATAGTGGTTCTGGAAAATTGTTAAAATTATAATTATAAAACTTATCGCAAATGATGAATCTTTTATCTTTGGCTTTTTTATACGCCTTTATAGCTAAAGCTTTTTCATTACCTGCGTTAATAGAATACATAATCACATTTTCCAAAAAAACTTCAGCGAACTTAACTAATTCAAAAAACTTTTTATCTATATCTTTAGGATTCTCTGTTTTGATATTAACCTTACACATCTGAAAATAATTATCTATGGTGGCTATATCAACCCCTTCAAAATTCTGCTTATAAGTTAAAGTTCCATTATCCATACCATCAACATGTTGTATTAGTCTCTTTTCCATAACATCATAACAATCTTTTATAAAAGATTTATTTTTATTACCTGACAACATAGATATAAGTTCTGGACCAAAGTGTTTAAAGACAAGACCAAAAGCTGCATAAGGTATACCGTTTGAGCGTATCAATTTCGAATCATTTTGATGATGATCAAATCGTAATTTCTTCGGATTATAATTCATACCAATGTCATAAACTATATCAGCCTTGGCTATATCTTTAGAATCAAAACTTCTCTTATGTATTAATTTTATTTTCTTGTCTTTATTTTTAAAATAAAGATTTAAAGTTGCCGTTGCAAATATATCATCAGCATGAAATATACCAGAATGGGTTAACAGGGTTAAAGTTTTCATAGATTTAAATATTATACAACAACACTTGTATCCTTGTCTTCATTCCAAACTTTTATGATAGCCACAAAAACACTAAGTATAAGTGGTCCAAATATAAAACCTTCTGGACCAAACACCGATATACCACCGATTATAGATAGAAGTATAAACAAGGGATGAAGTTTTATACCTTTATTTATAACTTGAGGCCCCAAGAAGTTATCTATCAAACCTACCGCAAAAACTCCCCATATAACCTGATATAACCAGACAAAACTTCCATCTCTAGTAAAATATAGATATATAGCAGCTGGTATCCATACAATAGAAGGCCCCACACCTGGTATAAATGCCATAAAACCAGCTAAGGTACCAAAGAAAAATGGATTAGGGACTCCAAACAACCAAAAACCAAAACCTGTGAATATACCTTGAGCTATGGACACAGTCATAGAACCAATCATGATAGACCTAACAGATTGTTTAATAGACAGAAAAATCTTATCGTCACTTTCCCTCTTCAAAGGACTTACAACAGAATATAATTCTCTAAATTGCTTTCCATCTTTTAAGAAATAAAACATAGCAAATAAGAATAGGAATAATTTCAATACTATATCAACAGTACCAGAAAATAGATGTCCTACATTATTCACAAAAAATGAAGATACAGACTCGGCAATCTTATTGAAATCTATTTTTATATTTGGAGATATACCTGAAAAAGTATTTTTTACCCTATCACTAACAAAATCCATGTTCATACCTTGATTTATAACACTATTGTATACAGACTGAGTATCCATAACCACCTTACTAAGCAATAAGGATACAGGGACTATGATTATTATCAAAAATAACAATATTGTAGTGAATGAGGCTAAAGAATTTGAAACCTTTCTAATAAGTGGAATCTTATCATAAAATCTATTTAGCTTTTTATATATAGGCCTTATAAGCACAGCAAATAAATACGCTAAGACCAATACTATGATGAAATTATATAGTATAAATACAGACAATACAGCAAATAAAGACACCAATACTATAAAATATATATTTTGTTTATGCATGCATTAATTGTATCACAAATCATAATAGACTATAATTATATGTATAAGAAAATTATCAATAAAAAATTAAAAATAAAATGAAAAAAATTTCAATATTAACATTAGCATTATTATTTGCAGTATCATCTTCAGCCATGATAACAACACCACCAACAGGTGGAACAACTGGGGGTACAACAAAAAATACAGCAAAATATAATGTAACTTTAACAGCAAAAGGTAACGCAAAAGGATATTTCACAACAAATCCTTTTGTGGGACTAGGTGCGGGTAAAACAGTAAAAGTAGAAAAAGGTACTGTCTTAAAAATAACTGCAACACCATCAAATCTCGCCCAAGTAACTAACTGGGGTGGTGATTGTAATAATGCAACTGGTACAGTTTGTACTATAACTGTTGATGGACCAAAGACAGTATTTGCAGCATTTAATCTAAAGGAAAAAGCTATTGGACAAGAAGGTATGATAAATGCAAGTTCATCATGTGCTATAGCAGCTTTAACAAAAAAAGATACAGCGGCCATAACAGCAGTACAGAAATATGCAACTGACTGGGTAGCTACAATCAACGCAAGAAATACAGCTCAAAAATTAGCACTTGCTAAGACAGGAACAGAAAGAGTAACTGCTATGAAAGCAGCTACAGCATCATCTACAGCAGCACAAAGACAAATAACAAGAGCATTAACTGATGCAAAAAATGTTGCGAAATCAGTATATAGATCAGAAATGAAAGTTTGTGGATACATCAATGATGTCTCAGATGATGAAGATTAATTAGTCTCTGTAAATCAATAAAGGCACCCCACAAAAGGGTGTTTTTATTTTATAAATATATTACAATAGCCTCATGCCAGAATTACCTGAGGTACAAACAACAGTTAATGGAATAAACACTGTTGCCAAAAACAAAATTATAGTAGATGTTTGGACTGATTTAAAAAGTGAAGCCAAGATGTTTTCATCTACAATTAAAAACCCTAATTTTTTTGTTAATTTTAAGAAAAAAATAATAAATGGAAAAATTACAAAAGCAGAAAGAAAAGGTAAAAATATTTTAATACATTTAGATAATAAAGAAATAATACTTATACATATGAAAATGACTGGTCATATTATGTATGGAAAGTATATTTATAGTAAAAAAGAAAATAAATGGATACCAGAAAAAGGCCAAAAGGCTTTAGAAGATCCATATAATAGATTTGTTCATTTGGTGTTCACATTGAACAACGGCAAACATCTAGTAATGTCTGATACAAGAAAGTTCGCCAAAGTGACCTTGGTAGATGAAAACTTACATAAAGAATTAAAACAAATAGGCCCAGAACCATTAGATGATAATTTTACATATGATATATTTCATAACAACATAATAAAATATCCAAATAAATTTATAAAAACATCTTTGATGGATACAAGACTTGTTGCAGGTATTGGAAATATATATTCAGACGAAATATTGCATAAAGCTAAAGTCTTGCCATATAGACCTGTTTCCTCTTTGAATAATATTGAATTAAAAAATATTTATAAAAATATAAAACCATTACTTTTAGATGGAATAAACTTTGGTGGTGACTCTATGAGTGATTACAGAAATATATATGGTGAAAAAGGTAATTTTCAGGGTAAACACAAGGTATATAGAAGAAAGGGGCTGAATTGTTTTGGTAAAGATTGTAAAGGCACAATACAGAGAAAAGTGTTAAACGGTAGGTCAAGTCATTATTGTCCAGATTGCCAGAAATAAGGGTTTTTAGGGTTTAGATGTGTTTTGGGGTGGTTATGCTTGACTTTTGGTTGGTAATGTGCTAGTATACAAGAGTCATGCAACTTGAACACTGCTCCAATCAGAAACGGGCTGAAAACCTGATGTGGTGGGAAGGTACCCACGCCATGATCATGGCGCTAGTCATGTTAATCATGGCTGCAATATTGATCTTCAACTCAGTGATCATGATCAACTTCGAACTCACTCCTGATCAATCACCGATTCCACACATGTGGACATGGATTGTTGTCGGGACAATCATCTGCATCTTCGAAGCCATCAAAGCACGCATGTGCCAATACAAGCTTCAGAATCTCAGAATTTTCCCCCAACCCCCCAAAGGAAAAACGGAGGAATAGCCCCCGCTAATCCTCCGCCCCCCCCCGAAACACGCGGACCACCCAGTCCGCATCAGTATACCGGCCGATAACTCCCCCGCACCCGGCCGGAGGCTGAAAACCGCCGTCCACCCGACGATGGAAAAAACCCAACCCCGAGAGCTCCCCACCGAGCTCCCGGGGTCTTTTTATTTTCCATACAACACCTCATCATTCACTAAAACATAATCCATGAGTTCATCATCTCTAAACCAATGTCTAATCTCATCTTCTGCTTCTTTCACTGATCCAGAAGCATGAACCAAATTTCTAACAGCCCTATCATCATCATTTGATATTTGATAAGAATCAAGAACATAATCACCTCTTATCGTTCCAACATCAGAAGTTAATGGCTCTGTTCCGCCAGTAATTTTTCTAACTATTTTTACAGCATGCGCACCTTGCCAAACCATAGCAACAATAGGTCCAGACGTCATATATTTTACAAGCCTATTCAACACAGCGTGTGCCATAACATCAGGATCCAAACTTTCTGGTTGTATACCTTTATCCAACAATCCTTTTATACCTTTCTCGCCCACAGATCTAAACCATCCAGGATCCAAAGTATAATGATTTTTTATAAGATTATCCGTCGCATGCATCATTTTCACAGCAATTAATTTCAATCCTATACGTTCATAACGAGATATTATTTCTCCTATCAAATTTCTTTGAATACCATCTGGTTTTATTATTACTAAAGTTTTCTCTTTACTTGGATGTTGCATATAAGATTATTGTACACCAACATAATCAGCTTCCAAAACCCATCTGTCTGATCTCTTACCAAAACTATCACAAGTAGACAAAGTTAACATAGGTTTATCACTCTTAAATTGTATCCAAGCTGTATATTTACTAACCTTTCTAACATCTCTAGTTTTATAAATATGAGTTTGAGTTTGGGTCCTTATATATATTGTTGTACCAGGTTTAACTGATTTTATATTATTAAATACTTGATAAGCTTTATTTCTAACAACCTTAAAACTTGTACTATGACCAAATATAAGCATATTATTTGATCCCGGAAAACCAGATCCAGGATAATATACAGCAGCCCTCAAAAGTGCGGTATCTAAAGTTTGCACATCATTACTTACAGGTGATTCTATAGATGAATGTATATTATACTCAGGTATATCTATACTTATTGGGTTTTCTTGGATAACGGTCTTTTCTATATTTATATTATTTTGAGTCGATTGATCTTCAACAAAATTAGAAGCTATATTTGTATTAATCTTTATAAAATCACCTAGATTAAATAATAGACTAATTATTGTGACGGTTATTAAAATAATAACACCTGTTTTTAAAATTTGTTTAGCAACATCTTTTTCTATATCGGTGAATACCATAAAATAATTATAATACACATATAAACAAAAAACACTTTATATAAAGTGTTTTTTGTCTGATACTATCTTACAAAAAGATTTTTTATAGTTTGTAGTATACCAGTCTTTTTATCTTTTACTGTTGTAGATGCGAAATGTATTTTATCTTGTATTTGATCAGGGACACCAGCATCCTTCAAAACCTTCTTAGCTTCATCTAGCTTACCCTCTTTTCTTAATTCCCTTGCTTTATCCAGAGCTTTTTTTATATCCTCTTTATTTGCTTTATTCTCTATTTTATTTATCTTATGATCTATATTCTTAGGAACTGTTGGTAGGCCTGCTGCAGATATAATAGCTTTAGCTTCTTCTGTCTTACCTTGTTTTATTAGATCTGAAGCTTTTTTTAGTGCTTCTTTTTGAGCGTCTGTTAAATCTGGTCTATTATTAATAAATTTTATCAATATAGGATTAACATTATTATCTTTCAACAACTTTACCGCCTCTGCCTGTTTATTTTCTTTAAATAATTTGTAAGCATTAACCAACACAGTAAACTGTTCATTAGTTATACTATCATTAATATTTAATTTTTTAAGAGTTTGGGTAAAAAGATTATAATCATTATTTTTCAAAGCGGTCTCTATATCATTCTTACTTTGAACTAACTCTTGATTCTTATTAACATAGCCTCTTTTAACAGCGGTGTTTGCAGATACATTTGTACCATTTAGAAATACCGTTGCTAAAATAAGACTTAATATTATTATTTGTTTATTTACTTTTCTCATGACTATATATACGTTTATTATCGCTGATTTATTACAAAGTTACATATATCTTTGGTTATCTGATTTTCTCGCATTTCATTATAAGTTTTAGGACCCGGATTTGGTCTAAATTTACGTTTATCCATATCAAATGGCATAATCTGACATGCTGTAAAGTTGTTATCATAATCAAGTCTACCTATAATAGACACCAGTTGATCATTTCTCAAAACATCTCTAGATTCATCTAGTACATACTGTATATTAATATTCCATAAATCATCATTTATATCTCTAACTAATATATAATCATTATCAACAAACAGCACCTCTCCTGATATACGTCCAGCATTTGGATTTGTCCATTGCATAACCATCTCTTGCTCAAACCTCTCTGTTAATATACCTTTTTGGGCCAATACTTTTGATAAAGCAATACCTAAAATAAAACTAACTGTTAAACTTGATGATGCTATAAGTAGTATAGAATACTTATAACCTTTATTTGTGTTTTTAAAAAGAAAATATATAGACAATATACTAAATGTAAATAATATAACCCAAAATATAGGTATATTTTCCATCAAGAATTTATCATATGAATCTGACAAGAAATACCAATGATCGAAATCTATAAATAATGTCTTCAAGAAAAAGAATGCGAAAGAATAGGCACCAAAAACTGTAGATATAAACAACAAGAACCAAACGATAATCCTCTTTAATAAGAAAATATTCTTTGAAATAGGTTTCAGATTTTCTTGTTTTATTTTTTGTATAATTTGATTATTATCCATATATTTTTTGTTTTAATATTTTCTTGGCACGATTTATTTTTACACCAACACTACTTATCGATATTTTCAATATATCAGATATTTCTTCATAACTTTTATCTTCAAAAAATTTCAGGACTATTATCTCTTTATAATCATCAGACATCTTATCTAATTCCCTCTTTAATATATCAAGATTCTCTTTATCTGATGAATCATGAAGTTTTTCAATATTTTGAGATTCATCTTCTAACACATGAATCAATTTAAAATCTTCATCATCTAGAGATAGATTATTATGCTTCTTATTTTTCCTAAGCCAATCTATCATATAATTATGTGCTATACGATATATCCATGAGGAAAATATCAAAGCTTCATCAAAATCGTTGATGTTAATGTATATTTTGATAAATATATCCTGAAGAATATCATCTATATCATGATTGTGTATATTAGTGCGACGTTTTATATATCTGGCTAGCTTACCTTTATATCTATCTATAATATAAGAAAGATACTCCGGGTTTTGACGGGTTAATATAACCAATTCATTATCGGTTTTATCTTTTATCTCGTGCACTATTTAATTATATACGTTTTATAGACAAAAGATATTACAGTTTTATGACCATCAAATATACCCTAAATACCCCTTGACAAATACAAACTAATACCATATAATCATTACACTATGAATACAATAAAAACAATAGTGCGTTTTGGTCTAATATTAGTATTTTTAATACTTTTAGTATTTTTAAGTGTATTTTTATTCAAACTTATACCTAAAGGTATTAATCAATTAGCCACAGCCAGTTTATCTATAACAGGGCTTGAAAAAGAAGCTACTACTACACCTTCGATTGAAGACAGAATACCTCAACCTGTAGCCACAACAACTGGCGGTCTAAATGGAGTTATACAAAATCCAAATACTCAATCTGGAGGTATAACAATACTAGATTCAAAACCAACAAATGTTAAAAAAGTATATACAAATACAGCACCGAAAACTGTATACTACCCTGTATACACAAGATCTGGTTTAAAAAACATAAAAGTTACTTTAATATCAACTGGAATAATAGATAGATATAGTGGTCAATTTGTATCTACAAATTCATTTAATACAAATGATGTAGTATCTATAAAATTTAAAATAGAAAATGATCAAGATACTGATACAGGAATATTTTCTATAAAAGTAGATATGCCTGCTGCAAATTATAATGATAAAGTTAGATATCAAACTATGTCCATATCAGGAAACACTGCTTATCAAGTTGAAGCACGTTTTGATGGCATAGATAGAAATATAGACCCTACAGTTAGAATATATGCCGACTATGGAAGTCAGGTAGCTGAAACAAATGAATCAGACAATATACTTTCTGTAACATTAAATAATATCAATAATAACTATAACAATAACAACTGTTATTATTCAAACGGATACTATTATAATTGTGGTTCAAACTATAACAACAATAATAACTGTTATTATTCAAATGGATATCTTGTATGTAATAATAATTACAATAATAATTATGATTCCAATCTACAAATCATATCTGTAGAACCAGGTAAAATGGTTAACAATGAATTCTCTTCTCAAACAAACTTTGTTTATGGAGACAGAGTTGCATTAAAAGTTAGAGTAAGAAATACAGGTGGCAGTTTTTCACAAACATGGTCTACAAGAGCAACATACTCTGATACAACAGGATCAAATAGATATGTAACAATAGATAATGAAAGAGGTATGAATAACGGCGAAGAAAGAGTTCTTATAATACAGACAAACAGCACTTTAAACAGAGGTACAACACTATTCAACGTAAGTGTAGATTCAAATAATACAATATACGAAACAAATGAAGGAGATAATAATGCAAGTGTAAATATATATACTTATTAATAAAATTATTTATTTCGACAAGAAGCCCAGATAAATCTGGGTTTTTTGTTTTATAAACTTATCCACATGCCCCATATTTGACAGGTGAACTCTAGTTCACTATACTTAATGCATGAGTATAGAATACAAATATCACAAAAGATTAATCTCACAGATAAAAAAGGAATTTAGACTTCCCTTTAGATACAGATTATCAAAGATGATTGTTTCTGTTTTGTTGTAAGCTAAAATAAAATACTAATCTCAGAATTAACTTTGATTAGTATTTTATTTTCTATATATCCAACCTTGCTGTCTTAGCATTTGCTTGTATAAAGCTCTTTCTTGATGGAACATCAGTACCCATCAACACATCGATAACTCTATCAGTATCAACAACATCCTCTATACGAACTTGTTTAAGAACACGTTTTGTAGGGTCCATAGTTGTCTCACCCAATTCTTCTGCGTTCATTTCACCAAGACCTTTATATCTTTGTATAAATGGTTTTTTGACTTTTGTTTTTGATTCGACTTCCTCCTCTACCTCTTCTTCGGTATTTTCATTTTCCCCTTCTCCACCTTCCTCTTTTACCTCAACTTCAACCTGATTGAAACCTATTGATTTCAAATAAGTATTTTTCTCTTCGTCTGAATAAAAATATCCAACTTCTTTACCATACTTTATCTTATATAGTGGTGGTTGAGCTACATATATATATCCTCCTTCTATAAGTGGTCTAAAATATCTATAAAGTAATGTAAGTATAAGGGTTCTGATATGAGCACCATCAACATCGGCATCAGTAGCAATAATAACTTTATGATATCTTAGCTTAGTGATATCAAACACATCACCGATGGCAGTACCTAAAGCAATAACAAGATTTCTAACTTGTTCTGAAGCAAGTATCTTATCAAGTCTGGCACGTTCTATGTTTAAAATCTTACCTCTTAGTGGCAACACAGCCTGAGTTTTTCTATCTCTTCCTTGAACCGCTGTACCACCAGCAGAGTCTCCCTCCACTATAAACAATTCTGATTCTTCAGCTTTTCTACTTTGACAATCAGAAAGCTTTCCGGGAAGTGTCATTCCTTCAAGTGCACCTTTACGTAATATAGAATCTTTAGCAGCTTTAGCAGCTTTTCTAGCACGAACAGCAAGTACAACTTTGTTGATAATAGCTTTTGCATCATCAGGATGTTCTTCTAAGAATTCTGTGAACGCTTCACCAAATACACTTGATGTAGCTGATTGACCTTCTGTTGATCCAAGTTTTGATTTTGTCTGACCTTCAAATTGTATCTCTTGTAATTTTACTGATACAACGGCACATAAACCTTCAAGTACATCATCTCCTGTAAATGATTCATCATCTTTTACTAAATTATTTTTCTTAGCATAAGTATTTAATGTACGAGTAAGCGCAGTTTTAAATCCAGTAACATGAGTACCACCCTCTCCGTTGTAAATATTGTTAGCGAAAGCAACTAAACGTGTATTAACATCATCTGTATATTGCAGAGATACTTCAACCTCAACTTCTTTACCTTCTGTTCCCTTATCACTAGATGTATAAGTTTTATCTACATAGAAAACATTTTTATGTATAACTTTTTGATTTTGATTATAAAATGCAACTAATGAACCTAAACCTCCTTCAAAGTAAAATGACATTGTTGGAGCTATAATATTCTCATCATATATATAAACAGAATCATCAAGAAGTCTTTTTACTTCTTTTTCATTCATACCTGATTCTCTAAGATCTACAATATTTACTGTTAAGCCTTTAACAAGATAAGCCTGTTGACGTAGACGTGATACTATCTTTTGCCAATCGTATTCTATACCCTCTTTGAAGATAGTTTCATCCGGTCTCCAGGTAACTATAGTACCATGCAGTTTTGATGCGCCTACTTTTTTCAAAGCGTATTTTGGTTTACCTATCTCATATTCTTGTATAAACTTAGAACCGTTTTGATGTACTTCTACACGAGTATGAGTAGACAAAGCATTCACAACTGAAGCACCTACGCCGTGAAGACCACCTGACACTTTATAACCTTCCCCCCCGAATTTACCTCCGGCGTGAAGAACTGTCATGATAGTCTCCACAGCCGAAACCTTTGTTTTAGGGTGTACACCTGTTGGCATACCACGACCATTATCAACCACACGAACATATCCATCAGGAAGCAAAGATACTTCTATACGGTTTGCATGACCACCCATGGCTTCATCACGACAGTTGTCAAAAATCTCCCATATAAGATGATGTAAACCTTCAGGGCCTGTAGTACCAATGTACATACCAGGACGCTTTCTAACGGGCTCTAAACCCTCTAAAACTTGTATAGAATCGGCATCATAGCCTTTTTGTTTTTTCTCTACCATATCGTTTAATTATAGCATATTTTGTCTTTTCTTGGGTAGAGTTTTTTAGGGTTTTGTGGTGGGGTTTTATATTAAATCAACCAGAGAGGCCAGGATACTACTTCAATCAGAACTTGACCAGCACAAGATATACTTTGAAGGGCGTAAGGGTCACATTTTTTTGCATAATCAAAACCCATTATTAGTCCAATAATCATGTATACATTAAGCAATATACTGAGTATTAGTATTATTTTTATCTTTTTCATATATTATAATAATATCATATTGACATCATTACCTCACCTCAAAACCTAAATTGGCCAATTTTTCCGCTATTTTCCCCATCACATCCTTAGTCTCCTCCTCTGTCAAAGTCTTCTCATAAGATTGAAACACAAACCTATATCCATAAGAAGTCTTATCCTCCTTTTTGAAAATATCAAATCTAAAGCAGTTCTCTATCAAAGGATTATTTTCAACCTCTGTTTTTATAATATTTTCTATATCTACCTCTGATTTACCTAAAACATCTGGCACAAAGAAGGCTATATCACGACTCATGGCCGGATAAGCTGAGGCTCTCTTATATGACCTTTCTTTTATCAACGCATTTTCTGATTGTAGATTTTCTATTTTTTCATTAGATAAATTTGCAAAGTCAAAACTACTTATATCAACTTCACAGATAATAATATTATTAATAATCTCTGTCTTAACCCCAACCAAACCTAATTCACTAAGCAGACCATTCATCTCATCTTCCATCTTTATATTCTTAGGCCATTTAACCATACCTAAACCAAAGATAAGATGGGTTTTCTCCTTCACATCATTATTTTCCTCACTGAACACATTTCCTATCTCGAACATCTTTATCATATTTTTTGAAACAAGATCTAGATGTTTAAAGTTATTTTCTATGGCAACAATAAAACTATTTTTAAGATTAGCTCTTAAACTATCTCTTTCTGAGGTCAAAGCGTTAGCAAGATGTATAGCCTCTTTATCTATTTTTGAGTCAACCAAAGTGTGAAGTATAGCCTCATCAAAACCTTTATCTTTAAAGAATTTTTTAATCTTATATATTTTACTATTTATAGCATCATCAATATTACAGATTTTATTAAATTTATTTTTAAAATCTGTATCGTATTTTAATATTTCATAACTTTTATTACGTAAAAATTCATCCGCAATATCAGCCTCTATATTCATATCTGATCTATGATATGGAGCTATTATTGTATATTCTTTATCATTTTTCTTTATTATCTCTGCACCTGTTTTTGGTAAAATATTTTCTATAAAGTTTTTTATAGACTCAGGCAAAGTTTTATCTTCCCTATCCATACTTAGGGCAAGACTGTCAATATTGGTGTCAATATTTTTACGATTATTTTTATTGATAATATTTTCTATATCATCTGATATAATGGTCTCACTTACTTTTATCTCAGACTTATCCCAAGTTAATAAATGTATATAATCTTGAACTGCAATCAAAAATCTTTCTTTATTTAAGCCTTGTTCAAAACGTTTTGATGAATCATTTATCAAATTCAACTTTCTAGCAGTTTTACGAACTGCAGCTTGATTAAAATTCGCTGATTCTAAATAAACATTTTTAGTATTATTATCAACTTCAGCTTTTATACCACCTTTTACACCAGCTATGGCTAATATATCTTTATCATCTCTGATAACTAAAGTACCCTCATCAAGTTTTATCTCTTTCCCTCCAAGTATAGTTATGCTTTCACCCTCTCTTGATAGTCCGACTTTTATTTGTCCGTCAACTTTATCCGCGTCAAAAACATGTAGAGGTTGACCAACATCGAACATGACAAAGTTTGTTAAATCAACTAATAATGATTTTGTATTTTGTTCTATAGCTGTTAGCCTTTCTTTAATCCACTGCGGAGATTCTGTGTTTTGTATATTTTCTATTTTTGTTAATGAATATACTGGACAAAGTTTTTTTAAATCTTCAGAAACTAGATCTTTATTAACGATAAGTTTAGTTTGACCTAAATCTTCATCTCTTATATCAAAACGTATATGTTCATCTATAACAAGCTCTGGAATGATCAAAGCTAATTCTAAGGCAACATATCTAAGGCCATGTGCATATGGACCACGATCAGGAGTTATCTTTATATCATAAATGTAATCATCGCCTCTTTGCTCCATAAACTCTATCTCAAAAGCATGCATGGTAAATAGATCACAAACCTTTTCCGGGGTGGGTACTAATTCAGGGTTTTTATAATATGATTTAAGCCAATTATGTGAGATAAGCATATTTTAGAGTTTAGCATAGTTTAAAGAGCGAGAAAATAGAGGGTTTGTTGCATATTTTTTAATACAGAGTTAAACTATTAAACAACAACCAGAAAGGAGGTATCCATGCGGTTGTGCTCGGGGAGTCAAACTCATGACATTCCCCGAGCCTTTTGTTTTTATTTGCAAAACCATACAAACAGGCATACAATAAATATGTAACACTTTCTTCGGATGGGTTGTTGCTGGACGGGATCAGAGGACTTTGCAGTAGTTCCGATGGTCCCGTCCTCAAACCAAAAATATTTCGCTGGAGGGCGATCATGGATAGGTGTGAGGCTCGTGGCTGGGCCTCACACCGATTTTTTTATTTATTTTTTCGTATTACTAAATCTGAACAATAAAATAGCAGAACTTATTTTGGAGATTTACTAAAACCAACGTGAGAATCTCACATCCCCTGTAGAAAGATCTCTTATATCATCTAAACCGTATTTCAACATAACAAGTCTTTCCAACCCCATACCAAATGCAAATCCTTTAAAATTTTTTATCTCATCCTTATTCATCTGTGCATTATCTTTCAAACCATTTTCTATAACTTCTGGATGAACCATTCCACCACCACAAACTTCTAACCATCTATTTTTCCAATATATATCAACCTCAAATCCTGGTTTAACGAACGGAAAATAACTTGCTCTAAATCTAACTTGTATATCATCACCAAAAAACTTTTTAAAAGCAAAAGTTAAAGTATTTTTTAAATCATTCATATCGACATCTTTATCTATATATAAACCCTCAAGTTGATGAAACTCCGCCTCATGTGTTGCGTCTGTAGCCTCATTTCTAAAAACTTTACCAGCTGAGATTATCTTTATAGGAGGCAAATTTTCATTCATACATTTTATCTGCGCACCTGATGTGTGAGTTCTAGGTAAAATATTATTTCCATCTCTTTGATATTTTGAAGGCAACCAGAAAGTATCTTGCGCATCACGAGCTGGATGATCTTTAGCAACTCTCAAAGCATCAAAATTTTTCCACTCTGTCTCTATCTCAGGACCATTGTACATGATGAAACCAAGCTCTTTAAATATCTCTGTGAATTCATATATAGCTTGTGTTATTGGATGCAAACTCATTGATTTTATCTAATTTTATTTTTAATAGTTGTCGACGCTGTAGTTGAAGCGTTTTTTTCTTTTTGATTTTTCCAAACTTTGATTTCTGGTATATATGACTCAATCTTTGCTATGTCTTGAAAACCAGTATAAGTTTTCTCATTTATAACCAATGTTGGACTTTCTTTAACTTTAAATATAGAAGACAAAGTATCAAGCGCTGGGTTATATGTTTTTCTATCTAAATAATAAACTCTTATTTCTGGATAATCTGAAATTATTTTATCTAAGATAATTGATTGTTTAGCACACTCTGTACAATCTGTATCATAAAAATATAGTATAGACACTGTGCTCTTTTTACATCTATCATGAAATTCTTTAGCAAGAAGATAATCTTTTATTTGTAATAATGAGTAATATTTTTTCAAAGCAATAACATCATAATTTTCATAACCCAATTGATTTTCTAGAGATTTTATTTTCAACGCGACAGTATTTAAATCTTCATTAAAACCTATTTCATTATCTTTATTATTATTTACAACATGTTCACATGAAGTCTTTTGTAACAAAGAGAATCTTGTCTCAACAGATAATATATCAAGATTAATACGACTCTCTAAATCACGTAATGATTGAACCTTCTTATCATTAAACATATTACTTAACCATATAGAGAAGAAAAATATAGCTAGAGTTATTATAAATGTATAAATGTATCGTTTTTTATTCATATTATTTTTAGTTTATCTTATTTTTAAAATTAAGGCTATATATTAACGCCACAACACTTTCCTCCTAGTTACACTATTGTATATAGACTTTATAACCCAAAGTGGCGCCAATATAGAGAACATTAATAAGAAATAAGGTATATTCCAGAAATTTTTATTATTAACTTTAGAGATTTTTCTACCCACAAAATATTGAAAAACTACGGAAACATATAAAAACATGGCCATGATCACATATATTTTGGTATTAATGAAAAAGGCATCAAATGTTGGCATTTCTAATCTACCTAAACCGACTAAATATAATTTATATATTATTTCCCAAATAGATAGAGATAATTTATATAGAGAATAGAAAAACACAAACAACAATATAATATAAGTAAACACAGTCATAGGTAAAGTAAATACACCAAAATTCTTATATTTCTTATTAAAGAGCATGGCCTTGTAATCGAGCATATTCATAATAAAACCATAACTCCAACGCAATCTTTGCTTATAAAGCTTCTTAACTGTATCTGGTCCTTTTGTCCAAACTATAGCATCATGAGCATGTGAGACTTTTAGTCCATGTTTCTGCATACGTATAGTTAATTCAATATCCTCCAAATTGTGAGCATTTCTATAACCACCCACTATATCAAAAACCTCTCTTCTAAAAATAGAAAAAGCTCCTGGTACAACAAATACAGCATCTGCAAAACCGAGCATCTTTTTTGTAAATGAAAATATTTCATATTCTATCTCCTGAGCTTTTTGTACAAAAGTTTTAGGTTTATCTATCAACACCGTTCCTCCAAGGGCCATAAGTTTTTTATCTTTGATAAAATAATGAGCCGCCTTTCTCATGGCATCTGTATTTATCTTGGTATCAGCATCGAATGATACAACCAATTCTGTTTTCAAAAAATTTAAAGCATGGTTTAAGGCTGAATGTTTTCCTCCGTTTTCTTTAGTTAACAATGTGACTTGATGATGGTCACAATATTGTTGTAGATTTTTCCATGTATTATCTGTTGATCCATCATCTATTGCAATTACATGAAATTTATCTTTTGGATAGTCTAAAGAAAGAACTGATTCAACTGTATTTATAACCGTAGATTCCTCATTCCAGCAAGGAATTAAAAAAGTTACCGAAGGATATTCGGATTCTTCATAATGTTCATCATTTTCTCCATCTTTTTTCAACTCTGAATTATTCTCGAAAAAAACTATTAGAAAAAATACCTGTACATATATGGCTATAAACAGCAATGTTGTATAGACAATGTCGAAAGAATTTAACATATATTAGATAAGACTATATCACATTTTTTGATTTATAACAATGAGGTATTCTGTTAAATATTGTTCCCTATTAAACATATCTGGCCAAGAAAATTCATATTTTATAATTCGATAATTAGATAAATATTCTGTCTTTATGTTTTTAAAATTTGTATTTTCTAATAAATAGAAATCATATCCTTTAAGTTGATATATATTTCTAATTTTATTACTGGACACATCGAGGTCATATGTCTGATTATCGTATCTATCGAAAATAGTTAGCACATCATTATGTAATACAGCTCTATTGTTTAATAAATATTGCTGTACTACATTTAGCTGAACATAAATCTGATTTCTAATAAAATAATTATGATTATTATTTTGTATAATTTTCTGAAAATATATAAATGAAGATATTATAGATAATAACATTATAGATAATATAGACATATACATTAGTAATTCTATTAATGTAAAACCTTTATTGATTATTTTAACCATAAAATGTGTGATTTATTATTTATAATATTTGATATTAATATTGTGTCATTTATACATGTATAAGCATTGACCCTAGACGGAATATTTACCTTTCCTAAAACTGCCATATTTTTATTCATAAATAAAAGTTCTCCTGGAGAATAATTGGTTATGAACAAATAGTTATTCTTTAATGGCTCTATATAATCGACAGTACCCTGGACACTATATTTTTTAAAAAAAGACATAATGTTTTTATCCAATGTAAGTACATTTAGTTCGAAACTGGCTACAGTCCTACCTAAAAATATATAAGGATACGCAACATAGACACTTTTACCATTACCCAATGTTAAATCTGCATTATAAATGCTAACAAGATTGCCATCTATATCAAATACTTGTAATTCATTATCATTCGCTGTGGCTATGTATATATATTTATCATGATAAATATCATTCACTTGGCCGTCTATCTCTATTGCATTAAATATATATCCGGGAATGTTGTTATATAATTCTATGAAAAATAACTCCCGCCCTTTATTGTTCTTTTCACTTCCCACTATCAACATAGATGAACTAGCGTAAATAAGTGATATGCTTTTCGGCATAGCATAGCTACTACTCAACTCTTGTATTTTTAAATCCCCCGCAACTTTAATATCTGCATTAGAGATCATAAAAGTTTGCACATGACTATTTACACTATTATTTAATGCATATAAATAATTTCCATGTAATACAGAATCATTTATTCCTGGACCGGTATTTATTGATCTGACCAAATTCATATTTGATAAATCAAATAAAAATATATCGGGTTCTGTTGTTGATGCGGAATTTGTTGTTAATATTAAAAAATTCTTATTATAAATATTTATACTAGTTATTGGGGTTGATGTTGATATATATTTTCCAAAATCAACATCTCTAAATATTGATATATTTTTATAATCATCCTTTAGCTGACAATAAGTATTTGTATAGTTAAAATCATCCAATAATCTTGGGACAGTATTCATATCTTTATGAACAGACAAAGTGGTTAAAAAATAAAATATAAAACCAAAAACTATGATAGAAATAGCTATCGCTAATATAATTTCCATTAAGATAAAACCTCTATTCTTCATATTATTGTATTGATTGAGTTAATTGATACATGGGCAAAATAATAGATATACATATAATCATGACAATGATACCAACGAATATTATTAATATAGGCTCTATCAATTTCTGAAACTTATCAAAAGAATTTTCGAGATTTTCTTTTATATTCATGTAACAAATCTCAAAAACCTCGGCGAATTTACCCGTCTTTTCGCCTGAATCTATTATAGATTCCCAGTCTTTTAATTTGTCATAAATTTTTTTATCTATATATTTCAAACCATTTGAAACTGTATTCCCCGCATTGACTTGATCATATATTTTTTTAAATTCATATTTCAAATAATTGTCGTCTAATGATTCATAGGCAAAGTTTAAAGAATCTCTAATGGTGACACCCGTACTTAGAGACATATATACAACTTGCAACCATCTCTCTATGTACCAATATAAAAATATATCTTTTAAATAAGGTATCTTAGAAAATAAATATTGTTTTATTTTTTCAAATTTATCTTTGTTGTAAACAATAAAGATTATCCCCATAAATAAAACAATGAAATCTATATACCAAAAATTTATCAAATGATCGCTTAAGAAAATAATAAGTTTTGTAGTCACTGGTAATGATTTTAGATTTTCAAATAATGTTTTCACTTTTGGTATTATGAAAAATAAAATCATAGACAATAAAGACATAGTCATGAATATAATCAATATCGGGTACACAAAAGCATTAATAACTTTTTGCCTTTGTGCATGTTGATCTTTTAATAAGTCACTTAATATTTTAAATGTATATTCTAAGCTGCCTGTATTTTCAGCGACTTTTATAAAAGAAATTTCTGTTTTAGAAAATAAATAATTCAAACTTATATCTTCTAATACATCTGATAATTTTAATCCATCTAAAATATCTAGATGTATTTGCATAGTCTCCTGACATGTTGCCGAGACTTTTGTAGCATTAGCCAAAGATTGACCTGCCTTCAAATAATAAAAATTCTTTTTATACCAAATTGAACGATAATATAAATCTTTTATTTTAATCATATTTTATAAA
Organism: uncultured Candidatus Saccharibacteria bacterium; assembly: GCA_964620475.1. Taxonomy (GTDB): domain Bacteria; phylum Patescibacteriota; class Minisyncoccia; order Phycocordibacterales; family CAIZLB01; genus CAIZLB01. The sequence continues at coordinate 2,355 of CAZUJN010000006.1, read as the reverse complement.
TCTAAAGCTATTCTATTAATCTCCTCCTTTGTTGTTACATGTCTTGTATATAGATCAGCACATGTATCTTTAATAAGGGAATGCCCATTATCTGACAAATATTGTTCTATTTCATAAGGAGTTTTCTTTTGATGTATCATATCTCTTATATCAGTATTTACAGGTACTATTTCAAATACACCTTTTCTATGACCATATAACCCTATATCATAATCAAATACTCTAATAAGTCTTTGACTCAATATCATAGATACAGATGAAGATAATAGATAAGGTTCTATACCCATATCTATAAGCCTAGGAATAATAGATGAAGCATTTGGAGCATGTATAGTTGTTAACACAAGATGACCAGTTAAAGCTGTCTGTATAGCAGACATGGCTGTTTCTTTATCTCTTATTTCACCGATCATTATTACATCCGGGTCTTGCCTAAGTATCCCCTTCAACGCATCTTTAAAACCAAAATCTTTATCATTATTTACCTGTATTTGCCTTATACCAGATATCACAGACTCAATAGGATCTTCTATGGTAACTATATTTTTTCCATTATCATTTTTAGATAAATATCTTAATGTCGTATACAAAGTACTAGTTTTACCTGAACCTGTTGGACCAGCAACTATTATCATGCCAGAAGTTTTCTTTAGATTTTCTTTATAAGTTTTGACTTGTTCAATAGTCATACCAAGTTCAGAGAATTTTGTATATTTATTATTCTCAGGTCTAAGTATACGTAAGACACAATTCTCACCATAAAATGTTGGCGCTATAGAAACCCTGATGTCCACTCTTTCATTATGAGCATCTGAAACATAATAAAATCTACCGTCCTGAGTTTTATCATGTATATCCGATCGAAGATTGGATAAAACTTTTATTTTACCTATAAATAAATCCAATAAATCGTTATCAAAAGAACCACTTTCATGTAAATATCCAGATATGCGCATACGTATATAAACCTGAGTATCTTTTGGGTCTATGTGTATATCTGAAGCATTTAAACTAATAGCTTTTTCTATGAGATTTGAAATAAATATATGTATATCCTTTTGCATAGCAAAATTAAAACATTTTCATGTTCAAATTCTCATAAAGATTGTATAAACACAAAAACCTTAAAATATGCTATATTCTATATATGCAAAAGTTAAAAACTGAAAATTATAAAGGCACAAGAGACTTCTATCCAGAAGACAATTTTATACAAAATCATATATTTAAGGTATGGAAAAAATCTGTAGAGTCTTTTGGTTTTCAAGAGTATAACGCATCTATCTTGGAAGAATCTGAAATATATAAGTCAAAAACCAGTGAAGAGATAGTGAACAGTCAAACATATACTTTCATAGATCGTGGTGATCGCGAGGTTACACTTCGTCCTGAGATGACACCAACACTTGCTCGTATGGTAGCAGCCAAAAAAAGAGATTTATCGTTCCCACTAAGATATTATTCTATACCAAATTGTTTTAGATATGAAAGACCTCAACGTGGAAGACTACGTGAGTTTTGGCAATTAAATGTTGATATATTGAATACAAAAAATGATCGAGCTTATGATATAGAAATATTTAAAGTGATAAATAATATCATGATAAATTTTGGTGCCGAAGAAAAAGATTATACTATATACATAAACTCTCGCTCCCTACTCAATACTGTGTACAATCATTATTATGAGTTCACAGAAGCTGAAGGAAAAACTTTTCAAAGATTATTAGATAGAAAAGATAAAATATCAAAAGAAGAATTCAAAAAAGAATATGAAAAGATAACCGATAAAGATTATCTCGATATAAAAGATATAGATATTCCTGAAGTTAAACAAGAATTAAATTATATAAATACAATAATAAATGAATGTGCTAAAGAAAATATAAAGATTGTGTTTAATCAAGATATAGTTCGTGGTTTTGATTATTATACTGGTATAGTTTTTGAGGTTTATGATAATGATCCTGCAAACAATAGAGCTTTATTTGGTGGTGGTCGCTATGAAAATCTTATAGATCTTTTTGAAACAGTTAAAGATGACGTGAAGATATCTGGTATAGGCTTTGGTATCGGTGATGTGCCTATGCAAAATTTCTTAGAATCTAGAAATCTATTACCTAAATACGAAAATAGTATAGATACTTTGATTGGTATCATATCAGATAAACAAGATGTTATTGATTATGCAAATAAAGTTGCAAATGATTTTAGAATAGAAAATAAAAATGTTTCTGTAAATTATGACAATCGTAAAGTTGGAGATATTATGAAAATCGCTGAGAAAAATAATATAAAAGAAGTTGTGATTATTGGTGAAAAAGAGGCTGAGAGTAAGGTATTTGAGGTGAAGAG
>CAZUJN010000005.1:13270-43512 GCA_964620475.1 uncultured Candidatus Saccharibacteria bacterium | reverse complement strand
GGGATCGAACCTACGACCAATCGCTTAACAGGCGACTGCTCTACCGCTGAGCTACAGAGGAATAAATTGGGGTCGGGAAGGTGCGTCAACATCATGAGACGAGGCGAAACGAAGCTCAGTTAACACACCCACCCAACCTTGCTAAAATCTTATCAAAAAAAGAGGTTAAATGCAATATTATAAAACACCACTATTTCTTCTTCTTTTTATGGTTAAACTAAAATTCTCAGAAAAACCACATAGATCAATAATAGGGTATAGAAATATTAATATAATATCAAAAAACATATCATGTAATCTTGGTATACCTAAACCAATTTTATTCTTTATATTAATATTATATTTTTTATTCAAACTCCAACATATCCAAACCACTCTAGGATAATGTAATAAGCTTGATATTATAGTTAAATCTTCATTGTTTTGCTTACACAAATTCAAAGTAAATTTTATTTGAGATAAAGTATCATATCCATAATCTTCTATAATCATTTTTTCAGATGCAACATTATATTGTTTACAAACTTTTAACATATAATTCATCTCGGATATTTCAGCTTTCTTTGCGTGAAAATCACTCAATAATAAAATTTTATCTATTTTATTTTCATTTAATAAATCAATGGATTTTTTGATTATCATAAAACAATCTTGATATCTCTCAGGACCGATACGCCCATTCATCCAACTACTTTTTGAAAGTGGTAAACCTATCATGACTATAATAATATCATTAAAAGGCAATGACAAAAGCTTAAAAATAATGTATACTATTGAAATCATGTCTAATAATTGGGGAGAGTCAATAGTAAGTTTCGATGAGGTAACATATTCTCATGTAAAAAATAAGCCTATACTTAAAGAGGTATCTTTTAATATACGCAAAAATGCCAAGATAACTCTTATGGGTCAGAATGGTGCTGGAAAAAGTACTATTTTTAAACTAATAACAGGAGAGCTTGAAGTTGATGAGGGTGATATAAATATTAAGAAAGATTTATCTATTGCCGTGGGTAGACAGGTTATACCTCGTACAGATCTTGAATTAACAGTTAGAGAATTTTTCCAAAAATGTTTTAAGGAAAAAATATATGATATAGATCCACGTATTGATGAGGTGTTAAACATAGTTCATTTAAAAGCTGATAAAGAAAAACAAATAAAAGATTTTTCTGGTGGTCAACAGGCTAGACTTTTACTTGCTTCTGCTCTTATACAAAAAGCTGATCTTATACTTCTAGATGAGCCCACAAACAACCTTGATAAGGCAGGTATAGATCATCTTACAAAATTCTTAAAAGAATATGATAAAACAGTTATAGTTATTTCTCACGATGCTGATTTCTTGAATAGTTTTACTGAAGGAGTTATTTATCTAGATATACATACAGGAAAGATAGAACAATATGTAGGAACATATCACAATGTGGTTCGTGATATAGCGGCCCGTGTAGAAAAAGAAAGAAGAGCCAATGCTCAAGCTGAAAAGAAGATTCAGGAGAATAAAGACAAAGCTAACTTTTTCGCCAATAAAGGTGGCGGTATGAGACTTGTAGCTAAAAGACTTCGTGAAGACGCAGAAGAGGCTGAAGAAAATATGGTTGATGTTAGAAAAGAAGATAAAACTATTAGACCATTTGTGATACCACATCAAGATGATTTGTCTGGTATATTGATAGCACTTTCATCAGTGGATATTATAGACACTCATAAAGATGATGGATCGTTAAAGACTAAAAAAGTTCATGTGGAACTTCGTAAGGGTGAACATCTTTTGCTTAAAGGACCAAACGGTATAGGTAAAACAACCTTACTCGAGAGTCTGGCTGGAGGACATGCAAAAGGTGAGGCTGTAAAGGATGGCGTTGTTATAGGTTATTATAGACAAGATTTCTCAAACTTAGATTTTGAAAAAACTCCATATAAGATAATAGAAGATTGTTTGCATGATAAAGATAGAGATGAAAATTTTATCAGAAAAACTTTGGCACAATTTTTAATAACAGGTGATACTGTTTATACACAGATTGGAAAATTATCAGAAGGACAAAAAGGTTTGGTTGCATTCGCTAGACTTGTAGCTTTGAAGCCAGGACTTCTTATACTTGATGAGCCAACAAACCATATAAACTTCCGTCATCTTCCGGTGATTGCTGAGTCATTAAAAAAGTTCGAGGGTGCAATGATAGTAGTTTCTCACATGCAAGAATTTGTTGAGAATATTGGTATTGATAATGTTTTGGATTTGGGGAAGTAAAAAACAATACTAGTTTATTTATAAAAGTGTTATTATAAAATAATGTTTAAATTATACAGACTTATTAAAAGGGTTTTTGAACCCGCAATAAAAACAAAGATTTCTTCTGTTAAGCTCATGATAGAAGGTACTTTTGATTATTTGTGGTGGGATCTTATTCCTATAATATCAATACCTGTATTGATAAAATACCTGAATAATCAAGATTATGATCGTATAAAATATTTTTCAATATTATTAATATCTTTGTATGTTTTACTTTGGATTATTCATCTGTTTATGTATAAATGGCAATTCAAATCTCTTTATGCCATGAGTATATATGTAGAAAGGAAATATTTAAGACAGGTATTACTTAAAGATAATGTGTCCATAGAAAAAGTTGGAACAGGTAAGATACAGTCTATTGTTAAGAATGGTTTAGATGATTGGGTAAAATTAAATCACGAAATAATAGGATATGCACCTAGAACAATATTTGGTTTACTTACTGGTGTATATATTATATCCAATTTCAGTATTAAATATGTTCCATATTTTCTATTTATTATATTTTTATCAGGATTATCTTTTTATTATTTAAAGAAAATAGTTTTGAAATCTGATGAAAAGGTGAATGACATAAATAATCAAATAAATAAAGATTATGTTAGGGTAATAATGTCTAGACAAGAGATTATATTTGCCAATCAAGAAATGAATGAAGTTAACAACATAAGCACTTTATTAAAGAGACAGATGTCTATAGATGCAAATTCTGCAAAATATGGTTTCTTGGCCGAATTGTCTATAGGTGGAACTTTGATTTTATTGCCTGTGATTGGTGTACTTTTCTTTGCTTTAAATTTCCCTTTAAATGCAACAAATATAGCTTTTTTAATATCTTTCATATATTTCTGTTCTAGATTCTCTGGGACAATGTATCCTATGGTTTGGATTATAAGAAAGGTTTTTGAATGTTATCCTAAAATAAAAACTTTCTGGGAATTTCTAGATAAAACTCCTGATTTATCTGGTTATAATGAGGGTGATAAACTAATAAATGGCAAAGGTGAAGTTGAATTGAGGGATGTGTGTTTGTCATATGAAGATAAAGAAATATTAAAAGATTTTAATATGAAAATAGAGGCTAGACAGAAAATCGCTTTAATAGGTAGGTCTGGTTCAGGAAAAACAACCATAGCTAAATTAATTAGTGGCTTTATGAGGCCGACTTCTGGTCAGGTCTTGATAGATGGTCAAGATTTATCTACTGTATCATTAAAATCTTTTTATAAGAGAATTGGTTACTTAACTCAAGAACCAATGGTTTTTGATGGTACAATAAAAGATAATCTACTTTATTCTATCGTGGATAAGGATGCTGTATCTGATCAAAAGCTTTTAGAAGTCCTCAAACTCGCAGAATGTGATTTTGTAAAAGACATTAATACTGAAATAGGTGAAAAGGGTATAAGACTCTCTGGTGGTGAAAGACAAAGACTTGCTATAGCAAAACTTATGCTAAAAAATCCTGAGATAATCATACTCGATGAGCCAACATCAGCATTGGATTCATTTTCAGAAGATGCTATTACAAGGGCTCTTGATAAACTGTTTGAAAATAAAACTGTAATTATCATAGCCCATAGACTTCAAACTGTTAGAAAAGCGGATAAAATATATGTTATAGAAAATGGAAAGATAATAGAAGAAGGTGATCATCATGATTTAAAAGAAAAGGAAGGTCAATATAAGAAGATGTTGGATTTGCAAGTTGGGGAATAATAAGTTAATTTCATTCCGTTTTTATTAAAAAAAGGCTATAATATACTCAATATGCGTCTAAAATCATTACATATTGTAGGCTTTAAATCATTCGCCAAGAAGGCAGACCTTGTCTTTAATACAGCTATAACAGGTATAGTTGGACCAAATGGCTCTGGTAAGTCAAATGTGGTGGAAGCCTTTCGTTTTGTGTTAGGTGAACAATCACTTAAATCAATGCGTGGTAAAAAAGGTGAAGATATGATTTTTAACGGTGGTCGCGATATGTCAAAATCTAATCGTGCCTCAGTTAAAATAGTTTTTGATAATAGTCTTATAGAGAAGGATGGTGAATTTAATAGACTTTTTAACACTCATCCTTTTGATGAGGTAACCATAGAAAGAGCTGTTAATCGTGATGGTAGTAATGAATATCTTATAAATAATAACTCAGTTAGACTGCGTGATATTATAGAGCTTTTAGCAGAGGCTAATATTGGTTCATCAGGCCATCACATTATATCTCAAGGTGAAGCTGATAGACTTTTATCATCCTCAAATAAAGATAGAAAAGAAATGATAGAAGATGCGCTTGGTCTTAAACTTTATCAATACAGAAAAGAAGAGTCAGAAAAAAGGCTTGTAAAGACAAAAGAACACATGAAAGAGGTTGAATCACTTCGTCGTGAACTTGCTCCTCATATTAGATTTTTGAAAAAACAAATCGAGAAAATAGAAAAAGCTAAAGAGATAAGGGACGAGTTAAAAGGTCTATATCAAGAATATTTTGCATATGAAAAAACTTTTTTAGATAAAGAAATAAAAGAAATAAAAGATAGTCGAATAGATCCAGAAAAAGAACTTATTGATTTAGATGAAAGATTAAAAGAGGTTAAAAATATATTAGATCAAAATAAAACTTCTACAGAGTTTACTAATGAATTATTGGATTTAGAAAATCAATTAAAAAACTTAAGATCAGAAAAAGAAAATGCATCTAGAAGTTTAGGACGTTTTGAAGGTGAAATAGATTATATAAATAGAAATATAGAAAGACGTAAAAAAGAGCTGGAAAATAAGGATAAAACTGATATAAAAGTTTCTTTCTTTGAAATAAAATCTCTTATAGGAAAGATAAAAACCGTATTATCTGATATAAAATCAGGTGTATATAAAGATGATGAGATTAAACAAGCTTCAGCTGATCTTTTAAATGAATGTGAAGCTTATGTTAAAAAACAAGATAATAATGATGAAGTCTTAGATTTTACTCATGAAGAAAATGAAATAAGTAAAATCAAATCACAAATAAAAGAAATAGAAGATAAACAAAAGTCTCTAACTGAACAAGAAAATTCTGTATTGGCAAAATATAATGAGACTAAAAATAAAATAGAATCTCATAAAAATGAAAATGTAGAAGCTGAAAAAGATTTGATAAAAATAATGTCAAGGCAACATGAATTACAGTCAACCCTTGACAGTTTGAAACAAAAAGAGATTTCATACAATGAAAGAAATCAAGAATATGAAAGGGATATGATGGAGGCCACTGCTCTTATAGGATTAGAGGCTATTAGATATGATCATATAGCAGTAGGTGAGTTAGATAAGCAAGCTCAACATGATAGAAAATATAAAGTTGAGAAATATAAAATAAGACTTGAGGAGTTGGGTGGCGCAGGTGATGAATCAGTACTCAAAGAATATAATGATATAAATGAAAGAGATGAATTTCTTTTGAAAGAGATGGAGGATTTGGATAAATCAATGAAAGATCTTGAGCAATTGATCTCTGAAATTATAAATCAAATAAATACTTTATTTGATAGTGGTTTACAAAAGATTAATACACAATTTTCATCTTTCTTTAAACAAATGTTTGGTGGTGGTGAGGCTAAACTTATTATAACAGAAGAGAAAAAGAGAAAGAGAAAAAATGATGATATAGAAGATGATGATATAGAAGAGATATTAGATGATGAAGATGATACCAAAGAGATTGGTATAGATGTGTTTGTGTCATTGCCTCATAAAAAACTTAAAGGATTGTCTATGCTTTCAGGAGGAGAAAGAGCCCTTACTTCTATAGCCTTATTATTTGCCATGAGTCAGGTGAATCCACCGCCATTCATTATCCTAGATGAAACTGATGCTGCACTTGATGAAGCAAATAGTAGAAGATATGGTGATATGATAGAGTTATTGTCTAAACATTCAGAGCTTATACTTGTAACACATAACAGAGAGACTATGAGTAGGGCAGGAGTGTTGTATGGTGTGACTATGGCAGGAACAGGATACTCACAACTACTTTCTATAGGTTTTGAAGAGGCGAGTGTTAATGCGAAATAAATTATTTTTATTCCATTCCGTTTCAGTCCTCGGGTCTATGACCCTGCGAAGAAACTCATTTCATAAAAATAATTTGCTAAAAATAAAACAATATAAATAAAATAGGCTAAACGAAAAAGTTTAGCTATTTTATTTTTCAGATTTAGCATAGCAACTCTTTTTTTGTTTCGTTTTAATAAATAATCAGATTTATCCCAAAACCTCGAAGTCAACAGTCTTTAATTCTTGATCTATACCACGTAATTTTACTTTTATTTTGTCTCCTAATGTATATATTTTGCCTGAATTTTGAGCTTTTATAGTATAAGTTTTTTTATCAACTTCAAAGAAGTCAGAACCTAAATCTTTTAATCTTATCAAACCTTCAGCTAGAGATTCTGGTTCTTGTATAAACATACCAAAGTCAGATATGCCTGAAACTGAACATTCAAATTCTTGACCAATTTTATTTGATAAATATTCAACCTGTTTGTATTTTATAGACAATCTTTCAGCATCAGCAGCCTTAACTTCTTGATCTGAAGAGTGTTTACATATATTATCCAAAGTTCCTAAAAATACAGGTGACACTTTTCCGTGAGAAATAAGTTTATCCAATATACGATGAACACATAGATCAGGGTAACGACGTATAGGGGAAGTGAAGTGGGTGTAGTATTCAAAGCCTAAGCCGAAGTGACCTATATTGTTGGTTTGATAAACCGCTTTAGCCATAGATCTCAAAGTTGCAGTTTTTATTATAGTTTCAGATGGCAAGCCAGTAGCTTGTTCCAATAGTTTTTGTATGTCACGGGAGTGTATCTTTTTATGAGGATGAAATTCTATACCTAATGCATTGACAAATATTGCCAATTCCATAATCTTCTCACTATCAGGTAAATCATGAACACGATATACTCCAGGAAGTTTTTTGTTACCTTCGACGTTGTGAGTGAACATATATAATGCTGTCTCTCTGTTTGCTAAAAGCATGAACTCTTCAACAAGGTGATTTGTCCATATTCTATCTTTTTTGTAAACCTGTATAGGAAAACCCTTATCATCAAGTTTGAATTTGATCTCATCAGTTTCAAAATCAATGGCACCAGCTTTTTTTCTGGCATCATTTAATATTTTTGCATAATATGAAAGTTCAAAAAGCTCAGGGTAAACAGTTTGGTCACCTTTATTCAAAACTTCTTGTGCTTCTTCATACGAAAATCTTTTATCAGAATGTATTATAGATTTTGAGATTTTTTTATTTAAAATATTTCCATTTTTATCCATTTCAAAAACAGTAGAGAAGGCGAATCTATCTTCATTTGGATTTAATGAACAAAATCCATTTGAAAGAACTTCGGGTAACATAGGTATGGTTCTATCAACTAGATACACTGAAAACGCTCTGTCCTTAGCTTCTTCATCAAGAGCATTTCCTGGTCTAACAAAATGAGATACATCTGCTATGTGTATACCTATCTCCGCATTTCCATTTTCTAAAGTTCTGAAAGATAATGCATCGTCGAAATCTTTGGCGTCTATAGGGTCTATGGTACATGTCCAAACACCTCTCATATCTAATCTTTTCTTTACTTCTTCATCTGTTATTTTTCCGTATTCTTCTACAGATTTCTGGGCTTCAATGTCTGTTTCTGGATTATGATTTACATTAAAACCAAAATCTTCAACTATGGCATGCATTTCAGCATTATTTTCCCCCTTAAGACCAAATACTTTTATTATTGATCCATAAAAAGTTCTATCAACTTCTATCTCTGTATAACCCATAGGGTTTTGCTTTTTATTTATTATAACTTTTGGTTTTTTTGAATAGTCTATTTTAACTAAAACTTTTTGATTGATTTCAAAATTATCACTTTTGTTTTTAGCTATTTCAAAAATACAATTTAGTTTATTATTATCAGGTACAACTATTATCTTACCATCTTGTATTTCTTTTATAGTACCAGCAAAATTCTCTTTATATCTTTCAATAATACGAGTTACCTTACCTTCAATATCACCCCATTTATTTGGATGAGGGAAAGTTTGAACTTCAACTTTGTCTTGTGGTAGAGAAGAATCTATAAAATTATAAGGTATTGCAATGTTTTTCTCTTCTTTATCTACGTTTTCACGTCGAAGAAATCCTTTACCTTTATTATTTAATATTAAAGTACCTATAAAATTATGCATCTATTTTTTTATAATAATTTCTTTATATGATCTATTAAGTTTTGTAATTCTACACATTCTTGAGAAAGATTTTTCATATTTCTAACCATAACAGAGTTTTGTAACGCTTCTCTATGTCCTATAAGTAATAGATAGGGAACATTTAACTTTTCAGCATGTTGAAGCTGGGCTGATATTTTATCTTTAGATAAATCATGATGAATTAATATATTTGCATTTCTCATCATGTCTAGAAGCTTAAGAGTTTTGAATCTGGCTTCATTACCAAGTTGAGCATAGAAGAATTTTATATTAGCGTCTTCAAGTGGTTTAAGTGTTGATATTGGTTTTATTAATTTTTCAACATTTTTTAAACCGTTTATATGTACACTGATAACAGGTATCTCTTTTTTGTTTAAGATTTTTTTACCTATTATGTCATGTCTACCACCATGGGCAGATATTATATGCTTAGCTTCACTTAGGTTTTTGGCTTCGAATATTAATCCGCTATATATATCTGAATTATTAAATAAGAAAGGATTGATTCTGAAATTTAATTCTAGGTTTTCTATGTATTCTAATATATCTTTGAACTCTATTCTTGAAGTCTCACTCAAATAGTCTATTGGATTAGGAATACTCAATAACTCTTTTTCACCTTTTTTATTTGTTGAATATATTTCAGCACCATCCAATGCTCTATATGCTTTATATATATTTTTCTTTATTAAAGCTAAAACATTTTTAGGTAAATATTTTTGGTTTTTCTTGAAAAAGTTATTTAATTCTTTTGTGAATTTTTGTACAGATTCTTTGTCTCCTATGAAGTTAACATCTACTACTATCTCAGCTTTTTTGCCATATATCTCTTCAAGTATAGAATAAGCTGTTTCCATAGCTATGGCATCATATATATTTTTCTTTGTACCTATTATGTGATAAGTGAAAGTATCATTATCTGAAGTATATGCTATGTTTGCAGGGAATGAGAAGCCTTCAAATTTTTTCTCTATTATTTGTTTTTGAAATGCCAACGTATCTATTAGGTATTCTGCATCATATTTTGTTAATAGTTTCTTCTCTAATGAAGTAGCTGCTGGCTTACATGCATGTTTGAATCCAAAATGTTGTAATGTTTTAAACAGTTTGAGATGAGCGGGTATAACCGTATCTACACATGATTTTTTGGATATAACAGTAGTTTTCTTTTTAGTGATAATTATTTTTTTCATAACTTTTATTTATTATATTCTTTAATACCTGGGAAAAACCCTATTTTATTAAAAGGATAAAGTCTTATAAATACTCTACCTTGTATTTCATCTTTTGTAATAGGACCCCAATAACGTGAATCATAACTTACATATCTATTGTCACCCATAACAAAGAATTCATTATCTTTAAGTGTTATTGCCGGACTATCTTTTAATGATGTGTAAATGACAAACTTTTCATTCACTGCCTCATTATTTATATATGTAATACCGTCTTTTACTTCTACAGTATCACCTGATGTTGCAATAATTCTTTTTATGAATCTGTTTTTGTTTTCTGCTCTAGCAGGGGGGTTGAATACTATAACATCTCCTTTTTGTGGTGCCTTGAATCTGTAACTGATCTTATCTACAAGAACATAGTCTTTATTTTTAAAGGTGTCATCCATAGATGAACCAGATACACTATGTGGCTCTAGGACAAAAAGCCTGAAAAGTATGATTAGTCCCAATAATATGAAAAAGCTTGTCCATGACATCTCTTTCTTCTTTTTAGGCTCTATATTGTCTATTTTACTCATATTTTGCTATATTATATCATATATATGCAATATATAATAGGATTGGGAAATCCGACTAAAAAATACAAAAATACACGTCATAATATCGGTTTAGATATATTATTTAAACTTGAGAAAGATATAGATAATGACAAAGTTAGATTTATTGATCTTGATTGTTATATGAATGAATCCGGCTCTGCTTTAAAGAAGGTTTTGAAGAATATAAAGGCGGGAAGTGTTAATAAAAATGTTTTAGTGATACAAGATGACCTCGATCAACCTGCCGGTAAGGTTAAGATGACTTTTGGAGGTAATAGTGGTGGGCATAATGGCATAAACTCTATATATAGTATTATGGGTATTAAGGATTATTATAGATTGAAGGTTGGTATATCACCTGAAGTTAAGGTTCATAAAGATTTTGTAAGTGATTTTGTTTTGGGAAAATTTTCTCCAGAGGAGAAAGATAAGATAAAAGACTTATATCCTAAGATATTGGAAGGGGTTAAATTATTTATAGATGGGGAATATGACAGGGCGGTTGAGGTGGTAAATAGAAAATAAAAACACCCTCTCGGGCGTCTTTATGGGTTAACTTACGCTAACTTTAATATCATTCTTTGTTTTTCTGGTTCGAATATACTTATCTTGAATGAGTATGATTTACCAATCTCAATCTTTTCTTTCATTACTTTCTCATCACCGAATTCTGATATATGTATTAGACCTGATACTCCTTCTTCTATAGAAGCAAGTGCACCGTGTTTATTATACTTTATGATTACACCTGTTACAGTATCATCTTTTTTGTATTTCTTAGAAGCTTCTGTCCATGGATTTTCTTTTCTAGCTTTTAAAGATAGAGAAACTTTTCCATCTTTGAAGTCTATTATACGGGCCTTAACTTGATCTCCAACTTTGAACATTGTTCTTGGATCTTCTATAAGACCCCAATCAAGTTCAGATATATGGGCTAGACCTTCAAGTTCATCATTGATTTTTATAAATATTCCAAAATCTACTGTTCCTGTAACTACTCCGTCAACATCATCACCAACAGAGTATTTAGCACTCATTTCAGCTATTTTGGCAGCATTACCTTTAGATACTGTAGCTGTATTTTCATCAAAATCTTTTTCTGAGAAAATAAGCTTATTTTCTTTAGCGTCCGCAGTTATGATAGATACTGAGATTTTTTTACCGATAAGTTTTTTAAGTTCATCTTGTATTTTATCTTTGTTTCCATCTTCTACTTTAGGATAATTTTCTGACTTCAATTGTGAAGCAGGTAAGAATCCTTGTATACCTTGCCATGTTATCATAAGACCTCCTTTGTTTGCATCTTGTATAGCAAGATCAAAATGAGTTTTATCTAACACAGCTTGCTCTGCATCTTTCCAGATAAGTGCTTGTCTAGCTTCTTTAAGTGAAAGTTCTATATATCCTTCTTTTGTATCAAAACCACATATTTTAGCTGTGATTAAGTCACCAGGATTAACTTTTCTGATAATGTCGCGGGCTATTATAAACTCTCTACCATATATAACACCTGTACCATATGGTGATAGGTCTATAAATAATCTACTTTTGTTTAATGTAATAACTTTACCTTCTATATCATCACCGATACTTGGTGGATTAGGTATGTCTTTAAAATTTTCTTCTAATATGTTTGTCATTGTTCTTTATATATCTAAGATTGTTCTTATTTTTCGGATAATGATCTTTGAATCAAATAAGGGTTACAATAATAGATGTTTTTAATAATTATTTTACGTGAACCACTTTCTTAACAGAAACTGTACCATCGATGTTTATTTTTCTCTTTGTACCGAATTTAACAACACCCTCTGCTACAGCAAACAAAGTGTGGTCTTTACCCATAGATACATTTGTACCAGGAAGGATTTTACTACCTCTTTGTCTAACTATAATTGATCCAGCAGATGCTTTCTCTCCAGCATAAAGTTTAACACCAAGATATTTTGGTTGTGAATCTGTTAGGTTTTTAGCTGATCCAGCGGCTTTTTTGGTTGCCATATCTTTTTATATTTTCTTTATGAATTTTTTAATAATTTTTTGGAATAATTTTATATTATCTATGATAAAGATAATAGCATGAGTATACATGAAATAATAAGAAAAATCAATACAGATAAACGAGAAATTGCTTATTTTAAATGGAAAATGAGAGGGGTGGTTTTGGGTGTGGTTTTATTGTTTTTGGTCCAGGTTGGGGTAATGGTTTGGGTGTGGGTTTTATGGAAATAAAAAAACACCCGCCGGGGACCTGTAGGGGCCCCGGACGGGGAGAGGGGGTGGCGGGTTACCAGCTGGTAACATCGGAGGGTGTCCATTTGGTGACATGACTGAATGAAGTCGGGTCAACGTGGACTGACACCTTGTCACCTATTTTGATGTCATTGTAAGAGGTCACCGCTGTGCCTCGTTGATTGAACCGTGGTTCCTCATAGGTCGATAGCCATCTGATTTGATAGAGGTCACCGCCAATAGGTTCGATTGATTGAACGGTGGCATTTTCGACCTTGTAAGGGTTTGTGGGTGTGCTTGGGATTCTGAATTCATTCCTGACATCTTTCACAGCTTTCTTACTGACGAAGTCTATCAAGAAGATCACTACCACAATTATGACACCGAAGCCTATCATAGAGGCTACTCCACTTCCTATTTGTTGAATATAGTCGGACTGCTGTTTTTGCATCTGTTTTAAGAGGGGTTAAAGGTTAACATATATATTATATCATGCACCCCTAAAAAGTCAAATAGACCATCAAAATAGGGTGGGGAATATAGATTAAAAAACCCTTATTTATCAAGGTGTATTTGATAATTTGTTGACAATATGTGGATAACTATGTTTTGATAATGAGGTCTTTGACAAGGTCAAATCGAAGTGTTATAACTTGCTTTTTGAATCAGGGTATGTTATACTAGTGTTACCACTGTAAGAGTGGTTTTTAAATTGTGCAACATGTAATTTGTTCTAGAAGGTCTAGGTTTTCAGGGTTATAGTCTTACATAATCATTCTGGTTTGGACCATTTACAGAAGCGGGTGAACAAATATATAGATTACAAGTTAAGAAACGCTTATTTTACAAATAACAACAATAGGTTTTGTAGCTTTAATGTCAGGTGCGCTTATAAACACAAATGACATTAATACAAATCTAGATCAAAACAATATTATTTCTACTAGTACAGAAATAATCAGTACATCTACAACTAACAAGGTGAACAATGATATAGAATCAAAAGTCAAAACTTATTTCTCTGACACTCCAATAATGCAAAAAATTGCCTATTGTGAATCTAGAAATAGACAATTTGATACTGATGGTTCTGTAATCAGAGGTGTTGTAAACAGTAAGGATGTTGGTATTTTCCAAATCAATGAGAAATACCACTTATCTGACTCACAAAAAATGGGTATGAATATACACTCTGTTGAAGGTAACATGAAGTACGCTAAGCATCTATATGATACTCAGGGTACAAGACCATGGAACTCATCTAAACCATGTTGGGGTAATGCTGATAAGCTAGCTCTGAAATAATATTAGCAAAAGACATCGCTTAGGCGGTGTTTTTTGTTTTTATGGAAATTAAAAATGCCCCGGACCGAGTTGGTCCAGGACGGGGTTGGGGTGGGGTGGAGAGGTCAATCCGAGACCGGTCTCTTGCGTATATCCTTCCATTTGTTGATATGTGATTGCCACAACTGATCGCATGTTTTTCGTTGAGGGTACTGGTATGGTGTCAGTCTCCATGAAAGGTGTGCATGACCGTCACGTTCAACACTCCAGATGGTCGCATAGCCGAATCTTGTTTTGATAGAGAGAAATTGGCCGAGTCGGAGTAAGAATATTGAATCATTCTCTCTCAGATGCTTGATTAGGATATCGTGACCGACAGAGGACATTTTGGCATCTGGTTGCCTCAGAGTATATTCTGCATCGAGGAAGTTTTCTAGGAAGTATTCCAAATCTATTAGTGAATCGCCTGGCTGTTCTTTTTTTCCGAAGTGATTGACCAAATCGCCGACATCGTCTTTGATGTAATACGACACATGCAGAGTAGGTTGCTCGCCTTTGAATTTGAGGAACATTGTTGCGAATTTAAAATTATGTGCAGACATGACTGTGTTACGGTGTATTTTTATTATTCGTGTTTCGATTTGATCATACTCTAGATCAAATTAATATATTAATACTACAAAAATACTAAAAAGTCAACACACCCCAAATTACCACCCAACAAAATTACTCTCATTTTTACCCTCAACTATAACCCTCTTAACACCACCCTTATCCATTTTCTTAATTTTAACCCTCTTTCCGTCTTTATTTATATAAAATATTTCTGGCCAATGTTTATAGGCTTGATATTTTCTATATATATCTTCAATAGGCTCCTTGTCAGGAAAAACCTCAGCATCTTTTTTATCTATCATTTTTGTATATGTAGCTTTACTATGATCTTGTTCTTTTGGTGTTACTGATTTATTTTCATAATTATTTAAAACCTGTATCAGCATATCAGCACCAATTTTTGCCAACTCATCAGATAATTCAAGTATAGATATAGGCCAAGAGACTTCATCAAATATTTTTTGATCTTGCATTATGATTGGACCATGATCCATCTCTGCGTCTATTTGTAATATTGTAACTCCTGTATTATTTTTATTTTGTAAAATAGTATTTTGTAATGGGGCCGGGCCACGTAGATCTGGTAATAGGGAAGGATGTATATTGATAAAATCTATGGTTTTTAAGTCTAATAAACTTTGTGGCAATATTTTTCCATAATCACAAACTACACATATTGTATTTTCGTCCAATATGTTTTTGAATTCATTTAAAAAAACTTCGGATTTTAATTTTTCTGGTTGCAGGAAGGGGATATTGTTTTCTTTGGCTATCTTTTTTATTGGTCCATCTATTATTATTTGATGTCTTCCTTGAGGTCTATCTGGGGAAGTTATTATGTATGAAGGTTTTGCTCCTTTTTCTAAAAGGTTTTTTAATACAGCCTCAGAGAAAAAACCTGTTCCAAAATATATAAATTTTATTTTTTTATTTTCAGTCATAATTTTAATGATCTATATGATCAGCTGGATCTATATATTCTATATTTTTAGCTTTATCTATAAATAATTCTCCTTTTAAATGATCGCATTCATGTTGAAACACATGCGCTAATATACCTCCGGCACCACGAATCTTTTTTTGACCGTATTCATCATAGTATTCTAGAGTAACATTTGTATGACGAAGCACTTTACCATAATACCAACGTACAGATAAACATCCTTCACCATCCATCCATTTTTTTGTTTTAGAGAATTTAATAATCTTTGGATTTATACAAACTAGATTTGGAAAATTATCTTTTTCTTTTTGATTTAAGACTTTCTTAGATACAATAAAAATCTGTAGAGGTATATTTACCTGAGGCGCAGCTAAACCAACCCCATCGTCTATGGAGTCTAAGGTTTCATTCATATCTTTGATAATTTTCTGTATTTTAGGAGAATTTATTTCACTTATCTCTACTGGCTCTGCGGTTTTATCAAGTATAGGATTGCCTTTCTCGGTTATAGTTAATATAGCCATATATTGATATTACTATATAAGGTTTCTACTATCAACCTCGACTTTTATGTATGCAGGCAAGGATTTTAGATAATAATTTATTGGACTTTTTAAGAATTTTTCTTTGTCTATGAGTATATGCAAAGTAGTGTGTATCTTATGTTCATCTTCATATAATTCTGTGTATTTTTTCAGAAAATCTCTAATTAAATTTAAATCTCTTTTACTTTTTTCTGTTTTTACATGTATTTGTATATGAGTTGTAAATGGTGGTAATTTTAATTCTTTTAATTCGTCTAGATTTTCTGGATTTTTTAATTTCCAAAAAGTATTATTTATATCTCTGGTTTGTATTAATAAATTTTTCTTTGTTCTATCGGCTATTAACGCTATTTTTTGATAAATAGTTTTTTCCATATTATATAAAGGTATAGCAAATAAACTCTCGAGTGAAATTATTGCTGTATTATCGAATTGATAATTTTCAGCAATAAGCTGATTTAATAAAAAGTCATTACCTATAAATATGGTTGATTTTTTGTCTAATTTTTTGATCTCAGATTTTGTATTATTTTCATTATCTATTTTTATGATTGGTAAATCAGTCTTATCCTTTAATTCTTTATATACAACATCTATATTTGCCCCTAAGGGTAATAGGTTTTCATTTTGACAAATAGGGCAGGGTGTATCTATAGAAGGAGCTTTGTGGTCTTCTGGGCAAATATAAGATCTTTTATTATTTTTTATATCTAATTCTAATTTATTGTCACATATGCCACACTTTAAAACATGGTGACAATCTGGACATATGATACTGCCCGCTAAACCTTTTTTAAGTGTATATAGAAAAATATTTTCTTTATTTTTTTCTATTTTTTTTATAGCTGTAAATAATTCTGGTGAAATTATGTTTAATCTTTCTTTATAAATTTCGCCATCATTATTTTTCTTTTTTATTATAGTTTTATTTTGATTCTCTTGATCTATTATAAAAAGATTTTTATCTTTGAGATTTAATTTTGTTTCTATTTTATTTAATTTGATTTTTTTTCTATTAGCAAATTCTTCTAATATAAATCTATAATCAAATTTTTTGAATAAATGTCTATAATATTCTGATTCAGAATAATGAAGATTTATGATTTTTATATTTTGATTGTCTATCTTATATAAATCTATTGGTAATATTGAGTTTTTTAGCTCTTTATTTATATATTCTTTAATTGGAAAAATATTTATCTCGTTTATGTTTTCTTGTTTAATTTCTATGTTATCACTCAGATTTTCTAATACTTTTTTAGGAATTATTTCTGAAAATATTTCTCCAAAAGGTCTAAGATAATAATTTGAAGTTTTAAGTATGGAAAATATAAAATCCAGAGAAAATAATTCCAGTCTTTTTATTTTATCTATTTTTCTAATAGTAAATGATTGAGATTTTATGAACTCCTTGGCTTCAGTTATAGAAACTATGGAATCAACGACTACCCAGATCTTTCTATTTTGTAATGGGACCTCTATTATATCTCCAATATTAACATTCTCATTTATCCAATAAGTGAGAGATTCGGAAAAAGTCTTTTTTAAGATGGGATACACTTTAATACATTTCATAATCCTGTTTGTATAATATATAATATCATATATATGAATATTGAAGAGGAGATAAAAAATCATAGTATAGATTCAAGTATTTTTAAAGTTACGCCCCGTGAAGTTATTTACCCTAAAAATATACAGGAGATTTCTGATTTGATTAAAAAAGCCACAATAGAAGATAGACATATATCTGTTAGAGCTGGTGGAAGTTGCATGGCAGGTGGTTCATTAACAGATGATATTGTCATCAATTTAACCAAAAATTTTAAATCTATAAAAATAAATCAATACACCAAAACAGCTGAAGTTGAAATGGGTGTTTATTATCGCGATTTGGAACAAGAGGCTATGAAATATAATCTTATGTTTCCTTCATATACATCATCTAAAGATGTTTGTGGTGTTGGTGGAATGTTGGGGAATAATGCCTCAGGAGAAAAAAGTGTGAGATACGGTGCCACAATAGATAATGTTCTCTCTGTTAAAGTTTTTTTATCTGACGGTAATCTTTATGAGTTTGAAGAAATAACAGATGAGGAATGTTTGAGACTTTCAAAACAAGATAATCTTTTAGGAAATATTTACAAAGAGATTAGAAATATTTATAGGGATTATGGTTGTGAATATATAGAAGCAGAAGGTGCTGTTAAGAAAACTGCATCAGGATATAAACTTGACAAGGTGTTTGACAAGGAAAAAAATACTTGGAATTTGGCAAAAATCTTTATAGGATCTCAGTCAACTTTAGGCATCATCATTTCGGCTAGACTTAGATTGGTTGAAATACCTCTTCATACTAGACTTATAGCTATACCTGTAAATAGTTTGGGTCTTTTACCTGATATTTTAAGATTAATTATGAATAATAATCCAGAATCAGTTGAGACTTTTGATGTTAATACATTTAATTTGGCTAAAAGTTTTTTACCTGAGGATACTTTGAGAGTTCAGAGATTTTTTAAAGAAGGTGTGGGTTTAATGATATTGGCTCAATTTGACAATGATGATACTGCACATAAAATATTGATTGATTTAAAAAAAATAAATGATCAAGCTGAATATGTTTATGATAATGAGGTAAAAACAAGTTTATGGAATATAAGAAGAGCCTCATTTAGAGTTATGCGTGATTATCAATACGATAAACCTACAAAAAAAGCCGTACCTTGTATAGAAGATATAATAGTTCCTGTTGAGAAATTCGATATATTCATACCGCAAATGATTGAGATTTTAAAAATGGAAAATGTACAATATGGTTTTCATGGTCATATAGGTGATGGAGCTCTTAGGGTGATACCTATAATAGATTTTGAAGATAAACAAGTTGCTATGAATAAAATAATAGTATTGATGAATAAGGTTTTTGGTTTGATCAAGGATGTTGGTGGAAATATGAGTGCTGATCATAGTGATGGAATAATAAGAACACCTTTTTTGAAAGAGTTTTATGGGGCTGAGTTGTATCAGAATGTGATTGTAGGGGTGAAGATGTTGTTTGATCCTGAGGGCGTGTTTAATAGAGGGAAGAAGGTGGGCGGTGAGAAGGATGGGTTGTTGGGGAGGTTGGGGTGATAAATTTTTGAAAATTAAAATACCATAGTCATTGTGGTGCCATTGCCATTTTCGCTTTCTATTAGAATCTTTCCGTTCAAATATTTTTCTAAAAAATATCTTGCAGATGAAAGACCTATACCACAATTATTTTTACCCTTACTTGAATAAAAGTCATCAAAGATTTTTGATAAATTTTCATTTTTTATTCCTGTACCGTTATCTATTACAGATATAAAATTTTTGGTTTTATGTTTACCAGAAATTATACTTATAGTATAGCTATCTTTTTTATTTATTTTTCTATCTTGTATGCATGCTTCGTAAGAGTTTGATATCAGATTTAATAATATATGATTTAATATTGATTTATTGGTATTTAAAATATGAATTTCATTTAGTGGTTTATAATCTATCAATACTTCATTTTTCAGGTAATTGTTCTTAACTAGCTCTATTAAATCTTTTATCTCCATAACTAGGTCTGTTTTTTCATTAATATTTTTAAAATTAATCTGTTTTCTGATATTTTGTATCATCAGAGTTAGTCTATCGTGTGAATTTTTCATATTAAATATTATTTTTGAAAATTTTGAATCATTGATTATGTTTTCATTTGTTAATTTTTCCATATACAGATTCATGGTTTGTATTGGTGTCATGAGATCATGAAATAAGCCACTAGATAATTTACTAAATTCTATCAGGTGATATATTTTTGACAATTCTTCCATCTGTATTTGTTTAATTTCTTTTGTCTTCTGTTTAACCAATTTTTCCAGATTATCTCTTTCTCGTCTCAGTAGATTTTCACTTCTGATTGATCTATTAAGTATCCTATTTTGTTCTAGGTTAAATTTTATTAATACAAAAGCAATAAAAATGAATATTACAGAAAATTCTATTATATCGTTTATGTAGAAACCTGTTCCATACCATGTTAGTTTATTACCTACCTGATCTCTTAAATAATTGCCTATTACTATAGATGAAATCATTATAGTTAGATATAGGTAAACTTCTCTTGGTCTGGATGTCAGTGACATTATGACTATACATAGTATGTATGACATTAATACGGATGGCAAATCAAAACCCCATTTATATCCACTATAAAAATTAATGCCCAGTAAAGTATTAATTAGAATCACCTTAGATATATTTGGTCTATTATTCATGTTTAATATGTAAGACACCATAAATAAGGTTGGGATTATTAAACTAAAAATTAGTGGCAATAATTCTTTTTTTGTATTCCAATCAACGGGGTGTAAATATGTTGAGATTAATAAAAGTGAATACATTATAGATAAAAATATACAAAAGATATTTACATATGAAATTATTAATTTAAAATTACTATATTCAATCTTAATTGTATGTGAATTCATTTTTGTGTAGAGTTATAGTACTTAAATATACTATTTGTATTCATTCCTCACCACTTCCACCAACCCCTTAAAAATGCTACAATACACCCATGATAATAAACTTCTACGGCAATCAATTCGTCAAACTTCAAGTAGGTGATTCAGTCTTAGCTCTGGACCCTTTTAAAGGTGTAAAGTTCGGAGCTGACATAGTTCTTCAGTCAACTTTACATGAAAAC
This sequence comes from uncultured Candidatus Saccharibacteria bacterium, assembly GCA_964620475.1. Classification (GTDB taxonomy): domain Bacteria; phylum Patescibacteriota; class Minisyncoccia; order Phycocordibacterales; family CAIZLB01; genus CAIZLB01. Next base: position 22,839 of record CAZUJN010000005.1, on the reverse strand, counting down.
ATGTCATCAGGACCAGATCTTTTTTATGGAAATAAAATTCCTTACATTATAAAAGGGCCGGGTGAATATGAAATAAGAGGTACCTTTGTTAAAGGTTATGAAGCTTATAGTAATTATGATGGTATAGATCATAATTCAGGTACTACTTATTACACTTTTGAATTTGATGGCATAAAAATACTTTTCTTAGGCGCTATTGCAAAAAGTGATAAAAAAATAAGTCTTGACGGTGATATTGATATGGTATTTATACCAATAACAGGGGATGGACGTTTTTCTCCAAAAGAAGCAGCTTCATTTTTAAACGATATTGACTGTAAGGCTGTTATACCTATGGGCTTTACTGATGTTAAAGATAAAAATCTGCAAGATTTTATAAAAGAGATTGGTGCTGACGGAAAGACTGAGATATTAGACAAGTTGACTATCAAGAAGAAAGAATTAGAGAATTTAGATCAAAAATTGTATATAATAAAATCATAAATAATTAATATAAATATATGAGTACAGTTTCATATAGAAAAGAAGCACTTCATCATAAAATACATAGACATGCTAGAGCGCATATACATAATATGCGTCAGAAGTCAGATACTCATAAAAAGATATATTCTTTCTCTGTAGCCTTCATTTTAACTTTTATAGTATTTATGCTATGGTATTTCTTGTCTTTACCTAAAATATTAGAAACTTATAGAACAAATAAAGCGGAAGTTCAAAGATTAAATGATAATCCTATAAATAAATTTAAAGAGATATTTTCAGGTAAACAACAAATAGATACAAATAATATAGAAATAACACAATAATTATATGGAAAATCAGAGTTTATATACTAAAAGAATTTTTACTAGTTCATTATCTTTACATGTTGGTGAAGAGGTTGAAATCTTCGGGTGGATACATGTTCGTCGTGATCAAGGTAAAATGATTTTCTTAGAAATAAGAGACAAAGATGGTTTAATACAAGCTGTGGTTTTACCAAATAAAACTGAAGCTTTAGAAGTTGCCAAAAAAATCAGAGATGAATATGTTGTAAAAGTTAAAGGTTTAGTAAATAAAAGACCTGATAGAAATGTTCAACCTGATGTGTTTAATGGTGATATAGAACTTGAGGTTAATGAAATAGAAATAATAAATGAATCAGAAACTCTTCCATATAATATACATGATTCATTGGCTATAAATGAAGAGGTTAGATTGAAATACAGATATTTAGATCTTCGTGGTAAAAGAGTTCATGAAAACATAATCATGCGTGATAAAATAATCTCATTTTTTAGAGATTATATGCACACAAATGGATTCATAGAGATAGAAACACCTATATTAATGAAGGGTACACCAGAAGGATCTCGTGAATTTTTAGTTCCATCAAGATTACATAATGGTAATTTTTATGCATTACCACAATCACCACAACAATTTAAGCAACTACTAATGGTTTCAGGTTTTGAAAGATATTTTCAAATAGCTAGATGTATGCGCGATGAAGATCAAAGAGGTGATAGACAACCTGAATTCACTCAACTTGATTTTGAAATGTCATTTATAGATCAAGAGACTATACTTCAATATACAGAAAAAATGTTTATTGAATTGGTTAGAAAACTATATCCAAACAAAAAACTTTCAACTAATCCATTTACAAGACTTACATATAAAGAAGCGATGGAAAAATATGGATCAGATAAACCTGACCTACGTGTGAATAAAGAAGATCCAGATGAATTAGCTTTTTGTTGGATTGTAGATTTTCCGATGTTTGAGAAAATGCAAGACGGCTCTATAGCAGCAGCGCATCACCCTTTCTGTTCAACACATCCTGATGATGAAGAATTATTTATGAATGCGGCTCCTGGATCAGATGATTTATTGAAAATCAGAGCCAACTCATATGATCTTGTTTTAAATGGTTATGAACTTTCTTCAGGAAGTATAAGAATACATAAAAAAGAGGTACAAAATAAAGTGTTTAAATTACTTGGCTTATCAGAAGAGCAAATACAAGCTAAGTTCGGACACATGCTTGAAGCTTTTACTTTTGGATGTCCTCCACATGGTGGATTTGCACCAGGTATAGATCGCGTTGTGATGCTACTTCAAAATGAACCAAACATCAGAGAGGTTATAGCCTTTCCAAAAACAGGTGAAGCCAGAGATCTGATGACCAATGCTCCAGCAGCAATGCCAGAAGAACAGTTGAAAGAGTTGGGAATTAAGTTGATAAAATAAAAAAACAGCCGCCGCGAACCTTTTGGGTCCGGGCGGTTTTGTTGTGAGGGTGGGGTGGGGTATCAGATGCCGTCTCTGCTGTTGAGTTCGAACAGGTAGAAGATGACAAACTCAAAGAAGAAGATTTCCGGCGGGGAGAAAGGGAGTTTGGATCTTGTATATAGACGAGTCAGTTTCATGTTATATTCCAGCTCCGAGATGAGTTCTTTGTTATCCGTGTAAGAGATTTTTCCTTGCCGAAGATCGACCAAGAGTCTCATGAAGAATAGAATGATCTCTCCATGAGTCAAGGGGTTTTTAGACACATCAGGATCTTCCGCTTCTTGTAAGAGTTTGATTGCCGGCTGATCCGCCTTTTTGAAATCCGCTATCCTGAGAATATGCGGTAGACCAAATCGTGCCACTAGCCTCCTGAAGAAGTTGTGTCTGACATCGCGATCTTTGAAATCTGGCGACAGTTTGTCTCCGGCTTCATCGATGATGTTGGAAAAAGAATTGAAAAAAAGTTGTGCGGGAATGTTCATGACTTTGTTGGTTGGTTCTTGCCACCTTAAGTATAATCACAAAAGCTTAAAAATCAACCATATTATGTTATAATCCAAATATGAAAAAGATTATTTTATCCTTATTAATTATCATATTAATATCCTTGATTTCATATCGTGTATATACAAAATATTTCTCATGGAATACATATATAAATGAGACTTATAAATATTCTGTAAAATATCCAAATAATTGGTTTATAGACAATGAATATTCAGATAAACCTATTGAGATGAGAGGTGTAGATATGTATTTAGGTGGTGATACTGCCATATCAAATTATCCTCTAATAAAAGGACAAGAGCCTAATGAAAAATCTGATAGAGTTTTAATTTATTATAATTTCCAAAAAGTAAATAAAAATGTTCCATTGGATGGATTTATAGATAAAAAGACAATACCGGCTCAGAAAGTTGATACACAGGATATTGAGATAAATGGTGTTAAGGGTATAAGATATACTATTTTAAATCTAAGTGGTATAGGAGGCAATACAAAGAAAAATAATATAACAATTTTACTCAAGAAAGATGATTTATTATTAAATGTATCTTATGGTTTTGATGAGGGGAATCAGATGAATATAGAAACTGTGGAAAAGGTTATTAATTCTATAAAGTGGTAATAAAAACTCGCGAGCACCAATTAAGGGCTCGCGTTTTGAGTTTGGTTCGATGGGGGTTACTCTTTCCTTACCGGGCATTGTGGGCAAGCGCGGGTTGGCTTATCTTTACCGGTCAGCCAAAGAAGTGTTTCGATCATGTAATGATCATAGATCTTGATTTGTTGGCTTGGGTGTAAGCCTTCATTTCCCCGATCCAGCATTTTTTCATAGGTGCTGATGATGTACGCGATCGCGTTATTCACCTCAGGTGATTTTTCCTGGTGACGAACAATGGTTATCAACGTGATTTGCCGGAGTTTTCCGATGGTGAGTTCCTCTTGATCCGGCAAATGGGTCAGTATTTCAGGGTCGGCTGCAAGCATGTCAGCCATAATGTCACCATCTTTAATGCCGAATTCTTTGGCAAGGCGACCGGCTTTGACATTGGGTGTTCTGGAACTAGAAAGAATGCCTGTGATGACTGCAAGTATGGTTAAGTTCATGACTTAATCAAGTATATATACTTTATATATAAAATCAATAATCATTATGATATAATCCAAGAAACAAAAGGAGAGATGGCAGAGCGGTTTAATGTACCACCTTGGAAAGGTGGCGTAGGGGAAACTCTACCGGGAGTTCGAATCTCCCTCTCTCCGCAAGTCTTGCAGCCCATGTTATAATACACTTATGAATACACAAAAATTATTTCAAAATCAATTTGAAAACAATTTTAAAACATTCCTATTGATGGCTATATCTTTTGCCATTATAGGTTTATTGGGATATTTTATATCCATAAGAACCGGCAATTTTGCAATCATGTATGGTTTCCTATTATTAGGAATAATACAAAATATTATAGGTTATTGGTTTTCAGGAGCTATGGCTATAAAATTTTCAGGCGCTATTAAAACTGATGATGTAAGACTCAAGAATATGATAGAAAGTTTATCGAAAAAAGCTGATATATTAACCCCCGAAATATATATCATAGAAGATAATAATATGAATGCTTTTGCCACAGGTAGAAATCAAGCAAATGCTAAAGTTGCGGTTACAAGAGGTTTAATGAATAAACTTAATGATGAAGAATTAGAGGGTGTTATAGCTCATGAATTAGCTCATATAGGTAATAAAGATATATTGATATCATCTGTGGTTGCTATTATGGCTGGAATAATCACCCATATGATTTATATTTTCAGTACAACTAGATCTGATAATAAAAATTCAAGTGGTATAGTTGGAATATTAGCTATGTTATTAGCACCTTTTGCAGGTCTTTTGATACAGATGGCCGTATCACGTAGTCGTGAGTTTCAGGCTGATGCTACAGCGGCACATATAGTAGGTAATCCAAATGGTTTGATATCTGCTTTGCAAAAAATACATGAAAATAATATAGAGCCGATGATTCATGCGGATGAAGCTACAGCTCATATGTATATAGCAAATCCTTTTGGTAATATAAAAAATATAGGAGGTTTATTTATGACTCATCCTGCTGTCGAGGATAGGGTAGAGAAGTTAAGGTCTTTGGTTTTATAAAATAAAATTCCCGCAGTCGCCTCGTTAAAAGCGACAGGGGAGATGGGGATCAGATCGGATCCGATTCCACGATGATCATGATTTCAGGCGGCACACTGCTTTTATAGGTCATAGGCCTGATGGTTTTTTCGCTGATTGAAATTTCATAGAACATTTGACCACCCGCCCAGGCCAATAGGTATTCTTGATCTGTTATGGTCTCGGGCACCTCGTTTAGGTTTTTGAGCATCAGAAATCTCACCAGCGTAATAAGTCTGCAAGGATGCAATGAATTATTTTTCAAAGAAATATATTGTCCTTCCTGTATTTTGATCCTGACTCGCTCTTTGTCTTCATCCGGTATGGGGTAGAGGCGAGATATACTTCCACCTGAGAATTCCTTGATGCGTCTATTCAAAAGTGCTGTTGAAGCCTCTGTTTGAGGTAATGTCGCGAAGAATTGAGGAAATTCAAAGTATCGAAATTTACCGATGTTTTTTGGATTCATGCGTGTTTGGGGTTGTTCTTACAAAAAATAAGTATATATAAAATAAAAAAAATTGCCACCCGGGTTAGGGGTGGACTTGGAGGAGAGTGTTGACTCAGAACACGGTTGAAAACAAAGTGTCTCCCATGACCAAAAGGTCGCGTGCTGGAATCATTTCTTGGGAAATACTTGTGTGAACAGTTGGGAACAAGTATCCCCCGATGGAGAACTCAAAGAGTATTGAGATGTTTTTGAAGGTCTCACTTGTTGGTAAAACAAATCGTCCACGTTGAGTGTGAAGTAGATCGGGATGGATTTTATTCCGCAGGCCTGGAATCATCGAGAGCCTGGCAATAGTATTCAGATCCACAGGCTCAAGATCTTGATGTGTCTTCGGCTCACCTTTATAGCCGTAAGGCTTTGTCTTTGATTTGATCTCAGATTCATGGCTGACGCCGAGATGACCAGTTACATCACTGGTTTTTGCCAACAGAACTTTGCGAGAATGTACCGTTCCGTTGTAGATGGATTCAATTTCAAAATGTTCTAGTAGTGACGGACAATGTCTTTCACAGACTTTCCTGAATTCATTCTTTGACGCTTTGTGTCCATGGGTGCATATTTCAGCACGTGGATACATGATACTCCTGACGATAGATGCTCCGCGATTATTTTCTTTCGGCATGTTTTTGGGTTGTGTTAGGTTCGACCGAGATATTATATATGTATTTAAAATTAATGCAATATTATGCTATAATGGTCAAATATGACAATAATAACCGATGAAAAAAAGATCGATGAATTACTTTCAAGAAGCGTAAAGGAAATATTGCCAACAAAAGATAAATTAAGAGAAATTTTATTGAGTGGTAAAAAATTACGTATATATATAGGTGCTGATGCTACAGGCTCAGCTTTACATTTAGGTCATGCCACCAACTATATGGTTTTGGAAAAATTCAGACAGTTAGGACATGAGGTTATTATCTTGATCGGTGATTTCACCGCTAGAATAGGAGATCCTACAGATAAAACAGCAACTAGAGTACAATTAACAAGAGAGCAAGTTATTGAAAATGCTAAGACCTGGTTAGATCAACTTAAACCCATTATCGATATTGATGATAAAAATAATCCAGTAAAGATAGTTTACAACCATGATTGGTTGTCTGGTATGACATTTGAAGAGGTAATAGATCTATCTTCTAATTTTACAGTTCAACAAATGCTAGAGAGAGATATGTTTGAAAAAAGACTACAAGAAAATAAACCAATATATGTTCATGAATTCTTTTATCCTTTAATGCAAGGTTATGATTCTGTTCATTTAGATGTTGATATAGAAATATGTGGTAATGATCAGAAATTTAACGCCTTAACAGGTAGGACATTGGTTCAGAGATATAAAAATAAAGAAAAATTTGTTTTTATAACAACATTATTAGAAAATCCTGTTACAAAAGAGAAGATGATGTCAAAAAGTCTTGGTACAGGAGTATTTTTAAACACAACAGCAAATGATATGTTTGGGGGAATAATGGCTCAGGCTGATGAAAATATTCCTCAATTATTTACTGATTGTACATATTATTCAATAGATGAGATAGAAGACATTAAAAATCAACTAAAATCCGGTACAAATCCACGTGACATCAAAATACAATTAGCTAAAGCTATAGTTGAAATATATCATTCAAAAGAAGATGCCGATAAAGCGGAACAGTATTTTATAAATACATTTACTAAAAAAGAAATTCCAGATGAGATAGAGGAATTCACTCCATCAACTTATGATTTGATGACTATATTATTAGAATCAAAATTAGTTGAATCAAAAAGTGAAGCCAGGAGAGTTATTGACCAAAAAGGTATAAAGATAAATAGTAATATAGCCGAATCTCTTGACATACAAGTTGACAAAGGTTCAGTTATACAAAAAGGAAAAATTAATTTTATAAAAATAAAATAAATGACCCCAGAAATAATCAATAAAATATTTCCTAACACCCTAAAAACTCCTGAAGAAATAGAATCTTTGCATATAAAGAGAAATCTTCCTGAAGGTGCTATGGTGACTCGTATAGGTCCATCTCCAACAGGTTTTATGCATCTCGGAGGTATATACATGGGTTTAATATGTGAAAGATTTGCTCATCAAACAGGTGGGGTATATTTTCTACGTATAGAAGATACTGATAAAAAAAGAGAGGTTGAAGGCGCACAAAAAATTATCATAGATTCATTGAATGAATATCATATTAATCCTGATGAAAAACCATACATACAATCAGAAAGAAGAGAAATATATCAAGCCTATGTAAAATCTTTATTAGAAAAAGGTGATGCCTATATTTGTTTTTTAACAGAAGATGAAATAAAATCTATAGCCCAAGAACAAGAAAAAGAAAACCTAAAAAGAGGTATATATGGAAAATGGGCAACATGGAGAGATAAAAAAGAAGATGAAGTTTTAGAAAATCTAAACAGTGGTTTATCTTATGTTATACGTTTGAAATCAAAAGGTGATTCAAGTAAACACTTTACACATCATGATTTATTAAAAGGTGATGTAAGTTTACCTGAGAATGATCTTGATATGGTTCTATTAAAGCAAGATGGGCTACCAACATATCATTTAGCCCATGTTGTTGATGATTATCTTATGGGTACAACACATGTGTTTCGTGGTGATGAGTGGTTATCTTCTGTACCAGTACATTATGAATTATTTAAGACCTTAGGTTTTCCTTTACCATTATATGCTCATATATCTCCTATAAATAAACTTGATAACGGTAACAAGAGAAAATTATCTAAGAGAAAAGATCCAGAAGCCAATATACTTTTCTTCAAAGAAAAAGGTTTTCCCGTTGAGGCAACGATAGAGTATTTATTAAACTTAGCTAATTCTGATTTTGAGGATTGGAGAAAAGAGAACCCTGATAAAGATTATAAAGAATTTACTTTAACCATAAAACGTCTAGCAAATAGTAATGGTCCACTTTTCAATGAGGTTAAACTTCGTGATATAGCGAAAGAGAAAATTGCAAGATTAAACAATAATCAAGTTTTTGAAAATGTCTTAAACTGGGCAAAAGATTATTATCAATATTTTTATAATGTGTTGAATAATAATAAAGATTATTGGTTGCAGATATTTAACATAGAAAGAACTGGTGAACAGGTTAGAAAGGATATAGCCGTTTGGTCTGAAGTTTATTCTCTATATGATTTCTTTGATAATGAAAAATTTGTCAAACCCGACTTTAATAACCTAACTTCAAATTTTTCAGGAGAGGAAATAAAGAATATATTAAATGATTATAAAGAAATATATGATGAAAATCATGATAAAGAGACATGGTTAAATACTTTAAAGAGTTTATGTCCTAAATACGGTTTAGCACCCGATATAAAGTCATATAAAGCCAACAAAGGGGCGTTTAAAGGTCATGTTGGAGAACTAACACAGGTTATACGCTTTGCTATGACTGGTAAAACACAGAGCCCTGATCTATATGAGGTGATGAAGGTGTTGGGGAGGGAGAAGGTGATGGAGAGGTTGGGATAGTGTATAATACTCTTCATGACAAATCTTACAAATATCTATACCGATAAAAATGGTAAAAGGTACATATTTGAATATATAGAATCTGATTCTTTTGAAAACTTAGAATCAGATAAAATAAAACAGGTTATTGCTTTTGCTTTTAATGGGGATAAACTTGTTTTGGTAAATAATGTGAGGCGACCAGGTGAATATATACCACTTGGTGGTTCAGTAGAACCAGGGGAAACTGGTGAAGAATCTTTAATAAGAGAGGTTAAGGAGGAATCAAATATGGAAGTATTAGAATATAAACCATTAGGTTATCAAGTTGTTAAAGATGAAGAAGGTAAGGATGAGCCTTATTATCAACTTAGATATTATTGCAAAGTAAGACCTTACGGTCCTTTTGAGGGTGATCCTGATGGCGATGTTACAGAGGTATTAGAGATTAATCCAGAAGATTATAAAAAATATTTTGATTGGGGAGAAATAGGTGATGTATTAATGAGAAAAGCATTAGAAATTAAAAATGATTTAAAATAAAAAATGGACTTATCAATAAATTTAAATAATACAATATTATATATAAGAGTAGCTGTTCTAATAAAAGGACAAAA
>CAZUJN010000005.1:0-13170 GCA_964620475.1 uncultured Candidatus Saccharibacteria bacterium | reverse complement strand
ATTTAAATAATACAATATTATATATAAGAGTAGCTGTTCTAATAAAAGGACAAAATGGTTACATATTAGAAAAGCATCCAGATGGATATGCTTTTTTGGTAGGTGGAAAAATTCAATTAAATGAAACATCCGAGCAGGCCGCTAAAAGAGAGTTAAAAGAAGAATTGGATTTTGAAGTTAAAAATTTAAAATTTAAATCAATTATTGAAAATATTTATAAAAAACCTTCAGGACAAGAAGTTCATGAGTTATGTTTTTTGTATGAGACTGAGGATGTTTATACTGGATCACTTAGTGATATGTTTATAGAAATTACCAATGATAATAAAGATAGTATAGATATTAAACCTATTATAATCAGAGAGTTTATGGGTGGTAATGGAGATATTCATGTTGTGTATGGTAATAATTTGAGATAATGAATAAAATATATGAAAATAAATAAAAAATTATTAGAAATAAGAAATCCTAAAATATCAGATATAAAACAAACTACAGAGTATGTAAACAGATTATCAAAAGAGAAAACTTATGTTACTTTTCAAGGTGAAATAATTTCTGAAAAAGACGAGAGAAAATGGTTAAAAAAGATAATTAAAGGTATAGAAGGGAATAAAAATGTGGTCAAGTTTATTTTTTATAAAAATGATCTAATTGGAATATGTGACGTTGGCTCTAAGTCTGGAATACATAGTCATATAGCAGGTTTTGGTTTGTCTATAGACAAAAAATATAGAGGGTGTGGATTAGGGTCTTTATTAACAGATAAGGTATTAGAAGAATCTAAGCTGAGATTGAAAAATATAAAATATATAAATTTAACCGTATTTTCTGATAATGAAGGAGCGGTTCATTTATATAAGAAGAAGGGTTTTGTAGAATATGGTAGATTTAAAAATGGTTTAAAGAGAAGAGGTCGATTCAGTGATGAAATATTTATGGTTAAGGAGAATAATTAATATGTACAGAACTGGTGTATCAGCATTAATAAAAAATAATAAAGATGAATTTCTTTTAGTAAACCTTCATTCTTTTGAAGAGGAATATTTTGCTATACCAGGAGGTGGATTAGATGAAGGAGAATCCTTGGAAGATACGCTGTATAGAGAAATCAAAGAAGAGTTGGGTATAGACAACACTGATTTAGAATTGGTTGGAAAAAGTATAGAGCCTTTAAGATTCACATTTAAAGTTATAAAATTATCCAGAGATGGTAAAGAATATATTGGTTCAGAAAAATACTTCTTTGGATTCAAATTTTTAGGTGATGAAATTATACTTCCTGATAATGAAGTTAGGAAATTTAAATGGGTTAAATTTGAAGATTTAAATAAGCATTTGTTATTTGAAGGACAGTTAAAGGATACGGTAGGGAAGATTAGGGAGATATATAAATAAAAATTGATTTATTAAGATTTCTAATTGGATAGGTCTGATGGTTGATTTTAAGTGAGATTGCAGTATAATTTAGAACGTGAATAATCAGCAAACAAATAATGGTAATTATCAAATAACTTCAAGAGATACAGACTTTTCTCAGTGGTATTTAGATGTAATTAAGGAAGCTGATATTGCAGAAAACTCACATGTACGGGGTTGCATGGTTATTAAACCTTATGGTTATGCAATTTGGGAAAATATACAAAAGTTTTTAGATTTAGAATTCAAAAAACTCGATGTACAAAATGCGTACTTTCCACTTTTAATTCCAAAAAGCTTTTTGGAAAAAGAAGCACAACATGTTGAGGGTTTTGCAAAAGAATGCGCTATGGTAACACACCATCGATTGGAAGAAAAAGATGGAAAGCTAATTTTGGCAGGAGAACTAGAAGAACCTTTTGCTATTCGCCCAACTTCAGAAACTATTATTTATGATACATTTTCAAAATGGGTTCAGTCTTATAGAGATTTACCACTTTTAATTAATCAATGGGCAAATGTTTTTAGGTGGGAGATGAAGACAAAGCCTTTTTTACGAACTTCAGAATTTCTTTGGCAAGAAGGTCACACAGCTCATGCAACAAAAGAAGATGCTGATGCTAAAACATTACAAATGTTGAATGTTTATAGTAAATTACTCGAAAGTCAATTGGCAATATCGACCTTTGCTGGAAGAAAGACAGAAACCGAGAAATTTGCAGGTTCAGAATATACGACAACCTTAGAGGCAATGATGCAGGACGGAAAAGCTTTGCAAAGTTGTACATCTCACATGCTTGGGCAAAATTTTGCTAAATCTTTTAATGTAACTTTTTTAAACGAAAACCAAGAAAGACAATATGTTTGGCAAACCAGCTGGGGTCTTTCAACCCGTGTAATCGGAGCTATGATTATGTCACATTCAGATGACAAAGGTTTGGTAATACCACCTAATATCGCCCCCATACAAGTTGTGATTATTCCAATTTATGCTAATACTGAAGATGAAAAAAAAGTAATGGAAAAAGTTGTTAAAATAAAAACAGACCTAGAAAAAGAAAATATCAGACTCAAGGTAGATAACCGAGAGGGACGTCCGGGTTTTAAATATTTTGAATGGGAAAGAAAAGGGGTTCCACTTCGTATTGAAATTGGTCCAAAGGATGTTGTAAAAAATTCATCAGTAGTTGTGGATAGATTAGAAGGAAATAAAAGTTTTATTGAAGATAATAGTATCACTGAATTTATAAAAGAAAATTTGGAAAAAATTCAAAGTAAGCTTTTGGAAAAAAATAAAAACTTTAGACTCGAAAATACTCGGGAAGTAAGCACCTATCAAGAATTTAAAAATATGATAGAAGAAAAACCAGGATTTATTTTTGCTCATCTATGTTTAAATAATAATTGTGAAGAAATAATAAAAAAAGAAACAGGATTTAGTACCAGATGTGTACCTTTTGATGGTGGTATAGGTAGTTTAGGAAAATGTATCTACTGTGAGAAAGAGGGACCTAACAAGGTTTTATTTGCAAAAGCTTATTAAATTAATCGTGTTGAAAAAAAACATTATGAGCAATAAAATTATTGAAAAAGAGGTTAATATTATGTTGATTGGATGCGGTCACCATGCTAGAAGGATTTATGTGCCTTATATTATAGAGGCTTCTAAGACTAGGCCAGTTAAAATTTGTGCCGTCATTGATGTTTTATCTGAAAAAACAAAAATAAAAGATGTTTTAAATAATTTAGGGGTACATGCTGAGACGATTTTTATTGAAGATTCAAATTCTCCAGATACAGATTTGCATGAAGAATTGGTTCGTAAAATGAATTTACTTGTGAGTACACTTAATATTAATGCAGTAATTATCTCAACGGATCCGTTGTATCACTCAGCATATGCCAAATGGGCATTAGAAAATAAATTGCACATATTAATGGATAAGCCTATATCTACTCGATTAAACGCACTGACTATTTCTTCTCAAGCTAAGGGAATTTTTGAAGATTACACAAAGCTTTTGTCCATTTATAATAATATTCAAACTGAAAAAGAAACTATTTTTTCCATAATGACACAAAGACGATACGATCCTTTTTTTAGAAAGGTCCTTGAGTTAGTATCAGATGCTTCTGAACGATTTAACATACCAGTAACATCTATACAGGCGATGCATGCAGATGGGGTATGGATATTTCCTGACGAGATAATTGAACAAATTCATCATTCATACAACAACGGAAATGGGAAATGTTCCCATAGTGGATATCATATTTTTGACATGGTTTGGCAAATATATAGTGCAGGTATGAGAAAAAATAAGTTACCACAATTTGGTGAAGTGGTTACTTCATTTGTACAACCTGTAGGTTTAATAGAACAGTTTTCACAAGACGATTACCGTAAGTTATTTGGATCTAAGTATGACGACATAAACAGAAGGGATCAGGACTTGCTTAAAACTATCATGAATGATTATGGGGAGAATGATGCATTTTCAATAGTAAAACTATTAAAGGGTGATATTAATATATGTAACATATCAATTAATTTACTTCACAACTCTTTCTCTAGAAGGTTTTCATTAACCCCTGCAATAGATTTATATAAATCAAATGGACGTGTAAAACACCAGTCTTTTACTATACAACAAGGTCCATTTCAATGTATACAGATTCATAACTATCAATCAAAAAGTGAACACAATAGAAGTATTGCAGATGAAAGTCAGTTAGGAGGAAATAATCATTTTGAAATATTTGTTTTCAGGAATTCTGTCTTTTTTGGTAAGGATGTACCCCCATTAGAGGTTATAAAATCAGATGATTTGAATATAAAACCCTTATTAAATGAAAGCGGTCTAGATAGCGAATCACCTAAATATGCTGTAATTATCGAATTTATCGACTTTATTCTTGGTAAAAAAGATAAAAAAAATCTTGTTTCAAATATTGATACGCATGAAATACCGGTAAAGCTAATGTCAGCAATATATCATTCTCACTCAAATCAGCATAATGCTACTGGTAATCCCTTAGTGAAGTTTTCTTTGTAAATTTAACTTTGTTTATTTTTATCTTCAAAATATACGTACTCAACTTTTGATCCTATCATTGAAATGAATTGGTTTACAAACATACCGTGTTGTTTAGCGACCTTGTCTGTGTTAATTTTTTTATCATCTTTCTTCAAAAGAAAAACATTTGAATTAATTTTCACATTACGAACCTTTGTGATATCTATAGCCATGTTGTTTGAACTAATTAAACCCACCCCTTTGCTATATGTGTTATTTAATGATGTAAGTATAAATGATGGGTTGTAGCCAGTGTTACCCCACCCAACAGGAAGTGTAGCCACAGTCATTTTTTTTGATGCGGTGAATTTTTGGAAATATCCGATAGAATCTCCTTTTTTGATAGAGCTAATATTTACCACCCTTGTTTGTAAGGAGTCAAGTATCGGCTTTATGTTTATTTTATTTCTATTTTTTATTTTAGAATATGTTCCATACAGTAAACATCCGGGTCTAACGAGAATTTTTGCTGTTGGCATGTGTTTTGTTAGAATCTCTTTAGAAAATGAATTAGGTAGATTGCAGATAGCACCGCTGTTTGCAATATGAATAAAAGGAATCTTTATCCCAATTTCTGAAACTGACTTTATAATTTTCAAAAAAACAGAAAACTGTTGTTTTGAAAGCTGTATATTTGATTCACTGTTAATGTAATGTGTCCACAGACCTTCGATAAATACATTTTTTAGCCGAGATACTTTTTCTATAAATTCTGTTGCTTTGGTTGGATGTATCCCATATCGATTTAGTCCGGTATTTATATAAATATGTATTTTTACAACTTTTTTTAGTTTCACTGCTAATAGGTTTATACATAATACATCATCAAGATTATCAACCGTTATTTCAGTATTATTTTTAATAAGTTCAATTAAATCTGATTGAGGGGCAGGGTAAAGTAGTAGCAGAGGTGTTTGTATTCCTAAGTGTCTTAATTCGGACACTTCTTTTGTAGAAGCAAGCCCTATTTTTTCTGTACCCAAATTACTCAAACATTGAGCAACAGCATTTAGTCCATGTCCGTATGCGTTTGACTTGAGAACAGAAATTATTCCCACATCATTACCTACATGTTTAGCAATAGATAGGTAATTTTGTTCTAGTCGGGTAAGGTTAATTTCCATCCATGTTGTTGATTGTGAAGGTTTGATTATTTTCTTCATATTAATTCTAATATCTATTTTTTATTTACTGTATATTGTCGAAACTATAATGGATTTTAGTGTATTTAGCATTAAAAGCAACAATCTCTTCCTTTGTTTGTTCTCCATATAAGGTGCGTTTCAGAAAATTGGCAATTTGTAACATTTCAGCGGTCTTCATGCCCATTCGTGTTACTTCCTGAACACCTATTCTTATAAATAGACGTTTACCAGATCTATTGTCAAAATTAGTTGAGATGTTATTTTCAACTAACCTACCATATAAAAGTTCTTGATTAGGTATTTTATCTATATATAGGTGTATTTGATGACTGTGGGAATACACTCCATCAGTTGTCATTCTTACTTCCATTCCTAAACGAGAAAGCTCTTTACCTAAAGTGTTTGAGTTTTCTAGTATTTGAGTTGCATATTCATCACCATAAATATCCATTTCAAGTATCGAAACAGCTAGAGCTATAAGATGATGAGTGTGGGATGACGAGACAAGACCAGAAGATATAGCTTTGTTAATTTTTTCAGCGTATTTACTATCTTTAGAAGCAATCAGTGCTTTTTGAGTACCTGGGAGTGTTTTGTGTGTATTTGCGCATAGTATATCAGCACCTTCGGTGAGGGGGGATTGAAATCTATTACTAAACATTAAACCAATAGTGTGACTCGCATCATAAATAATGATAGCATCATTACCTAATTCTTTACGTAATGACCGTATGTTTACTGGGTTGATACAATAAGATATATCAATATAAATTGCTTTACATTTATTTTTTTTAAAAACTGAAGCAGTTTCTTTTATATTAAAATCTGTTTTTTCTTTATTAAAAACTGCTAATACTTGTGATCTGCCTGTCAGTTTTAAAATTTGTGTTGTTGAAAAATGACCACCATCATCGTGACTGATACTCATAATAGTATCCCCTGGATTGGTTACAGAGAGAATTACACAAATCATCGCATGTACTCCTGATAAAGGACGCAAATCTACAGTGTTAGCATGTAGTCTTCTGGTTAGTATTAAGCTTGCTGTATCGACAATATCTTGAACCTCAGGTAGACCTAGGCATGTAAATGGATTCCAATCTATGATTCTGTTTTTACCACCCCCAAAGTAGTATCTACTAGACAGTTTTGATGATAGGAACTCTCTGGCGGTATTTGAAATAACGTTCTCAAAAGCGGTTAGATGTAGGTATTTTGAATCAATAACTTCCAAATCTTTTATTTTGTTGATTAAGTTAATGTATTTTTTCATAATAATTATTTAAATCTTAACATATAACAATGATAATGTTTTCTCATTACGTAACTCAATTAGGATTTTGCTGAGTTCTTCTAAGGTTGTGTTCTTGAGTTGAATTGTTTTTTGCTTTATATGCTTGTTAACTTCATATATATTAGCTACTGTTTTTTGTCCTCCAGTAGCCACAGAGCCTCCGTTGTCTATGATAACAACCCCAAAAATCGCCTTACGGGAAGCTGCCTCAGTGAGTGCTTGGGTACAACTGTGTAACATTGATGTATCCCCGACAACACATATTGGAAACTGAATACCGCTCATTGAAAGACCTAAAGTAACTCCAACTGAAGACCCTAGGCAGAGGCAAGACATAATGGTAGACGTTGATTCTACTGTGTATTGTCCAACATCACCTACAACATATTCTGGATCAATATTTTTTATAGCTTGAAATAACTTCTCTAGATGATTCCAAATAATCCAATTAGGTTGCTCGGTTTTCTCGTTTGAGATACTATTTGAAGAAAAGACTTTTTGCAATGAAGACCCTTCTAACATGTTTATTTTATTTTTGACGTAGTTGTCACCATGTTCAATAACACATATCTCGTTTTTATTTTTCAACAAGGTCATTATAAGCTTTTGGGGAATGGGATAAGTTTCAACTTTTAATATATCCCAATCTCGATACCGCTCTAATATCTGGTGTTTGTTATAACTACCAACAACAACTAAGATACGGTTATTTTTTTTAGTAGGTACTTGTAATGCCTTATTAGAGAACTCTTCAACAAAAGAATTTATTTTAGACTGCTTTGTAAGAAGATTGTTGTATTGTTTTTCCCAGTATGTGGGGTATACAACATATTTCTCTGGATTATTTTGTATTATATGTGAATGATGGGTTATGTAGGTTTCATTTACTGTATCCACATATTCATCAGTCAACTTAAAGTAATTATTAGTTAACCGTATTACTACAGGTACATCATATTTTTCTGAGTAATAAAATGCTTTTTTACTAATATCATAAGCACTCTGTATTGATCCAGGCTCAAACCAAAGACCTCCAAAGAAATTGAAATAATGCCTAGAATCTTGCTTTTCTTGTGATGCCACAACATCGATATCATCCGTTACGATTATTACTAAACCAGCATTTACCCCTGATATAACTGAATGAAGTAAGGGGTCGGCACATACATTTAACCCCACATTTTTCATAGTGACTACACTTCTTTTTCCTGCTAAACTGGCACCGTATGCTGTTTCGAAAGCGACTCTTTCGTTTATCGATATTTCTTCACCACCCAAAGCCTTAAAGATATCGTGACTAAAAAAACCGGGAAAATTAGAAACAAATTCTACTCCTCCCGCTGATAATCCATCACTAAGTGCCTTAATAGATTTGCTATACATATATTTATTGTCGGAGCGCTGGGATTCGAACCCAGAGTCACATCAGCCCAAGTGATGCATGTTAGCCGTTACACCACGCCCCGAATTTATTATCATAATAGCATGGATAACACCTTTCTACAATTTCTATAACTAATACTGTAACACTAATAATTTTTACCACTTTGAAAATTTATTACAATAAAAAAATTTACCTTTTATTTTGCAATGAGTCTTGATAAGATGTAGGCATGATTATATAAAATTATTAAAATAAACATGCATAACGAACAAGAAATAAAAATAGAAATCAAAGACATTGCCTCATTTTTAATGAAAGTTAGAAAGATAGCAAAGTATAAAAAGACAGAGTACATAAGAGATGTGATTTATGGTTCTGAAGAGGAGAAGAAAAAAAATAAGATTACGTATCGTTGATAATTTCGAATACCAAAGTATAGATGCTACACATAAATATAAGGTAGACATCGAAGAAGGTGTGAGGAAAGAGATAGAAGAAATTATATATAAAGGTGGTTCAGTTAAAGACGCCATAAGCTCTATTAAGTCCCAAGGGGATTTTAAAGAAGAAAATTCTTATGAAAAAACTAGAATTTTATTTATAGATGATACTGATACGGAAATAACTGTCGACATATATCCTTTTGGCGTGTGGTGTGAGATAGAAGGACAGATATGTAACATACATGATGTTGCTAAGAAACTCGGATATTCTAAAGATGATTATTGTACAGAAGGTGCGGATGATTTGTATTTAACCTGGAATAAAAATAAAAATTTGAAAGAAATGTGGGATGTTAGATTTGGATTAACTGGTAGTAAATAAAAACACCTCGCAGTGCACCGAAGCGCACCACGAGGGAGATTGTTCACAGGCCGAGACTTTCTAGGGTCTGCTTGTAGTTGAGAATGGAGAACATATGACCTCCAGTCATCCGAACCGTTCTTTCGAACAAAAAGTATGGCTCAAGACGAAGATAAGTCTCTGGGCCAACCATTTGATCGTCGGTCGCATTGACCGAGACAACCGATCTATCCGAAAAGAATGGTGACCTCCATTTACGTCTGAGCTGATTTGCAATTATTGTCATGATAAACTCCGGGGAGTCACCCACAACATCAACCAGTTGTTTTTCATCAAGGCCAAGGAGGTTCTTGTTGTCCGAATCACTCATTCGAAAACTCTTCTTCGAGATGAATTTTTTCCACAGCAATACGGGGATGTATTTTGTGGATGCACGGGTCACCAAGTCCTGTATCCTGAATATCATTCCAGGAAGTGGGGCAGAGTTCAGCAGGATTACCCTGATAATCGATGAAGGCAGGAGATCATTCTTGATCATGTATGTCACAACCAGAGATCCAGCACTGTGACCGATCAAGGTAGAGATATCGGGATGAGATTTGAGAAAATCTAAGACCACCTCGACTCGACCTTTGAGTGTCTTTATGCCGAGCACGGGTATAATCGTTGATGTTTTGGAGATTTGTTGGGCAAGCGGTCCATCGATGTTAAACCAAAGACCGTGCACAAAAGCAGAATTCTGAGGATTCAGTTTCATTTGAAAGTAGGGGTGTAAGGGTTCATCGTAGACCTACCGAGGTTTTACGATATGTATATATTATAGCATATATGTATGGAAAAATCAAGTTAAATAAGATATTTACATTGATTTTATAATTATATTATGTTATAATATAAGAGTATGAAAATGAAAACATTTGTTATCCTTGCGGCAGGGACAACAACTCTTATTGCCGTAAGAAAACCGGTATTGAGAACCTTCATAAGATTTGTCTATTTCCAATTTATTCCCGGTTGCCGTGAGGCAGTCATGGCTGAGGAGATGGATCGAAAATAGAAAAGACCCTCTTCTTTCGAAATCACCCGACGTAATCCATCATAGGAATGCGTCGATGTTTTTTTTATGATAAAATACAAATATTATGTTTACAGATTTACTGTCTCTAATCTTTAGAAGAAATTTATCAAAAAGAAAAATAGAATTTGCATTTATAGTCCATCCAAGAAATACAAATGATATATTTAGAAAATATAAATTTTTAAAAATTTTACCAAAAAGAATCGTTAACGGAATATTGTTAATATTCTGGCCAACCTATGGAGGTAGTATAAAAATAAGTCAAGGTGATAAAATTATATGGGGTGCGATAATCATAAGTCCTTTAACTGGTAAACAGATGCTGAAATATAGAAAATTGGCATCTAAAAGAGTTATACGGGCTGCTAAATTGGCTAACATATATGGTGCTAAAGTCATAGGTTTAGGTGCCCTAACATCAGTCGTTACTGATGGGGGTAGGGAGGTTAATAACATATTAAAGGATGTGCATTGTACTTCCGGAAATGCACTAACCGTTGCCACTACAACTAAAGATGTATTGAGAATGATGAAAGATATGAATATCTCTGGCCCTATATCAATCATAGGAGCAACAGGTTCAATAGGAAAAGGTATAACAAAGATCCTCGATCAAGAGTGTGATAATGATTTAATATTAATAGGAAAAAACAAAGAGAGAACAGAAAATTTAAAGCATGAATTATTGAGAGAAAACATAAAATGTACTACAAATATTGATGATAATAATGATGCAGAGGTTGTTATAGTAACAACATCAGCAGATGGTGCGATAATTGATCATCATATAATACAGAACACAAAATTAATATACGACATAACTCAACCTAAAAATACACCTGAGCATATAATGATTTATCATAAAGTTCATTATGTAGACGGGGGATTAATTAAATTACCAGAAAATGTTAAAATAAATATGGATATAAGTTTACCGAAAGGAATAGCTTTCTCTTGTTTATCTGAAACAATTTTATTGGCTATATCCCAAAAATATTATTTAAAATCAGAAAAAGATTTAAAGGTAAATAATATAAAAGAATTATCAAAATTAGCAGAAGATAATAATTTCTCATCTTATTTAATAGAAAATGGAATTAAATAATATTTTTACATTAGAAAATATATCCCTAACATCAACAGCTCTAATTAATCTGATACTATTTGTTGTTATCGGTCTTAGAAATAATAAGACTAAAAATACTTATTATTTTTTAGGTTTTATATTATCTGTGTTTGGATGGGTGACAGGAGTTTTGTTTTTTAGACTAGTTGATTACAAATATCTTCTATTAACATCACAATTTGTATATTTTTGGGCAATATTCATACCTTTATTTATAATACTTTTTACAAGGACTTTTCCTAAAAGGAATTTAGATTATTCAAAAACTAAATTATCTATAATTTTGGGGTTGAGTTTTGTTTTTGCAGTGTTAACTTTTATACCCGGTGCAATAATAAAAGACGTGAACATAGGTTTAATAGACAGATCTATTGTATTTGGATATGCCTATCCATATTATGTTTTATATATAATTAGTTATTTCTTAATAGGTTTATTGATGATGTTTGCTAAATATATAAAACTGGAAAAAGGTTTAGAGAGAGATCAAATAGAAATAACTTTCTTGAGTATACTGTTTTCGGCTTTAGCTGGTGTTACCACAAACCTAATAATGCCAACTTTTGATAATTTCTCATTATTCTGGGTTGGACCATTCTACAGTGGATACATGGTGCTGACTATAACTTACGCAATAGTACGCTACGGTTTATTTGATATTAAACTTATTGCAACAGAGTTCGTGACATTAACAACTTGGATTATAATGTTCGGAAAAATATTTTTTAGTTCATCAAGTGCAGACAGAGCCATAGATATAGTTGTATTTATGTTACTACTGATTAGTGGTATTTACATTATTAGAAGTGTTATACATGAAAAAGCTTTGAGACAAAAAGATGATGAACTTGTAGAAAATATCAAACATCTAAATAAGAGTCTCGAAAAAACCAACGTCAAACTCAAAGAACTCGATCAAAAGAAATCAGAATTCATGTCTCTCGCCACTCATCAACTTCGTGCACCTTTAACAGCTATGAGAGGGTATTCATCTATGATACTCGATGGTACTTTTGGTAAAGTTAATAATCCTGAAGTAGAAGACGCTATAGATAAAATTTCTCGTTCTACTAATGACCTCGTGATGATTGTAGAAGATTATTTAAATATTTCTCGTATAGAGCAGGGAAGAATGCAATATAATTTCACCACTCTAAATATATCTGATTTATTAAAGAGAATAATAAATGAAGTTCATGTGACCGTCGAAAGATCTGGTTTATATCTGAATTTTCATGATGATGGTAATGAATATAAAGTTCATGTTGATGAAGGAAAAATTAAACAAGTTCTATTTAACATAATAGATAACGCTATAAAATACACTCCTAAAGGAGGTATAGATATATATGTAACAAAGACTGAAGAAAATAAGGTTAGAATAATGGTTAAAGACACAGGTGTCGGTATTAAACCAGAGGTGTTGCCTATGCTATTTAACAAGTTTACACGCGCTCCAGATGCCTCTAAGACCAATATTTTGGGTACAGGACTTGGTTTATATGTAGCTAATGAGATACTTAAAGCACATAATGGTCGTGCCTGGGCAGAGTCTGATGGGGCAGGTAAGGGCTCAAGATTCTATGTTGAGTTAGGTATGTTATAATAGTTTCTATTATGACATTAAAATATGACCCATATGCATTTGAAAAAACCGAGATAAACGGTGTTCCTGTGCTATATAAAAAAATAGAAAGTGCTCCTTGTATTCATATAAGATTATTTTTTGAATTCGGTGCCTTTCATGATAAAGAAGGAAAAGAAGGTGTAGCTCATTTTTTAGAGCACATGCTTTTAAAAGGTAGTTCATTATTTCCAACAAAAAAAGATACAAAAGAGTTTA
>CAZUJN010000004.1:17518-46365 GCA_964620475.1 uncultured Candidatus Saccharibacteria bacterium | reverse complement strand
CCCACCCGGGTTCACATCTGGGTGGGTTTTTGCTATATTGATGTCATATGTTACAAATAGCAGATTTGATAAAAAATCATTGTATTTCTTATTTGAAAATAAATAATGCTTCCGAAGAAGATATATCAAAAATAAACTTTGTTGTTGATATAAATAAAGATATAAATAGAGGTGATTTATATACAAATTTTGCTTTAGTGACTTCTAAAATTTTAGGTAAGAACCCGATAGTAACAGCTATTAATTTAACAGAATATTTAAATCAAAATCTAGATTCAAATATTTTTAAAAAAATAGAAGCAGCTGATGCTTATGTTAATTTTTATTTAAATGAGAATTATCAAAAATCTAATGAACAAAAAATTAATCATAAAGATTTTACAGGATTAAAGATAGCCTATGAATATACTGATCCAAATCCGATGAAAGAATTTCATATAGGGCATCTTATGAGTAATACTATCGGTGAATCACTTTCACGTATAGCAGAACTTGCTGGAGCGGATATAAAAAGATATTCATATCAAGGTGATGCCGGAAAACATCTAGCTACAACTATGTGGGGATTACGTTTTATGGAAAATTCATGGCCGGATGCTGATGATATCTCTATAACTGATAAAGTTAAATATCTCGGTCAATGTTATGTGATGGGTAATACTAAGCTTAAAGAAGCGAAAGAGAAAGGTGAAGATAGTGAGGAATATAAAAAATGTGTTGCAGAGATAGAAGTGATGAATCAGAAAATCTATGATAGATCAGATGCTGAAGTAAATGCTTTATATGATCAAGCTCGTGAATGGTCATTACAAAAATTCGAAGAATTATATGAAATACTTGGAACAAAGTTTAATCATTATTTCTTTGAGAGTAAATCAGCACCCGTTGGTTTAGAAATAATTAATGAAAACCTAAAATCAACAAATACTATTTTTTCTAAAGGTGAAAATGATGCGATTATTTTTAAAGGTGAGGATTTTGGTTTGCACACTCGTGTATTTGTAAATAGTAAAGGTTTACCGACATATGAAGGTAAGGAAATAGGTTTAGCAAAACAAAAATATGACTTATGGAATTTTGACAAAAGTTTCGTTATCACTGCCAATGAACAGAATGATGCATTTAAAGTTACAACTAAAGTCATAAGTATGCTTATGCCAGAAATAGGTTCAAAGATGAATCATATAGGTCATGGTATGATGCGTTTTGTTGGTGAGAAAATGAGTTCAAGAACAGGAAAGATCATAGCAGGTGATGAACTTGTAGAAGATATGATGCAAGGTTCATATGAGAAAATGAAGGACAGAGAATTTGATGAAGATGAAAAGAAAAATATTGCTCGTGATGTTGCTGTGGCAGCCATTAAATTTTCTATACTTAAACAAAACTTTAGAAAAGATATAGTTTTTGATAAAGAGAAAGCTTTATCACTTGAAGGAGATAGTGGTCCTTATATACAATACGCTATTGTTCGTATAAATTCTGTTTTGAAAAAAGTAGAAGGGTTGGAACAAATAGAAAACCAACAGACAGATGAATCAATATTATTGAAGAGAGCATTGTGGAGATATGATAATTATTGTTATAAAGCTATAGAAGAATCAGCACCACAATACATAGCACAATATCTAATAGATTTAGCTTCTAAGTTTAATGCTTTTTATAATAAGAATAAGATTATAGAAGGGGATAAAGTTAATAAAGATTTTCTAGATCTTTGTGTTAAGACAAAGGGGGTTTTGAGTAAGGGGTTGTATACTTTGGGTATAAGAACTGTTGAGAGGATGTAAAAATACATATATTTGACGTAATATCTTTATGGTGGTATGGTGTTTATGTTATGCAACTTCCATATTCGAACTCTGCTGCTGTCCCTTCTGTTTTTTCACCTGGTGGCGATCTTGATTATTTTCATGGTCGTGTGTTCGGTGGGGTGCAATATGCACCTAATCTTGTGCCGGATATCTTCATGTCTTATGGCTGGCAACATCCAGATCAGCTCAACTCAAGCACCCATGTTGATGGCACTGATATTGTCAGGTACCTGGTTACTGAATTTGACCCTCGGACTGCTCAGGAATTCTCGATTTTCAAATGTCGGGAAAATGATCAAATTCAGTATCATTTCGGAGTTGATGCACTCAAATTCATCAAGGATTTCTGGAATGACTTACCTGCAGATTTTATCAATTGGGCGTCAAGGAGGAGACTTTATGCAGCTGCCGACACTTTCTGGGGCGATGATGGTCATATCTATATGCCGTGCCTAATCGGCTTTTCGCAGAAACGTGAAATCTGTGGGCATAGCATCTATCTCGACTTTCATCCCGAGGATGTATTGCTTCGGGAATGACCACTCTCAATCCTTTTGGATCATCACTGCCTCTATCCAGCTCGGATGGCGGCAGTTTTTTCATTTTCAAATATAATGCTTTACTCAATCTCTTTATATCCTTTTAATATAGCCTTAGTTAGAAAAAGCTCTAAAAAACCATAATTATCTTTTTCTTGAGCATTTTCTAAGTATGTATAATATAAGTGTTTTAAATCTTTTTCAATAATAGCAGGTGCTATATTATTTTGTAGTAAAAATCCTGTTATAAGAAGTCTGCCCACTCTGCCGTTTCCATCAGAGAATGGGTGTATTTTTTCAAAACTCGCATGAAATTTAGAAACAAAACTGATTATATTATCTTTATCGGGTTTTGATGCAAAAAACTTTTTCATCAACTCTGGGATTTTCATATAATTGGCTGTAATAACACTGGTGCCAACTATCCTCACTTGATGATTTCGATATTGACCTGCATTATCCATTATTCCATTTAATAAAATAGAGTGAAGTTTTTTTGTTAAAGATTCATCGATTTGCCCCTTATTTTCTATATGAGAAAATAAATACATGAGTGCAGATTTATGGTTTCTTGCTTCCATCTGTTCGATCAAGGTTTTGTTTTTTAATGTACTACCATCATAGATGACAGCTTTTGTTTCAGCCTGAGTTAATGTGCTACCTTCTATTGCATCAGAGTGGTAAGTAAGTTTAACTATTAAGTTTTCTAGAATGTCTCTTCTGTTTAATATATGATAAAGTACATCTTTATAATTTTTTGAGACTTGGTTTATTTCATTTAAGATTTTATCTATATCAGATGGTTTTGGTTTACCGTCTCCTGTATATTTTTTATATAATTCATCTATTTTGAGTAGGGCACCTTTTCGGGGATTAGATTTTCCATTCCACCATGCATTAAAAGCCGAGGTTGTTACATCTATTTCTCTAGCTATATCTTCTTGACTTAACCTTGATTTAGCTTGTATCTGACGAAGTTTTCCTTGTGTGTTATTCATAAACACTATTATATCAAACTATATAGAGTTATGCAAATATGATAAAACTCTATATAGTTTTATAAATATAAATATTAGGATAATATAGTTAAATTTATAATCTAAGATTTATTGTTAACTATAAACAACCCTATTAAAAACATGGGAAATATTGTAATATAAAAAATATATGGAAAAACACCCCTTACATATCAAAATACCAGAACTTCAGAAAACTGATGAAATACAAGAGTCAGTAGAAAAGCAAGAAAGACTAAACAAAAGAGCTTTGCAAGATGCGCAAGATTTGGAATTAGAAACAGGGGAAAAGATAGATCCAGAATTGTTTGATATAAAAATACCAAATGATCCAACCGAGAGAATAAACGTATTTATGGATAGGATGGAAAAGATTTTCCTAAATCCAGACGAAAGGGTTCGCGAAAGAAACCTTAAGTTTTTAAAGCCGTATATCTATGATGAATTCATAATCAAGCCCGAAGAAGTTCCAGAATCATATTTTGAATTACAGCAACAGGTTGCAAGAGAGCAGGGTATAGAAGCGGAACATATACCAGAAGACATGAGAAGACAGATGATCGAAACCGTTATCAAAGATCAAAAGCATTCACTTGATAACTGGATTGATTATCTTTCAAGCGAAGATGCCGTATATCCAACATGGTTCAAGTACTTTGTATTTAGAAATATAACCAAGCTGTCACAATTCGACAAGTCACTTGGAAAATTTAAAGACAGAACAGATACAACAGTTGCCCCATATCCCGATGTATACAGAGAGCCTCTAGCCCAGATATGTGACATGTATGAAAAGGTTGCCGAGGACAACAAGCTTCTGAAAACAGATCCAGATATACAAAGAGAATTCTCAAAGAGCTTTCCAAAGCTATATGCCGAACTCATAACAAAATCCCTATCGGCTTCAATGGAAGGTAGAGAGGAATTAAAAGGTGAATGGATAAAATATTCGCAAGGTAATTCAGGAGATGCTGACAGGTTATACAAATCCCTTGAGGGAAAGGGTACAGGCTGGTGTACTGCAGGACGATCCACATCCGAAACACAGATAAATTCTGGAGACTTTTATGTTTACTATACATACAATGCGAACAACGAGCCTGTTCAACCTAGAATAGCTATACGCATGAATGGAAGAAAACAGATCGGCGAGGTAAGAGGAATATTACAACATCAAGCACTTGAACCCCAGATGAATGAGATACTTGAAGGTAAGCTAACCGAGTTTGGTTCAGAAGCTGATAAGTATAAGAAGAAGAGCGAGGATATGAGATTGATGACAGAGATAGAAAAGAAGACTAAATCAAAGGTACAACTTTCAAGAGAAGAACTTGAGTTTCTTTACGAAATCAACTCCACAATCGAGGGATTTGGATATCAGAAAGATCCGAGAATCGAGGAGATACGAAGCCAGAGAAACATCAAAGAGGATACATGTATCATGTTCGAATGTAAGCAAGAACAAATCGCCACAAACATACAAGAAGTGGATGAAAATACCAAAGCTTACATAGGTTCATGGAATGTTGAGGTGTATAACAAGATCAAAGACTTTAAAAATATAACCCACCTATATGAATCATTTCCTGATAAAAAGATATTTACTTACGAATTAAAAACTGATTCATCAATACAAAGTCCTGAACAAGCAAAAACAAAACTAGAATCCAAGGGTGTATGGATATCAGATTATGGAAAAGATTTATTAGATAAGACAGAATATTCAAAAGAACAAAAACAATACAAGCTTGTTCAGTTTACAGTCGGACAGCTTGGCTTCCCTCAGGGTGCTACAACCGATCAGATATATGCAAAGGCTCAAGAGCTTGGACTAAAACTCTGTCCTGCTGAAGTTGGTCCACAATTAAGGCTTTCTTATTCAGGAAAAGATTGGAAATTAATTGCTATGAAGCAGATTTCCGCTCGCAGTGGCAGTCCGCGCGTGTTCCTCTCGAGCTCGGACGGTTCGGAGCTGGGGCTCTTTGCCTACGATGCGCGTCCGTCCTACTCGTGGTCCTCTGACTATCCGTTTGTCTTTCTCGCAAGTTAGATCTTTTGCCTTGTTCACTTAGATCTGGCCCTTTGACCCTTTGAACTTTGTCCTTAAACTTCACCATAGTCGAAAGACTGTGGTGAAGTTTTTCTGTATCAAAATATATGCTAGATTAATATACGGTAGTAGGCAAATATGCGGTCGGCTACGGCTTCCCGATGCCCAATCCAGTATCTATGCATCCAGAATATCCTCGGTCAAGGCTTGGGGTAGCGAGGTGCATATAGAAACTTCAAAAAAAAGAAGATACTTGGTGTATTGTTTTAGGTGATTATATATCACGAATTATATTCAACGCTTGGATTGGTAAAACTCTCTGGGTGTGGTGGTTTTGACGAAATAATGCACAATTTCCGATCGCAATGGCAATCCGAACGTGTTCAACTTGAACTCGGACGATTCGAAGCTGAAGCTCAATGCCAACAATGCGAATCCGTCCAACA
This sequence comes from uncultured Candidatus Saccharibacteria bacterium, assembly GCA_964620475.1. GTDB lineage: Bacteria > Patescibacteriota > Minisyncoccia > Phycocordibacterales > CAIZLB01 > CAIZLB01. Next base: position 40,500 of record CAZUJN010000004.1, on the reverse strand, counting down.
AGTGGAACTCTGACAATCAGTTTGTATTTCTCGCAACTCTCTTTATTTCTCTCCCAACTTCTTGGGGGAGTTTTGTTTTACAATCTGTCCGCTCCAACCACCGAGCATTTTCCCAACCTCTTCAATTTGTAGTGATAAAGCAATATATTTTTTACTATCAATTGACTTTGATTCCCATAAGATCATGAATAATACTTTTATCGTATCAATCTTTCTTATTGCAATCCTAACCCAAGTTAGCTTCTCGTCCTTTTGCAAAAAACTTGCTACTGATACGGATTCAATCAACTCAACAAATAAGCTATCTATACGACCACCGAGAGAATGTCTGTGTAACTTTGGAATATTTTGATAATAGCTAAACCACAAAATATACGTCGTTTTTACTTTCTCGAGTAGTGGTAAAAGTCGTGGGGGGGGGGTAGTATTTGAGGTATGGCCGTTTGTATTCATACATACGAGAATATCATATCTCACGAAAATTTACTCGATGCATGGAAAGAATTTATTCGAGGTAAAAAGAATAAAAAAGATGTTGAAATTTTTCAGAGATATTTGATGCAGAATGTTATTTATCTCCATAATGATTTATCTTCCAAAAAATACAAGCATTCTCCATATGAAGCGTTTAATATTTCAGACCCAAAGCCTAGAAGTATTCATAAGGCGAGTGTAAGGGATAGATTATTACATCATGCAATTTACCGAAAACTATATCCATATTTTGACAAGCAATTCATTCACGATTCATATTCGTGTAGGTTGAATAAAGGGACACACAGGGCATTAAAACAATTTAAAAATTATTCGAATAAGGTAAGTCGTAACCACACAAAAACCACATGGATATTGAAATGTGATGTTAGAAAGTTTTTTGCAAGTATTGATCAGGAAATATTGTTATTGATTTTAAGTAAACATATTTTAGATAAAGATGTTTTAGGTTTATTGAAAACGATCATTCAAAGTTTCAATAGCACGGAAAAAGGTAAAGGATTACCGCTTGGAAATCTAACATCTCAACTTCTGGTAAATATTTACATGAACGAATTCGACCAATACATGAAGAGGGTATTGAAAACCAAATACTATATTCGGTATGCTGATGATTTTGTAATCTTGTCGCAAGATAAAAAGTATCTTGAAGGTGTTTTGTTTGAAATCGAAAAATTTCTTGGCGAGAAATTAAAGCTACGATTACATCCCGACAAGGTATTTATTAAAACTCTATATTCAGGTGTTGATTTTCTTGGTTGGATTCATTTTCCAAAACACAGGGTTTTAAGAACTGTCACAAAGAAGAGAATGTTTAAGAATTTAGCATGTGACCTAAAGGAAGAGACTGTTCAGTCATATCTCGGACTTTTGATTCATGGGGATACTTATGGGTTAAAGGAAAAGATATTAACTTTATTTCCAGATCTAAATAATAACCAGGTTTTTTCATTTTCAAAAACATGCTAAACTCAACCTATGACATCAATAGACGACATCAGATTACAACGTATAGAAAAGGTTAAGGCTTTACAAGAAAAAGGTATAGAAGCTTTCCCTGTAGTTTCTTATATAAACACTACAAATAAATACTTTAATGAAAATTTTCAAGAATTATTAGACTCTCAAAAAGAGATAATAGTTGGTGGACGTATATTATCCATAAGAGGACAAGGTAAGGTTGGTTTCGTTGATGTACTTGATGGAACAGGGGAAAAAGTACAATGTTTTCTTTCTTTTGAAAATATAGGTGAGGAATCAATAAAAGATTTCTTTGCATTAATAGATAACAGTGACTTTATAGAATTCACAGGAACAGCTTATGTAACTCAAAGAGGTGCAAATGCATTGTCCGTAAAATCATGGAGATTATTATCTAAGAGTTTAAGACCTATGCCAGATGCATGGTTTGGTTTAGAAGATGAGGATGAAAGATACAGAAGAAGATATGTTGATATGGTTTTATCTCCAGAGTTAAGAGATATGATAAAAAGAAGATCATTGTTCTGGAATACTATAAGAACATTTTTATTACAAAGAGATTATATAGAAGTAGAAACACCTGTACTTGAAAATACAACAGGAGGTGCTGATGCTAGACCTTTTATAACTCATCACAATGCATTAGATATAGATGTATATCTTCGTATATCAGCAGGTGAATTGTGGCAAAAGAGATTGCTGGTTGGAGGTTTGCCAAAAGTTTTTGAGATTGGTAGAATCTTTAGAAATGAAGGTATGTCACCAGAACATGCTCAAGATTATACTCAGATGGAGTTTTACGAAGCTTATAGTGATTTTGATAAAGGCATGAAGATGGTTAAAGAGATGTATATAAAGATCGCCGAAGAAGTTTATGGAAAAACGGAGTTTGAAAATAAAGGATTAAAATTTGACCTAAAAGATGAATGGAAGATTTTTGATTTCTCAAAAATAATAAAAGAATATTATAATATAGATGTACATAACACATCAGTAGAAGAAGTTGAATCTGCATTAAAAAATGCAAACATAGAATATGATAAAAAAACTATATCTATAGAGAGAGGGGTAGATATATTATGGAAGAAAATAAGAAAAGATTTATCTGGTCCAGGTTTTCTTGTTGGTATACCAGTGTATCTTGAAACATTGGCTAAAAAATCAAGAGTTGACAACAGGGTTGTAGAAAGATTTCAAATCATTCTTGCTGGATCTGAAGTAGGAAAAGGTTTTTCAGAATTAAATGACCCCATAGATCAAGAGGAAAGATTTAGAGCTCAACAAGCCTTAAGGGATGCAGGTGATGATGAGGCTCAGATGGCCGACCTTGATTATGTTGAAGCTATGGAATACGGTATGCCACCAGCATTTGGTTTTGGTATATCAGAAAGATTGTTTTCTTTCTTGGAAGGTAAAACAGTGAGAGAGGCACAGATATTTCCACTGATGAGACCAAGGTAAATTTATTTACTCCATTCGTTTCGATCCTTGGGTTTACAGCCCTGCGAAGAAACTCATTTCATAAATAAATTTAAATAAAAAATAACCCAATAGGGCTATTTTTTTACTTTATAAATCCCTAAAATCATGTATAATCGAGTACATGAAAACCCCAAACGAGCGAGAATTGGCAATACTAAAATATTGGCAGGATAATAATATTTTCGAGAAAAGTTTAGAAAAAAACAAGGATAAACCTAGTTTTAGATATTATGATGGTCCTCCGTATGCTACAGGTTTACCACATTTTGGTAGTGTTTTACCTTCATCTATAAAAGATGCTTATCCTAGGTACATGACTATGCGTGGTTTCAATGTTCCTCGTTCATGGGGTTGGGATACTCATGGTTTGCCTGTTGAGAACTTGGCCGAGAAGATTTTAGGTTTTAAGGGTAAAAAAGATATAGAAGAAGCGGGTATTAAAAAATTCAATGAGACCGCTCGTGGTGCTGTATTTCAATTTCGTGAAGATTGGAAAAAAGTTATACCTAGACTTGGACGCTGGGTAGATATGGATAATGATTATCGTACACTTGATGCAACTTTCATGGAATCAAATCTATGGGCTTTTAAAGAACTTCATAAAAAGGGGATGGTGTATGAGGGTTATAAAGTTATGCCGTGGTGTCCTCATTGTGAGACAGTTCTTTCAAACTATGAAGTAACAGAAGGTTATAAAGAGATAGCTGATCTTTCTGCTTATGTTTATTTTAAAATAGAAGAAAGTGAATATAAAGATGCTTATTTTGTAGCTTGGACAACAACACCTTGGACTTTGCCAGGAAACGTTGCTTTAGCTTTGAATAAAGATTTTACATATGTATTAGTTCAGGCAGGTGATAAAAAGATTATTGTATTAAAATCATCTTTTGAAAAAATAAATACATTTAAAAAAGAAGGTGAAGAATTTTCTATAATAAAAGAAATAAAAGGTGAAGAACTTATAGGTATATCATATAAACCATTGTTTGATTATTTCTTAGATATGAAAAATGATAAGACATGGAAAACTTATCAAGGGGACTTCGTTACTGATACAGATGGTACAGGTATAGTTCATATAGCTCCAGCTTTTGGTGATGACGATATGAAGTTGGCACAGGCTAATGATTTACCGGTTATAAAACACGTTAACACTCATGGAGATTTTATAGAGGCGGTAAAAGATTTTACAGGTGCTGTTAAGCCAAAAGATGATCATTCAAAGGCTGACATAGAAGTTATAAAATATTTAGCGCATAATGATTTATTATTTGCTAAAGAAAAATACACTCATACATATCCTCATTGTTGGAGATGTAAAACACCTCTTTTAAACTATGTTACATCTTCATGGTTTATAAAAACTACAGCTGTTCGTGACAGAATGATAGAGATAAATAATCAGATAAATTGGTATCCAGATGAGATCGGTCATAAGAGACTTCATTCATGGTTGGAAAACAACAGAGATTGGGCGGTATCACGTAGTCGTTATTGGGGTACACCGCTTCCAGTTTGGAAAAGTGAAAATATAGATAGTAAAAATCCTTATATAATAATAGGTTCAGTTGCTGATATAAAAGAAAAAACAAGAAGAAATACATATACCGCAATACGTCACGGTGAAGCAGGACACATGATAGAAAATGTTATGTCTTCAACAGAAGCTGTGTCATCTAAACACCATTTAACTGATAAAGGCAGAGAAGAAGTTAAGAATGCAGCATTAAAACTTATATCAGAAAATAATATTCCTGACATAATATATTCTTCACCTATAGTTAGAACAAAAGAAACTGCGGAAATAATACGATCGGTTATAAAAGAGAATGCGGGTAAAGACATAGAGATAATATTTGATGAGAGGATAAAAGAAGAACAATATGGCGATCTAGATGGACAAAGTAATGAAGTGTTCAACGCATACAGAGAAGGTTTAACAGCAGAAGAAAAATTATCTAAAAGATTTCCAAATGGAGAAAATCTTTATGATATAAGAAATCGTATAGGTTCATTCTTATATGAAATAGATTCTAAAAATGAGAATAAAAATATATTATTGGTATCACATCAATGTCCTATAAATGCTATATATCATGTATCAGAGGGTCATGATATAAGACGTATTATTAAAAAAGGTAAGATATGTTATAAGATAAATCCTGCAGAATATTTGAAAATTGACTTTGCGTATATACCACATAATGATGAATATGAACTCGATTTTCATCGTCCGTATATAGATGAAGTTACTTTCACACAAGACGGTGAAAAATACAAGAGATTATCTGAAGTTTTAGATGTTTGGTATGATGCTGGATCTATGCCGTTTTCATCACAACATTTTCCATTTGAATTTGATGAAAAACAGCAAAAAGATTTTGTAGAGAATCTAACTGTTGATTTCGTTGCCGAAAGTCTAGATCAGACTCGTGGATGGTTCTATTATATGTTGTTTATGTCAGTCGCTTTATTCGATAAGGCCCCGTTTAAAAATGTTATGGTCGGCGGTATGGTTTTGGCAGAAGATGGAAAGAAGATGAGTAAAAGTCTTGGAAATTTCCCAGATCTATTGCCAGTAGTAGAACAATATGGTGCAGACTCTCTTAGATACTTCTTATTATCATCACCTGTAACCCGTGCTGAGGAATATGCATTTTCACAGAAGATGCTAAATGAAATCAATAATAAACTTTTCAATAAAGTTGCTAATGTTATATCTTTCTTGGAAATGTATGGTGTTTCAGGTATGGTTGTGGATTTTTCAAAAGATTTCGACGATACAAATGAATTGGATAAATGGATAGAGATAAAGTTAAATGATTTAACAAAAGATATAACTGTTAATATGGATAATTATCAACTTGATAAATCAACACGTCCTATCATGGATTTTGTTGAAGATTTATCAACTTGGTATCTTCGTCGTTGTCGTGATCGTTTTAAAGATGAGACTGAATCACAGATAGTTACCAAAAATCTCTTGATAATATTGAATCAATTGGCAAAACTAATGGCGCCATTTACACCATTTATGGCAGAAGAGATTTATCTATTTGTTAAGAATTTTACAAAGTCAGAATTATTAGAATCTGTTCATCTTGAAAATTGGCCAATATCTAAAGATATGTCAGATACTTTGGTTATAGATAAAATGAATCAAACTCGTTTAGTTGTTGAGCAAGGTTTGGCACTTAGAAATAAAGAGGGAATAAAAGTAAGACAGCCGTTAAACTTTATATCTGTAACAGAAGAGACATTAAACAATGTTTATAAAGAAATTATAAAAGATGAGCTAAATGTTAAAGATATTATAGTGGGTGAGGTGGTAGCCTTGGATACAAACATAACAGATGATTTGAGACTAGAGGGTATAATGCGTGATGTGATACGCGAAATACAATCTAAGAGAAAAGATCTTAAATTAATACCTGATGATAAAATTAATTTGATTATCAAAAACAAGGATGATATATCTAAATTCTCAGATATAATAAAATCAACTGTAAATGCACAAAATCTACAAATAGAAAAATCAGAAACAGAAGAGATTATAATCAATAAAATATAATAAACACATGGTTTACACCATATATGAGACAAATTGTATTGTGTTTGATATAAAAAATTCTGGTGAAGATGATTGTTTGATCAAGGCTTTTTCGGATAAATTTGGCATTATAAATATAATTGCCAAGAGTTTTAGAAAATCAACTTCAAAATTAAAGTCCAATATCAAACCATTTTCTATAAATAGAATAGCTATAGTAAAAGGCAAAGAGTTTTTTCGTCTAACTGACACCGAAAATCTCTTTGTTTTTTCTGGTTCTAAGAGTATAGTTCAATTTCTTCGCATTATAGAAGATTTATTTTGGTCAGATGAGAGAGATTATTTCGATGATATAAATACTGATATATATAATATGATTATCCATTTATGTAAATTGATAATATATATAGTCAAAAACGGTAATCAAAAAGTGTATTTGAATATGATAAATATGTTCTTTACAGTCTATATTAGAGGTTTGCAAGGTTTTACTGATAAGTTAGATATTTCTGAAATGAAAAAACTCAAAGATGATGAATTATTAAAATGGATAGAAAATAATCAGGTAAATACTAATAATTTGTATAAAAAAATAAAAATATAGTTTATAATATGGGTATATGAATAAGCTAAATGATGAAGAGCTAAGTAAGTTAGAAAAATTGAAACAAAAATTGTATTCTAGATCTATAGGGGATAGTGCTTCTAAATTACATATGTTGAAAAAGCACGATATTGCCGTACCGACAAATTGGGAAGATGTATCAACTGAGGAAAAAAAAGATGTAAAGGTAGGATCTATAGATAATATTTCTCATTCAAAAGAGACTGTGGCAGATTTCTTAAATAAAAAATTTGAAAACCAAAAAGGTGATAATTTTAGTGAAGAGAGAGCTAAGAGGATAGAGTCTAAAATAGAACAAACGACTAATGCTTTAAAGTTGGCACAAGCAGAATTAAATAGTAAAAGGCAATCATCATCTTTATACCCAACCCTTGATTCTGAGAAGATTAAAGCTAAACAAGAAGCTTTAAAAGAGAATGATTTTCAATCAGATTATCATCCTGAATTAAACACCGTAAATTTTGGTTTAAATGCAGATATGCAAAATGTTAAAAATATACCTAAAAAGAAAAAGGATTTAACATTTGGTTTTGTGATATTTATGATTATCTTTTTCTTCTTTGTCGGTGCCGGATTTTACACTTATATAAGTTTAACAAAGGGTACTAACACTATATCTACTGATAAGATAAATATCAAAGTTACTGGTCCTGTCTCTGTAAAAAGTGGGGAAATAAGTGATTTTATAGTTGATATCACAAATAATAACAATAGTGATTTGATATTATCAGATTTAATAGTTCAATATCCAAACGGGTCAAAATCACCAACAGATAGAAATACTGATTTGAATAATGAGAGAATATCGGTTGGTACCATAAGACCAGGTGAAACTGTAAGATTAAAGAATAGTGTTATATTTTTTGGTGAACAAAATGTCAAAAAAAATATCAAATATTCATACGAATTTAATATTAATGATTCATCAACTGTTTTTAGAACAGAGAAGGATGTAGGTGTAACCATAGAAGGTAGTCCAATAAGTGTGACTATAGAGAATGTTAAGGAAATAAATAATAATCAAGAGATGAATTTTGATATAACTTTAAATTCAAACTCAGAATCTGATTTAAAGAATATACAATTAAAAGTGGAATATCCTTTTGGATTTAGATTGTTAGAATCAACACCAAAGCCTGTAGCTGATAATAATATGTGGAGTTTCGATAATATAGGTCCATTATCTTCAACAACTATAAGATTAAAAGGTAAATTTACTGGTGAAATAAATGTAGATAAAAATTTTAGATTCACATTGGGTATAGAAGACCCTAAGACTAAAGAGATATTAACTATTTTGAATACCCAAGATACTCAAGTTTCTATTAGAAAACCTTTTGTTGTTACTAAGCTTTTGATAGATGGTGATAATGCAGAAAATAAACCAGTTGGATATAGTCAAAACTTAAAATCTGATTTAATAGTAACAAATAATTTGAATGATGCTATAACAGATGTTGTTGTTGAGGCTGTAATTGGTGGTGTAGTTATAGATAGAAAAAGTATAAGGTCTACTGATGGTTTTTATGATTCAAATAAAGATGTAGTTATCTGGGATAAGTCATTGAATGATGGTTTATCTAAAATATCACCCGGTGAAAGCAGGGAGCTGAGTTTTAATATGATGACTTTAGTAAGTTCTGATTCAACTATACAGACATTAAGAAGGGCTGTTTCAGATATAACTATAAATGTAAGAGCACAGAGATTGGGTGAAAATAGAGTACCAGAGAATGTGACTGTATCAACAAAAAAACAATTGAGATTGAAAACAGATGCATTTTTCAATACAGCTATGTTATACGATAAGGGCACATATTCTCCAGAGGTTAATAAAGAAACAGTGTTCAAATTTGTTGGTTCTGTTTCAAACTCTGCTAACTCATTGAAAGATGTTATTTTTACTGCAAAATTACCACCAAATACGACATGGAAAAATGTATATAATAATATCGCATCTTCTGGAATTAAGTATAATACCAGCACTAGAGAATTGAGTATAAATCTAGGTGATATACCAGCGGGATCTGGAATAGATAAGACAGCTAGATCATTTGATTTTAAAATTGGATTTGTACCTACTTTGACTCAAACGGGACAGACACCGGTAGTTATACAAAATCCAACCATAACAGCGACAGATAGTTTTACGGGTGAGAATATGGTTCTCAAAGCTGCTTCAGTAACCACTAGATTAACTTCAGGGGAAAATTCTGAACTCAGTGCAATAGTAAAATAGCTCTATAAATTAGCAATAATATATGCTAATCTATAAATTATGAGTGAAAAAGTAAATCTAGAAGATATTATTTCTCTATGTAAAAGACGTGGATTCATATATCAAGGTTCTGAGATATATGGAGGTCTTTCAGGTACTTGGGACTATGGTCCACTTGGAGTTATGTTAAAAGATCAAGTTAAAAAACTATGGTGGAATAGATTTGTTGATAACAGATTGGATATGTATGGAGTTGATGCGGCGATACTTATGAATCCAAAAGTTTGGGTTTCTTCAGGGCATGTTGGGGGGTTTGCTGATCCTTTGGTGGAAGATTTAAAAACAAAAAAAAGATATAGAGCAGATCATTTGTTGGAATCTGCTGGTTTTTCAGTTTCAGGAAAAACTTTGGAAGATATGGACAAAATGATAAAGGAGAACAATATAAAATCCCCAGACGGAAATGAGCTCGGTGATGTTAGACAATTTAACATGATGTTTAAATCAAATATTGGCGCTATAGAATCAGATGAAAATGTTGTTTACTTACGTCCTGAAACTGCTCAAGGTATGTTTGTTAATTTTAAAAATATACAAGATACATTTCATCCAAAACTTCCATTTGGTATGGCTCAAATAGGTAAAGCTTTTAGAAATGAGATAGCACCGCGCGATTTTGTTTTTCGTGTTAGAGAATTTGAACAAATGGAGATTGAGTATTTTGTGAATCCAAAAGAATGGGAAAAAACTTTCGAAGAATTTGTTTCCGAGGTAAAAGCTTTTTCAAAAGATATAGGTTTAGATATGAATAAGTTACATGAGATAGAGATAGCAAAAGAGGATAGAGCTCATTATTCATCACGTACTATTGATTTTGAATATGAATTTTCTATAGGACAAAAAGAGCTTTATGGTTTAGCTTATAGAACAGACTTTGATCTTAAGGCTCATGCAGATGGTTCAAAGGTAGATTTGTCATATTTTGATGAGGAAAATAAAGAGAGATTTATACCACATTGTATAGAACCATCTTTCGGTTTAGATAGAACAGTGTTAGCTATATTATCAACCGCGTATACAGTAGATAATCTTGGTGGAGAAGAAAGAGTGTTCTTAAAACTTGCTCCATCGGTTGCACCATATCGTATAGCTGTATTTCCACTTTTGAAAAATAAAGAAGAGCTCACAAATAAAGCTAAAGATATATGGAAAATGTTGAGAGATAAAGCGGCGTCTATAGGTATATCACCAGCTAAAATAGTTTATGACGAGACACAGAGTATAGGAAAGAGATATAGAAGGCAAGACGAGGTTGGTACCCCGATATGTGTTACTGTTGATTTTGATACCCTAGAAAAAGGTACGGTTACAGTACGTGATCGCGATACAGGTGAGCAAAAGCTCATGAAGGTGGAGGAGTTGGATAAATTGTTATAAATTGGTACATTAATTTCCTACATATGTCATAATGTATGTATGAAATATATATTAATTCTAATACTCTTATTGACAGGTTTATTATTTTTTGTAAATAAAGGTGGTCTTTTTTCAAAATACTCTAACATAAATAAAGCTGAAGTATTAAATTCTGTGAATAATGATTATGAGTCTCCAAAAATAGATAGAATGGGTTTAACTAATTCATCGACAACTAAATCAATACAACAAATTAAAAATAGTTCTACCACAGTAAAAGGTGCGGCTACATCATATAATGTAAAATGGATCAGGTATATAGATGGAAAATTATATGATACTTTATATAATCAATACTATAGTTACGGTACCGTTGTTAATTACTGGTTTTATGATTTTGAGGGTATGAAGAAGAACGGATTCTTTTTAGGTTGGTTTGGTCCACAAAATACAGTTCCACAGGGAGGTTATGTATCTGATCATATTTCATTTAATCTACTTGGCAATACAGAGATATCAACAAAGTATAATAATTGTTCTGAGTTACAACCAAAACAAACTTTTTTTAAATCAATAGACGCCTTAGAAAAAAAACTTGTTCAATTTGCCAATAATAAAGGTGATTCAAAGATAGGTATAAAAGCTAATGGTGAAGTGGCAGCCATAGCTATAATGTATGATGATGGTGGGGTATGTGCTAAGTTTACCGAGGGTTGCACAGATGGAGTTTCTTGTAGTTTAAAGGATGATTTAGCCTTTTTGAGGTCTTATAAAGGCAAATCAATAAAGAAGATTATTGATTATCATACTCATGATTATAATACTTATGACGCAATGTTTAGAGAAAATGACTCTTATTATGTAGATGATAATAGGCAAAAGGTTGTAATTGCTAGTCCTGCTCCTTCCATAGAAGACTTAAGATCTGATTATAAAATCAAAGATTCATATTATGAGATATTTTCAAACATAATTATAGAAGATAAGGTCATATCTAAAGATGGGACTGGGTATTTATATAATGTACCTAAAAAAGCTAAAATAGTTGATGAATTAATGAATAATTTTAAAGTCTTTAGTAGAAAAACACTTGAGGGTATGACCAAAGCGCAAGATGCCTCAATGTTAAAAGGCAAAAGAAAAGAGCCAAATTATCAAGATGCTTATGCTGCTATAGATTTTGCGGTTAATAAATATAAGAGTCTTGGAGTTAATCTGATATTTTTCGAAGTTAATTAGTGTTTGCACAACTTGACAAAAAATCATACAATACAAATATGAAAATTAGTGCCAATGATATTATCAAAATAATAGTGGGTATATTGGCCTTTATTGCTCTAATAAAATTAAAATCATTGATTATTGCTATAGTGGTAGCTGTTATTGTTGCATCTTTTATAGAACCGTTGATTTTATTCTTTAAAAAGAGAATAGGTAATAGAGGTTTATCTGTCTTATTATCATATCTGATACTTATATCAGTATTTCTATCTTTCTTGTTTTTTGCGATACCTCCTATATTAAAAGAGTCTGTAAATGCGATAAATTCTCTGCCTGATACAATAAAAACATCTGATTTATTAAACCCTATACAAAAAGGTCTCTATAGATCTGCTAAAAATATATTTCCTGACATACCACAGACTATATCTTTGGAAGATTTAACTAGTTTAATAGCGGCATATTTTTCAGACTTTGCTGGTGGCATATTCGAGACCTTTAGTAAATTCTTTGATAGTATAGTTTATATAATATTAGTCTTGGTATTTTCTATATACATGTCCATAGAAGAGAAGGGTGTTGAAAAGTTTTTGAAATTGATATCGCCAAAAGAGTATGAAAAATATATCATAAATCTTTGGGGTAGAGTTCAAAGAAAAATAGGTTTATGGATGCAGGGTCAATTGATATTGATGGGTATAGTATTTTTGTTGGTATTAGTAAGTTTATCTGTATTAAAAATCTTCTTAGGAGATTCAATAAAAAATATTTTACTTATAGCTTTAATCGCAGGTTTTATGGAATTTATACCAGTTATCGGAACATTTATATCTACTATAGTTGCATTTTTACTTAGTTTTATAAGTGGAGGATTTGGCGTTGCTTTAGCTGTGGTAATAACATTTACTATAATACATCAAATAGAATCTCATGTTTTATATCCTGCTGTTATTAAAAAAATTATAGGTATACCACCTTTATTAGTTATTATATCTCTATTGGCAGGTATAGAATTGGCTGGTATTACAGGTATAATATTGTCTATACCTATATCGGTTTTGATAGTTGAATTTATAGATGATAAATATAAAAGAGATCAAATAGAGGAGGAAAAAGCTTAGATTTTGTGTTATATTGATATTTATGGATAGTATCAAAAATAAACCTAGTTTCTATATAACCACACCAATATTTTATCCAAATGGAGATTTACATATAGGGCATGCATATACTTCTAGTATATGTGATATATTGGCGCGCATTGCAAGAATCAATGATATACCTACATATTTTTTGACAGGTGCCGATGAGAATAGTTTGAAGATAGAGAATAAGGCAAAAGAGATGAATGTGTCAGTCTCTGAGTATTTGGATATACAAGCAAAAAGAACTCAAGTTTTATTTGAAGAGTTGAATATATCTTATGATCAATATATAAGAACAACTGATCGTAGTATACATCATCCCGGGGCCATCGCTTTATGGAGAAAGCTTAAAGATAAAGGTGACATATACGAACATCAATATAAGGGTTTTTATTGTGTAGGATGTGAAGGTTTTAAAACAGAAAAGGATCTTATAAATGGTCAATGCCCTGATCATGGAAAGGTTGATTATATAGAGGAGAAGAATTATTTTTTCAAATTATCAAAATATGCATCTAAAATAAAAGAGGTTATTCAGGATGGAACAATAAAGATATTTCCTGAGGCTAGAAAAAATGAAATATTATCTTTTATAGATCAAGGGGTAGAGGATATAAGTTTCTCAAGGCCATATAAAGGTCAAGCCAATGCAATATTGGTCCCAGATGATGAAACTCAGAGTATATATGTTTGGTGTGATGCCTTGGTTAACTATATATCAGCACTTGGTTTCGGCTCATTAGGTCAAGAATTACCGGAAAGTCCATATAATATTTTTTGGAATAATGATAATGCACAAAATGTTCATGTTATAGGAAAAGATATATTAAAATTTCATACCATTATATGGCCAGCGATGTTGCTATCTGCTGAATTACCTTTACCTAAAAATATAGTCATACATGGACTCATGATGTCTGGTGGTAGAAAGATGAGTAAGACTTTGGGTAATGTTATATCACCAGCTGATATTATAGCCAAAATAAAGCCCGAAGGATTGAGATTTTATTTTGCAAATAATATACCTTTATTTGATGATGGGGAGATAACCGATGACTTAATTGTTGGTGTATATAATAGTTATTTATCAAATGGTATAGGTAACTTAACAAATCGTCTTATAAAGATGATGATTTCTTATGATGTAATCGTTGAATTTAAAAATATCGAAGATAGTGAATATTTTAAAAAGATAAAAGATTTATCTATAAACACTTTATACACCTTTGATATAAATGAATATTCAAATTTTCTATGGAAAGAGTTGAATTCTATAGATGTAGATATACAAAATAAAGAACCATTTAAATTATTCAAAGAAAATCCAGAAGAAGCTAAAAAAATAGTCGCTGAATTGATGTATAAATTTTATATTATAATACACTTTATATATCCAATATTACCGAACACTGTATCAAGAATAATAAGTCATATACAAAATAGAGAGATGCCAAAAGAGCCTTTATTTCCAAGGGTATAATTATAAATATGAAATCAGCAGAAATAACAACAAAAAATCCTTTTGTAGACTTACATGCTCATTTACAGTTTTCTGATTTCGATGAAGATAGATCAGAGGCGATTAATCAAATGAAGACTAATAATGTATTAGCTATAAATGTTGGTGTAGATAGGGTTAGTTCTGAAAATGGTATTGATTTAACAAGAAATAATCAAGGTTTTTTGTGGTCTACTATAGGATTACATCCATTATATCCAGAGCAAGTCTTTGATTTGGAAGAAATTTTATCGGATGAGGAAAAAAGAAAATATATATGTGGTATAGGTGAATGTGGTCTTGATTATTTTCGTATAGAAGAAACAGAGGATAAAAATCTAACAGAGATTAAGGATTTTCAAAAACAAATCTTTATAAATCAAATAAAAATGTCTATAAAATATGATATTCCTTTAATGTTGCATGTTCGAGATTCCTATAAAGAAACTTTAGAAATTCTTGAGGAAAATTTTAAGGGTGTTGTGAAAGAATATAAAGGTAATGTACATTTCTTTGCAGGAACTCAAGATGAAGCAAAAGCTTTTTTAGATCTAGGTTTTAGTATATCTTTTACTGGAGTTATAACTTTCGTAGAGTCATATAGAGATTTGGTAAAATATGTGCCTATAGAGCGTATGTTTGCTGAGACGGATAGCCCATATGTCGCACCGGCACCGTTTAGAGGTAAGAAAAATAACCCTAATTATGTTATAGAGGTATATAAGAAGATAGCAGAGATTAAAGAATTGGATATAAATGAGGTTGTAGACATTATATATAACAACGCCAAAAGGCACTGGATTAAATAAGGTTTTTGTGATAAAGTGTTCTTCATGACTGAAATTAATAATGAAAGCACAAAAGAAGGCTTCAAGGTTTATGAACTTGGTATTCATATCCTTCCGACCCTCTCAGAGGCTGATGTTTTAGTAGAATTTTCAAAGATAAAGTCAAATATCGAGAAATTAGAAGGAGAGATAATCTCTGAATCTGAACCTCGTATGTTTAAACTAGCTTATGAAATTCCAAAAACAATAAAAGCTCAAAAGAGATGGTATGAAACTGCGTATTTTGGCTGGGTTAAATTTGAATTAGATGCAAGTAAATTAGCTGTATTTGATAAATTCGTAAAAGAATTAGAAAATACTCTAAGATACATCATTGTAAAAACAGTGAGAGAAAATACACTTGTAGCTAAAGAAATTATCGCCACTCAAGATGATGAAGAAGTAATAAAGGAAGATATAGAAGAGGTAACAGAGGAATCTGTTGATACAGTACCAGAATCAGAAACTGAGGAAAAATAATTTTTCCAAGCTTTGTTAGTATGTCATGTGCAGTCTTAAAGACTTTATGGACATACATTATAAGTTAATTAAAAAATAAAATTATGTACATAAACAAGGTAATATTATATGGTAATTTAACAAAGGATCCTGAGTTAAAGTCTTTACCATCTGGGATGCATGTAAATTCATTTTCTCTAGCTACTAATAGATCTACAAAAGATTCTTCAGGTGCCAGGAAAGATGTGGTTGAGTATCACAATGTTGTAGCTTTTGGAAAACAAGCAGAAGTAATACATCAATATGTTAAAAAGGGTAATCCTATATACATAGAGGGTAGAATTCAAACCAGAAGTTGGGACGGTCAAGATGGAAAGAAACAATATAGAACAGAAATAATTCTAGAAAGTTTCCAATTTGGTCCAAAACCAGGTTCATCAACAGGTGGTTTTCAACAATCTCCATCTCAAGACTCATCAAAACAAGATGATCAGTCTGTTCCAGGAGGTGATGAAGTACAATATCCAGATGAAGATATAAATCCAGAAGATATACCTTTTTAAAGTAATTAAAAAAATAAAAATATGTCAAAGAAGTGTTATTTCACAGAGCATAATATCAAACATATCGACTATAAAGATACTGAAATATTAAACAAATTTGTTAATAAATACGGTAGAATTATAGGTAGAAAAAGATCTGGTGTTACAGCTCAGAATCAAAGAAAATTAGCTTTAGCTGTAAAAAGAGCTAGATACATGGCCTTAACACCATATATCAACTTAGGCTAAGTTAAAATAAAAAACCACTTATATTAGGTGGTTTTTTGTTTTTTTAAATTTGAAAATAAAATCACTATACTTTTTTGTATAGTGATTTTATTTTAGAGTAGGGGATTTTTATAATTCTTCCTTTAATTTTTCTCTTATCTCTTTTAGTATTTTATTCTTTATATCTTTATTTTCTTTCAAAAATTGTCTTGTTGCGTCATAGCCGCGTCCAAGTTTTACATCTCCATATGAATATGATGATCCACTCTTTTGTATTAATTTCATCTTTTCTCCAAGAGCAATCATTTCTCCCTCAAGTGATATTCCTTCATTATACATAAGATCGAACTCTGTTTGCTTGAATGGGGCAGCAACTTTATTTTTTACTACTTTAACTCTAACACGTCCACCCATAATTTCTTCACCTTTTTTGATTTGCGCAACACGTCTTATATCTAATCTTATTGATGTATAAAATTTAAGTGCTTTACCTCCGGGTGTTGTTTCTGGGTTTCCAAACATCACTCCAATCTGCATACGTATTTGGTTTATGAATATAACTATAGTTTTACTTTTAGATGTGATCGCTGTAAGTTTTCTCAAGGCCTGAGACATAAGTCTAGCTTGTTTTCCTACATGATGTGCTCCCATGTCACCCTCAATCTCATCTTTGGGTGTTAATGCCGCAACGGAATCCACTACTACCACATCTATCTTTCCACTACGAACCAAACTTTCTGTTATCTCAAGTGCTTGTTCACCTGCATCAGGCTGGGATATTAATAGATTATTTATATTAACACCGAGCTTCTTTGCATAATCTGGATCCATTGCATGTTCTGCATCTATATACGCACACACACCGCCTTTTTTCTGTGATTCTGCTATGACGTGTAGGGCAAGGGTAGTTTTTCCTGAAGACTCTGGTCCAAATATTTCTACTATTCTACCTTTTGGTAATCCACCAACTCCAAGGGCTGCGTCTAATCCAATAGAACCTGTGGAAACAACATCAACATTAAGTTTTGGTTTTTCACCAAGTTTCATTATAGATTCATCACCAAAACGGCTTTTTATTTCGGCAATGGTATCTAATATAGATGAATCACTGTCTTTGTCTTTTGATTTTTTTGAATTCTTTTTTGAAGAGGATGTAGATTCTTCTTCATCTAGTTCATCTTCGTTGAAATCTTCCTCATTATTTAATAATTCATCTTCTTTTTTTGCGTTTTGTTTTTTTGCCATATTGTATTTTATTTAGCGGTTAATAATTGATTATAGTATATATTAATATCCTTCTTGACTTCCTTACCAAATCTATCAAATGATTTTATGCTGATAAGATTGTTACCGGGGTAGAGAAGTATTTCTTCTTTAAAATATCCGTTGGTATCTAGATATATTTTTCTATTTCCTATATATATAGTTGACACATTTCTAGTTTTTCCATTAAGAGTGTATATATTTTTATCACTTTTTATGTTGTCACACTGATTTATTGTATTATTACATTCTAATACTAGTTTAGGTCCAGATATAACTTTTCTTAATTCAAACAGTGTGACTGTGGATACACCTGTAAGTATAAAGATTAATAGAAATATTTTGATTTTGGTTTTTCCGTCTGTATATCCAAGTGTCATATTATAATATTTATATTAAATTTTTGATAAAGATTTTATTAACTTAATTATACCATTTTTAACTTAATTCATCAGTGTTTTGTGTATCTTCTAAAGAATTATTTGAATCATCCTGTGTATTACCTTGGCCAACCAATACCTCTCTTGGTTTAGCACCGTCGGCTGGGCCTATGATACCTCTGTTTTCTAATATATCCATAAGTCTGGCAGCTCTAGAGTATCCTATTCTAAGTTTTCTTTGTAAGTACGATGTTGATGCCTTTTTGGCCTCTATAACAGCCATTTTAGCGTCCTCATATAGATCATCTTCATCATCTAAATCATCACTGTCACCAAATGAAGATGAGAATATGGCATTTGTACCCTGATTCTCTTGTTCTTGTGGTCCTAATTGTATACTGTCTGGTATATAGTCTAGGTTATCTATTAGGTATTTAACTATCTTCTTTGTTTCTGCCTCTGTTATGTTAGGTGATTGTACACGCTGTGGGTTAGGCATACGTCCTGTTAAGAATAACATATCTCCCATACCAAGTAGTTCTTCAGCACCTCTACTATCTAGTATTGTTCTAGAGTCTATTTGTGATGCAACCTGTAAGGCTAATCTTGTTGGTATGTTGGCCTTGATCAGACCTGTTATAACATTTACTGATGGTCTTTGTGTTGATAGTACCAAGTGTATACCAACTGCACGGGACATTTGAGCAAGTTTGACTATACCAGCTTCTAATTCTCTTGGATATGCCTGCATGATATCGGCTAACTCATCTATTATTATTACTATATAAGGCATTGCATCGGGTAATTCTGTGGTATTGTCTTTCTTATAAGCTTCAACGGCGGGGGATAATACATTTTTATGATATGAGTCTATATTTTGTACTGCGTGTTTTTCCAATAAATCATAGCGTCTACTCATTTCTTTACCGGCCCATTTCAATGCTAATATGGCTTTCTTTGGATCAGTGATAACGGGGGTTAATAGATGGGGTATTTTGTTGTACATGGTCAACTCAACTCTTTTAGGATCTATGAAAATAAATCTTAGATTCTCAGGTGAGTTCTTGTATAGAAGGGAGGTTATAAGATTGTGTATCATAACTGATTTACCAGAACCTGTTGTACCCGCTATAAGAGCATGAGGCATCTTGGCCAGATTCTCATAATACATCTTGCCTGATACACCTTTACCTAGTGCTATCATAAGTGGATCAGATGAATTTTGATATTCAGGTTGTGAAAGTAATGTTCCGAGGCCGACTGTTGTTTTTGTAGAGTTTGGTACCTCTATTCCTACCAACGATTTACCTGGTATTGGTGCCTCTATACGTATAGGGTGGGCAGCTAGGGCAAGTGATAGGTTGTTCTGTAATCCAAGTATCTTTGATAGCTTAACCCCTTCGGCTGGTTTAAGTGCATATCTTGTTATTGAAGGACCGACTGATATTTCATCCATTTCAACCTGAACACCAAAATTTTGCAATGTTCTTTTTATGATGTTTGCATTAGCTTTTATGTCACCAACCTCAGGTTTACCTTTGTCTCTTTCAAGTAAAGACAATGGTGGAGGTGTATAAGACTTACCTAATAATGTCATTTTAGGGTTAGAAATAAGATTGTCTGATATATCGGACATTTCTTTTTCATCCTTATTTTTTAAGGGTTTATTACTGTCTTTTATGTTTAATGTATCTTTTTTATTGTCTTTTATATCATTCTTATCTTCCTCATCATTGATTTTTGCACCTCTTATCTTAAGTGGTTTAACTTCCTCTGTGATAGATTCTTCTTCGTCTTCATTTACTGAATCTGTATTTCCAAAAGAATATTCAAATAATATAATTAATGATATGCCAGCTACAGCTGTTAAGAATATATAGCTCAATATGTTATCAAATAAGTTAAGTATTGGTACAGCTATTATTCCACCCAAAATTCCACCGGCATCTTTTATAGATAGCTCTAGTATACCTAATACAGATAATATTAATAAGATAGAGAATATTATTTTTGTTTTTGCAAAAGATGAACTTTCTTTATGTATAGAATAAAAATATGCCTGCATTAAGAATAATAGAGGTAAAACATAATAACCGTAACCTAACAGAGATCCAAAGCCTCTATATGTCAATCTACCCAACGCTCCGCCTAAGCCTAATGCTGATAATATAAAAAATAAGAACAGGACAAAAAAGACAAGTGCGAGGGCTGTGTTCTTAACATAGACATTGTTTGGAATTAGTGTTTGTCTTATACCACCAAAAACTCCTTTTATATTAACGACATTATCCTTTTCAGGGACATTATTTTTAGTATTTTTTTTCTTAATATTTTTTGTACTCTTTTTGGACATATAAAATATTTTACCATGACTTGCATTTTGCACTTGATTTTTTACTTGTCTTATATATACTGCAAGTTAATGGACACACAGAATAATAACAATCAAACAAATTTAGTTATTAAAAGACAGGTTCAAATAGAGTCAATTTCGAAGGCTATATATCTGATTACAGATTTATTCGAAAAAGACGAACCGTTAAGGTTGTCTCTGAGAAGAGCTGTCATTGAGTGTATAGAATATTCTAATAAAAAAGAGTCGGTTTCTAAGTTGATATCTACTATAAAGACCGGTAATAATGTGGGGCTAATATCTGATATGAATGCCAGTATATTGTTAAATGTATTAAATCAGTATTTTCAAGAAATAGATATTTTGAATGAAAAAGATCAGGTGGATATATCTTATCTTGCAGCTTCTGATATTAAAGAAGAAATAAACATATCTGTACCTACGGTTATTAATGAAAAAGTCGTTCCATCTGAAGTCCTAAAGCCTGCTGTCCCTAATACAAACATAACGATACATAACAATACTCAAAACATAAAGACAGTGAACAACATATCCATGGATATAGGTTCCAGAAGAAAGAAGATATTGGAGATAGTTAAATCAAGGGGTGCTGTAACAATAAATGAATTCATGGAGTCAATCAAAGGTTGTAGCTCAAAGACAATACAAAGAGAGCTAACATCGTTGGTTTTGTCAGGAACCCTTAAAAAGACAGGGGAGAGGAGATGGAGCAAATACTCCTTGAAATAATGTCTTTTATGTGTATTATTATAGGACATACGAACGTTTTGACCCAAAACCCCTAAAATTGTAATATTTAAAGGGTACATACGTTTGTATAAGTACAGGTTAGTTTTTCGAGTCCGTTTTGATTATCTTCAGTGTCATACTGTATATAGATGTTCAAGACGGGTTCGCAAAGATTTAGCCCGAGGAATATGTGTCTGATCATTACAAATTATTATTAATTAACAGACGTAAAAAACATATTTCTTTTAAATCAAATTATTATGAAAACATTAATCAAAACATCAATAGTAGCTCTTGCTCTTACACTTGCTGTAGGTGCATCAGCTGAAGGTATGTTCAATACAAACCTAAAATATGGTCAAAGAGGTGCTGATGTTACAGCTCTTCAAACAAAATTAGGTGTTACTCCAGCTACAGGTTACTTCGGTAAACTAACATTGGCTGCAGTTAAAGCTTATCAAACAGCTAACGGTATCCCTTCAACAGGTTTCGTTGGTCCAATGACAAGAGCTTCACTTAACTCAGGTACAACTCCTACAACACCTACAACACCTACAACTCCAGTTGTATTAAATGGTGAAGAAGGTTTTGCAGAATACAGACTTGCTCCACAACCTGTTAACGATATGAATATCCAAAGATCTTCAGACGTTGCAGTATACGGTGTAGAAATCAAAGCTAAAAACGCTGATATCTCAGCAGAGAGAATAACTCTTGATGTTGCAGTATCAACAGTGAACGGTAGTGAAAACCCTGGAACTCTTATCAATAAGATAACAGTTAAAGATGGTTCAACAGTTCTAGCTACTCTACCAGTTAACTCATCAACATTCTCAAAATACACAGGTACATCTAACTACTATGTACAAATCTCAGGTATATCAACAAAAGTTGCAAAAGATACTATAAAAACACTTACAGTTTCTTTTGATACAAACTCAATTGATACATCAAGAACTGTAGTAGTTTCAGTAGCTGCTAACGGTGTTAGAGTTGTTGACGGTCGTGGTATAAGTACATACAACGGTTCAGCAATAGCTTCAAGAACACACGTGTTCAAGAAACCTGGTAACTCATCATTGACAGTTAAAGGTGATGCTACAACAATCTACTCAACAAACTATAGAGTTAACCCATTGACAAATGGTATAGAAAAAGCTCTTACATCAACATTTGCTATAAAATCAGAATCAGGTGATTCAAAAATAACAAGTGTTACAGTAACAGCTGCTACATCAACAGGTGGTACAATGCCAGTTAACATGTACTTGTATCAAGGTTCAACATTGTTGGATTCAAAAACAGTTCCAGCAAACGGTGTTGTAACATTTGATATCGAGAACTCAAATGTAAAAGTTGCACAAGATACAACTTCAACATTCACAGTTAAAGTAGATATGCCAGCTACAACAGCTCAATCATCACTTGTTAATACAACATTGACTAGTGTGATCTTCGAGAAAGCTGACGGTACTACTTCAACAGTTTCAGCTTCAGTTGCAGGTCCATATCACTTCTTCGCAACAGTTGTTCCATCATTCTCAAAAGT
>CAZUJN010000004.1:0-17418 GCA_964620475.1 uncultured Candidatus Saccharibacteria bacterium | reverse complement strand
AACAAAAACCGTCCCACAAGGGCGGTTTTTGTGTTATAATAGATATCATTAATAAAGTATGTTAGATAAAAAGTCTATATCACTAATAATAGGTTTCGTTTCGATACTGATAGTCGCTCTATCTGTTATAAATTACTTATCAAATTAGCATAATTATTGTAATATAATATAATCTCATACGTTTAATATTATGAAAGAAGATCTTATGTACAACACCAATACAGCTATAAAATCTCTTTCAAAATTAGAGTTCAATGCTTACTTTGAAAATATATACAATGAACACATAGACCACTTATTTAGATTCGCTTTGTTTAGAGTTTCTGATAGGGAAAAGGCTATAGATATAGTTCAAGATGTATTCTTCAAATATTTTAGATATCTTGAAGATTCTATAAATAAAGATTATGAGATCGATTTCAATCACAAGGCTTATTTATTTAAGACCATAAGAAATACAATCATAGATCATTATAGAAAAAAACATACACAATCTTTAGATGATTTATTGGATGCGGGGTATGAATATTCTTCTGATGAAGACATTACTCATAACACTGCAACTGATATTGATTACAAAAAGATATTGGAGACTATAAAGACTTTAGATTCAGATTCTCAAGAGTTAATATTCATGAGGTTTATAGAGGGTTTAAGTATACCTGATATAGCTGAAGTTACTGGTCAAAAAGAAAATACCGTGTCAGTTAAAGTTCATCGTGTATTAGATAAAATAAGACAAAAATATGAAAGACAGACTTAACGACAATCAAATAGAATCTGTTCTAAGTTCATTAAAGATTGATGAATCAGAGTCTTTGTCATTCATAGAAAAACAAAATGTCTTAAACTCTATTTTTGAAAGGTCTGAAAGTGGTATTAAAAAGGAATCTATTAAAACACCTTTTTATTCTTATACAGATTATTTTGTTCAATATTTAAAATATTCAATCCCTGTTATATTATTGGCTGTCATAGGTACTCAATTATTTGATGTATTCACACATAAATCTCAATTAGCAATATCTGATATAAATCATGCCAGAGAAACTCTAGATGACTTAAAAAGAGATAATTCTATAAAAGCTAATCTATCTAAGAACAGAGAAGATATACAACAACTTAAACAGACTCTAGCTTTGAATGATACTACAAAGAAACAAATATTAGTAAATCAAGTTTCAAATAGATCTAAAGAGATTAGAAATCAAGTTGCAGCTTTAGTGAGTGAGAATAAGTTAACTGAAGCAAGAAAAATAGCTCTAGATTTAGAGACAGCTTTAAAAGCAGATGAATTGTATACAGTATCAACCAGTGTTGAACAGGAGGTATTTGAAGCTATAGATTTAAGAGTCGGTATAGAGAAAAAAGAATCAGATGCGATATCTTCTAGTACAGAAGCAGATGTGTTAAAGCGTATTTCAGATTCTAAAAAAGAGATTGAAAGTTTTGAGGACAATGCTTCTACTACAGATATGATAGTTGATGCTAAAAAAGCACTAGATAATGCAGATAAATATGCAAAAGATAAAGATTTATCAAACGCTATTATATCACTACAATTGTATGACCGTATAGTTGCGGAATTGAAGTTGATTCTGATACCATAATTATATGGCATTCTTTAAAGATTTTTTAACAAAACAATTATTAAAAAAACAATTAAAAGGAGTTTCTCCTGAAGAACAAGAAAAGATCATGACTCTAATAAACAGAGATCCTGAGTTTTTTCATCGTATAGGAGATGAGATACAAACAGAAATTAAAAAAGGTAAGGGGCAAATGGAGGCTACTATGCATGTTATGAAGAGTCATAAAGATCATCTCGCAAAGCTGATAAGTGATTCTGGATTAGATTTAAATAATATAAAGAGATAATTTTTTAATATTATTGTATAATAGATAATATGCTTAAATTTAATAAAGTAACAAAACTTTATCACACTGGTGATACAGCTCTGAAGGATATAGACTTACACATTAAACCAAAAGAATTTGTTTCTATAGTAGGACATTCTGGTGCTGGTAAAACTACATTATTAAAACTTATTTTAGGTGAGGAACAACCTACATATGGATCTGTGACTTTTGAAGATATGGATATACATACTCTGAGAAAAAATCACATAAATCATTATAGAAGAAGAGTAGGAACTGTGTTCCAAGATTTTAGATTATTACCCGATAAAACAGCTTATGAAAATGTAGCTTTTGCTATGGAGGCTGCGGGTAGAACAGATGAAGAAATATTAAATGATGTACCTCATGCACTTGATTTGGTGGGCTTAAAGCATAAGATGCATAATTTTCCTGATGAACTTTCTGGAGGAGAGAAACAGAGGGTTGCTATTGCTCGTGCTATTGTTAATCAACCTGATATGATTATTGCTGATGAGCCTACAGGTAATCTTGATCCTGTAAATACTTATGAAATCATACAATTACTTAAGAAGATTAATGATTTAGGAACAACTATCATATTAACCACTCATAATGTCGGAGTTATAGATAATCTTTCTCGTCGTGTTGTAACTATGAAAGATGGGCAAGTTGCGATGGACAGTCATGAAGGTAAATATATATTATAATATTCATATAACTTTAAAACATTAAATAATCAAATGATACTTACAAAATTAAAAAGAACAATAAAATCAGGGGCTATAAGTTTTTGGCGTAATGGATCAGTTTCATTGGCCTCAGTTTTGATATTAACAGTTACATTAACTGTTATATCTATGGTTTTATTTTCTGGGGTGGTATTATCTTCAACTCTAGAGACTATTAAAAATAAGGTTGATATAGATATTTATTTTGTTAATGGTGCAACTGAGGAATCAATATTGTCATTTGCAAATGAAGTAAAGCAAAATCAGGATATAGCCGAAGTTAAATATATTTCCAAAGATCAGGCATATCAAACTTTTAGAGAAAGACATAAAGATGAGGCCTCAACTATACAAGCTTTAGATGAGATAGGGGAAAATCCTCTTCCTGCAAGTATTAATATAAAGGCAAAAGATCCGAATAAATATGAAGGTATAGTGACTTATTTGAAGGACAAACAAAAAGAACCATCTGCTAATAATATAATTGATAAGATTAATTATACAGAAAAGAATCAACAGGCTATAGCTTCTCTAAATAGAATAATTAATGCATCAAACAAATTAGGTGTTTTGATAGCTATATTCTTTGCCATAGTTTCTATTTTGATAACATTTAATACTATCAGATTGGCTATATATATATTCCGTGAAGAGATATCTGTGATGAGATTGGTTGGCGCCAGTGAGATATACATTAGAGCGCCATTTGTTACTGTAGGTATATTATATGGTGTGGTTTCGGCCATTGTGACAACGATAATATTATTACCTATAACTCATTATGCAGGTAATTGGACTGAAAAACTTGGCACAGGAGTAAATCTGTTTACGTATTATCAGGATAACCTAGGTTTTATTATCTTTTCTTTGGTTTTGGCAGGATCAGCTTTAGGTTCTGTATCAGCTTTCTTTGCCATCAAAAAATATCTGAAAGTCTAAGACTGTAAAATAAAAATCCCGGTCCTTAAAAGGTCCGGGTTTTTTGATACCTTTGACGGTATAGGGTTTACCAACCGTTTTCTGGTTTTGGTATCTCTTGTTCATAGAATCCGTCATCACCGTCCTGTGTCTTTGTGGAGGTGCTAACAAAATGGACTCTGATCTCAAGAGGTACGCATCCCTGGAGTAGAATGATCGTGGTTAACACGAGGGTGGAGTATAAGAGGGTTTTCATACATATATAACTATACAACATATAATAGATACATCAAGTATAAATAAATCACAGAAAATAAAAAATAGACATATCACTATGGGCTAAATCATGTCATAATATTTCTATGCAAGAGACTATTCAAAAAATATTTGCGACATATAAAGGTGTGTTGGCCGCCGATGAATCAGGAAAATCAATTAATAAAAGATTTGAAGATTTAAATATTCCACAGACAATAGAAAATCATTTGGCCTTTAGAAAAATATTATTGGAGACATCTAACTTAAATAAATATATAAGTGGCGTTATCTTTCATGATGAGACTTTTAAGCAAGAGATTGTACCTGGAAAAACTTTTGTTCAATATTGTTCTGAACAGGGTATTGTTTCTGGTATAAAAGTTGATGAAGGATTGACTGATATACCAAATTTTCCCGGTGAAAAAGTTACTCTAGGTATAGATGATCTGCGTCCTCGCTTGAAAGAATATTATGATCTTGGTGCCAGGTTTTGTAAATGGCGTTCCGTGATAGATGTAAAGCATACTACAGATGAGATATTAGAGGTTAATATTAAGAATTTAGCTTTATACGCATCTTTGGCTGAAGAGGCGGGTATAGTGCCAATAATAGAGCCCGAAGTCTTGTACGACGGTGAGCACACCATAGAGGAGTGTTATGATAAAATGTCATACGTTTTTGATATATTGTTTAAAGAACTATCAGAATATAAAGTTGATATAAAAAATATCATATTGAAAATGGCCATGGTCTTATCAGGTAAACAATTAGATCATAAGGCGGATTCAGATACCATAGCTAAACTTACATCAGAGATTTTAAAAAATAAAGTGCCTGTAGATATAGGTGGGGTTGTGTTTTTATCAGGCGGACAAACTCCCATAGAAGCGACTTTAAATCTAAATAACATAATAAAAAACGGTCCTTATAATTTTCCTTTAACTTATTCATATTCTAGAGCATTGCAAGATCCAGTATTAAAATCTTTCTCGGAAAATCCAACGGATATTAATAAAATACAATCTATATTTATAGATAGATTGGAGATGAATACTTTGGCTTTAAAAGGTCAATATGATTTATCTAATGAGACAGGATTATCATCAAATATTAATAAAGTAACACACAGTCAAGACTTATAATAATATGTTGACATTTATATTAATAATACAAAGTTTACTTATATTGGGCCTAATAGTGGCTATTTTAACCAAGAAAAGTGATAATAATTTAGAAAGACTTATAAGGGATGAAATATCTAGATCTCGTATGGAAAATAGTTCCGGACAAAAGGAAATACGAGAGGAGTTGAGTAATACTTTAAATAATAATTTTCAAAATATAACTCAAGTGGTTGAGGGTCGTTTAGGTATTTTACAAAAAGATAATTCTGAAAAGCTTGAAAGAATGCGTGAGACAGTTGATGAAAAATTGCATGCCACCTTAGAGAGGCGTTTTGGAGAATCATTTAAGCTTGTTTCTGATAGACTTGAACTTGTTCATAAAGGTCTTGGTGAAATGCAAGCTGTGGCAACCGGAGTAGGTGATTTGAAAAAGATATTATCAAATGTAAAAACTCGTGGTACGTGGGGTGAGATTCAGCTTGGTAATTTGATTGAGGAGATATTTACTCCGGATCAATATGAGAAAAATGTTAAGACTAAAAAAGGTTCAGCTGATAATGTTGAATATGCAATAAAATTACCTGGTAATGATGATATTAAAAATATATGGTTGCCTATAGATGCTAAATTTCCTTTAGAAGATTATCAAAGGCTTGTAGAAGCTAGGGATAATGGCACAGAAGACGTCTCTGTTGTATATAAAAACTTAGAAAATAGAATAAAATCAGAAGCAAAAGATATAAAAAATAAATATATAGATGTTCCATATACAACTGATTTTGGTATATTATTTTTACCAATAGAGAGTTTATACGCTGAGATTCTTCGTATACCTGGATTATTTGAATTCATAAGACGTGAATATAAAGTTATAGTAACTGGTCCAACAACTATACAGGCCATATTAAACAGTTTGCAAATGGGCTTTAAAACACTTTCTATACAAAAACGATCTTCAGAGGTGTGGGAAATTTTAGGTGTAGTCAAAAAAGAGTTTGGAAACTTCGGCTTGTTACTTGAAAAAACCCATAAGAAGATACAAGAGGCTGGAAATACCATAGAGACAGCTTTAAGTAAAAACAGAAATATAGAAAAGAAATTAAATAAGGTAACAGATAGTCCTCTATTGTCCGAAGGTGAGAAAGTTGACGATGTTCTAGAGATAGAAACAGAATAATGTTATAATTTTAATATGAATTTCATATCTAATAATTCTGATGTATTCTTCTTTGTTACAACAATATTTGTAACCGTGTTGATTATCATTGCCTTATTTGTATTGTCTATCATTCTAAGAATCAGAAAATTCATAAAGAAACTGATAGAACAGGGGCAGGATATAATGGATAAAAACAAAGACAATAAGGTTTTAAATACTAGTTTATCTATACTTTTACCTATATTGTCAGTTTTTGCAAAAACAAGGAAACACAAAAAATAATCCTATATTTGTGATATAATTAGATTTATGAAAAAAGTCACAAATATAAAAAAAGATAATAATAAAAATATAGCAATAGCTGCAGGAATAACAGGTTTATTCGCATCAGCATTATTAGGAGCTCATTTTCTCTTTAATACAGAAAAAGGTAAGAAGAGTTTAAAGCATATAAAAAGTTGGGTATTTAAATTGAAGGGCGAATTATTAGAGAAAGTAGAGAAGGTTAAAGATATAGATGAAGAAACATATCATAAATTGGTTGATGAATTGACTCAAAAATATCAGAAGGTTAAAGGTATGACAGTTGAGGAGTTAACAGAGTTAACAAAAGAATTAAAAGCTAATTGGAAAAAAATAAAAGATGAAGCCAAAAAGACAGAATCAGTTAAATCAGCAAAAAGAATCATTAAGAAAGCCACAAAAAAGACAGTCAAATAATACTTCTTGGGGTAAAGTGGCTAATTGGTATGATGATTATCTTAAAGATGAAGATAATTATCAAAATAAGGTAATATTACCAAATCTTTTAAGACTTTTAGATTTGGATAGTTTATCTGATGATTCTCGCATATTAGATATAGGTTGCGGACAAGGTTTTTTTATAGATAAGATAATAAATAGTACAAATAAATATATAAATATATACGGTTTGGATCTCGGATCTGATCTTATCTCTATAGCTAAAGATAATTTATCAAAATATGACAATGTCGTTTTAGAGAATGCTGATGCTGCTAATATGAAAAATATTAAATCTGATTCTATTGATCTAGTGTATTCTGTATTAGCTCTACAAAACATGAAAGATTTGGATAAGGTTGTGTCTGAGATATCTAGGGTTTTAAAGAATGGAAAAAGAGCTGTCTTGGTTATAAATCATCCAGCTTTTCGTATACCGAAAGATAGTGATTGGTATTTCGATAATAATTTTAGAAGACAGGGTAGGGTTGTTTATAATTATATGAGTGATAAAAAATATGCCATAGATATGAATCCTGGACAAAAAGCTTTATCTGGTAAAAATGAGCAAACTTTTTCTTTTCATCATCCGTTACAATATTTTTCTAAATTATTTTATAAGAACAACTTAGCTATATTAAAAATAGAGGAGTGGATGTCTCATAAAAAAAGTCAGCCTGGTCCTAAACAGCAAGCTGAGGATAATGCACGCAAGGAAATACCTATGTTTATGTGTTTAGAATTAATCAATATTGCCAAATAATACAAAAAAGCATATATTTATAACATGTTCAGGTTAATTCGATACATTGCATTAATACTCTTGATATTGTTATGTATGTTTTGGCTTGATAAAAAAGGTGTAAATGTTCGTCTAGGGTTGGATAGATTAACTAATAATGCTAAATCTTTCTTTGAAAGCATTAAAACCTCACCTAAAGGCGATTCAGGAAAGATATTTAAAGATATAACTAAACAAGATTTTGTGGGTGATTTGGCTAGTAGTACTCATGCCACTACAGTCAAGTCTTATTTAAATGATACTAATTATATTAATATACCAGATGCCAAAATAAGTGTTGATGGTATAATTTACTACACCAACCTAGAGAGAATAAAAGCAGGTTTGTCTCCTTTGGCAAAAAGTTCCGCTTTAAATAAATCAGCCAACATAAAAGCTGATGATATGTTTACTAATCAATATTTTGAACACGCATCACCTGACGGTAAGACGGCAGCTGATTTAGTTCGTGCTGTTAATTATAAATTTCAAATAGTTGGAGAGAACCTAGCTTTAGGTGTATTTAATACAGATCAGATGTTGGTGCAAGCCTGGATGAATAGTCCTACTCATAGAGCAAATATATTAAACCCTAAATTTACAGAAATAGGTGTAGCTGTTAGTATAGGGGAATATAAAAATCAAAAGCAGTGGATGGCTGTACAGCATTTTGCTAAACCAATGCCTATATGTGGTAATATAGATGAAGTATTACAGAATAATATAAATTTAGAAAAGACGGCTCTTGAGGCTGAGGAAAGAGAATTGCAGAAAATGGCTGGAATAATAGAAACAACATCTCCTGAGAATTTAGAGTCAAATTATCTTAATAATTATAATGAAAGAGTTAATAATTATAACAAGAGATTGAACGAATTGCGTGACACTATTGAGAAATTCAATAAGACAATAGTTGATTATAATAATTGTTTAAAAACTAATTAATATAAATATTATACCTAAGATATAGGGTATAATTCTAGCTGATCTTATTATTAAAAGTGCAGAGTTGTCTCTAGATGTTACGTGTTTATAAAACATGCTATCCATAGAGATTTCCACCAAACTTAAACCTATATTCGCGACAAATAAGAAAACTATAAATAACAAGAAAGATATATTTGGATCATATTCTGGGCTTATTAATGCTAAAAATATAGTAAATACAATTGCTGTTATTGCCCCTAAATGCATGATAGATTTCTCATTATGTTTTTTATCTTCAATATTTCCGAAAGGTATTTGTATTAGTATAAATGGAGCGACCATGACTGATAATATTAATCCTATTTTATCCCAATCGAAATTGAAAACACTGTGTAGATATATGGGTAGTATTACTCCTATTGCTCCATAATAGGCCGATAAAGCCAATTGTATTAAGAATGAGTTTCTGTCCAGTTTATCTTGAAAAAACTTTTTAAGAGCATCGATAACATGAACAGGGGGTATATCATTTATTTGAGGTGTTTTTATATATGTATGTATAAGGAAGAAAAATGGTATCAATAATATAGCTGAGATTATATAGACTATATTTAAATTATCCATAGTTAATGTACTCATGACTATAGGTACAACTATAAAAGGTGTATTCCACACAGTTAGATAAATACCCCGGCTCTTACCTCTATCTTTTATGTTAGTATACGCTTCGAATAATACATCTAGATTGAATAATATGTATGGAGTTATTAAGTTGTGTATTGTAAATAAAACTATAAAGGCGTATATATTTGTATAAGCACTGAAATAAAACATAGATACCAATATCAATATTTCAATAGCTGTAGCAATATATATATTCCTCTTAGTTTTATCTATCCAGCCTTCTCTGAGCATCAATAGATATACAGACAGTCCAAACAAAGAAGCTATACCATAGATAACTAAAACTTCACTGGTTTTAAAGTTGAAATGATATCTAAGTATAGATGAATTTGTTAGATAAACAAATACATAATGTAACGATAGGAAAAATATCGACATGTATAAAGCCGTATTTACTCTTATCGATAAATATTTCTCCATTAGTTTTTAGGATTTATAAAATTTTGTTCTATAACTTGTCTTAATATTTCATAAGGTATAGCACCTACACCTTGTCCTTGATTATCAAGTAACGGTATAAATTCTTTTTCAAATTTTATAACAGTGTAAGGTGTTCCTTTAGCACCCGCCTTAAGTGAAGCCTCATATTCTTCTTTTATTTTTGCGGCATATTTTCCACTATCTAAACATGTTTGAAATTTAGTTTTGTCTAATCCAACTTTTACAGCTATTTCAGGTAGCTTTGATGGCTCCAATCCATCATTTGATGGAGTAACTGCATATAACTCATCTAAGTATTTCCAGAACATATCTGATCCTCCTAATTCTGCTGCACATTCTGTTGCTTCAGCTTCTTTTGCAGCTTTTTTATGTAGAGGATTTTCTCCATAAGATATAGGGAAGTGTCTATATACCCAGGCTACGTCATTATTCTTACCATATTCATCAAATATCTTTTTTAATGTTACATGATATTGTTTACAGAAAGGACATTCTGTATCTGAGTATTCTATTAGAACAACTTTGGCATTTTTGTTTCCTCTTATGTGATCAGTGTCTCTTATGTCTTCTACCTCTATCTTAGGTTCAGTCTTACTGAATAGATCTTTATTTTTTGTTGATTTTGCAGGTTCGCGGAAATATAATGCTGATGCTATTAATATACCAACAACTATTATAGATATAGGTGTTAAGTAATTTGCAATATTGTTCTTCTTTTTTATAACTACTTGCTCTGTTGAATTAGCGTGAGTTGTATTTGTTGTATTTTCCATATATGAATTATACCAAAAATAAAACATTTTAAAAATAAGATTGTTCAAGTGCAGAACAACTGATTTTTAAAATGTTTTAAAAAGTCACAGGGTTATTAAAATGGCAATGAGTAAGTTAACATGCCTTCACTTTCACCACTTTTTTCCCAATCTTTTGATTCTATTGGTATAACTCTCTTTTCATTTCCATCACTGTAGAATAATTGTCTCTCTTTGAAAGCGTATTCATAAACATCTTTAGTTACCTTAACATCGGCTTTACAGTATTCTATTATTTTATCCACCTCTCCATTTTTCCACCAAGTTATGGCCTCTAAACCATTACCGGTTTTACCTATACCAAGAGTGGCTTGTGCTATGTTGTCCAGTCCCACACGGCGACCTATAACTTTTTGTACCTCCTTCATTAGGTCAACATGTCTAAACTTAGTCAAATCACCGTTATAATATTTATTTAATATAGGAAGATCGAAATGATCACCGTTGAATGTAACTATAATATCTGTTGCTTCAAGTCTGGGCCATAGGGTAGGGAGTGTCTCTATGTTGAAACTTTCATATTCATTGGTTTTAGTGTCATATATACACATTATAGATAAATCTAAGTCTTTTGGATCATTACTGCCAACCATTTGAAAAGTATTTTGAGTTTCTATATCTAGGTATATTTTATGCATGGGTATTATTTTACCTCACTTTCATATAATTCTCTATATATACCGCAGGTTTTCATCAAGTCTTTGTGTGAACCATCTCCTACAATACGACCTTCTTCAAAAACTAATATTCTATCTGCAAAATCAACAATATCCAGCATACTATGGGATATGAGTATTATTGTTCTATCTTTAGAAACATCTTTTAGGTTTTTAAATATTTTTTTACTTGATATTGCATCTATAGATGCTGTTGGTTCATCAAGTACTATCACAGGCGAATCTTTGTATATAGCTCTAGCTAATGCCATTTTCTGATATTGTCCTTTTGATGGTTTTACGCCTTTCATGTACACGCCAGTTTGTTGTGTGTATTGATCTGGCCATTTTTCTATAAATTCATCTGCAGTTGCGATCTGTGCGGCATATTTTACTTTATCCATGTCTATTTCTCCTTTCTCTGATAATGCTATGTATTGATTAACCTTAAGAGGGGATTGGGCGTAGTCTTGATATAATACTGAAAAATTACTCATTATATTTTCTTGAGATAAGTCTTTCAGATTATTTCCAAATAGTATTATGTCGCCTGATTGAGGTTGATAAATGTTTAATAATAATTGTATAAATGTTGTTTTGCCATTACCGTTTTTTCCTACGACAGCTATCTTTTCACCTTTATGTATTTTTAGATTATCTATATGTAAATTAAAATTATTTAATTCTTTTTCTTCTGTTTTTACCTCTGGTTTATTTAAACCAAAATATTTTGTGGCAATAGTATCTACTTCTTCATTTAGTGTATGTAATGATTCAAGTCTAATGTTTTCATATTTGAAATCTATGTTATTAAATTCGATAATATCATTTTCATTTACAAAATCTTTACCAGTCAATCTATCTTTATTTTCAGCTGTTTCTGATTGTAAGAATAAATATTTCGCTGCTACTGTATTCTCATATTGATCGGGGAGAAAGGTTGAGAGTCTGTTGACTTGTGTCTCAAGTCTAGAAATCTGTAACATTATAAGAGTGGCTGTACCTATAAGTATATTTCCGGCAACTACGTCTTTGATTACAAAAAACTGTATAACGAATATTATAGACATAGTTAAAAGTGAAGTTAAAAATCCAATATTCATATAATGACTATGTATTTTTGTTCTCTGGTCTAATAATTCACCTTGACCATCTTTATATATTTTCAGAAATCTATCAGAATTATTTGAACTTTTCACATCTTTTAATCCTTGATAATGTTGAAATAATCCAGAGAATATACCAAAATATTTATTCTGTTCAAGGGTACTTTCAAAATTCCTTCTTACTGCAAAAACTCTAACGAATAAGAAATAAAATCCTGGTAGAGTTGATAGAAGTATAAGCGTAGAAAATATCCAATTATATGAATAGGCTATATATATAGCGAATGCTAAGTTTATGATTATTGTTAAGAATTCTGGTATACTTCTTGTTAGATTTGACTGGGCATAACGTCCATTACCTGCGGCACCAAACTCTACTCTTTGTCTCAATTCTTCATAATCACTTGAATCTATAAAAGGAATATTAAATTTACTTTTATCGGCTAATTGATTTACGTATATCAAATTGTTTAACTTACTGTTCCAAACTAAACCTAGTTTTTGACTTAAAAATGAAAATAATTCTTCTAATAATGTAAATATAACTAAAAATACAAATACAGGTAAGACATATTGCATGATACCTGTTCCAAAATCTTTTTGTATTGCGTTAGTTAGTCTGGAGTTTATTATGTTTATGATATTGGATAATACGGGGAATATTATAAGTATACTGAGTCTGAAAAAAGTTCCTTTTTTATCTAAAGAATATACATATTTAAGGCTTTTAAAAGCCATTTTAATATACTCTTTAATTATATAGATGAATTTCATATATTTTTATATTTTATATTAATTAATAATAAAAACCATCTGTACTATCTTAAGTATGGAACGTATATAAAAGCTTTTTATTACAATTAAAAAGACCCCGGGCTCCCTGGAAGGGAACCCGAGGCTTTCGGGGTGTCGGCAGTCATCAGTCCCTGCGTCGGCGCAGGAGAGTGAGTAGGCCGAGAGGTGTGATGAGGGCAACGGTCGGTTCGGGGATGGCTGTTGAGTTGTATTGGACGTAGAACGATGTTTCTTTGCCAATACTGTCGACAATCTTGCCGGACGCTGCAAATTTGTCCGGGATGACGTCGATCACGGCTTGATGCACCGTGAATTCCCAATACGATGTGCTCGCAAATGAATCCCGATACGGTGAGTTCAGCAGAATCTGCAGGTAGCCACCCAATGCGTCTGTCGAACGATACGTTTGTCCGACGACCCATGGGTTTCCGACATTTGCAGTTCTGAGGTAGATAGAGCCTCCGGCAGGACCACTGAAGGTGAACCCGATGTTGTTATTGGTCAATCCTGATGTTTCCACCGTGACTGGACCGGTGATGCTATAGGTGTTACCCCCAGACGTATAGCCCGGGCCGGCAAACCACAGAATTGTGGCAGATTTGGCTGTCATCGAGACTGCCATGAAAATCGCGACAACGACTAGAACGAGGTGCTTTTTCATCTTGTTTTATGCTGGTTGGTTGTAGAGTTCGCTGGGTGAACAGCTCACTCAGTATTTTTATATTACCACTTGGTTATGAGTATGTCAAATTGTGGGAATATTAATATCTCAACACCAAAATCAATAAAAGCCAAGATTTCCCATAGACGGAAAAATATTAAAATATAAATTATGAAATCAAAATTTATTTTCGTGATCGGTGGAGTTATGTCTGGAGTAGGAAAAGGCGTAGCAACATCATCACTCGGACTAATTTTAAAAACAAAAGGTTACAAAGTTAATCTAGTAAAAGCCGACCCTTATTTAAACGTCGATGCAGGCACCATGAACCCAACGGAACATGGTGAAGTTTTTGTTATGGAAAACGGTTTAGAGACAGATCAAGATATGGGAAATTATGAAAGATTTTTGCATCAAGATATTTCTCAAATAAATTATATGACTTCGGGTATGGTTTATAAAACGGTTATAGATAAAGAAAGATCTCTTGGCTATGGAGGAAAATGTGTTGAGGCTATACCACATGTAAGAGATGAGATTATTAACAGATACAAAGCGGCAGCTAAAGATGCTGATATAACGATAGTAGAGATAGGTGGTACTATTGGAGATTTTCAAAATGCTATGTTTATGGAAGCTGCAAAAACAATGAAATTAAAAAACCCTAAAGATGTAATGGTGATAGTTGTGTCATATATGCCAACACCTGGAACTTTGGGAGAGATGAAATCAAAGCCTACACAAAGTGCCATCAGAGAATTGAATGGTTATGGATTACATCCTGATTTTATTATTGCTAGAGCTTCAGCCCCGCTTGATGATAAAAGAAAAGAAAAGTTGGCTGTATCATGTAATGTATTAAAAGAAAATGTTATATCAGCACCAGATATAAAAAGTATATATGATGTACCGCTTAATTTTGAAAAAGATAAAATAGGTGAGGCGGTACTTAAGGCATTATCCTTAAAAAATAAAAAAAATAATAAAGAATCACAGAAACTTTGGTCTGATTGGAATAATTTTGTAAAAAATATTCATCTTAAAAAGAATAAAAATTTTCGTGTCGCTATGATTGGTAAATATTTTGATACTGGTGATTTTACACTTATGGATTCATATCTTTCTGTGATGGAAGCTTTGAAATTTGCTGCAGCTAAAGCTAAGGTTGGGGTAGAAATAGAGTGGGTTGATTCTAAAAACATAGAGAAAAATGGAGCGGTGCTTAAAGATGTATTTAAAAGATGTCATGGTCTTATAGTACCAGGAGGGTTTGGAACTACAGGTGTAGATGGAATATTAAAGTCTATAGAATATGTTCGTAAAAATAAAATACCTTATCTTGGTATATGTTATGGTATGCAACTTGCGGTTATAGAATATGCAACAAATGTTTTAGGTCTTAAAAGTGCTAATACTACTGAGATAGATAAAAATGCAAAACATAAAATTATAGATATAATGGAAAGTCAAAAAGAAAATCTAGCAAAACAAATGATGGGTGGATCCATGAGACTTGGTTCATATAAATGTAAGTTAACAAAGGGAAGTATAGTTCATGGTTTATACAATAAAGATGAAGTGGTTGAGAGACATAGACATAGATATGAAGTTAATAATGAATATGTAGAAGAGTTAGAGAAAAAAGGTTTGAAGTTTTCAGGAAAATCATTAGATGGAAAATTGATGGAGATGATAGAGCTTGCAAAAGATAAACATCCATATTTTGTGGCAACACAGTCTCATCCAGAATTTTTGTCGAGACCAACAACTTCACATCCTTTGTTTGATGGATTGGTGAAGGCGATGATGAAATAAAAAAACGCCGCCGCGAGCGCAAGGCTCGTGGCGGTTTTGTGATTGATCCAGATAGATCATCCGATGAGGATGCGGTAACTGGTCGGTTCGCGGTTCTCATTCATGGTCGGTCCGGTTTCGAGAGGGTAGGAATCATTCTCGGGCCACTCCATGTCTTCTGGGCAGTACATGAGCCCATTATAGGTAGATTTGTCACCGGTGGTCTCGAAGATGACACGTTTGAAGCCACACCCGAAAGAGAAGATGGTATTCAATTTTGCCGCCATTCTTTCGACAGCGGTGCAGTTGAATTTGGTATCCATCTCAGTTTTCAAATGATCGAGCTCTTTGTCGGTGAAGACAATGAGCATCAGATCTGGATCGGCCGTCTTGCCGTGTTCTGGTGTGTTGCTCCGT
Source organism: uncultured Candidatus Saccharibacteria bacterium (assembly GCA_964620475.1). GTDB lineage: Bacteria > Patescibacteriota > Minisyncoccia > Phycocordibacterales > CAIZLB01 > CAIZLB01. The sequence continues at coordinate 1,535 of CAZUJN010000004.1, read as the reverse complement.
GGCTTGTAGTCGCGGACGAATGCACGAAGCATTGCTTCGACGGTATCGAATGCCCCTGGCATTTTTGAGCCAACAGGAAAACCTTTTCCTCTTCCGAGTACGTTTGATATCATAGTGGTGTTCTGGTTTTAGGTTCTGACCCTCGTTTCTCTAAAGGGGTCTGTTAAGTTGAAGTATAATCATTTCACTCGATAAATCAACATCCTATATGTTATTATAAAGAACATGAGTGCCTCAAAATTTTTAAAACTAATATTAGTAATAATCGCTCTAATAGTCGCATTTCTTGCAACACAAAGAGTTACTTCAAAAGATTTATTATCATATGTAAAAGATATAAAACATAAGATAGAAGTAGATGCCTCAGCAACTACAACTGAAGAAAAAATCGAAACTCCTGTAGAAGAAAAGAAAATGTCACATGTAAAAACACCTGAAAATGTTCGTGGTATATATGTTTCTGCAAATAGTTTTCTATATAAACCATTTTTAGAAAGACTTGATAAGATGATAGAAGAAACAACTATCAATACGATAGTTGTAGATATAAAAGATGCTCCAGGTATCATAACTTATGATCTAGGCATGCAACATCCTTGTATACAACCACTTATTTCAAAAGAAGATTTAGAGGCAAAGCTTGATTATTATCATAAGAAAAATATTTATGTTATAGCGCGTATAGCAGTTTTTCGTGATGAATGTTTTACAAAACAAAATCTAGACCTTGCATCCAAGAAAGCGGACGGTACACCATGGAGAGATGGAAAAGGTAATTATTGGTTATCTCCAAGTCAAGAAAAGACAGCTCAATACATAGTTGATCTTGGACGTGCTGCATATGATAGAGGCTTCGATGAGATACAATTGGATTATGTGCGTTATCCTTCAGACGGTCAGATGAATCTTTTAAGTTATGAATATAATGGAAATTTTACAGCCTCATCTACTGGTCAAGATAAAAGAAGACAGACTTTGGGAAATTTTCTAGCTTATGTTAGAAAAGGTTTAGAGGGTATACCTTTATCTGCAGATGTGTTTGGTATGGTTTTGACAAATACTGATGATTTAACTATAGGTCAACATTTAGATGAATTTGTTCAACATGTAGATTATATCTCTGGCATGATTTATCCATCTCATTTTCCAAATAATTGGAATGGTATAAAGGTCCCAAATAAAGCACCTTATCAGACTATATATGATTCAACAAAGATGGGTTTGGATAGAGTCACGGCAACACATGGAACTTCTACAGCGTATAAAGTGATGAGACCTTGGCTACAAGATTTCTCAATATTTGGAGTGACGTATAATGCACTTGAAGTGAAAGCACAGATAAAAGCATTGGATGATCTTGGTGTGAAAAGTTATTTATTATGGAATGCATCAAATAGATATACACCTGGGGTTATTGATAGGGAGTAGTAAAAATAAAAACAGTCACTTATGTATAGTGACTGTTTTTATATTTTATAAGCTCTTCACCTCAAATACCTTACTCTCAGCCTCTTTTTCACCAATAATCACAACTT
>CAZUJN010000003.1:2353-74314 GCA_964620475.1 uncultured Candidatus Saccharibacteria bacterium | reverse complement strand
TTTTATCCATAAATTCTAATCCGAATATTCTGTTTAATGTGTCTTTTGTATTCATATATTTTAATATTTCTGGCTTTATTTTATTTGATGTTATTTTTAATTTTATAAATATATATATGTATATTCTATTTATATATGAATATATATTATACTTCTCATATACATATTTTAATTTACTATAATTCATTCTGACATTCCATATATATTGTTGATTACTGGCGTTTTCTTTATCTGAAAAAAGGTGCAAGGGCTCAACTATTATATTGTCTATATATTTTCTAAGTAATAAGCTTATCATGGTTGTGTCATGTCTAAACATTTGGCAATCTCTTATGAATTCTGTTTTATTTACTCCTTTATTTTTCCAAATCTCACTTGGTGAATATCCTAGACAATATTTGTTTATACCGGATTTATAAAGTTCATCTGTTACTGTTGATATGTTCGTATCTTTTTTAAAACCAAATATACCGGCAGTTATCACTTCTTCATCGCCTATATTTTTTTCTATATTAAATATATCGAAATATTCTCTAGGGGTTATATCTTTAATCTTCACACTTGATCCTTGGCTCACCGCTAAATAGTTGTTTGTATCTATTTTATTAAATAATTCATCCAATGATTTTAGGACCTGACATCCTGCATCTATATATAAGTTTAGTTTTGATAGGGGATTATTTAATATATAGGTCTTCCAGGTATAACAAGCTCTCCAATGTGGGACGAATTTGGGTATGTTTAAGACTTTAACTTTGTATATATTTTCTAACTCTTTTTTAAAGAAATAATTCAGACCCAAATCATAAACATATATAGTTGGATGATCCGGGTTTGTATCTTTGATTGAACCTATAAGGTTCAATAATGAAGGAAAGAATTTGTCTGATGCTGAGGTTATTATGCTCTTATTTTCCATTATTTGATTATAGCAACAATTCTCTTTCTAGGCTCTTTGAAAATACAGAAAGTTAATGGTCCAATTATATATGATATTAAGGTCGCTAACGCAGATCCATTTATGCCATATATAGGTATTAATACAATATTTAGAGTTATGTTTATTATCATACCTATTAGAGATATAAATAGTATGATTTTAGGCAATTTTTCTGCAACCAGGAATTGTATTATTATAGTTCCAAGACCTACGCCAATACCGGACCATATATAAATACTTAATGCTGTGTGCGCGCTTATGAATTGACTTCCAAATATAATATGTAAAACCTCTCTTGAGAAAATGGTTCCACCTAATGATATGCATAATAATATTGTTGTTATTAACAATGATAATCCTAATATTCTTTTGCCGTATAAATACTTGTCTGTATTTTTCGCATTCATTATAGCTGGAAAAAATGTACTAACTATTATTGTGGGGATAAAATACCATACTTCAGATAGCGTCACGGCTGAACTGTATAAGCCAACGGCCTCGTTATTCATATAATGTTTAATCATCACTTGATCTATTCTTGCATATACTAATGCAAATATACTTGAGAACATCAAAGGAAGGGAAGATTTGAATATTATAATCGCTGTTTTCTTATCAAAGAACCAGTTTCTTACTTCACCAAATGATCTATTATAAATATATATAAAGAATAGCCCATATAATATAGGTTCTAATATTAATAATGAGCTCAGAAATAATATACCCTTATTAAAATATACAATTATTAATTTAAATATAGATAATATTATGTTGACCGTAATGGTTATAGTGGACAGTTTTTTATTCTCTAGTCTGGATTGAAATGAATAATTGATAATATTAAAAGATTGAAATATATACGATATGGATATTATGAATATTAAGGTTCTCTCTAGTTGATTATCTGAAAACACTATTGAACACAATATACTCAATATTACCGCTGATATTCCTCCTGCAGTTTTTAATATCAATGATGTACCCAGTAATTTATTTTCCTCTTTTGGATTATTTAATATTTCTCTATATACGATTTGATCTATGCCCAATGATGACAAAAAAGCAAACAATCCTACAAAGCTGACTGCATACATCATAGTTCCATATTTTTCTGGGCCTAAATATCTTGCGACTATAGCAGTAATGAAGAAAGATATGATCATACTGAATATTTTAGAGAAGAACATCCACCCGGTATTCTGAAAATACTTCTGAAAACCGGCATGTTGCCAAGTATTTATAATATGATTTTTAATCTTTTTCATATATTTTACCTTTAAAATACATGTTATAATACTTGCCATGAATACACAAATACAAGATATTAAAAAAATCCTAAGAATTACAACCATTATATTGGTTGGATTCACATTATTAACACCTTTTGTTTTTTCTGGAAATATGTTTTTTCCATTTATTACTAGTAAGGCTTTCTTTATGAGAACCATGATCGCATTAGCATCTGTTTCTTATATATTCTTAGCCCTTTTAGATAAAGACTATCGTCCTAAAAAGTCTATGCTTATGTACGCTGTTTTTTCTTTCATTGGAGTATTGGTATTGGCTACATTAAATAGTGTTGATCCTGTGAAGAGTTTTTGGTCAAATTTTGAAAGAATGGAAGGTCTGCTGACTATGATATATATGTCTGTGTTGTTTATTATATCTGCATCAGCTATTAAGAAAAATGAGTGGACATATTTAATGAATACTTCTCTTATTATCTCTATTATAGTCGGCTTAGAGGCTTTAGGTGGAACAGAGGCTCGTATTGTAGGTAATCTAGGTAACTCATCATATCTAGGTGTATATGCTCTTATTCATATCTTCTTTGGTGGTCTAGGTGCATTGATGATTTTTAGAGGTAATAGAGAAAAAGAATTATTAGAATCAGGTGAGCATAAGGCGACATCAAAAATAAATACTAGGGGTGTACTATATATAATATTGTTTGTATTGGCAGCTATATTCAATGCATATATATTGTATAAAACAGGTACAAGAGGTGCCTTCGTTGGACTTGTTGTTGGTCTTATATTGTCATCTTTATATTTTGTGTGGAAAGAAAAAAATAAAGTTATAAAATATGCAGCTTTAGGTTTCTTATCTGCTGTTGTTGTTTCAGTTGTCTTGCTAGGTATGTTTAAACATTCTGCTGTGGTGAAAAACTCAAGTCAATTGAATCGTTTTGCTGAGTTAATTACAACAGACTATAAATCAGTGTTGAATAATCAAGGTTATGCTCGTACCATGATATGGAAGATGGCTTTTGAAGGTGTTAAAGAAAGACCTATATTGGGTTGGGGACAAGACAATTTCGGATATGTGTTTACAAAATACTATAACCCTCATATGTATGGTCAGGAACAATGGTTTGATAGATCACATAATGTATTTATGGATTGGTTGATAGCGGGTGGATTGTTGGGTCTAATAGGTTACTTATCTTTATTCGTATTCGCTATATATTTTATCTTCTCAAAGAAATCAAAATTTACTATAGTTGAACAGTCAATGTTGATAGGATTGTTAGCTGCTTACTTTATTCATAATATATTCGTGTTTGATAACTTATCTAGTTATGTATTGTTCTTTTTGGTATTAGCGTTTATACATGATAGATATACTCATGATAGAAATGAAAAGAAATCAGAAAAGAATTTAACAGAAGAAGAAAAAAATAAAATAATATTATTTGGTTTTATCTCTGTGTTATTGATTGTGTTTATATCATATCAGACTATATTAAAACCGTTTTCACAAAATAAATCACTTATAAATATTCTACAAGGTTTAAAGCCTGAGACAGTGTCTGTGACTATACAAAGTATGGATAAGGATTTTAAAAACGCTTTTGATACTAGTGATAATGGTAAGATAGAAGTATTCGAACAATTGTCGATGATATTGCCAAAGGTGTTAAGTATTCAATCTGTACCAGATACAACTAAACAAAATATATATAACACTTATGAATATATGGTTAAAAATTTAGAGCCAAGATTGAAAGATGATTCTAGATTTAATTTCTTCCTATCTAATACATATAAAGGAATAGGTGACAAAGAGAGGGCTTTGTTTTATATAAATAGAGCATATGCTTTATCTCCACAAAAACAATCATTTACTTATAATAAAGCATTGATATTAATTGATCAGAATGACATTGATAATGTGATTGCTTTACTAGAAAAAGCGTATAATGATGCGCCAGAAAATGAAACAGCTTATGGATATTATCTTGGTACTTTGATTGAATATAAAATAGAAGATACAGATAAGATAACTAATGTTGCAATAGAGGGATTCAAAAAAAATAAACATGATTTGATTTTCAAAAAAGAATTTTGGAGTATTATAAAAAATAAACAAGCTAAAAAAGTTATTGCAGAAAAAATTATAAAAGAAATTCCACAATCAAAAGATATAATAAATAATTTATCTAAATAAAAAATTCTCAATTTAATTTTTCTTAAAAAATTCCATTCAAAAAGAGTGGAGTTTTTTATTTTTCATGTTTAAGAATAAAAAAAATTTTAAAAAAAATTATCCACAAAAAAAATTTGTAAAAAATATTTGCATTAATATTTTTATTTGGTGTATAATAAAAGTACGTGAGAAGAAAATGTTTGTCGAGCATGAACTTCATCACGCGATAATCATTTCTAAAAATAATTTTTAATAAAAAAATATGGCAGTAAAAAAAGCAGCAAAAAAAACTGTAAAAAAAGCAGTTAAAAAAGTTGCAAAAAAACCAGCTAAAAAAGCAGTTAAAAAAACTGTAAAGAAAGCTGTAAAAAAAGTAGCTAAAAAGAAATAATTACTACTTTGTTCCACAAAACGAAAACGCGTAGAGAAATCTATGCGTTTTTGTGTTTAGGTTCAATTTTACCTTTATTTATGCTATAAATATAATCATGTCATTTTTAAATTTCCTAGGTTCGCCTATAAAGAAATATCAAAATAAAGTTAAATTAATCAATGCTTTAGAGGATAGTATTGTAAAGCTTTCTGATGAAGAATTGAAAAATAAATCATTGGAGTTAAAAGTTTTATTGAAAGATTCCGATAAGAAGAAATTGGATGAAAAAATTCCTGAGGCTTTTGCATTGGTACGCGAAGCTGCAAAGAGAACTTTAAATCAACGTCATTATGATGTACAGCTTGTGGGTGGAATGATATTGCATGATGGAAATATTGCAGAAATGAAAACAGGTGAAGGTAAAACACAAATGGCAACATTACCAACATATTTAAATGCGCTTGTTGGTCGTGGTGTGCATGTTGTAACTGTAAATGATTATTTGTCAGCACGTGATGCTGTTTGGATGGGACAAATATATTATGCGCTTGGTTTATCAACTTCTGTGATAATGCAAGATAAATCTTTTATATATGATCCATCACATACAACCAAAGAACAAGATGTTGCAGAAGATGAAACAGGCTCATTTAAGGTTGAATATGAATTTTTACGCCCTTGTACTAGAAAAGAAGCTTATGATGCTGATATAACATATGGAACAAATTCAGTTTTCGGTTTCGATTATTTGTTTGATAACATCGCTCATTCAAAAGAAGAATTAAGACAAAGAGATCATTATTATGCAATTATAGATGAAGCGGATTCTATATTAATAGATGAATCACGTAGTCCTCTGATAGTGTCACAACCCTCTGACGAGTCAGATGATATATATAAGACTTTTGCTGGAATTGCTCGCGGCATGAATAGAGATGAACATTTCATATATGATGAAAAATTTAAATCTATAATGATCACAGATGCAGGTATAGATTTAGCAGAGAAAAAGTTGGGTATTCAAGATCTATATAATAGTCAAAATATAAAACTTGTTCATCATCTTGAAACTGCTATAAAAGCTAAAGCTATATATCATAAAGATGTGGATTATCTAATAAAGGATGGTGAAGTTATTATAGTTGATACATCAACAGGTAGATTGCAACCAGGTCGTCGTTGGTCAGATGGTATACATCAAGCCATTGAAGCTAAAGAAGGTTTGAATATACAAAAAGAAAGTAAGACAGCAGCTTCTATAACATATCAAAATCTGTTTAGATTATATGATAGACTCGCAGGTATGACAGGTACAGGATTAACTTCTAGAGAGGAGTTTCTTAAGGTTTATGGATTGGATGTTATAGAGGTTCCTACTCATAGACCTATTGCTCGTGTAGATAAAAATGATCTTATATACATGACAGAGATTGGTAAATTTAAATCAATTGCCAAAAAAATAAAAGAATTAAATCAAAAAGGGCAACCTGTTTTGGTTGGTACTATTTCAGTTGAAAAAAGTGAATTATTATCACAGTATCTTAAAGTGTCTGGTGTTAAGCATAATCTTTTGAATGCTAAACCTGAATTAGCTGAAAAAGAAGGTGAAATAATAGCTCAAGCCGGAAAAAAAGGTGCTGTAACTATAGCAACTAACATGGCTGGTCGTGGTGTTGATATAAAACTCGGAGGTAATCCTTCAACTAAAGAAGAAATGGATGAGATTAGAAATCTGGGAGGTTTATATGTTATAGGTACAGAAAGACATGATTCAAGACGTGTTGATAATCAGCTTAGAGGAAGATCTGGTCGTCAGGGTGATCCAGGGGAGACTCAGTTTTATGTATCTATGGAAGATGATTTGATGCGCATATTTGCAAACACTCCACTTAGAGGTTTAATGAGTAAGATGAATTTTCCTGAAGATGAGGCTATAGAACATAAACTTGTTTCAAGATCTCTTGAATCAGCTCAAAAGAAAATAGAAGGTTTCAATTTTGATTCCCGAAAAAGAATTTTGGAATTTGATGATGTTATGAATCAACAAAGACAAAGTATATATTCTAAGAGAAGAAAAATTTTAGTTGCAGAAGGTGATGAGTTGAAAAATATTATCGATGATATGTTAATAGGTCAGGATATACCTGAATCTAAAAAAACAGAAGATTTTTATAAGATATCTAAGCAGGTATGGCTGCAAATAAATGACTATTATTGGATGACCCATTTGGATAATATGGCTCATTTACAAACCTCAGTTGGCTTTAGGGCTATCGGTCAACATGATCCTATAGTTGAGTATAAGAGGGAAGGTCTTATGGCTTTTCGTGAGTTAAATACTAAGGTTCAAAGTGATTTTGTTGCCGCTGTGTCTAGATTGATAAAACAATAAAATTCTGCTAATATAACTCCTATGAACCAAGAATTTGAAGAGATTTTAAATCGACTCAAAGTTATAGAAGAAAAAGTTGCAGAAAACAGCGATATACTCGAGAGTATACAGAGACGTGCGTATATCGCTATGATTTTTGGAGCTTTGAAATGGTTCATAGTTATAGGTTTAACATTTGGTGTCTTCTATTACACAAAGCCTTATTTAGAAAAAACCATAGATTTGTATAATCAGGTAAATGATTTAACTGGTACTATTACAGGTCAACAACAACAGGCTGGTTCATTGTTAAACTCTCTAAAAGGGTTGATACAATAACACAGACGCCAAGGTAGCTCAGTTGGTAGAGCATTTCCCTGAAGAGGAAGGGGTCGCCGGTTCGAGCCCGGCCCTTGGCACAAAAGCGGAGCTTTTGTAGGGCGAGAAAAGCTTGACGATGTTTTTGAGGATCTCTGATCCGAATAAAACCGTAAAGGTGTACTGTTCCAGTAAGGAACGAGATCTCGGCCCTTGGCACAAAAGTAGGTAAATAAAAATAGTCACAATGTTGTGACTATTTTTATTTTAAGATCTATTTATTTTAATTTAACTTTTGTTTGTCTTTCTTTATCGACTCTTGGAAGTCTAAGTGTAAGCATGCCTTGTGATTCTGTGGCCTCGGCTTTATCTATATCAACTTCATGGGGAAGTTTAACTGTTCTAGAAAATGCACCCCAATATAATTCTCTATAATGATAATCATCGTCAGCTATGGTTTTCTCGTCCTTTCTTTCACCTCTGATTGTGAGCATATCACGTGATAGAGATATATCTATATCATCTTTTCTTACACCTGGTATCATAGTTTTAACTATAACCTCTACCGGTGTTTCAAACAGATCGATACCAAGTTGACCTTCTACGGTTGCAGGTGTGTCATCCATATCTTCTTCATCTTCTATTTCTGAAGGTTCATCATCCATATCTTCATATTCTTCATCATCGAAATCCTTTAGATTTCTAAGTGATTTACGATTTACTTGTTTCATTTTTTCTATAGCTTCTTGATCGTCATCTTTAAAGCTACCGGTTAATCTTTGCAAAAATGATTTACGTGTGTTAGTCATGTGTATATTTTAAATGTTTAAGCCTTTATACGCAAGTTTTTTATTTTTTCTAGACTTAGTATTAAAAAAATTATCACAACCCAAACTGATAGAAATATAAATAAAGTAGAGTTTGAGTGATTTATTAATAATATATTGAACATCCAATGTAATAGTACAGCAAATATTAATCCAATCCATGTATACAACTCTTTAATTATTTTTCCTTTATAGAAAGCGTAGCCTATAAATAATGCCAATAATCCACTTGAGGCAACATGTAACACATTTGCACCTATAAATCGTAGGTTTGAATTTATTATAACGTTTATAGTGTCTCCGTTTATTAGAGGGTTAACTAAATACAAACTATTTTCCATAGCGGCAAAGCCTAAAGCTGCGGTCATCAAATATATAAATGCATCTATAGGCTCATCAAAAACTTTAGTTCTGAAGAAAACCGTGTATGCACATAAGAATTTTATAAATTCTTCAATTATAACAAAAATCAGGTTGGTAATTTGATGATTTTGTGATGAACGAACGAAGTTACCTATATCATTTATCTTAAAATCAAAATAAATAGCCAAAGCTTTTTGTAATATAAATGATACAAAGACGCCAAGCATACCTAATAAAAAGACCATAAATATAACCTTAACCGGTTCTTTATGTTTGTCTTTTTCATGAAGCCAAAACCATAACCATAATAATGCAGGAATGAGCCCTGCAAATAATGCATAAAAAAATATTATAAAGCTATTATTCAATATATTTAATATATCTGAGAATTGAGGATGCATATAACATAATTATATATTATCAATAGACCAATCTCCATCAGGTTTTAAATTAATAAATTCTTCTGATTTGGGGTCTAAGATTTTTACATAATTATGTGAAAGACCTATTATTGCCGCTAATCCTATCATGACAGCATTATCGGTTGCTAGTTTTTTATCTGGTTTTAGAAAATTCAATTCATTTTCATTACACCATTTATTTATATGTTCTTTTAGAAAATCATTGGCTATAACACCACCGGCTACTATTAAATTTTTGTATTTATGATCATTTTCTCTATGAGCAAAATTTAATTTTTTTATTAATACTTCTAAAACAGCATTTTCAAATTCATGACTGATAAGGTTTATCATTTCTTCATTTAATTCACCTATATCTCTAACTAGGTATAAAACAGCTGTCTTTAAACCAGAGAATGATAAGTCAAGATCTCGACTATTAATCATTGGTCTAGGTAATTTTATAGAATATTTATTTTTTAAGATATCTATTTGATCGACAGAGAAATTATCTCTTATATATTGAGCCTTTTTGGCTATTTCTGGTCCACCGGGATAGGGTAATCCTAATATCCTTGCAACTTTATCGTATGCTTCACCAATAGCATCATCTCTTGTTTTGCCGATAATTCTATATTTACCCCAATTCTCCATATCAACTAATTCTGTATGGCCACCAGATATGAGTAAGGCTAAGGTAGGGAATTCTTCAACATTATTCTCTAATAAAACAGATGAAATATGACCTTCCATGTGATTTATAGGTAATAATGGTTTTTGCCACAATTTTGCTAAGAATTTAGCAAAACTAAGACCTACCCATAAAGCAGGTTCAAGTCCCGGTCCTCTTGTTACGGCTATATAGTCTATTTGCGGTACGGTTTTAAGTATATTTGTAGAATTATCTTTAAATATGTTTTCTATTTGCTTCTTTAGGTCCTCCTCTCTTGATAATATTTCTATTTCCATATTTTCGATATTAATCTCAATACCAGACGTATCAATTTTCTCAAGACAATTTTTCAATAAACTTAACAAATTGTTGCCATGCTCTCTTTTGGCAACAGTAGGAAATACTCCACCATATTCTTTATGTATATCTATTTGGCTATTCAAAGAATCAGCAAGAATCAAATATTTTCCATTATTATGGTCATATTCTAGAACTGAAACAGCTGTCTCATCACAACTTGTTTCTATGCTTAATATTTTAATTTTATCATTCATGTTGTCTAATATAATCGCATATTTTTATTTTAAAAGCTATGTAAAATATGCTATAATATCGGGTATATGCCAAAGTCAAAAAAAGAGGAAAACTCAAATAATCAAGAGAATCAAGTTGTTTTAGAACATAAAAATATCATAGATAGAGACATAGTCGAAGAGATGCAGGAAGCATATATAGATTATGCTATGAGTGTTATTACAGACCGTGCATTGCCTGATGTGAGAGATGGTTTGAAGCCTGTACAAAGAAGAATACTTTTTGTTATGAATCGTATGGGTTTGATGCCTACAGGTAAGTTTAAAAAATCCGGTACTGTTGTTGGAGAAACTATGGGTAATTATCACCCTCATGGCGATCAGGCTATTTATCAAACTATGGTGAATATGGCACAAGATTTTAACATGAGATATCCTCTTGTTTGGCCACAAGGTAACTTTGGTAACATAGATGGTTATTCAGCTGCGGCATATCGTTATACAGAGTGTAAGATGAATAAGCTGACTTTGACCATGTTGGCTGATATAGAAAAAGATACAGTTGATTTCAAATCTACATATAACGGTGAAAGAAAGGAACCAACCGTTTTGCCTGCTCAAATACCAAACTTTTTATTGAACGGTACTTTAGGTATCGCTGTGGGTATGGCGACAAATATTCCACCGCATAACTTGGGTGAGATAGTCGATGCAACTGTGCATATGATAGATAATCCGGATGCTACTATTCAGGATTTATTACAATATGTTAAAGGCCCAGATTTTCCTACAGGTGCTATAGCATTTAATCAGAAAGATATAGAACATGCTTATATGCATGGTCGTGGAGGTGTTGTTGTTCGTGGTGAAGCCGAGATAGTGGAAGAAAAAGCTGGTCAATCAAAGATTATTGTCACATCTATACCTTATAGAGTAAATAAATCATCATTGATAGAATCAATGGCTGATCTTGTTCGTGATAAAAAAGTTGAAGGTATAAAGGATATCAGGGATGAATCAACTGCAGATGTTCGTATAGTTATAGAGTTGAAAAGTGGCACATATCCACAAAATATTTTGAATTATTTATATAAACACACACAACTTGAATCAACTTTCCACTACAACTTAGTTGCACTTGTTGATGGTGTACCGCAAACACTTTCTCTTAAATCAGCTCTTGAAAACTTTATAGACCATAGAAAAGTTGTTGTTAGACGTCGTACAGAATTCGACTTGAGAAAGGCTGAAGATAGAGAGCATATATTGCTTGGTCTGAAAAAAGCTCTTGATCATATAGATGAGATTATTGCTCTTATAAAGAAGAGTAAAGACACATCAACAGCTCATGCAAACTTAATGAAAGAATTCAAATTTTCAGACAGACAAGCAACGGCTATATTGGAGATGAAACTACAAAGACTTGCTGGTCTTGAGAGAAAGAAGATTGAGGATGAACTAAAAGCTATACAAGCTCTTATAAAAGACCTTAAAGATATATTGAAAAACCCAGGTAGAATATTAACTATTATAAAAGATGAATTAAATGATATAAAAGCTAAGTTTGGTGATGAAAGACGTACACGTATAGTGAAAGGTGGTGTTGCTAACGTCGGCGTAGAAGATATTATTCCTGATAATGAATCAGTTCTTGTGTTAACAGCTGGTGGTTATATAAAACGTACAAATCCTGATGAATATAAAAAACAAAAGAGAGGCGGAGTGGGTGTTGTTGATGTTGATGTAAAAGAGGAAGATTTTATAACACATCTTATATATGCAACTATGCATAACGATTTATTATTCTTTACTGATAAAGGTAAGGCCTATCAAATCAAGATGTATGATATTCCAGAAGGAAAGAGAGCTACACGCGGTAAGTCAATCATGAACTTCTTATCATTGGCACAAGATGAAAAAGTTACATCTATATTACCTATGCCAAAAGAGATTAAGAAAGGTGATGATATATCTTTGATGTTAATAACAAGACAGGGTACAGGTAAAAGGGTTGCTATAGATAGTTTCAAAGATGTTAGAAGAAGCGGAATTATAGCTATATCACTTGATGATGGAGATGGTTTAATATCAGCTTCATTTGTAAGTGGAAAAGACTCTATGATACTTGTTGCAACAGATGCACAATCAATTAGATTCTCTATAGATGAGATTAGAGAGATGGGTAGAGCAGCGGGTGGCGTAAGAGCTATGAAGCTTGATAAAGGTGTAAATATAGTAGCTGCTATACCAGTTAGATCAGATTCAAAAGATGATGCAGAGCTTCTAACTGTTTCTGCAAATGGTTATGGTAAAAAAACTTCTCTATCAGAATATAAAATACAAGGAAGAGGAGGATCGGGAATAAAAACATTTAAAGTGACAGATAAAACAGGTGAGTTGATGGCAGCTCAAGTTGTGACACCGGAGATAGATGAGATAGTTGCTATAAGTAAGAAGAGTCAAGTTATAAGATGTGAATTGAAGGAGATTCCAAATCTTGGCCGTGATACACAAGGTGTACGTGTTATGAAATTACGTGAAGGAGATAGTCTAGCGTCAGTAATAGGAGTATAATATCTATTATAAAAATAAATAAAAAATATAATTTAAAAATAAAATGACTAGTAAAGATCTAAATATATTTCAGATAGTATTGATCGCTGTGTTCTTAGTCATGGGTATTATTGGTATAGCTTTCTTTGCTACAGGTAAAGTTAAACAAGGATCAGCTTCATATCAGGCTGTTATCTGGGGTGTCTTACCTCAGTCTAGTATAGATGAAGCATTACAACCTTTTAGAATACAAGGTAAAGATCCTTCATTTACATATGTAGAATACCCTGAAGAAGGATTCGAAAATGTATTACTTAAGGCCATAGCAGAAGGTAAAGGACCTGATGCAATAATATTTCCTGATTATATGTATTATAGTCAAATGAAAAGATTGTTAACTATACCAAATGACACTGTTTCAGCAGAATCTTTTAGGTCAACATATTTAGATATAGGCAATATATTTACCGTACAAGATGGTGTAAAGGCCTTTCCTCTAATAATAGATCCACTCGTGATGTATTACAACATAGATATGTTTACATCAGAAAATGTTCTAACACCCCCAAAAGATTGGACAGAATTTGCAAATTTAACAGAAAAAGTTGTAAGAAGAAGAGATAATGGAATAATAGATAAGGCCTACGCCGCTTTAGGTGAATATGACAATATAAATCATGCCAAAGATATAATTTTTGCAATGTTATCTCAGGTGGGTGTTAATCTTAGTCAATATGATGCAAATGTTGCCACATATCAATCTGGTTTGAATAGATCTCAAAATACATCAAATTCAGAATCAGCAAGTAAGTTAAGTAGAGATGTTTTGTTGTATTATACTGAATTTGCTAATCCAACTAAATCATCATACACATGGAATAAATCTTTTAAATCATCGAGAGAATCTTTCTTGTCAGGCGATCTTGCAACTTATTTTGGTCCAGGTTCTGAGATTGAATATATTAGAACACGTAATCCAAATCTAAATTTTGCTATAGCACCTATTCCTCAGGCTTATGATAATAAGAAAGTAACCAAAGGTAAGGTGTATGCTATGGGTTTTTTGATAACATCCAAAAATCCAAATGCAACATATCAAAATGTGATGACTTTCTTCGGTAATTACCAATTCAATCAATATCTATCTAGTGCTTTAGGGTTAGCTTCTACTAGACGTGATGTGTTATCAACATCAAAAGATGCTAAATCAAATGCTGATATAGCTGTTATAAATAATTCAGCTATATTTGCTAAGACATGGTTAGACCCAGATTATAAAACTACAGATGATATATTATCAAAAATGATATTTTCTATAGTATCAGGAACTCAAAATATAACAGATTCAATTATAGATGCATCAGATAGATTAGACAGAGCATTTAATATCAGATAAAATAAGTATATGCAATTATTCGAAAGCTTAAGTTTATGTTTTGGTAACGCAACCAACGATGCTCAAAGAAAAGAGATATTATTAAAAGGAGGTTGTGGTTGGAAAGAGGTGGGTCCTATTATAAATGAAATATTACAAAACCTTTTGTTGTTAGGTGTTTTCATAGCTATTATCATGATATTTTATGCAGGATATGTTTTAGTTACAGGTCAGGGCTCTGCTGATTCTCGTAGTAAAGCCAAAAGAATATTTTTCGGTATAATAATCGGATTGATATTATTAGTAGGTTCATATTATATAGTAGATTTTGCATTAAATGTGTTAAATGTAACTGATGAATTTAGACAAGGTGCATTACCAAAAAGATAAAATAAATATATGAAGAAAAAAATTACAGCAATAATATTATCAATAATACCAACACTTGTTTTAGCTGCAACTAATACATCTACTGGTTTAACATCACCGCTTGGTCAAGGTGCTGAAGGTTCAGATCTTAAGACTATATTTATGAATGTTGTGGATATAGCACAGACTATAGTTATAATGATCACTGTTCTATATCTTATGTATGCTGGTCTTATGTTTGTGATAGCTAGAGGTGATCCTGAAAAGATTAAGAAAGCTAGAAATGCACTATTTTGGGGTATGATAGGTGCTGCACTTGTGTTATGTGCTGAAGTTATAGCTTATGGTATAGGTGATACCGTTAAAGAAGTATTTAAAGGTAATTAAAATAAAAATATAAAATATGAAAAAAATTATAATATCAACATTAATATTAACAGCCATGGTTGGTTTTAATGTTAATGCTGCTACAACAGCAACAGGTTCAGGTCTTAATTCAAGTACACAAGATCAAGGCACTTCCGATCAATCAGGCAATCAAGGTACTTCGAATCAAAGTGGTAATCAGGGTACATCAAATCAATCAGGTTCTGGTTCAGGATCGGGTTTTCCTGGTTCTGGTAATAATAACTCAAATAATTGGAAAAGTGATATAGGTGTACCTAAATTATCTTTAGCGGGTTTTGTAGATTGGACAACTGGTTTAATGACAAATGTCATATATTTGATCATTAGTGCCTCCCTCGTTGTATTTTTGTTTGGGGTTTTCAAATTAGCTTTTGTGGATGGTCAAAAGCCAGAAGCTAGAGAGCAAGCCAGAAAGTTTATGTTTTGGGGTATAGTAGCACTATTCGTTATGGTATCAGTTTGGGGTCTGGTTCAATTTTTACAAAATACATTTTTTAATGGAAGTCCTTTGACTATTCCACAATTAAAATAGTATAATATAAATATAATTATAAATTAATAAAAATCATAAAATTACAAATATGAAAAAAATTCTATCATTATTAGTAACATTTGCACCAGGTTTAGTTTTAGCTGCTGGGGCTCCTATGCCAGGTGGTCTAGATGATCAAACAAATGCTGCTGGTAGATCAGTGGGTAACTTCTTAGGTTGGATAGTGACATTATCTTCAACTGTTATACCTATATTGATAATATTAGCATTGGTATTATTCCTATATGGTATCGTTAAAAGATTCTTCTGGGGCGGAGGTGATAGAGGTGAAGCTGGTAAATTCATACTATGGGGTATAGTAGCACTATTCGTTATGGTATCAGTTTGGGGCTTGGTTAATTTATTGAGAAATACTTTTAACTTAGATAATTCAAACATCCCATCTTCTCCATCTCTACCTAGACAAGGCTAGATAAATTTAAAAAAATCCTGAGATCTTATGGCTTCAGGGTTTTTTTTATTATATAATTATATTTATGCAAAAAGTCTATCAAATATTATCAAACATAAATACTATAATAATAAATCCGCTGATATTATTAGCTTTCGGTGTTGCGTTAGTTGTATTTCTTTATGGTGTCTTTGAATATATATGGAAATCTAGATCAAATCCTCAGCAAATAAAAACAGGTACTAATCATATGCTTTGGGGTATAGTTGGTATGTTTATTATGATTTCGGTTTTCGGGATATTTAGGTTTTTGTTAAACACAGTTCCAGCAGGTGAGAGAACTAAAACAAATGTTGAGAGGGTTATCGATATAAATAATTAAATAAAAAAATGCCGCTACCTGTGATAAGGTCGCGGCTTTTTAGGAGTCTTGACGTTGACGGCACTCCTATTCCGTCTATCAGGGCATTTTGTATCCCTGACCCCGATCTTCATGTCGAGGGTTTTACCCGGCAAGGGTTTGAACTTGATTGCCACCGCTTGGTTATTTATCAAGTCCTTGAACTCTTGATCTGTCATAGGGGTTTTGGAAAACCCCTCGGGACCGGCCTTGAACTTTGTACGTTCATCAGCCTTGTTGAAGAGGGATATAGTTGACCCGTCTTTCAACCTGAGTTCCCACACCGCATCGTTCCAGATACGATATGTTACCACTTTACGGGTGATGTCCACTTCGGACGTCGCCTGATCGACAGCGTTGGGTTTAAACCATTGCCATCCTTCAGTTGACATGCCTGCAGGCTGCCAGCCGGGGAAGCTGTATCCGGTAGTGATGTTCGAACCATCACCTGTACCGGAACTTCCTGATCCCGATGAGGGGGTCAGCTTTAATTCCCAGCCAATGCAGAGCGTGGCCAAGATGGAGAAACACCAGGCACACACAGTACGGAGTCTGTGTACAGGGAACTCTTGTGCCACCGAGAAGATCAGTGTGACGACAAGTGATGTCCACAGGATGAACCTGATGATCCATCCGATGCGTCCGAGGACATTGAATGGTCCTCCTTTGAGCATCAGGGTGAATTGGTCCAGCCACAGACACAGCAACAGCAGGGTTCCGAAAAGGACAAGGTGATAGATAGTAGGTATAATGAAGCGTCTCATTATGTTTTGTTTGGTTAAAGTTTCTTCCGGCTTTTCTTTATAGCCAGATTTTATGTATATAGTATATCATATATATAAGATAAAGTCAAGTATAATATCTACATTTTTCTCAAAAAACGTATATAATATATATATGAATATGGAAAACATGGAAGAAGGTATGATGCCTTTTGATATAACAAATGAAAGAGAAGATGAAATAGGTTTAGAAAGCTTGGACTATCTAAAGGTTTTTGACGAACCAATAGAATCAAGTCATATTTTGGATAAATTACATATGTTTCCTGGATATAGATTATTAACTTTGCCAGAGATTTATTCTATATATTTTAAAAACAGAAATTTATTTAAGGATCATAAAAGTTACTGGGTGAATGAACATGAAGCTGCGGGCAAGGATAGTTTATGTCAGTTTTATGCTCACTCCAGTCATCCAATGTGGTTTTTTCCCAACGAAAATAAAAGTAGAGAAAAATATCTTATATTAATTGAGCGGGGTACACAAATAGATACGAAAGGTGTAGATGTGCCGCATTTCGGACTATAATTAAAAATAAAAGACCTTTTAAAAGGTCTTTTATTTTCGTCGACAGTCTCCAGACTGTAAACCGGCTCCGTCTTTCTCGTCCCACCTCGCCAAGAAGCATAAAACACCAAATACTATGTATCTGGTGTTTTATGTTCTGGTGGGCAAGGAGGGACTCGAACCCTCAATCCGTGAAGAACTAGTTCCTAAGACTAGCGCGTATACCAATTCCGCCACTTGCCCATTTTTTCAATCTTGTCCGCCTAATAGGATTCGAACCTATGACCGTTCGCTTAAGAGGCGACTGCTCTACCGACTGAGCTATAGGCGGTTAATACCAAATCTCAATAAGGCTAGTGGACCCGAGGGGATTCGAACTCCTGACCTCCTCAGTGCAAATGAGGCGCTCTACCAACTAAGCTACGGGCCCAATGTTTGTATGAGATATAATATACTATTTTTTGATTAATAAATCAATAGCATTATTAACTTTATGAAAATTTTATTCTTTCTTAATAAAGAATTTAAAATCAATATGTTAACTTAAATTGTATGAAGAAAGTTAAACAGGATGGTTTTATAGCTTTATTTTTAATATTGAGTATATCTATAACTTTAATATTTTATACATATCTTAGCTCTGAGAGGGTATTTAATTATATAGATGTAAAAAAGGATTTTTATAAAAATAGATCATATGTACAAAATCTTTCTATATGTGCTGATGTTTTTATGAATAATCTAATAAAATCTGATTTTAATATAGATTTTATTAATAATAGCTATAGTTTTAATAGGAATTTTGATTTTCAAGACGATTATATTTGTCATATTTCAGATATCAAATATTTTTATGAAGGTATAAATATTCACGAAGTTGATTTTAAGATTGATCATAGATTATTTAAATATCAGTTTAAAAACGGTTTTTTGGACTTTAAAAAACCTTGGGAATTAATTTAATGTGTTTTTTATAAGATACATGTATTATCAATAATTTAAACAAAAATAAACATATGAAAATACAAAAAAATAAAGGGTTTACCCTTATAGAGATATTAGTGGTTATAGGTATTATAGGGATATTGGCCACTGTTGTTTTGGTGGCCGTCAATCCTAATAGGCAGTTTAAACAAGCTAGGGATTCACAGCGTGTTGCTAATGTTAACACCATATTAAATGCATTGGGTCAGAATATAGCAGATCATGAGGGTAACCTATTTTGTGATGGATCAGTTAAGACTTTAACTGAAGGGGTCTTAGAGGTTATCAGCTCTACGGGTCAAGATATATCTTCATGTTTAGTGCCGGATTATATATCTAAGTTACCATATGATCCAAAAGGTAATAATACTTATTATAATAGTGAAGACGATTATAATACTGGGTATAACCTAGTCATTAATAACGGTCGCTTAACAGTGTCTGCTATAGGTGAAATACAGGGCAACATATCTGTTACCAGATAACTTGTAATAAGTGATGATTAATGTTATATTCTATGTATTATGAAATTAGTATCATCACTTAAAAAACAAGATCTTCGTCAAGGTGAATTTATCGTACGTCGTGGAAAGCATCTATATCGTATTAATAAAGCTAACCGTAAGAGAAATGCAAAACAAGGGTAAAAACCTTGTTTTTGTTTATAAGACATATTTATAAAAGACATTGTTAAATAAGGCTAAAACAATGTCTTTTATATTTATATCAGTGAATAATGTCCTATAATATTAAACCCCTTGTGTCCTTGACAATATACTTGACTAATATTTGACTTATATCAACAAACATGATAAAAATATAAAACACATATGGCTAATACTTCAACCCCAACATTCTCATTTAAGGTGAAGAATGTTACAAAAAAATTATTAGGTGCTATACCTGAGCGCTCAAGAGTTATCTTAGCTCATCGTTTCGGATTGGATAGAAATACAGAAAAGATGACACTTGAAGCTATTGGTGAGACCTATGATATAACAAGAGAAAGAGTTAGACAGATAGAGGCTAACTCAGTTATAACTATTAGAAAGTCACAAGCTTTTAAAGAGGAGGCTCATGTTTTTGAAGAGCTTGCTCTATATGTAAAAAAACTTGGAGGTATTGTGGCCGAACATGACCTATTAAGTCATTTGTCACGCGATAAATCTACACAAAATCATTTTCACTTTTTATTGATTATAGGCGATCAATTTAAAAAAGAGAAAGAAACTGATGAATTTCATCATAGATGGCATGTGGATAATGATTTATCAAAAAAGATACATGAAGCCTTAAGAAAGCTTTATTCAAATCTTGATGATAATTCATTGATACCTGAGAATGAGATGATAAAAGCTTTTATGGATAATATAAAGGATGTGTCAGAAGAGCTTAAAAATGAGGAGATATCAAAGAGATGGTTGCGTATATCTAAACATATAGATAAAAACCCATTAGGAGAGTGGGGTAAAGCAGCATCAACCAATGTTAAGGTTAAGGGTATTAGAGATTATGCATATCTAGCCATGAGAAAGCATGGATCACCTGTACACTTTAAAGAAATAGCCAAACTTATACAAAACGTATTTGGTAAAAGAGCTCATGAAGCTACAACACATAATGAGCTTATAAAAGATGATCGTTTTGTATTGGTTGGACGTGGTCTATATGCTTTAGCAGAGTGGGGCTATGTTTCAGGGGTAGTAAAAGACGTTATAATAAAGGTTTTAAATAAATACGGCCCTATGACCAGAGAAGAGATATTTGATAAAGTTATGAAGGAGAGATATGTAAAAGAAAATACTATATTAGTTAATTTACAAAACTCAAATGCCTTTAAAAAGGATTCTTCTGGCAAGTATCATGTAATAGAGCAAAAATAAACTTGATTATCAAGGGGTTTTATGCTATGCTTTTCTTACTAATAATTAATTAATAAAAATCACACATTTCAAACAAATTTCATGCGTATATTAGGTATCAATCTTAATGATAATCAAAGAATAGAAATGGCCTTAACAGCCATTTATGGTATAGGTAGATCAAGAGCTCATCTTATCCTAGATAAGGCTGGTATTGACTACGGTGTAAAGCCAAAAGATTTAACAGCTGATGAAGAAAATAAAATTCGTACAGAGGTTGAAGCCTTTAAACTTGAGGCCGATCTTAAAAGAGAGATAGGAACAAATATTAAAAGATTAAAAGATATTAAAGCTTATCGTGGTGTTAGACATGCTAGAAAATTACCTGTTCGTGGTCAAAGAACAAAAACAAACGCTCGTACTCTAAAGGGTGTTAAAAAGACTATGGGTTCTGGTAAGAAAAAAGATAGTAAGAAATAAAATTTAAAATTATAATATTATGGCAAAACAAACAATCAAAAAATCAGCAAAAGATTCTAAGTCTTCAAATAAATTGAGTAAGAAAAAAATGGCATTTGCTATTTTAAATATTCAATCAACATACAACAACACAAAAGCTGTTCTAACAGATGAAAAAGGTAATCCTGTAGCATCTTCATCATCAGGATCATTAGGTTTTAATGGTGCTAAGAAAGGTACACCTTTCGCAGCCGCAAAGATCGGTGAAGTATTAGCCGATAAAGCTATACTTATGGGTGTGAAAGAGATAGGTGTTGTAATAAAAGGAACTGGATCAGGTCGTGAGTCAGTTGTAAGATCTTTTATTTCAAAAGGTATATCTATAGATAGTATTAAGGATAGAACCCCAGTACCTCATAATGGTCCAAAGCCTAAGAAGCCAAGAAGAATATAATATTTAATAATCAATAATTCAATAATAGAAATAATTTTAAAAATATGAAAATCGGTCCAAAATTTAAAATAGCTAAAAGACTAGGAGCTCCTGTGTTTGAAAAAACTCAAACACAAAAGTTTAGAGTAAAAATGGAGGCTAGTTCTAAAAACAAAAAAGGTTCAAAAAATAGAAGTTCATACGGTCTTCAGCTTATAGAAAAACAAAAAGCTAGATTTACATATGGTATAACCGCAAAGCAATTTGGTAAATATATTAAAGAAGTTATTGATTCTAAAACAGTTCATGGTTCAGAAGAATTATATAAAAAACTAGAAACAAGATTAGATAATGTTGTGTACAGACTAGGTTTAGCTAATACTAGAAGATTTGCTAGACAATTAGTTTCTCATGGTCATATAACTTTAAATGGAGTTAAAAACACAATACCATCAACTATTGTTAAAGAGGGAGATGTTATATCTGTTCGTGAAGGAAGTAAAAATACAAAAGCTTTTAAAGATTTGGCTGATATACACAAAAACTACACAGCGCCAAATTGGCTATCATTTGATTTAGATAAAATGAGTGGAAAAATGGTGAAATTCCCTACATTAGAAGGTCAAGAAGTATTATTTGATTTGGGTCAAGTGATAGAGTTCGCTAAGAGATAGTCATTATTAATTATTAACAAATATAAAATAAAAAATATGAACACATCAATAGTCTCACCGTCAAAACCAAAAATTATTAAAGAATCTGGTAATAAAGGTAGTTATGAAATAGGTGGTTTGTATCCAGGTTATGGACATACACTTGGTAACTCACTTAGACGTATAATATTATCTTCACTTCCTGGTGCTGCTATAACATCTATTAAAATAGCTGGTATACCACACGAATTCTCAACTATCAAAGGTGTAAAAGAAGATGTTATATCTATGATATTAAACTTGAAAAAAATTAAGTTTAATATACTTTCTGGTGATGAAGTTGTATTAACTTTGAAGAAAAAGGGTGTTGGTGATGTTGTAGCGTCTGATATAGATGTTGCTGGTCAAGTTGAAATACTTACTCCTGATCAACATATAGCGACCATCACAGAATCAGATGCTGTTCTACAGATGGAAATAACAGTATCAAACGGTATAGGATATGTATCTCGTGAGGTATTACAAAAAGAGAGAGTGCCTGTTGAGACTATAGCTTTAGATGCTTCATTCTCACCAATAGTTAATGTATCTTATGATGTTGAACAAATGCGTGTTGGCGACAGAACAGATTTTAATAGACTTGTTCTAAATATAGAAACAGATGGTTCTATAACTCCAAAAGAAGCATTAGAGAAATCAATAGAGATAATGATACATCAACTTAAAGCTATCATCGATTTTCAAGATGTGGAAGAAGTTAAAGAGGTAGAATTAGTTAAAGAAGAGGTTAAGGATTCATCAGATAATAAACTTGATAAAGATGTTATGGATGATGTTCTAAAGACTCGTATAGAATCATTGGATATTAGTCAAAGAACTATTAATGCTTTGATTGAAGCAAATATCAGAACTATTGGGGGTCTTATAAGAAAGAAAGAAAAAGATTTACTCGATATAGACGGTATGGGCAAAAAAGGCCTTGATGAATTAAAAGAGATATTAGCAAAATTTGATTTATCAATAAAAGAATAAGCCTTGATTTTTAACAATTTTTAAGTTATATTTACAAAACTATGAGACATCACAACGCAAACAGAAAATTTAGTAGAAGTAGAAATCAGAGAAGAGCATTACTAAGATCTTTGGTAAGAGAGTTATTTTTACATGGTAAAATACAAACAACTTTAGCAAAAGCTAAAGAAGCTAGACCATATGCAGAAGATTTTATAACTAAAGCTAGAGTTGATTCTGTGGCCTCAAGACGTGATGTATCAAGAAGAATGGGTAACAATGAAATAGTTGGTAAATTATTTGCTGAAATAGCTCCAAAATACATGGATAGAAACGGTGGATACACAAGAATAGTTAAAGTAGGACCAAGACAAACAGATGGTGCTGAAATGGCAATAATAGAATTAGTATAATTTACAAAATAATAATAAACAGATGAAACATACAATAGACGCAAAAAATAAAAGATTAGGAAAATTAGCTTCAGAAATAGCTATTGTTCTTATGGGTAAAAATTCAGTTAATTTTGCAAAAAATACAGTAGCTGATGTTACAGTTGTGGTTGAAAATGCAGATCAAATGGATATAGAAGATAAAAAGAAAGATCAAAAATATTATCTAAATTATTCAGGTTTTCCAGGTGGTCAAAAGAAAGAATTTTTAGGTCGTCTATTGATGAGAAAAGGTCCTGAAGAAATAATCAAAAGAGCCGTTTCAAGAATGTTACCAAAGAACAAACTTAGAGATAGAATGCTTTTAAATATAGAAATAAAGAAATAAGATAAAAATATTATATGGCAACAAAATCAACATCAAAATATTATGAAGCAGTAGGAAGAAGAAAAACATCTTCAGCTCGTGTACGTATAACACCAGCTTCAAAAAACTCTGTTGTAGTAAATGAAAAACCACATACAGATTATTTTAAAACAAAAGAATTACAAGATACATCTATAGAATCTCTTGTAAAAACAGCACCAGATAAATCTTTTGAAATAACAGTTAAAGTATCAGGTGGTGGTATAAATGGTCAAGCAGAAGCTATAAGATTAGGTCTTGCTCGTGCCCTAGAAGTTTTTGATCAAGAACTTCACACAGCTTTGAAAAAAGAAGGATTTCTAACTCGTGATGGTCGTGCTAAAGAAAGACGTAAATTCGGTCTTAAGAAAGCTCGTAAGAGTAAACAATGGTCAAAGCGTTAATTCATACAATTACACAAGAAAAAAATACATTCGACAATGTATTTTTTCTTTTTTACGTATATAATAAGGCCTATGAACAACGATAATAATGATGATGTAACAATAGATTTAGAAGAGGATTTGAATAAAGATATAGAAAATGAAGAGGTGATTTTAGATGATGATATAGTTTCCGAAGAAGAAACAGAAAACCCAAAAGCATACATAAAAAAGCTTAAAGATGAGATCAAACAACTTAAAAAAGATAAGACTGATTTGCTTACAAATTGGCAAAAAGATAAAGCTGAATTTATAAACGCTAGACGTCGTGACGAGGAAACAAAGGCTGATGTAATAAAGTTTGCTAATCAAGTTCTTATAAATGATTTATTACCAATAATAGATGGTTATGAACAAGCCAAACAACAACCATCATGGTTGGGGGTAGATGAGGCCTGGAGAAAGGGTATAGAGGCTATTATAGACAAAGTATACGGAGCGTTACAAAAAGCCGGTGTAGAGGCTTATGGGGCTCAAGGAGATGATTTTGACCCAAATATATATGAAGCCTTGGGACAAGAGATAACTACCGAAAAAGATAAAGATCACAAGGTGGCTATTGTGATGCAAAAAGGTTATAAGATGCATGATAAGGTTATAAGGGCGGCCTTGGTAAAGGTATATCATTTTGAATAATTTTATAGGACTTGACAACCCCTGTATAATAAAAATATATAAATAATTTATTTAAAAAATAATATAAAATAATAACAATATGGCAAAAATATTAGGAATCGATTTAGGAACAACAAACTCAGCTATAGCTATTATGGAAGTAGGTGAGCCAAAGATTTTAGAAAATGCAGAAGGCGCACGTACAACCCCTTCTATAGTTGCTATATCTAAGACAAATGAAAGATTGGTTGGTTTGCTTGCAAAAAGACAAGGTGTTACAAATCCAAAGAACACTGTTTTCGGTATAAAAAGATTTATCGGTCACTCATTTGACGAAAATGCAGTACAAAAAGATAAAGATTCTGTGCCTTTTGCTATTTCAAAAACTGAAAATGGTGGAGTTGGTATAACTATGGCTGATAAGGTTTATACACCTGAAGAAATATCGGCTATGATACTTACAAAACTGAAAAATGATGCCGAAGCTCGTATAGGTGAGAAGATAACAGAGGCTGTTATTACAGTTCCTGCATATTTCAATGATGCACAAAGACAGGCTACAAAAGATGCAGGTCGTATAGCGGGTCTTGATGTAAAACGTATTATCAATGAACCAACAGCTGCTGCTCTTGCATATGGATTCAACAAAAAAGCAGATGAGAAGATAGCGGTATTCGATTTTGGTGGTGGTACCTTTGATATCTCTATACTTGAAGTCGGTGCAGATATAGTTGAAGTAAAATCAACAGATGGAGATGCTCACCTTGGAGGAAAAGATATAGATCAAAAGATTATTCACTGGATTGCCGATGAATTCAAAAAAGAATCAGGTATAGATGTTAGAAATGACCCTCTAGCATTACAAAGGCTTGATGAGGCAGCAGAAAAAGCAAAGATAGAGCTTTCATCAGCTGTTGAAACAGAGATAAATATTCCTTTCATAACTTCAGATGCAACAGGTCCAAAACATCTTGTTTTGAAAATGACTCGTGCAAAACTTGAAGAACTTGCAGATGAGTTTATCACAAGAGCTATACAGATAACAAAAAGAGCTATAGAAGCGTCACCGTTTAAGATAGCTGATATACAAGAGGTTATACTAGTAGGTGGTCAAACTCGTATGCCAAAGATCAAAGAAGTTGTAAAAGAACTTTTTGGTCGTGAACCAAATCAATCAATAAACCCAGATGAAGTTGTGGCCCTAGGTGCTGCAGTACAAGGTGGTATATTGGCAGGTGATGTTAAAGATATACTTCTTCTTGATGTTATACCACTTTCACTTGGTATAGAAACTATGGGAGGTGTTGCTACACATCTAGTAGAGAAAAATACAACTATACCAACATCACGTTCGCAAGTATTCTCAACAGCAGCTGACAATCAAACTTCTGTAGAGATACATATAGTTCAAGGTGAAAGAGCTATGGCTGCGGATAACAAGTCTCTGGGAAGATTTATATTAGATGGTATTCCACCTGCGCCACGTGGTATACCACAAGTAGAAGTTACTTTCGATATAGATGCCAACGGTATCTTAAACGTTAAGGCCAAAGATAAAGCTTCAGGTAAAGAACAAACTATACGTATAGAGGCAAATACAGGTCTTTCACAAGATGATATAGAGCGTATGAAAAAGGATGCCGAGATGCATGATGCTGACGATAAAAAGAAAAAAGAGATTATAGATGCTAGAAATACTGCTGATCAAGCTATATATACAGCAGAAAAAACTATAAGAGAAAATAAAGATAAATTATCAGCTGAACTTGTTGCTTCGGTTGAAACTAAGATAGGTGCACTCCGACTTACAAAAGATAAAGATGATTTGGAGGCTATAAAAACAGATACAGATGCTTTGTCTACAGAACTTGGAAAAGTTCATGATGAGATAGCAAAATCAGGGGCTGCACAACCCGGTCCGGAAGCTGGTCCAAGTCAAGAGGGAGGTCAAGCACCTGAGGGTGATATAAAGGATGCGGAAGTGAAAGAATAAATTTAAATATCACATACAAAAAATCGAGATGATAAATCTCGGTTTTTTTGTTATTATATACCTCATATGTGTGGAATATCTGGCTTTATAAATTATCAAAACTCTCAAGATAAAGGGCTTTTAAAGAGATCTTTAGACATCATCACTCATCGAGGACCAGATGATGATGGCACATTCTATGCTGAGACTTTCTCTATGGGTATGAGGCGTTTATCCATCATTGATATAGCTGCAGGCAAGCAGCCTATATCAAATGAAGACGACATTGTTACAGTTGTTTTTAATGGTGAAATATATAATCATCTCGAGCTTCGTGCTGAATTAGAGCATAAGGGTCATATTTTTAAAACCCATAGTGATACAGAGGTTTTAGTTCATGGATATGAAGAGTGGGGGGTATCTTTACCACAAAGACTTCGCGGTATGTTTGCATTTTCTATATATGATAAAAAATCAGACAGACTTTTTATAGTTCGTGATAACTTTGGTATCAAACCACTTTATTATCATTTAGATAATGGAAAGATAACTTCTTTTGCTTCAGAAATAAAATCCATACTTGAAGACCAGAATATAAAAAGAGAAATTAATAAATCATATATATATGATTATGTTTCTTTTCAATATAATCCAAACCAAGAAACATTTTTTAAAAATATTTTCAAATTATCTCCCGGGCATTATTTAGAAATAGATTTAAATACATCTAAATACAATATAGTTAAATATTGGCAATGGAATTTTTTACCGGATAGGAATACTGATTATGAAAAAACCAGATTAGATATCAAAGATGTTTTGATTGATTCTGTAAAACATCATATGATAGCAGATGTGCCTGTAGCTTCTTTTTTATCATCAGGAGTTGATTCATCTATTATAGCCTTATTGGCACAACAAGAGATGAAAAATCAATCTCTGAACTTGAAAACTTTTACTATAGGTTTTAAAGATATAAAATCAGAGATAGAAGATGTAAAAGAATATGCTGATTTTCTAAAAACAGATCATAAAGAGATTATTGTTACTTTTGATGATTATTTTGAATCGTTAAAAAAATGTGTTTGGCATCTAGATGAACCTGTGGCAGATCCTTCAGCTATATCTTTATATCTTTTATCTCGTGAAGTTGCTAAAGAGGTTAAAGTTGTTATGTCAGGAGAAGGAGCTGATGAATTGTTTGGTGGATACGGTATTTATGAAGAACCTCATAATCGTTATATACAACTTATATCTACACAGCCAGAGTGGTTTAAAAAATATTTTTTAAGACCTATGCTTGCTATAGTGAACTTTAAGGTAAAATTATTTCCATTTTTAGAAAATTTTCCTGGTGTGTCATTTTTGAATCGTGCTCTAACCCCCGTACAAGATAGATATATAGGTAATGCTAATCTTTTTAAAGAGAAGGAGAAGAAGCTTTTATTTAAAGACTATCAAAGTCAAGACTTGACAAAGAAATTAGACTTACAAGATCAGGATTTATCAAAATTGACAGAATCTGAGTATATGCAATTCGTAGATATACATAATTGGATGAGGGGAGATATATTACAAAAAGCAGATAAGATGACAATGGCCAATTCACTAGAGCTTCGTGTGCCTTTTCTTGATATAGAGGTTTCTAAGGTTGCTATTGGATTAAAAGATGAATGGAAATATGAAAATGGTATAACTAAAAAAATATTACGTGATGCATTTTCGCAAGATATTCCTAAGAAAACAAAAGATAGACCAAAACTTGGTTTTCCAACCCCATGGCATATATGGTTACAAAAAGATTCTGATCATGTTCGTAAAATAGTGTTGGAAAATAAGCTCATAAATGATATTTGTAATATAAAATATGTTGAAAAATTATTTAACAAGAATAATTTAAAAGATAAATTTATAGGCAGAAGAATATTTACTTTATTAATGTTGTCTCTATGGTATAATACTTTTATAAATGATGAGAAATAGATTACAACAAAATAAACAAAAAGGATTTCTTGAGTTGATTGTGATTATTTTGGTCGCTCTTATATTATTAAAGTTTTTGGATATAGATATAAATGCTATTTTAGCTAAACAATGGGTTCAGGAATTTATATCTTATGTAAAAGAAATGCTGATATTGGTTTGGCAAGATTTAGTGGCAATATTTAATGCCATTAAAAATAGTAAATAAAAAATTCCCCATAAGGGGATTTTGTTTTACCAATCAGGTAACTCGCCTCTTTCTCTAGGGCTTAATGGTTTTGATTCTTGGGAAGGTGGTTTGGTATCGTATTTTTTACTTAAATCAACGATACCTCTAATCAAAGCCAAACGCTGACTCCTTTCTCTGGACTCTCTTTGTTTTTGTTCTAAAGATTTTTCATCTCCTATTTGACCAAGTTTTTCTTTGGTATCTTTGAGCCATGATTCATACACTTCTTTTTGTTCTGGAGATGATTTTATGGATTCTGGATCTATCTGGGGTAGTTTGTCACCACTAATAAAATGTTTTCGACCTCTATGGTCTGGTGGATAATAATCTGGTTCATCACCTGAACTTTCAAAAAATTTTTCATTCATATGTTAATTTTACAATTAATTTATCCAAAAGAAAATGGCCCGTTTTACGGGGCCAAATTGATGTAGTCATCGAACTTAATCTTCTGACCCATGTGATCGTCTCCTGGGCTGATAACCAATGCTTTCCATTGGGTCATCAGGAGGATAGATTTTGATTTTTGGTTTCGGTGGTGGGATCTTTGGTAGTCTAACCGGAAGATAGGAAGGCTCTTGGCCTGTATCTGTCCAGAATCTGTAATCCTCCCATCCGTGAGGTTTGGTTGTAAAGATAAACAACCGACCTCTCCTAATGAGCGTCTGGTTTTTATCAATGTCCATGAATCAATAATAACCGATAATACTATTTAGCGTCAATGTATTTTGATATTTCTTCTAGAGGTAGGCCTCCTGTGATACGTGTGTGATTTTCTATAACAAATGACGGTGTGGCTTTTATACCCAGATCTACTGCATCTTGTTTATCTTGTTCTATTTGTTTTATATACTTTTCATTTTTACTTTCAGTCAATATTTTTTCATAATCATATCCTAGGCCTGTGATTAGTTTTTTCAAATATTCATCTTTATCTTTTTTGCCAAGTATAGACCAATTATTGAATTCTTCATATACTTTTGTATGGATTTTTTGATACGCTTCACCTCCAAGAACTTGAGATGCTAGTACTAGAGAAGCTACATCTATAGATGCTTGACCGTGAACAGGGAATATCTTTCTTGTGATTGTTATATTAGGACCATATGTTGCGAGTAAAGCCTTTGTGATTATTTCTCCATTTGTAGCACATGCTGGACATTCATAATCTAAAAATTCGGTTATATGTATTGTTGTAGTTGCTGTAGTTTTTCCAGATCCTGTTATTTTAGGGTTATATTCTCTAGCTATTTTAGTTTTATCTAAATTTAGCCCTGTTTCTATGTATTTTGAATAATCTTTAGGTTGATTTTGATTAGCAAAGTTATTTTTAACTACTAATATACCACCAAATATGACTATGGCTGTAAATGCTAATATGGCTGTGATTATTTTTGTTTCTGTTCTCATTTATTTATTTAATTTAATTGAATAATATCTGTCTAATAATGCGAGTATGATTATAAAAGTAAAACCCAAAAAAGACATAAAAGGTATTGTTATAAATCCTAGATATTCTACGTATTTTGTAGTACATGATATTCCAGTAGTACAAAATTCTATTTTTATAAAACCTGTATAAAGTAAATTGTGATACAAGGCTATAATCCAACCTAATATAGAAATAGGTAATATATATTGGTATATTTTTTTCTCTTTTCTTATCCCGGCGATAATTATAATAGGGAACAAAGCATACATGCATATTCTTTGATACCAACAGAGAACACATGGTTCATATCCTTTTATATCACTAAAATATAGACTACCTATTATAGCCACAGTAACTTGAATTAATATAATATTTATTATGTTTTTTTGTATGAATTTAATCATGAATATAATTGTAGTATTTGTAAAGGGTATAGAGAAGTTGACATTGGGGGTCGGTGGTTGTAGTATAAAAAACGTGGACATCTGGGAAATCCGGGGGGAAAGAAGGGTGTCCTACAGGGTTGCCGCGCGTGATGACAGCGTGGCGACCCATTTTTTTTATTTACTTAGATAAACTATTAGTGATATGTATAGTACCCCAAGTATCATGGCTATTAAGTTTTGCGCCATGTGTTTTTTATTATCACAATGTGCTTCCGGTAATATGTCTGACGTAGAAACATATAATAATACCCCAGCAAATATACCAAATACGATACCCAATATTTTATCTGGAAATTCAAATATTAAACCGATTAATATTCCAACAACCGGTGCGACAGCGTCTAAAAATAATAATCTCTTAGAATGACTTAAGCTAACAGTATTAAATCCATCAGAGAAATCATGTGCGATAACTCCAATAGCAATCATTAATCCAAATATAGGCGATATTATATATGCTAAACCTATGGCTATACCGTCAAACATAGAATGCAGTATCAAAGCCCAAGCTCCTATTTTCTTAGAATTTAAATGATGATGTCCTGTATGATCATCCTCATGATGATTGTGCAATGAAAATATTTTTTCTAATATATGAAAAATAATAAATCCAGATATAACAGATAATAATATAAATGGAGAATTATTTAATTCTGTGACTTCTGGAATTATTTCTAAGAATATTAATCCAAGTAATGTACCGGCGGTTAATCCAGAGAATATATGTATTAATTTTTTGTATTTAAATGCCACATAACCACCCAATAATGTCGATGAAAAAGCCAATATAGATATATATAATAATGATGTCATGTTTTTAGTATATCAAAGTTGTCAAGTATAATCGAACATAAATTTTTTATAAAGAAAATATAAAATTTTATAAAAGAATATGTTAATATACAAACATATGTCACAATACTATAGCGATGCTATCTTTTGGATAGATGTAGATAAAATAAAACCAAACCCATATCAACCCAGAAGGGATTTTGATCCTGTTGCACTTCAAGATTTATCAGAATCTATACGTATGTATGGTTTACTTCAGCCTATAACTGTTACTCGTGTTGAGACTTTGAAGGAAGATGGTGGGTTGGCTGTTCATTATGAACTCATATCTGGCGAACGTCGTACACGTGCAGCCAAGCTTGCTAATTTGACTCAAATTCCAGCTATTATTCGTGCCAAAGAGGAAGATGCAAGGACAAAACTTGAGCTCGCTATTATAGAAAATATACAAAGAGAAGATCTTAATGTTATAGATAGAGCTAAGGCTTTTGAGCAACTTGTAAAAGAGTTTGGCTTTAAACATGCTGAAGTGGCTGAGAAGATGGGTAAAAGTCGTGAATATGTAACAAACAGTATGAGACTTTTAAATCTTCCAGATCATATGCTGCAAGCTTTGGGTGAAAAGAGGATAACAGAAGGCCATACACGTCCACTCTTGATGTTGAGCGATAGACCAGAAGAACAAGAGGCTTTATTTCAAGACATACTTCTTCGTAAGCTTAATGTTCGTGAATCAGAAATGATCGCGCGCCGTATTGCTAAAGATAGAGCAAGAAAGAAAGAAAAAGAATTAAATCCTGAAATAATAGAATTTGAACATAAATTTAATGAAGTTCTAGGTACAAAAGTTCATATAGAGACAAAAGAACATGGTGGAAAGATTACTATAGATTATTATGATCTAGTGGATCTTAAAAAAATACTTGATAAACTTCAAAATGAGCAAAGTGAACAGCTGGATGCAGAACACGATACAAGTAGGGCGGAAGTCTTGGTAAATGAAAATGGTGATGTTATAACTATTGAAACCACTGAACAGGATAAAGAAGAAGATCAGGAAATATATAGTGTGATGAATTTCTCTGTGTAAGATCTTATAAAAAATAAGGTCATTCAAAAAAGAATGACTTATTTTTTATTATGCAGTCGCTTTCTTCTGAAACCCTCTCGGTTTTTTCGGTGTATTTAAGATCTCAAGTGCACGTTCTAATGTAACTGTATAAACATCGTCAGTCTTCAATGATCTAAAGTCTCCATCACATCCAACGTATGGACCAAAACGTCCTTTATTGGCGATAACCTCTTTATTGTTTGTGGGATTGATACCAAGTGTTCTTGGTAATGAAAGGTAAGTTAATGCTTGCTCAACTGTCACATTTGATATATCTACTTCTTTTGGTATTGAAGCCATACGAGGTTTTTTATTTTCCTTAGTTTTTTCACCAAGTTGCACATAAGGACCGAATCGACCTGTTTTAACAAATATGGGAAGTTTACTTTCAGGATCAACACCTATAGGTTCATCAGCTTTTATTTCAACACCGTCTATTGTTAATGCGCCATCACATTCTGGAAAACGGGAACAAGATAAGAATTTACCATTTTTAGATAATTTAACAGTCATATCTCCTCCACATTTTGGACATTTAAAATGAGAATCACCTAGATTTGTAATCTTAGCAGTATTTGATTTTGATTTTACATCTTTTGAAAATGGTCCATAAAAATCTTTTAATGTATCAAGATATTTTGCTTCACCGTTTGATATAAGATCAAGCTTATCTTCCATCTCTGATGTGAATGAGTCACTAATATAATCAGCAAAATTTTCCTCCAAGAAACTAGATACAACATCTCCTGTATCTGTTGGTTTAAGTGTACGACCAACCTTTTCAACATAAGCTCTTTCTTCGAGGGTTCTCATGATGGATGCAAAAGTGGAAGGACGTCCTATACCTCTCTTATCAAGTTCTTTAATAAGTCCGGCCTCAGTATAACGACTTGGCGGCTCAGTGAATTTTTCAATATTTTCTATATCTATAAAGTTCAGATCCGCACCTTTGTCTATTTTAGGAACAGCAACTTCTTCACCTTGAGAATCAGGATCGGCTTTTAGCCAACCGTCAAATATTATTCTAGAACCATTAAGATTGAACTCTGGAAAATTTTCTTTCTCATAATTTTTGATAGATGTAATTATTTTTGTACGTAGAGTTAACGCATCAGACATCTGAGAGGCAACAGTTCTATTGTGTATCAATCTATAAAGTTTTTTCTCATCATCTGTAGATCCAGCGGTTATTTTGAAAATATCAGAAGGTCTAATAGCTTCATGGGCCTCTTGAGCATTTTTAACTTTTGAAGCAAAGTTTTTGACTTCTAAATATTTTGCATCATAATTTTTTGTCACAAATTGAGCAATCTGGGCCATAGCTTGTTTACTCAAGTTTGTACTATCTGTTCTCATATATGTTATAGCACCGTGCTCATATAGTTTTTGTGCAGCACGCATAGTTCTAGAAGGTGAAAAACCTAAACGTGTTGATGCTGTTTGTTGAAGTGTTGAAGTAATAAATGGGGGACGAGCAGACCTTTTAACTTCAGAACTTTGTATATCAACAACATACCAATCATCTTTTTTATTTTCAGATTTCTTGATTATTTCTTCGGCTCTGTCTTTATCTTTTATTTCTTCATTACATGTAAATTTTAAAACTTCTTTTTTATTATCTTGTGTAGAAAGATTTGCATATATAACATAATATGCTTCTGGTATAAAAGCTCTGATCTCTCTTTCACGTTCCATGATGATACGAAGTGCAGGTGATTGAACACGTCCTGCCGATAAACCATAACGAACCTTTTTCCAAATCAAACCTGATAAATCATATCCTACCAAACGGTCCAAGACACGACGTGCTTCTTGAGCACGGAAAAGATTCATATCTATATCTCTAGGGTTTTTAATGGCATCTAATACTGCCTCTTTGGTGATCTCGTTGTAAGTTATACGTTTTGGTTTCTTTAGACCCAAAGCTTCTTTTAGATGCCATGCTATAGCTTCACCTTCACGGTCC
The DNA here is from genome assembly GCA_964620475.1 of uncultured Candidatus Saccharibacteria bacterium. Lineage (GTDB taxonomy): Bacteria > Patescibacteriota > Minisyncoccia > Phycocordibacterales > CAIZLB01 > CAIZLB01. The sequence continues at coordinate 39,558 of CAZUJN010000003.1, read as the reverse complement.
GGATCGGAAGCAAGGTAAACGTCATCAACTTTATGTAAAGCATTTTGTAAATCTTTTATAACCTTCTCTTTGCCTTTTGAGGTCTCATAATGGGGAATAAAGCCACCTTCTATATCTATAGCTTTTTTGTTTGACTTAGGTAGGTCCCTGATATGACCAACTGAAGACATAACTATATAGTCCTTATCCAAGAACCCTTCTAGTTTTTTGATCTTTGATGGTGACTCCACTATGACTAAATGTTTACTCATGCATATAGTCATAACATATATATATAGAGTGTTGCAAATTGGGGATAAGTTTGGGTAATAAAAAAAGACCTCCAATGGAGGTTTTGTGAGGGGTCGCCTCGGACCGTGCACACCCTTGCCGGTCCGAGGACTTTTAACCCTTACATGAAGCGCCCGTGCCGTTGACTCGGGTCGCTTACGTATAGGATGGTATCACACCAGACCCATAAAGTCAAGGCTTACGGTGTTTGGCCTTGAGTTTAATGGACTTTGGGTCTTGTTGAAATCTTTGACTTTTTCTGGGTTTTTGAAAATAGAAGTTGGACCGGACTGGTGGGTTTTTCGATGTGATAGGTACTAGTCCTTCGAACACTGGTATACCCCCGGTGATTTCGTATTCGAGACGGACTTTCTCTTCGGGAAAAATTTTCTCAAGAAGTTTTTCGTGGTCTTCGGGTTCTATCCAGTTGATTTTTACCTCTTTATCCGGAAATTCTCTCGCGGCCGCAGCTAGAATTAATTCTGATAAAAGTGGTCGGCTTAGAGTTGATAATCCACCAATAACTCCAATATTCAGGTGTGGTTTCATGTTGAAAATGTTTAACAACTTCACAATATCATAAATATATAAATAAAAAAGACCCGTATAAAAACGGAATCTGGTCTGCATGCCTCGGTCGTGGTTACCAGCCACGACCGAGGACTTTCAGCAGTGAACCACAGGACCTATCATGGCCTGCATGTTAAATATTAACATCTTTTTTACCCACGTCAACCCCGTACACAACCCCAAGCTGCATAATCATTTCTCTCAATGTTTCTATATTTACAAAAACTTTTGCGCCTTTATCTATCAAACTATTTGTACCCTGAGAGTTTCTAGAGAATATATTTCCAGGTATAGCTAAAACTTCGCGATTATAATCCGTCGCTAAGTTAGCTGTTATAAGCGTGCCTGATTTTTCTTCAGCTTCTATGACTATAGTGATATGTGACATGCCGGCCATCAATCTATTTCTAACAGGAAAAGTCCATATACTTGAACGGGTGTCAGGCTCGAATTCATTTATGATAAGTCCGCCATGATCTAAAATCTCATGTTTGAGATCAAGATGTGCTCTAGGATAAAAATAATCATCACTTATACCACTGCCAGGTATAGCAATGGTTGGAATATTGTTTTTAATAGATAAGGTGTGAACTAATCCATCTATACCATATGCAGCTCCTGAAACTGTAACAACGTTAAAATCTTTTAAGAACTCTATAATATACTCTGTGACTTGTATGCCATAAGGGGAGGCCTTTCTGGGACCAACTATACATACGAATATGTGTTTATCTTTTAGTAAATCGATATTGCCTTCATAAAATAATCTAGAGGGCTTATCGGGTATGTTGTTGATTAAATCATTTAATTGTTCTATATTTTCTATTGTATTCATATAGAAATATCATAGCTTTTCTGTTATCATATTCTCATAAAGACTATATAAAAAAACCATAAAGAAAATATAAAGAATAAAATCATGTTAGATATCAAATTCATCAGAGAGCATAAAGATCTTATAAAGGAAGCTGCTAGAAAAAAGAGATTCTCTTTTGAAGTTGAGTCCTTGATAGAGGCTGATGATAAAAGAAAAACTTTATTGACAAGTATTGAAAACAAAAAGGCTGAGCAAAACAAAATGAGTCTTTTTATTGCAAATCCACAACATCTTGGATCAAATTATCAAAAAGAAGAATTGATACAACAGATGACTGTTTTGAAAGGTGAGATAAAAAAAGAAGAGGAGGAGTTAGGTGAAGTGATGAAAACTTGGCAAGAACTTATGTTGCAGGTTCCAAACATTCCAGACATGTCTGTTCCAGAAGGTGAGAGTGAGGATGATAATCAAGAGCTTCGTACATGGGGAGAGATTCCACAATTTTCATTTACTCCAAAAAATCACATAGAACTTTGTGAAAAATTAGACATTGCTGATTTTGAAAGAGGTGCGAAGATATCAGGTTTCCGTGGCTATATATTAAAAGGTGCTTTAGCTCAACTTGAATTTGCATTATGGCAATATACTATGAATTTTCTTATAAACCGTGGTTATAATCCGATGATAGTTCCATCTCTAGTTCGCCGTGAGACTTTATTAGGTACAGGATATATACCACAAGGTGAAGATGATTTATATAAAACACAGGACGGTGATTATCTTGCTGGTACAGGTGAAGTCGCTACTATGAGTTATTATGCTGGTGAGGTTCTAGATAAGTCAGAATTACCAAAAAAGATCATCGCATTTTCTCCATGTTTTCGTAGAGAGGCCGGAAGTCATAGTAAGGATACAAAGGGCTTGATACGTGTTCATGAATTTTTCAAACTTGAACAAGTTATATTATGTGAAGCTAGTCATAATTTGTCTGTTGATTTTCATGAAGAGCTTTTGAAAAATACAGAAGATTTAATGCAATCACTAAATCTACCATATCGTGTTATACTTATGTGTACTGCAGATATAGGTTTAGGTCATGTTAAGAAATACGATATAGAAGCATGGGTTCCAAGTCAAAATACTTATAGAGAGACACATTCAGCTTCATATTTCCATGATTTTCAAACCAGAAGATTGAATATCCGATATAAAGATGAGGACGGTAAATTAAAATTTGCTCACTCATTGAATAATACAGCTATTGCTACACCCAGAGTTCTTGTTAGTATATTAGAAAATAATCAACAAGAGGATGGTTCTATAATAGTGCCAGAAGTTCTTGTTCCATACATGAATGGCGTTAAAATCATCAAGTAAAAAAGGAAAAACTTTATATAAAATACTATCTGTAATATTTACGATAGTTGTTTTATCTCTCACTCTTTGGGTTATATATGCAAATGTCTGGAAAATAAAAAAAGTCGATGTGTTAAATGCTAAACATACGGATGTTAATCAATTAAAGGCTGATATAGATAGTTTTTTAAGTAAGAAGCAGTTGTTTATCATACCCAATGATCATATATTATTCTTATCAAAGAAGAAATTGAAAAATTTTATATTGAATACTTATCCATCTGTTGAAGAAGTTTATATAGATAAAAATTTTGAAAAAGAAATAGTTATAAAGATTAAAGACAGAAAAGCAACCGGTGTTTGGTGCGATCAAAATTGTTTCTTCTTTGATGATGAGGGGATACTTTTTAAAAAAAGTTTTGAATTTACTGGGGCCGTGTTTACGGTTTGGGGTATAAAAGATAATACTCAAAGTTTGAATTTTTATGATAAAGTTCCTTGTTTAAATATGTGTATAGAAGATGACTTTGTATCATTCTTAAGTAAGAATAAGATTAAGAAAGTTTTGATAGATGGTGAAGAGTTGGCCATGAATACAGAATATGGTTTTGATATTAAGGCACTTAATAACGCCACGACGACTATGAGAAACATGAATTTTTTCTTGAATAAATATGAAGAAAATCTAAATGCTCTGGATTATGTTGATATTAGATTTATGGACAAGATTTTCTATAAGATGAGATAATCTTGTAAGAAAATGCCCCGTTAGCTCAGTTGGTAGAGCAGCTCACTCGTAACGAGCAGGTCGCAAGTTCGATTCTTGTGCGGGGCTCATATAGAGGTGTATAATATATCTATGTTAGATAAAATCAAAAACAACAATACATTATTATTAGCGACCATTATAGGTGCGGTGATAGTATTTTTCTCTTTAATATTTTTAGTTTCAGCAAAATCTTTTTCTGATCAAGGTGCTTATGTAGAAGTAAAAGGTTTATCAGAAAAGATCGTTAAAGCTGATACAGCTATATGGACACTCAACTTTGATATAAAGTCCAATGATATAGATGGGTTATATGCTGATACAGAAAGAAGTATTAACACCATAAAAGCTTTTCTAAAGGAAAAAGGATTTGAAGATAGTGAAATCAATGTTGCTCCGATAAATATTTATCAAGATACATATAAAGATGCATCATTTAGATATAATGCGACAAATCAATTGTCTGTTTATACAAATAAAGTTGATCTTGTAAAATCAACATCTAAAGAAACTTTAACTTTGGTTAAGAGAGGTGTTACTTTAAATCAAAATAATATTAATTTTGAATTTTCAGATATAAACAGTGTTAAACCAGAGATGTTGGCTGAGAGTATAAAAAATGCTAAAGATACAGCCAAAAGTTTCGCTAAAGAATCTCGTGCCAGTCTTGGTCCGGTAACAAGAGGAAATCAAGGTGTATTTGATATAACAGATAAAGATCCAGGATCACCTGAATATAAGAAGATTAGAGTTGTGTCGACTTTAAGGTTTTTGTTGAAGTAAAATGGAAAATCCAAACCCTATAGAAAAAAGAATCAATAATTTAAAACCTGAGCATTTAGCTTCAGGTTTTGAATCTATTATGATATGTGTTGATGATGTAGATCATTATGATGATTCTTTGATGGGTATGGCAGAACGTGTGGATTATTATAAAAATGAGTCTGAGGGAGGAAGTTCTCTTCAAGATGATGAAAGAGGTTATGTTATATCAAATATAAGTCAAGATAATAAATATACAACAGAATTATATAGTTGTACTAGTGTGATAGCTGTTGGTGCTGATAAAGATACCGGTAACAATATATCGTTTTTAACTCATCAGGACGGTTTCACTATAAATAAAAATAAAAATTTTGATAATGATATAAAAAGACGTTTAGAGGAACTAAAATCTAGAAGTGTAGATGGGAGTATAGATATAATCTTAGTTGGTGGTAATACTGATGATGGGGTTAGCTATTTATATACAGACACAGTATCAAAATTATCACAGCAAATAGAAGAAGTTTCTGGTTTTAAGCCTGTTGTGGTCGGTCCAAAATCAGTTGGTTATCTATATGACAATGTTTTATTTGATACTAAAAATAGAAGGGTTTATTTGATGCGACCACCGCTGCATAAAGTTTATAATGATACTTTTAGAGCTGATGATTTGGATGAGGTGGCAGAGAGTTGGGGGAAATAAAGGGGTTTTTATTTATAAAATAATGTGATATATTCTTGTGTATAGGCCCCATCGTCTAGTGGTTAGGACAGCAGGTTCTCAATCTGTTAACCGGAGTTCGACTCTCCGTGGGGTCACCATGTCGAGCACTAGTTCGAGCACTCGAGAAGGGTCGAAATGATAAGGTTTTTCATGTCAGTGTTATGCATAAATTAATGTGATATAATCACTGTTATAATTATGGCAAGTACAAATTCAAAACAGATGACAACAGGAAAATCCTTCGAATACGCTCTTCTTATTTCCTTTGAAGAGAAGCTTAAGGATAAGACAAATATAGAGATTATTACAAATTCTGCTTTTAGTGTTGCTAAAAGTTGTTTTGACAGTGTTACAAATAGTGAAAAAAGTGAATATTTATTGTCGGCAAGTTTTGCTGTAAATTTCTTAATTGATATAGAGCCTAGACTTTCAAATGATATCGGTAAGGATGATATTTTACAACTTGAAATCTTATCAGATAATCATGGTAAATCTGGAGATGTCCGTGATGTCATAGCTATTCGTCTCCTCCAAAAATGGGAAATTGGGGTATCTGCAAAAAATAATCATAAAGCAGTTAAACACTCTAGGCTCTCTTCAAATATAGATTTTGGAGATAAGTGGTTAGGAATAAAAAATTCTAAAGAATATTTTAATACAATAACACCTATTTTTCAAAATCTTGAAAATATTAGAAAAGAAAGTGGTGCTAAGAAAAAATGGAGTGAACTAGGTGACTACCACACTTCTGTATATACTCCAATTTTGAAAGCATTTATAAAAGAATTAAAAGATCTATATGAAAAAGATCCTGTAAAAGTTGCATCTAATCTAGTCGCGTATTTAGTTGGAAATAAAGATTTTTATAAAGTTATAAAAGGTAAAAACTCAATTGAGATACATGCTTATAATATTAATGGAACACTAAATCTTCCTTTTAAAGATATTCAACCAAAATACAAAACACCTAAAGTTCCGCTCCCAACAGAAATTTTAGATGTTGATTTTAAAAATGATAGTATTACAACTGCTATTGTTACAATGAACAATGACTGGGTACTTTCATTTAGGATACACAATGCAAGTTCTAGGGTGGAGTCTTCTTTAAAGTTTGATATAAACCTTATAAAAGCTCCAAAAACATTATTTAAAAATACACTAAATATAAGTAAAGATTAAATTTATGAAAATAGCTTCATTATTCACTGGTGCAGGAGGACTCGATCTAGGTTTTGAAAAGGCTGGTTTTCATGTTGTATGGGCTAATGAATATGATTCAACTATTTGGGAGACTTTTGAACATAATTTTCCTAAAACAAAACTTGATCGACGAAGTATTGTTAACGTATCCCACTCAGATATACCCGATGTAGATGGAATTATTGGAGGTCCACCATGTCAGAGTTGGAGTGAAGCCGGGGCTGGTCGTGGTATAGATGATAAGAGAGGTCAGTTGTTTTTTGATTATGTTAGATTATTAAAAGAAAAACAACCAAAATTCTTTTTAGCAGAAAATGTTTCAGGTATACTTCATCCAAAACATGCAGATGCATTTAATAACATAATTAAATCATTTGAGAGTGCGGGGTATGTGATTTCTTGGAAATTATTAAACGCAAATGATTACGGTGTTCCTGAAGATAGACTTCGTGTAATTATTGTCGGATATCATAAAAAATTAAAAAAGAAATTTGAATTTCCTGAGCCTCAAAAGCATAAACCTGTTCTAAAGGATGCTATTTACGATTTACGATTAGCAAAACCTGCAAAAGATAAAAATAAAACTAATGGTGATAAATTGAAAATTCCAAATCATGAGTACATGATTGGTGGTTTTTCGACTATATATATGTCAAGAAATCGTGTTAGATCTTGGGATGAACCTTCCTTTACCATTCAGGCTGGTGGTCGTCATGCTCCACTCCACCCACAAGCTCCAAAAATGAAATTTATTGAACAAAATAAAAGAATATTTGTTCCTGGAAAAGAACATTTATATCGTCGTTTATCTGTCCGTGAATGTGCAAGAGTTCAGACATTTCCTGATACATTTATTTTTAAATATAATGATGTGGCAAATGGCTATAAGATGATCGGTAATGCTGTACCTGTTAACCTTGCACACTTTTTAGCAAAAAAAATAATGAAAGATTTGAAGAGTCATGAAAATTAAAAAGATACAATCAATTAATTTCGGTACATTTAAAAACTTTCAATGGGACACAACTATTCCAGAATTTCATAGTAAAGTAAATATTTTATTAGGTTGGAACGGGTGTGGAAAAACGATTATATCTAGAATTCTACAATCTTATGAGAAAGGGATAATTGAGAGTGGAAGTAAAATAAGTGGAGCAAATTTTACTGTAGGATTTGATACGGGTGCAAAAAAACAAGACGAACTTTCTGGTTATGAAAGTAAAATTCGTGTTTTTAATGAAGATTATATAAAAAAGATTATAGATCAAACTCATTTAAAATATGTCGTTGCAATAGGTGCCACAGAGGTTGATTTCTCTAACAAACAAAAAGAATTAGATATTGCTAGAGACGAGCTTCTTAAACTTCCTCAGTGCAAGAATGAGTATGAAGATATATCTCAAAATGCTTCTAAATTCATTAAATTGCTACCTGGTATTGGTCATATTAAAAAAGATCCTGCTACTGGAGGAGTTGGAAATTTCACAGGATATGATAAAAGTTCTTTTGAGGTAAGGGTGGACTGGCTGTCAAAACAGATTAATAGAGGTAATCAATTAGAAAACTTTATAAAAGACGACGATAAATTAAAAAAACTATTAGCGACACTTTCAAATTTATCTGAAAAAGAAAGAGAATATAAAATTCTCAAGAAATGGAATTATTGGGTAATTGAAAATCTAGAAAAAATAAATAAATATTTAAAATTTACTCCAGTTTATGAAAAATCCATGAGAATGAGTAGTTATCCTGACGGAGGTAAAGAAGAAGATTGGGTTAGAAAGGGTGTAGATATACATAAACTTTATAATGAGGACGAGAAGCTCGATACCTGTCTTTTTTGTGGTTCGAAAATTCAAAACAGAGATGAATTATTAAAAAATTTTTCTAATGATGTTATTGAATTAAATAATATATTAGACATTTTAAGTAAAAGCACTGAAGATGCTTTAAATGAGATTATTTCCTGCGAATTTTTTTACACTTCAGAGAAAAAGAGTTTGAAAACTTTTTTTATCACTTTACAAGAAAAAATAAAAATCAAAAAAGAAAATAAAATTAAAGGGATAGATTCTTGTGAGTTTAATAATCTCTTTATTGATGAAGAGGTCTTTGATGTCAATAAAACAGCATGGTCCGTTGAAACTCATTATGTTGCCATTGAATATTTAAAATATCTTGATAAAAAGAAAGTCTACACAGATTGCTTAAAAAGTAGATTAGATAAGAGCAATGAAATAAAAAAACTTGAACAAGAATTAAAAGATCTTAAAAAAGAAGCAAAAAATGTTCAAATTCCAGCTGATCGAATAAATAGATTGTTGGCTTCAACTTTTCCATATAAAAAAATAGAGCTTGATGATTCCACTGAAGAAGTTGGATACGTTTTAAAAAGAGACAGCGTAAAGTGTAGTTTAGACAATTTGAGTGAAGGTGAAAGAAATTTCTTAGCGCTTGCTTATTTTTTACTTTCAATTAATGATGAAGATGATAAATTAGATAATGATGCAATTATTGTTATTGATGATCCTGTATCCAGTCTAGATTCTGATTCACTTTTCCAAGTATATGCTATTCTGTCTGGTGAGATTGAGCAGGATGATAATCGGCAATATTTTATTTTTACACACAATTTAGATTTTTTTGGACACCTACTTCAGGATTATAAAAAGCCTGACGGAACAATTAAATATGATTTAGTCAACTTTTATCAAATAAGTATGAATAATGCCGGGTCATCAATAAAAATACTTGATGAAAGTCTTAAAAACTATAGATCGGACTATTTGTATGCGATTACTAAACTTAATGATATAAAAGATAGTACGAGTTTAGATGATGCAATTTTGGCAGCCAATTTACTTCGTCGATCAATTGAAACTTTTCTACATTTTAAGTATGGTCATGGAGATTTAAAAAGCAAACTAAAACAACTGTATACAAACTATAAAGATATTAGACTAAAAAAAACAGACCCTGCACAAAAAGATATTATAGTACAGGAAGTAGGTCAAGAAGAGAAGGTTATGAATCGTTTCATTAATCATGGATCACATGAATTTTTAGGTCTTGAAAAGTATGATATTGCAGTCTTACAGGGCTGTAAACAGAGAATTAAAAATTATTTTGATGTAATTAAGAGTGTCGATATAGATCATTATAATACCTTTGGTATTAATTAAGTTAATCAGTTCTTATCTTTTTATTATTCATAAATAATTCACTTTCGATACACTCCAACACAGCCCTTTGCTCTAAAATAGAGCCTTCCTTGAGTACAAATTTCATATAATCCTTAAGATCTATAGATTCTATTTTCTCTGTTTTCTTTCTACCTAAAAACATTGCTTGCAACTTCTTGAACTTTTGTATCTCGATATCAAGTTTTGTTGTAAGTTTAACTTTGTTGATATTAAGTTTATTAATCATACTAATAAAAGATTCTATTAATTCAGTTTCGTTTAAAGCAGGATTTTTACAATTCCTATCTTTTGCTTTTGTGCATCTGTAATATACATATCTGTTAACTCCACCATGCTTTATCTTCTTAAACTTCTCATCAGCGGTAATTCCAGATCCGCACACCCCACACTTCATAATTCTAGTAAAAGCAAATTCTTTACCTTGTGATTTTATAACTTGAGATTTCACAGCACTTCGTGTCTCGTCAAATAATTCTTTTGTTATTATTGGTTTATGTATACCTTCATACCAAATACCACTTCCTTGAGGAAATTCAAATCTACCATAGTAAAAAGTGTTATTAATTATTTTAAAAACATTTCCAATACTTAAGTTATATCCACGTTGTGTTTTGAAATTAATATCATATCTTAACCATGCGTGAACTTTAGACACGCTCCACTTTTCATATGCAATTTTTTCAAATATTTGTCTTATGGTGTTGTATCTATCTGGATCAATCTCTACTTCACACTTAGCAGTTCTATCATTTACTTTTCTATAGCCTGTGGGTGGTTGTGCTGGCCATAAACCCATCTCACAACGAGTTCTCATACCTCGCTTCACATTGATACTCTTATTATCATTTTCAAGCTTTGCTTGAGAACATAAAATCATTAATAGGAATTTATCACTTGGAGAGTTTGTGAAATTTTGTCCAAAAGTTTTAATCTGAATTAATTTTTTTTGATCCATTCTATCTACTAATTTTCCAAGGTCCCCTGCATTACGAGAAAGTCTATCAGGTGCCCAAGTTATTATTGAGTTAAAAATACCACCATCTATATCTTTAACAATTTCTTCAAATACTGGTCTTTGACTAGATTCCTTCGCTGAGTGTGATTCTTTTCTGATCTCGATAATTTTTAGGTTTTCACGTTCTGCAATCTGTAACATTTCTTTTATCTGAGAGTCTATTGATAAAGCTTGTTTTTCATCCCCCTCGGTTGATTTACGTGCGTATAAGCAATATTTAAGTTCTGTGTCTTGCATATATCAATTGTGTCGCAACCATTACAGGTGCATAGCTATGCAAAACAGCGGTTTTATTACATGGTCGTAATAGCTTAGCAAAAGCTATAATCAGCGATATAATATAGACTAATACTTTGAAATAAAGTATTATGGAATTACAACCAAATTGTGACCTAACCCCTTTAATTAACTTTAAAGGATATGGTCTAAAGTCGATCAAGTGTAAAGAACCCGTCATGGGGTTTTGCTTGATCGCCGTATCGGGAAACTGGTACGAAGAGCTTCGGCTCTTACCCGTGATGGGCTTTTTGTATACAACAGAAAACACATCATTATTATCAAATAATTTTAAAGCCGATCAAGCAAAATTATGACAAATGAAAAAATCTGGGATAAAACCCTAAATGCAGACGAAAAAGTAGAATTGGAGTTTTCTCTAGGTAGAAGATACTTAAAAGTACAATTAATAATCTGGGGTATAGTGAGTGTATTTTTATTACCAGCATTCGGTATGGGAATAATTGTATTTCTTATTGCTCTATTTAATTTTCGTTTTTACCAAAAAGTTGCAAATGTTTATGCACTTACTAACAAAAGAATTTTAATACACAAAGGTTGGCTATCTACAAATACAACAAGTATTGATTATCAGAAAATAACCGATGTTCATGTTAGAGAACCTTTTTTTGATAGAGTGATAAGCCATTCAGGTGCTATTGCTATAAACACAGCAGGATCTGGTAGTTTAGAGATTGTACTCAAAAATATCGAATCTCCATATAATGTAAAGAAGAGAATTGATGAATTGAAAGATAAGGTTAGGTCGTAAATCATTTACCTTTCTTAAACCATTTATCTTGAAACTCAGTCATTCTTCGCCTTGCTTCTTCTATTTTTTGTTCATGGTTTTTTTTATCCAACGCTCTTGTATCTTCCTTATGATAATAATTCTGTTTTTTGTATACAGGGTGTCTATGACTAAGCCAATACTCGGTTGATTTTCTATCCTGATTTTTGATACCGTTAAGGATATTACTTTCAGCCACGTCGTTAACTAGATCAATACCTCTTTTCAGTGATTCATTTGCTAGTAGTGAAAAATTTTTATCTTCCTTCATCCAACGATAAAAGGTATTTCTGGATATGTTAGATTTTTCACAGGCAATAGAAATTATAGGTGTTCTCTCTAATTCCTCTAAGAAATTTTTATAGACCTTGTTTTTCTTCATGGTGTTCTATCACTGCTTTAGTGCCAGTAAGTTTTTCGTATCGACGGATTATAAGATCACAAAATACTGGCTCAAGTTCACACCCATAAACTCTTCGACCCAGAGCTTCTCCTGCAATCAATGTGCTTCCAGAGCCAAGAAAACTATCTAGGATAATATCACCCATCTTACTACATCTTCTTATAGCTTTTTCATGAAGTTCTATTGGTTTAGATGTTGCATGTTCATAATCTTTTGAGGAAAGCCTTTTTGCTATCCATATGTCATTTATTTCTTCCAGTAGGTTGTTACCTGTGGTTAGTTCTTTGTTCATCACCTCATTTAGATTCTGGATGGTTTTTGTAAGATGTGGTTTTCCCCGAACTCCATAAACCACTGGTTCATACACTTTATTAAACGCTACAGTAGGGACAGGGTTTTGATTATTCTTTATCCATAGACATACTCTTTTATTCTCTATACCTAATGATCTATAAATATCTTGCACCACTCCGATATATATCTGGTCGCACCAGTAAAATATATGAGTATGCTGTTTGGATACCGCCAACGCACACTCGATACTGTTTTTTAAAAACTTCCTGTACTCATCAAATGTTCTTGAGTCGTTTACATCACCACCATAATTTTGTTGACCTCCAATACCACCACCATAGTTCACGTTTATGTTATACACTGGATCCGAATAAATCATTGACACCTTCTCATTACCCAAAAGCCTTGTGAGTGTTTCTTGTTTAGTGGAATCGCCACAAATAATCTTATGCTTGCCAAGTTTAATAATATCCCCAATCTTTGTTTTTGGAACCTTTATTTCTTTCAATTCTTTCTCTATGATAAATTCATCATCTTCAGCTTTCTTATCTCCATCCCACATATTAGTAAGTTCTATCTTGTCGAATCCTGCAAACTCAAGAGTGTCGAATTCAAATGTCTTTAACAGATCATAATCCCAGTCTCCGCCGAGTTTGTTCGAAGCTATTAGGTATTCATTTGACTCCTGCTCTGTTAATTTACGATTTGGCATGCGGACATCTATAAGTTCATCACCTCGTCCGAGTATCTTCATCACTTTGATCCTTTGGTGACCAGCCAGTATTGTCCCGTCTAAGTCTATAGCAGGTATCTCTACTAGGTTATACTTCTTCAAGCTTCTAGTAAGATCGGAAATTTGTTTTTCTGTAATTGTTCTGGGATTAATCTTTTGAGGGATTAATTCGTTTATTGTTTTTTGGGTTGTTGTCCAGCTTAATTTTTTACTCATAATTTTGTTTGTTTATATTTTTTTTATTTATGTTTTATTTTTGTTTTCCATGTTTTTGTTTTTTTGCTTATTGTTAATTTATTATTGTTTAGACAATTTTTTTATACCCCTTTTCAAGGGTACGATTAAATTTTATCAGCAACATACAAATGCTCCGATTAATGATTTTGATGTTTTATGAGTAAAGTGTATATGAACCTTTGTTTATATGGCTATATTGATATGTATAAAAAATATTTAAAATGAGAAATGTGAAAAATCCCTAACACGGCTAACATCAAGGCTTAATAGTTGTGGTATAATTATCACCATGAATTTAATAAAACAATTTTTTTATTTTACAAAATCAAAACTAATTACTTATATTGTATTGTCACTAACAATACTTTACCTATTAGGTCTGCAAAATATGGTACTTGGAAACCTTACTTTATCTATACAAATAATTATACTACTCATAATTTATTTAATCTTAAACATCCTTTGGTTTTCTTTTAAAAGTACAAAGCATTTTTTTATAGGTTTAATTGCTTTTGCTCTTTTGTTACTAATTCTATGGATTTCTGGAAATTATTCCGAGCAAAAAAGAATGACTGCTAATGAAGAATGTTTGATAGAAACAAATTCTCAAAGTTTTAATACAGAGGTTATGAATTGTATGAGTAAAAAAGGTTATAAAAAATATAGGTAATTAAAACATTATGAATCAAGAAATCATACCCTCATATAAAGACATTGCTGACGAAATAGAATTAATACACAAGTTAGATCAGGAAACTCGAGCTGGTGGCAAATTTGATTTAGAAATTGATAGTCAAAATTCTTAAAAGATAAAATCAATATATTAACAAATAGGGTTTCCGACTATAAGTAAAGTTGGAAAATCAGCATCACATCATTTTGTTACAGTATTATTACATTCACAAGATATTGAATTTAAGAAAAAAGTTTTGGAAGACATGAAAGATTTTTCAGATCAAGAAGTTGATAAAAAAGATATGGCATATCTTGAAGATAAGATAAGAATAGCAGAGGGTGATCAACAGTTATATGGTACACAAATAACCTTCAATGAAGAAAAACAAACCTATGAGGTTATTGATTTGGAAAACCCTGAATCAGTTAATGAAAGACGTTTAAAAATAGGATTGGATACTTTGGGAGATTATATAGAATTTGCAAACGGAAGAAGAAAAGAGGTGTTTGGTAAATAATTACACCACTGTAACTTTTTGAGTATAGTCAGTAATGGTTGTGATATAATTTTACTATGTATCAAGTTTCTAATACACTTTCAAAAGAAAAATGGCAAAATATAATCATTAATGAAAACAATGAATATATTGTAAATATTATACCTACTTCAAAGGTATGTCTTGCAAATTCTGATATAAAAATACGTAAAGCTCTAATAGAAATGTTAGAAAAAGCATCAAATAATCTTCCTGATGAATTTTGCTTATATATAGTTGAAGGTGTTAGACCTCTTGAAAAACAAAAACAACAATGGGATATGTGCTATGAAAATATGAAAAAAGAATTTCCAGATAGCGATATTGATTATTGGGAAAAACAAACAGGTTTATTGGTTGCTAAACCATCACCTCTGGCTAATCATAATTGCGGTGGGGCGATAGATTTAACTTTGATATATAAAGATTCTGGTGAATTTGTTGATATGGGTACAGTTATTCAATTATCTTCTAATTACAAACTTGCAAAAATGTTTTCTGAAGATATAAATGAAGATCAAAAACAAAATAGAAAAATATTGAGAGAAGCTATGGAAAGAGCTGGTTTTGTATGGTATCCAGGTGAATGGTGGCATTATTGTTATGGAGATAGAATGTGGGCAGTGTATACAAATAGACAAGAATGTTTCTATGGACCGATACAAGAAATTAAAGTTTAGCTTTATTACCTAAAGATTTGCTGAAAGACTACATAAGTTTCAAGAAGAAATGAATGCGTTTACAGAATTTTTGAAAAAGGTATTTTTTAATAGTTAATTTGATTATATATAATTTTTACTTGTGGGGGGGGGGTAAAAATGTTATAATAAACACATGCAAACAAATCAATCACTATTAAATAGTAAACTTACACACATAATGGGAAGGGCTGGTACCGGTAAAACTTATTTTGTAAAAAATCAAATTGAAGAAATTATTAAAAATAATAAAAATGTTATATACCTTTCAGCTTTTGATGACATTGTCGTGGATTCAAATCTATTAGAAAAAGTATATATAGAAAACGAAGATGATATAAAAAATACCTATATTGAAAATAAAAATCTGCACATTGTTTTTGACAGAAGAAAAATAGGTGAAGATGAGGCGATTAAACTTGCAAATAAATTCATGCTTTCAAAGATAGAGTCGGGCAAATTATCTGAAAAAACATATCTGATACTAGATGATTGTCAGAAATATGAAGATGATATATTTAATAAAATTATAAATAGTTCTGTAAATGTAGTATTGATACATCAATATATTGAACAATTAAACGACGATACTCAATTTTTAGTTTTTAATCACTGTGAAAAAGGTATATATTTTAATATGGCAAAATCTAATATAGACACATTAAAACTTTATTATAAAGAAGACGTTAAAGAAATTGACACTATATCAAATCTTGATGTATATGAATATATTATTTTGTCCAAAAAAGATATTGATGACAAAAAACAAGTTAAGAAGGTCATTGATTTATATTTTGATGCTTTTAACAAAAAAGATGTTGAAAAATTACAATCTGTATGTTCTGATACTGTAAATTATATCTATTCTGAAGATCATAATTTTGACAAAGAGATGTTTGGAATTAATTTTGATAAAATAAAATTTGAAGGAGAAAATAATATAACACATATAAGTATAAATGAAGATTGGGCTTATGTTCATCTTACAGGTCAAATGATTTTAGGAAATCAAGAAAAAGTATCTGATAAAATGATGATAACTTTAAGGAAAAATGATAGTGGTTGGATGATAAGCTGTGTTCAGAATATGCAGTAATAATTAAAACATTAGATATTTTTAATTATTATTTTGTGACATCAAACTGTAACTTTATAGTCTATCCCGTGTCACTTTTGTCACTTTTTATACCTCCCGAGAAGGGTCAATCCAATATCTAAAAATTACTAAAAATAGCCTTACTGGGTAATGAACCACTTGGTTCTATCACGAGAAGGCTCACCAATTAGAGAGAGGTGGTGAAAGTGCTCGAGAAGGATTTACTAAATTTGGTCATATTATTATAATATTGATTTTATTTCTCTTTTCATGCAATATAAACAGGGTATGAAAACTCTCATCTTAGCCCTCATCTGGATTTTGTCGTCGACCATGCAATCCCACGCTGTCATTTGGTATCAAGGCTATCGCTTCTTCAAGGTCAACAAAAGAATGGAGCTCAGAACAGATAACAGTGATTGGGAACATTTCTCAAAGTGTTCATGGCCAGTCCTCGCTTCAAACGCACATACACCCCATAAGGGTTCATGTGCTTTTTTCTTTATTTTATAAGGGTTTATACTATTGACTTTAGGTTCTAAATATAGTATAATATTAGAGTCAGAAACATCAACAACCAAAACCAACCACTATCATGAAAAAACTGATTGTCGCTATCACTGCCGCTCTTGTTCTCACCGTCACCGGCGCGCAAATCGCCGAAGGTCTCATTAGCAAACTCTTGGCCTTCTCGGTCAAAGAGTTGCTAGTCGAACGGGTGTTCGACGAACTCTGGAAGTCTGCAAAGGAGTATGGAATGAAGGAGACTGGGCACGGTCTCTATTATTCGGCCCGTGATGTGACATATGAGAATCTCGGGGTCACGGACAAAGACGGCTGGGAATCCTATCTCCAAGGTCGAACCATTGTTGTCGCTCGTATCAAGGGTTACTTCTTCGACGGTTCTAAGTTGAAGGATACCTACCTCGCAATCCAGCCTCGTTTCAAGGAAGAATTCAAAAAACTTCCCGAAGAACAACAGCATAACCTTCGTCGAACTCTCTCCACTATTAATGTGTCTTTCCAGTTGATGCTCCAGAAGGAGAATCAGGAGAAATACAAGAAGTGGCTTGAGGGAGATATCGTTTCAGACTTTAGTCTCGCCGAGATTTGGCTTGAGAATAACTTGCCCGCTGATGAGATTGCCAAGCGCATCCGCGCCGGTGAACTCACCAAGACCCCAAATCAATGGGATCTTGAGGATAAGGTCTTCGAAGCTTTTCCGGATAAAGACGTCGCCAAGTTCGCTGGGCGGCGCCTAAAGGAAGGAGGAGAAGACCTCCTCAAGAAATACATCGAGGTTATCGGCCTCGCCATTGAAGATGCCAAGATGTGAATCGTCATGACGGTTGGTCCGTCAAACGCACATGCACCCCACAAGGGTTCATGTGCTTTTTTATTACACTATTTGCTATAATAAAATAATATGAAAAAATCTAGAATAATTATTTCTATAATCATCTTGTTGCTTCTTATCTCATACATCTTCATTAATGAATATCGTGCTGGAATTTTATCCAGAAAACTTTCTTTATATGAGGAAAGTATAAAATCATTAAATGATATAACAAACACATCGAGAGAATCTTTTAATGATTTATATTCAACATTATCAAGAGTGATAGCTGAAGAAAGTAAAAAGAATAAAGATTTACAAGATAAAGTTATAAATCTAGACAAACTTGCAAAATCAGATCCTCAACTTCTAAAAAAATATTCCAAAGTTTATTTTTTAAATGAAAATTATTCTCCTGTTAGTGTCGAAAAAATACCTTCCGATTATATTTTAAATACAAATGTTGAGTATAAATTACATACAAATGTATTACCATTTTTAACTTCAATGATAGATGATGCTAGAAAAGAAGGCGTCGAACCTCTTGTTGTTTCTGCTTATAGATCTTTTGGCACACAGGCAACCCTTAAGACTCAAAATAAGATGACTTATGGAGCAAATACTGCAAATCGTTTTGTAGCAGAGCAGGGTTATTCAGAGCATCAACTTGGTACTACTGTTGATTTGGCTACAAAATCTATGCCAAATCTTAATTATAAATTTGATACAACCAGAGAATTTGAATGGTTGAAAAATAATGCATATAAATATGGATTTGTATTGTCATATCCAAAAGGCAATACTTATTATGCTTATGAACCGTGGCATTGGCGTTTCGTTGGTGTACCTTTAGCTACACAACTTCATCAAGATGGAATATATTTTTATAATCTTGATCAAAAATTTATAGATCAATATTTATTAACAATGTTTGATAAATAAAATTATGCTTGAATTTTTTAAACAAATATTAATAGATTATCCTATAGCTGCACCAGTTATATTTATTATAGTTAGAACTATACCAGTTATTATTCCGCCTATACCAGGACTTTTACTTGATACCATAGGTATAGCTATATTTGGCTGGTTTTATGGATTTATATTGGCTGAGATTGCTATTATGATAGCCTCGATGATTTCATTTTATATTGGTAGAAGATTTAGAGAGCCATTTCTAAAGAAGTTTATACCCATACAACAAATACACTCATTCGAAGATAAACTTTCTGAGAAAGAAAAGTTTCTCGGCTTGATTACTTTGAGATTCGTTTCGAGTCCATTTTTTGACATTATAAATTATGTAGCGGGATTAACTAAGATAAAATACTCAACTTATTTCTTCGCGACTTTGATTGTGACTGCACCATTAGGGTTCATGATTTATTATTTTGGAGAGTTGGTTATTAATATGCCGTTTATATTATTATCAACTGTGATAATAATTATTCCGCTAATAGTGTGGGGTAAGATACATCAGAAACATGAAAATCCTAGTTAAAGCAAAACCATTTTCAAAAGAAGAAAAAGTTGAAAAAATCCCACAAGAAGGATTTGATTTTTTAGAAAATAAAATGGATACATATAAAGTTTGGATAAAAGAGGTTCCAGAAGATGGTAAAGCCAATGAGGCTGTTATAAAAGCATTGGCTAAATATTTTAATACATCAAAATCTAATATAGAATTAATTTCGGGATCAACAAATCGTGATAAAATATTTAATATAAATATATGAAAAAGAAAGTCATTGTAAATGATAAAATGCAGAAAAATTATCAATATTTTTTAACAGAAGAAATTGGTAAAAATTTTGATAAAGATTTTCGACCCCAATTAACGCCGAAAGAGATGTTAAGTTTAGGTGTATTTGGTGGTATATATATGCGTGATTGTAAAAAAGAATTTCCTAAAGATTGGTTTGAAAAGGCTAAGTTTGTTGATGATAAAAGTAATAAACGTGATAAAGATATTAATTATTTCAAAGTTAATGCTAGTCAACCTTTAAAAGTATGGAGAGAAAAAGGTTGGATATATGAAGAAGATCCTCGAGGTTGGTTTCAGTGGTATTGTCGATATTATATGGGTAGAAGAATTCCTGATGAAGATCAAAGACAAATAAAAAGATGGAAAATGATGCGAAGGCATTTAGCACAGATAGTTCATAATTGTAGAGTAGGGGATGTGAATTGTAGAAGAAGACAAAGGCAGGCATTACTTCACTGGGCTTATGATACGAGGAAGGCATAAATAAAAAAAACCGTCGACCGGGGGGTGTCGAGGTTGGTTTTTGGGACTATTGTTGGTCCCAGAGTTTGCCCATGTTGAAGTGGGCATTGATTGGGTCCACGGACCCGGTTTGGTTTTGTGGAGAGCGGTTAGACTCTCCGATGATGGCGATGGCCTGGGCAGTTGCTGCTAAGACCACAATCAATGTAAGGGTTCTGAACATGTATATATTATAGCACATAATATATACTATTGTCAAGTAATATAAAAACCCTTACATTATAACTCTATATCTAACATCACCGGACAGTGATCAGATCCCATCATATCTCCAAGTATTTTTATACTTTTAACTTTATTTTTTAAACTTTTACTTATGAAAATATAATCAATACGCCAACCTACATTTTTCTCACGACTTCTAGTCTTCATATCCCACCAAGTGTATTCCTGCTTTTCGGGATATTTATCTCTATATACATCTATAAAATCTTTGCAATATTTTGCGAGTCTATTTCTCTCATCGTCGGTACATCCAAGCTGTCCTTTATTTTCTTTTGGACGAGCTAGATCTATGTCGGCAACAGTTGCATTTATATCACCTAAAAATATTACAGGTTTTTTCTTTTCAAGTTTTTTAGCCAAGGCTAAAAATTTATCATAATAATCAAGTTTGTATTGAAAGTGTTCAGGAGATTTTCCGCCATTTGGCCAATAACAATTCATTAAATAAAATTTTTCATATTCAGCTATAATTGTTCTGCCTTCATCGTCTATAAAATTTTTGTCACCCAATGTGCCTGTTACTTTCTTGGCATGTTCTTTGGAATATATAGCCACACCAGAATATCCTTTTCTCATAGTTGCTGATTCAAAGTATGAATAATATCCAGCATGATCTTTTGTGTCATCTTCAAGTTGTTCTATGTGAGATTTAGTTTCTTGTATGGCGAGTATATCAGGTTTTTGTTTTTTGATAAGGTTTTGAAATTCTCCTTTACGCCATACAGCACGTAGACCATTAACATTCCATGTGATTATTTTCATGGATTTAAGTTTACTATATTTAGGAAATAAAAAAAGCGTGGGGATCCGAGGATCCCACACGTGGGGTTTGACCGTGAGGTCGTTGTGGATTTCTCCAATGCCTTTCGGCTTGTCGGCCTTGATGACCGTTAGCCGTTGCATTGGCACCGGGAGCACCCGGAACCGCCGCAGGAGCAGCCAGAGTGTTCGGACGGGGCCGTACCGGTGCCGCAGAACGAGGTCGATGATTTCTTGGTGTTCAAGGCGGCGGTGCCGGCGGCGAGGTAAGGTGAGGTATTGAGGATACGGAATTTCTGGTTCATGTTGCAATTGGGGTTAAGTTCAGTTTGTCTACAGTGACTTCAATAATATACCACCATATATTAAATCATGCAAGTGGTTTAAAAAACCCTTAAAAACATGCTAAAATCAGCCTTATGACAAATATCAAAACAGAGTGGGACTTCTCAAAAATATATAAAGGTATAAATGATCCTAAAATAGAAAGGGATATAAAAAAGATAGATAAAATACTTTCTGATTTTGCCAAAAAATATCAAGATAAAAAATTTATCAAATCTTCAAAAACATTACTTAAGGCTTTAAATGATTATAATGACACAGCCTTGAGTTGTTCTACCATACCTCTATGGTATTTACACCTTGAACAGGCTATCAATACAGCCAACAATGATATTCAAGCTAAGATGAATAAATTTTCAGATCAATATTTGAAAAGTTATAAAAAAGTTTTGTTCTTCGACTTAGCTTTATCAAAGATGGATAAAAATTTACAAGATAAATATTTAAGGGATAAAACTTTAAGTAAGTATCATTATCTTTTGAAAACTCGTTTTGAACAAGGTAAACACATGCTATCTGAGAATGAAGAAAAGATTTTAACAGATAAAGCTAGGGTGGCTCATAGTTCTTGGGAAGATTTTGCTAACAAGAATCGAAACGCTCAAACTGTAGCATTCAAAGGTAAGACTTTATCATTGTCTGAGGCTATGGGTATAAAAGCAGATCTTCCTCGAAAAGATAGAAGAGCGTTACATAAATTGGTGATGGAAAAATATAAAGAAATCTCTTTTGTGGCTGAAGCAGAGTTAAATGCTGTTATACAAAATAAAAAGATAGATGATAATCTTCGTGGTTTTACTAAGCCATATGAGGGCACTATTATGGATTTTAGAAATGATAAAAAATCTATAGAAAACTTGGTAAATGTAGTGACTAAAAACAATCACATATCTCATAGATTTTTTAAACTTAAAGCTAAAATATTAAATACTTTAGAAAAAAGTGAAGATAAGAAAATAACTATAGCCGAATTAGCCACAGGATTATCTACAGCTAAAGGCGCTAAGACCAAGATTGATTTTAATAAAGCTGTTGAACTGGTTAGAAATTCATTTAATCAAATAGATCCTGAATTTGCCAAGATATTGGATTCCTATCTAGAAAATGGACAAATAGATGTTTATCCAAGGGTGGGTAAGAGTAGTGGTGCGTTTTGTTCACCTATGACAGGTGTGCCTACATATGTGATGTTGAATCATACAAATAAATTGAACGATGTGGCTACACTTGCTCATGAGATGGGTCATGCTATACATTCTGATTTATCAAAAAAACAAGATCCTGTTTATCAAGAATATCCTATATCAGTAGCTGAAGTGGCATCGACTTTTTTTGAAAATGTATTATTTGATAATCTATTAGAAATAGCTAAGCCTGAAGAAAAAAGAGATTTGATGATTACAAAGATACAAGACAATGTGTTTTCAATATTTGCTCAAATAGCATATTTTAAATATGAAGAAAAAATACATGAAGCAATAAATAAAAAAGGTTATGTATCACATGAAGAATTAGCTGAGATGTTTGCTGACTGTCGTCGTTCTTATGTTGGTGATGCTGTGGATGTAAATAACTTGGATGGATATGCCTATGTTTATATATCTCATTTTCGTGTATTTTTCTATGTATATACATATGCTTATGGTCAACTTATATCTAATGCTTTATATGAAGAATATAAAAAAGATAAAAAGTTTGTAGAGAAAATTAAAAAGTTTTTAAGTGCTGGCGGATCTATGTCACCTGAAGATATATTTAAAAGTATTGGTATAGACACAACGAAACCAGATTTCTTCTTAAAAGGTTTAAAGAAAATAGAGAAGGATTTGAGTGAAGTGGAGAAGTTGTTTTAAATAAAAAAATCGCCGGACCCGCGTTTACACGGGACCGGCTTTTTGAGATCTTTCTGTAGCTATCATCCCACCTCCCAGAAGGATGCGTCCGCAGCAGAGATCTCTGACTCATGACTTTTGTAATATATCACAACTACAGATAAAGTCAAGTGTAACCAAGAACTGTTACGAAACATCAACACAAACCTTAAAACCTGTCGACACAACCCATAAAATCATGTATAATCATAAATCTATGAAAGAAACTATGTCGTCTCATGAAATAAGACAAAAATTCCTAGATTTTTTCAAAAATCAAAATCATCATATATTAAATTCAGCACCGATCATCCCCGAAAACGATTCATCAGTGCTTTTTAATATAGCCGGTATGCAACCACTTGTGCCGTATCTATTGGGTCAAGAGCATCCACATGGTCGCAGACTTTGTTCTATACAAAAATGTATCAGGACAATCGACATAGAAGATGTTGGCGATAATAGACATCTTACTTTCTTTGAAATGATGGGAAATTGGTCTTTGGGTGATTATTTTAAAAAAGAGGCTATAGAATGGAGTTTTGATTTATTAACAAATAAAGAATATGGTTTTGGTTTAGACGCAAATCGTCTATATGTAACTTGTTTTGAGGGTGATGAAGATGCTCCAAAAGATGAAGAATCAGCAGAGATATGGAAAAATATATTTGAGAAAAATGGTATGTCAACAAATCGTATATATTTCTTGCCAAAGAAAAATAATTGGTGGAGTGCGGGAGATAATGGACCTTGTGGACCAGATACTGAGATGTTTTATGATACAACAGGTAAATATACAGAAGGTTTGTCATTCGATGAATATATAGAGAAAGATGACAGAGGAGAAGTTGTCGAGGTTTGGAATGATGTGTTTATGGAATATTTGAAAAAAGATGGGAAGATTGTTGATAAACTTAAAAATAAAAACGTAGATACAGGTTCAGGTTTTGAAAGAATAGTCATGATGGTACAAGGTGTAAATTCTGTTTTTGAAACTGATATATTTAAACCCGCTATAGATAAAGTTCAATCTTTGAAATCAGAAGATATTAATATAGCAGAATTTGAACAAGTAAAATCAACTCGTATTATAGTTGATCATGTTAGAACCGCGGTTATTATGTTGGCTGATGGTGTAGAATTTTCTAATACAGATCAAGGTTACATACTTCGTCGTCTAATACGTCGTGCCCTTCGTCATGCTGATGTATTAAAACTTCCTGAAAATTCTCTATATATGATAGCTGACACTTTTACAGATTATTATAAAGATATCTATGAAAATATCGCTCGTCAAAAAGAGACTATAAAAGTAGCGATAAACGCAGAAGAAAAAAAGTTCAGAAAAGCTCTTATACAAGGTATAAAAGAATTTAATAAAATAATAGAATCAAACAAAGAAGGTAATATAGAAATGATAGATTCACAAAAAGTTTTTACATTGTTTGAATCATATGGTTTTCCTATTGAGATGATTGAAGAATTAGCCAAAGAAAATAAATTATCTATAAATAGAACAGAATTTGATCAACTGTTCGCTATACATCAAGAAAACTCTCGTGCTGGAGCAGAAAAGAAGTTTAAAGGAGGGCTTTCGGGTGATGGTGTGATAGAAACTCGTTATCATACAGCTACACATTTACTTCATCAGGCCTTAAGACAAGTGTTAGGTGAGACGGTTGGTCAAAAAGGCTCAAATATAACAACAGAAAGAATGCGCTTTGATTTTTCATATGATAGAAAACTAACAGATGATGAAAAACAAAAAGTAGAAGATATTGTAAATGAAAAAATACAAGCTGCTTTACCTGTAAAGATGGAGATTTTACCAAAAGAAAAAGCAATAGAATCAGGGGCTCTTCATTTCTTTGCTGATAAATATGGTGATATGGTAAACGTTTATTATATCGGTGATTCATTGGATGATGCATTTTCAAAAGAATTTTGTGGTGGTCCACATGTTGAAAATACTTCAGAGTTAGGTCATTTCAAGATAGTAAAAGAAGAGGCGGTGAGTCAGGGTGTGAGGAGAATAAAGGCAATGTTGGAATAAAACGAATTCTGATTGAGTAAAATGAATAAAATTTGCTATAATATAATTGATGCAAATAGTTTTCTTAATCAGACCGTATGCAATAAGTATGTATTCATTTGATAATGATACATACACTATTTTAGGTACACAGAAATTTTCTCATATATTAGACGAATCCCACGATGATTATGAAAATAGGGTTGTTTTTGTTTGTAAAGATATATGTCAGGATTTTATAAAGACAGATATTTTTAAAAATAATCATAAAAATATCAAAGATATTAAGGTTATTTTAACAAATCCTTGGAGTATATATGAGATTATTAATCTTGAAAAAGATTTTGAAAAAGATCAGACCATTGATCAACGTATGATAGAAAAGATGATAGTTCACAAGCAACATGATAATTTAAGTCTTGTTAAAAATGATATATTTAATATTTCCTTAAACGGTTATAGTGTTAAGAGTTTGAATAATCAAAAAGCCAGATTTTTGCATTTACAATATTTAAGTATATTTTCTTCCACAAATTTTTTAAATAAATTACAAAATACTTTAGAGACAATTTTCCATCTACATAATATAAAAATAGATTCTATATATTCATATGTAAATGAGTTAAACAGAGATAATAAAGAGAGTAATGAACTTAGAATTATTATAGAAGATCAAAGTATTGATTTGATATATGTTCACGGTGGTCGCATTGTTTCAACCCTTTTTATACCCTGTGGTTGTGTAAATGTAAAAACAAAGATCAAAGAAGCTCTTCATATAGATGATATTATGTTAGATAAAATACTTAAGTCAAAGTCCTTGAATGTTAATAAATTGGAGAAAAGTCTAGATAATATATGGCCAGATTTAAATTCAGAGGTTCAGGAAAAGATAAATATTCAAATAAATCTAAATCTTGAATTCATGAAAATACAAATAAGAAATTTTGTAGACTCTATAGATATGGAAAACATAGTTAAAGACGTAAAGATAAATATATACACCTTGGATGAAGATGCCTATTATACTCTGGGTTTAATATTGGCTGATAATTTCAAAAATGATGTATATATGATGAGTAAATTATTAACAAATGAATTAAATATATTTACTAAAAAAATATTTTAAACTAAAATATAACTATGTACGGAGATATAGTACCACCTAAAAAAAATAGCTTCATAAAAACACGTAAAGCTGAAAACGAGGTACGTATTTTGAAGAGTGAACCTTCATTTAATAATAGAGTTTATCACACCATAGATGGTAAAGATAAAAGTAGTAAAACCCCGCTCATATTGTTTTTGATTACTGTGATTATTATGTCTGTTGTTTATTATTCCGTATTTAACAACAAGACATTTATATCATTTCAATCTAAGACCGTAATACTAGAGGTAAAGGATAATATACCGATGATATTATCGGAGAAAAATTCAAACGCGAGTACGACACTTTCATATAATTTAATATATGTTAATGATACAAAGAGAAATATATTTGCTCCTGTACAGGATGTAGCTAGTACTTCAGTTGTTGTAAATAATAATGCTGAGTATTTTATATTAAATGCAACAACAACAAGTAAATCACCGGCTAAGAAAGTTGTATTCATAAATAACACTGGATCAGAAATGCCGCTTCGTGAGAACACTAGATTTGATGTTGGGGGAGAGACTTATTACTTACAAGGTAAAACAAGTGTAAAACCTACAACAGATAAAGATTTATCAACTACTACGTCTGGATATAAAGTTATAGGTTTGAAAGGTACAACTGCGTATGATAAATTTTATGCCATAGATTATATTAGCAAGACATCTCAAGATGAGGCTTCTACCACTGTGACTAATAATAGCAATATTCCAAATGACGAGGTTTTATCTCTAATACCAGATAATTTTATACCACTAAAGAAAAGTCTCATCTATGATACCAATACCAATCAAAATGCTTTAGTTGTTGTAGATAAAAAAGATTTTGAAAAAGCTTTATATAATAATAGTAAACTTATACAAGAATATGTGAAAGTGTTTTCAACAATTCCTGACTTAATAGAATATGAGATAAATATAAATGATTATGAATTAGCTCAAGATATAAATGGTCAACCTATATCATTTAAAAACTTAACTCTTGAAATAACTCCACGGGTTAAAAAAGATAAAGTCGCCTCAGTATTCAAAGGTTTTTCAAAAGAGACTATGAAGAAAATCAAGAATGAGATAGCTAAAAACATGGAAATGACTGTTAAATACTCTCCATTTTGGATGAGTAAGGTCTCAGATGAAGATCATATAAGTGTAGAGGTTAAATAGTTTTTGTGATATTATCATCTTTATGAGACATACAAATATTTTCACCAAAACTCGTAAAGAATATCCAAAAGATGAGTTAGCAAAAAACGCCCAAATACTTATAAAAGCTGGTTATGTTCATAAAGAAATGGCCGGTGTTTATGCATATCTACCTTTTGGTTTAAAGGTTCTGGAAAATATAAAGTCTATAGTTAGAGACGAAATGAATAAAGTTAATGGACAGGAGATGATAATGTCTTCTCTTCAGAAAAAAGAAACTTGGGAACAAACAGGCCGTTGGGATGATGAAACTGTAGATATATGGTTTAAAAGTCAATTAAAAAATGGTACAGAAGTTGGCTTCGGTTGGTCTCATGAGGAACCTATAGCAGAAATGATGAAGAATTTTATAAACTCATATAAAGAGCTTCCTATATATGTTTATCAATTTCAAACAAAACTTCGTAATGAACTTCGTGCCAAAAGTGGTATTATGCGTGGAAGAGAATTTTTGATGAAGGATTTATATTCTTTTTCTGAAGATGAGAAACAACATGAAGACTTTTATAACAGTATGATAGAGGCTTATAAAAATATTTATAATAGATGCGGTCTTGGAAAAGACACTTATGTTACAGTAGCGACTGGTGGTGTATTTACTAAAAATGTATCTCATGAATTTCAAACTATATGTGATGCAGGGGAGGATGTTATATATATAGATAAAGAAAATAATGTTGTTTATAATGAAGAGGCCATAGATGAATCTATTGATAAAAGTAAATTAGAAAAACATGTAACTGCTGAGGTTGGAAACATTTTTTCTTTTGGGCCTGATAAATGTGAACAAATGGGTTTAAACTTTATGGATAAGGAGGGTAATAAAAAGCCTGTCATACTTGGTTCTTATGGTGTTGGTATAACTAGAGTTATGGGTGTTATTGTCGAAAAATATGCTGACGATAAAGGTCTTATATGGCCAAAAAATATTGCACCATATCATATAGAAGTTGTGTCCTTACATAAAGATGATAATGATAATACGTATAAAGTTGCCGAGAGTGTTTATAATTTATTAAAATCTAAATATGAGGTTTTATTCGATGATAGAAATAATATTGGTCCAGGGGCAAAACTCTTTGATGCAGATCTATATGGTATGCCAATACAAATAATAGTTGGCGATAAGGGTTTATCTAAGAATGTGTTTGAAATAAAAAATAGACAGACAGGAGAGGTTTATGAGGTTTCTTTAAATGATGTTGAAAGTAAGGTTGATAATATATTTGTGGATCTATTTTAGTCTTATTCTGATATAATAATATCATGCACCTTTTAAATATACTGCCGGTTATTGTGGTTGTTCTTTTTTCTGTTGTGTACGCTTCACTCTTTGAGTGGTTGCTACATAAATACGTCATGCACAACATACCTTTTGGTTTTCGCTATGCTTATAATGCCCACCATAAGATTCATCATTCCATCTTCGGCCCCGGTAAGACATATGAGTTGAGAAATCATAAACCAGAAAAACAAGATGCCGACAGGAAGACTATACCTATGGCTTGGTGGAATTGGATAGTTCTTCTGATCATCGCTACATCGCCGGTTGCTCTCGTGTGTGCGGCTGTTTTGATGATTTGGTGGCCTTTGATTGTCACAGCTATTGTTTTCTTCCTTTACTACTGCACCTATGAATATTTTCACTGGTGTATGCATGATCCAAAAGGTAGATGGTTTGAAAACCGTCGCTGGTTCATTTTCATCAACAACCATCATCGCTTGCATCACAAAGATCCAAAGACCAACTTGAATGTGGTCTGGCCGTTCGCTGATTGGCTTTTGAATACACTGGTCAAGTGATCGCTTCGTTGATATTTTCTCCATCCCGCTTCTCAAACCGAGAGGTGGGGTGTTTTAATATATACTGTAAAATTATAAACAAGTGTGCTATCATACCTCCTATATGTCAAATCAAGATAAAATAGTTCTAATAGGTACAGTTATCGAGGCCTTACCCGATACTCATTTTAGAGTACAACTAGAAGATGAGAATGTGTTAATAGCTTATATGAGTGGTAAAATGAAGTATAATCGTATACGTATTTATGTTGGTGATAAGGTTGAGATTGAGTTAGATGCTTACGGTGGTAAACCAAAAATAATTAGAAGAAAATAGATGTCATCTTTAACTCCTCGGTTCGGAAATAAAAGTGAAAACACTTTTATTTCTCTCACCCTACGTCGTTAATAAAGAGATCTGTGATATAATATTCAGTATATGATTATTAGGAGTCACAGATTTTTTTTATTATCAGTATTGATTTTATTGACTGTATTTGGTCTAAAAAATTATACAAGAGCAGAAGATAGCTCAGCTGAATTACAGACCAAGATAAATGAGAGAGCTCAACTTATAAAAAAACTTGAGGAGGAGATTAAGACTTATTCGGAGTTAGCTGATAAGACATCAAAGTCAGCCCAAACTTTGAGTAATTATATAAAAACGCTCGATAATCAGGTTAAATCAATAGATGCTGATATTAGAAAAAGTCAGGTATCTATAGATAAGACAAATCTAGAGATAAATAAGATTTCTACACAAATAACAGGCAATGAAGAAAAGATGTTTAGGCTTCGTCAAGGTATGAGAGAAAGTCTGTATAGTCAATATATGCTTGATGGTACCAGTATAGTTGAAAATTTTTTGAGAGATGGAAATGTTTTATCTTCTGTTAAAGAAATAGGGTTTTTGCAAATAGTTCAAGAAAAAATACAAGATAGTGTAAAAGATATAATACAAATTAAGAAAGCCCTAGAAAAAGATAAAACAGAAGAACAAATAAAAAAAGAATCTTTAGAAAAAGAAAAAGCCTTGCTTAAAACTAAACAGACATCTTTAAATATAGTTAAGGCTGAACAGAAAAAAGAGCTTGATATAACTAAAAATCAAGAAAGTACTTATAAAAAGCTTTTAGCCGATAGAAAGAAACAAAAAGAGGCTTTTGAGAAAGAAATGTTTGATTATGAAAATAAACTTAAGTATATACTTGATCCAAAATCAATACCTAAAGCGGGATCATCTCCACTTGATTGGCCTGTTGATGATGTAAGAATAACTCAACAATTCGGAGTTACAAATGCATCAAAAAGATTATATAAATCAGGTTCACATAATGGTGTAGATTTTGGTGTTAAGGTTGGTACTCCTGTCAAAGCTATGGCCAACGGTATTTTGGTTGCTCAGGGTGACACAGATACAACCTGTAGAGGTGTTTCTTTTGGTAAATGGATACTTATAAAATATGATAATGGATTAGCTTCAACTTATGGTCATCTTTCTCAACATTCATTGACTGCTGGAACTAGAGTTACCACAGGGCAAGTAGTTGGTTTTAGTGGTAATACAGGTTATTCAACCGGCCCACATCTTCATGTAAGTATGTACCCAGCTGACGCTGTAAATGCAACTTCTCGTCCAAGTGCATCTTGTCCAGGACGTGATTTATATATGCCTATAGCTGCTGTGTCGGCGTACCTAGATCCACTTGCATATATGCCTAAGAGATAATAAAAAAAGCGCTACTAGCCAACCGGTTGGTGGTTTTCACGCTATACGAAGTCGAGACGCAGTTCGAGTTGAATGTTATGGAATTCTGATATGAAATCCTTGAGAGAGGCTTGGACATAGAGGGTTGCTGTTGTGTTAGGTCTCAGGGAGTCACTCACATTAACCGTAATAATCTTCTCTAGACTCGGTAAAAGGCATTCCTCAACCGAATCAAACTCCAATCTTTGTCTCCCGATGCGTATCCATTCATGTCCAACCGTTAGGAAGGATTCACTGTAATGAATGCCCGGTATCCAAGTTTGAAAGTCGTGTACTGTCTTAGGTAGACTGTTTCGTCTACTAGATGGGACCTTTCGGACTGTCTCCAGGATAATGCTGGTAATAGGAAATTTTCTCATTTTGGAAAGGGTTTAACATTCGTAACTTTACAACTATTTTACATAAAAGTAAATACTTATAAAATATCCTCCAAAAATATTGACATATATGTTATTATATAAAAATCATTATGAATAAAGACTATTATAAAACACTCGGAGTTGATAAAAACGCTACACAGGATGAGATTAAAAAAGCTTTTCGTAAGCTTGCTTTAGAACATCATCCTGATAAAAATGGTGGCAAGGATGAAAAGTTCAAAGAGATAAATGAAGCTTATTCTGTATTGTCTGATTCTAAAAAAAGACAACAATATGACACTTTTGGATCAGCTGGACCAAACATGGGTGGCAGTCAACAAGGTGGTTTTGGTGGTTTCGATGGTTTTGATTTTTCAGGATTCAATCAAGGGGCCGGTATGGAATTTGATCTTGGAGATATTTTCGGTTCTATGTTTGGAGGTGGGGGCAGGGGCAGACGTTCTTCATCAAGACAAAAGAGGGGTCAAGATATAGCTGTTAATGTTCAAATATCTTTTAAAGAGTCTCTTTTGGGTGTAGATAAGACTATAGAGTATAACAGACATAAAACATGTAATACATGTCATGGAACTAAAGGTACCGATTTGAAAA
Organism: uncultured Candidatus Saccharibacteria bacterium; assembly: GCA_964620475.1. GTDB lineage: Bacteria > Patescibacteriota > Minisyncoccia > Phycocordibacterales > CAIZLB01 > CAIZLB01. The sequence continues at coordinate 7,400 of CAZUJN010000003.1, read as the reverse complement.
CATGTAGTCATTGTGACGGACAAGGGTTTGTTACGAAGATACAAAGAACTATATTAGGTGCTATGGAACAACAATATGTTTGTGAATATTGTGAAGGCTCTGGAAAAATACCATCTAAAAAATGTCATACATGTCATGGTGCGGGTGTCGTGAAAGAAAAAGAATCATTAACTATACATATACCTGGTGGTATAGAGAATGGTGAACAACTTAGAGTACAAGGAAGAGGTGAATCAATCGCGGGTGGAGTAGATGGTAATCTATATATACAGATAAGTATAAAGCCTGATCTTAATTTTAAAAAAGACAGAACAAAGGTTTATATGACTCAACATATACCTTTATCTACTGCTATAGGTGGAGGAGATGTGAAGATACATTCATTTGATCATGATTTTATATTGACGATTCCACATGGATCAGTTAATGGTGATATTTTAAGAGCTAAAGAGAAAGGAGGAATCATGTCTAATAAAAAAAGAGATGATATGTTTATAACTTTGAAAGTTGACATGCCAAAAAAAGTTGGAGGGGAAGTGAAAGATGTTATAGAAAAATTGAAGAAGTTGGGTTATTAATGATATAATATTTTTATGCAATATTTAACACTATACATAGTATTATTGTTTCTGATTCTATTTTCATTTGTTCGCGGAAAGGATTTTCTTTTTAAAATAATAATCATGGCTTATCCAACTATGGTTATATATAAAGCTGTTTTAGAATATTTTAAACCGAAAAATATAGATGATTTGTTTGGTCTAAGTGTGTTTTTAAATAATCTAATTGTATTTTTGATAATACTGATTCCAGTTTATATTGCTATGCATCGTATTATAGAAAGCTATAGAATACATCATAATATTAAAGGTGTAATGGAATCAGTATTATTGTCTATAGGTATAGTTCTATTAACTATAGGTATATGTTTTCATATATTACCAGATAAAGACGTTTTCAACTTAGATAAGCCTTTTGAGTTGTTTTTTCAAGGTAATCTAGGCTATCTAACTTGTATGGTGGTACCAATGATATCTGTATTTTTGATGAGTAAGAAGGGGGTTGAGCTTTAGTATTGGGCTCTTGCAATTTCCTTTAAAATAGGCTATTATTTGTAAATCATGGCTAAAACACAAGGAACACAAGCTGTTATAAAGACAGGAGGTAAACAATACAGAGTATCTTCAGGTGAAACTCTAAAGATAGAAAAACTAGGTGCTGATTTTAATATCGGTGATACTGTTACATTTGATATGGTATTACTTAAAGATGATGGTTCAGCTATAACTCTAGGTACACCAACTATAAATGGTTCTAAAGTAACAGCAACTATAACAGACATAGCTCGTCATAAAAAAGTTGTAGTAGGAAAGTTCAAACAAAAATCAAAATATTTCGTAAAGAATGGTCACAGACAACCATACTTCGAAGTTAAGATAGATTCAATAAACTAACATAATAAAAAATCACCCGAGAGGGTGTTTTTTGTTATCGTCTAAACCTCAACGCCTCTCTCAATGTATCTTGATCGGCGTATTCTATCTCAGCACCATTTGATATACCACGTGCAAGTAATGTTACTTTTATCTCAGGAAATTTCTTACTTATATTTTCCTTTAAAACTTTCACAGTATAATCTCCATCAGAGGTTGCGTTCAAGGCTAATATTATTTCTTCTAAACCTTTTGTTTTTAAATCATCTATCCTTTTATACATTTTATCAAAATCAATGTATTCATGTGCTTTTTCAGAAAAGAGTGGAATATATTTTCCAAGTATAAAATACTGACCGTTGTAAACTAAAGTTTTTTCAAATATCTCTATATCATTGTCATAAGCTAATACAAGCAGATTTTTATCTTCGCGTTTTTTTGCGCATACATTACATTTATCATTATTTCTATAATTAATAAATTTACGATTACATGATGAACAGGTTATAACATTATTATTTATACTACTTATTCCTGTTATAAGATCTTGTCTATAACTATTATTGCTATGCATCAAAAAAGAAACAAACCTTTTTGCTTGTCTTGGTCCTATACCAGGAAATTTTTTAAATAATTCTACAAGTTCTTCCATGATAATTAGAAAATATTTTTATTGAAAATCATCATAATCACTTTTCTCAACAGATAAGAAACATGAATGTTTGTCGTCGAATTTTAATCTGACCATACCTGTTGGACCATTTCTGTGTTTTTCTATAAGTATCTCAACCATATTGTCTCTTTCTGAATGATCTTTATATCTATCTTCGCGGTGAATAAACATAACAATGTCGGCATCTTGCTCAATAGATCCAGAATCACGAAGGTCAGATAGACGAGGTTTACCTTGACGTTGTTCAACGGCACGAGAAAGCTGTGATAGGGCTAGAACAGGTACATCCAATTCACGGGCAAGATGTTTTAAGGATTTAGATATTTCTGATATCTGTTGAACCACATTGTCTGAATTACGACTTTGTGTAGGGGACATAAGTTGCAAATAGTCGACAACTATAAGCCCTAAACCTCTTTCTGATTTTATCTTTCTGGCAGTACTTCTCATTTTTATGATATTTGTACCCGCTTGATCATCTATATATATAGGCGCATTAGAAAGCTCACCTATACCGTGCTGAAGTCTTTCATATTCTTCAGAGTTGTTGAGATTTAATTTACCGGTTCTAAGCTTCCATGAATCCACACGTGAATGTGAAGATATCATACGATATAGGAGTTGTTGAGCACTCATTTCTAGAGAAAATATAAGCACAGGTGTATTACTATGAACTGCTGCGTTTCTGGCTATATCAAGAGCAAAAGATGTTTTACCGACAGATGGACGGGCTGCCAAGATGATAAGATCTGATTTTTGTAGACCTGAAAGTTTATTGTCTATATCAACAAAGCCTGTTGGAACACCCCTGATCTCATCTGCATTACTGTGCAATTTATCAATACTATCCCATGCTTCAACCAAACCATCTTTTATAGAAGTTATGGTACTTTTCGTATTTTTCTGTGTAATGCCGAATATTTCTTTTTCAGCAGAATCTAATATATTTTCCAAATCATCTTTTTCAGCATAAGCTGTATTAGCTATATTCTCAGAAGCATTGATGAGTTTTCTCATCATAAACTTTTTTTCCAATATGCGTGCATAGTATTCTATATTACTTGCTGATGGAACCATTTGTACAAGTTCAGCAAGATATGAGGCACCTCCGACTTGATCAAGTGTACCTTGTGTATCTAAAGTGTTTTTTAATGACAAATAGTCAACGGGATTACCTTTTTCTAACAGACTGGTTATACCTTTAAAAATCTTTTTATGTTTCTCACTATAAAACATATCTTCAGATATAATGTCGGCAATCTCTGCATAAGCGTCAGGGCGTATCATTATAGACCCTAAAACAGCTTGTTCTGCCTCTAGACTATATGGCGGTAGTTTAAGATTATGTATAGCTTTGTTGTTATTGTTGAGGTTTTGCTGTGTCATATGTTTAATTTATCTATATCAAAATATAAGCTATGTATAAAGCTAGCCAAAGTATCAAAATGATTACAGAAGTTTGTTTAAATTCTTTATGATGATTTATAAAACTATCTGACAAATGATGATGTTGTTCTTGATATCTTTGTAATATTTTAAATTGATAATATTTTTGTGTTGCTGTTGAAAACAATAATACAGCTGACAACAAAAATGTTATAGCTGAAAAAGTATATGTTCTCATTGTGAAGGGTATAAAAGTGGAGTATACAAAAAAGAAATATACCGCTTGTATTAAAAATATAAATAAGGAAAATATAAATGAATAAGACAATGATCTGCTCATAATATTTTTCTCTATACCTCTAATCTTCTTAGTTTTTTCTACTATGATTATGAATATATCTATTATCAATGATGTTGCTAAACCGAGCGCTAATACTATGTGATGAATTATATATATAAATAAGATAGTAGTCATAAAAACATTATATCAAATCCTCTATGTGTATAACTGTTGACAAAATCCGTAGACATGCTAATATATATGAACCCGCGCGGCCGAATGTGTTAAGGCGAGGGGGAGAGGTAAGGACAAGTCCCATGTTCCGAACCAGCCAGTCTCCCCCTCGCTGACACATAATGCCTATAAGCGGCGTATATCGGTCTCGCTACCATCCAGTAGCTCGAAGCCGATTTTTTTTATTGTCTCTCTGATTTCGTCTGCTTTTGCCCAGTCTTTATTTTGGCGAGCAATTTTTCTTTCTTCTATAAGTTTTTGAATTTCTTCAGGTATATCTATTTTTTCTATTTCCAATAATTTTAAACCAAGTAGGGAATCAAACTTTTCTATAATATTTTGATTTATATTTTCATCCTTAACTAATTCCCATAAATAGGCGATAAGCTTGGGTGTATCAAGATCATTGTCGATAGTTTCAGATATTTTATTTAATATATTATTTTCATCTACGTTTTTGTTTTCTTTCAATATATCCTGTATTCTGTTTTTCAATCTGTTTAAAGCAGTTTGTGATGCCTCTATATTTTCCATTTCAAAAAATATTGGCTGACTATAGCGAGCTTGTAAGATAAAGTATCTAAAAGCCATAGGGTTTATACCTTGTTTCTCAAGATCTGATAAAGTAACAAAAGTGCCATCAGATTTACTCATCTTTTTATCTTTCCAATTCAAAAATGCTGAATGCATCCATATATTGGCTAAAGGTTTATGATTTGCACATTCACTTTGTGCTATCTCATTATTGTGATGTACTGGTATATGATCTATACCACCTGTGTGTATGTCAAAATTTTCACCCAGATATTTTTGACTCATAGCCGAACATTCTATATGCCAACCTGGAAAGCCTACACCCCAAGGGGATTCCCATTCTTGTTGACGTTTTTCATTTGGATTTGAAAATTTCCATAATGCAAAATCATGAGGTGTGTGTTTTTCAGAATTAAATTCAACCCTAGAACCAGCTTCGAGACCGCCTAGGTTTATATGACCCAATTTTCCATAATCTTTATATGTAGAAACATCAAAATATATTCC
>CAZUJN010000003.1:0-2253 GCA_964620475.1 uncultured Candidatus Saccharibacteria bacterium | reverse complement strand
TTATATTCTTCATATTCAAATGTGCGTCTAAGTGTGTCAGCAAATATGTATGCTCTCATGTTTCCAATATGTAAATAGTCGTAAACCGTTGGACCACAATGATACATAGACACCTCTTTAGGCTTATTGGTTTTTATCTCTTCTGTTTGCCCTGAAAGGGTATTATGTAGTCTTATTGCCATTTTTTGATTATAACTTATTTACTATTTTTATGTAATATGTATATAATTTATACATGATTAAACCAATACAACTTTTAAAAGATTCTTTTGCTACTTATAAAGCAAATATTAAAAATATAATTTTCATGACTTGGCCTATAGCGTTGCTTACTATAGTAGCAGGTTATTATTCAAATCAAATTGATGGTATGGGTAAATATAAACCAATGATATTATCTGTGTTTATTATCGGTGCTCTAGTAAATATAATAATATCTATCGTTATATCTCTATTTTTACAACCCGCATTGTTTAGATCTATACAGAAAAATGAAGATAATAAAAATTTTAATGTTAAAGATGGTTATAATTTTCAAAAGAAAAATATTTGGAATTATATAGTTTTGTATTTTTGGACTCTGGTTTATTATATTAAAGTGAATTGGAAGTATCTTGTAACTATTATTGTTACTGTAGGTATAGTTACAGCGGGCGTTATAGCATCTTCTATTCAACCTGCGATCACTATGATCATTTTATCAGTATTGTTGGTGTTTGGTTCTGTCGTATTGGTTTTAATGGTTATAAAGAATACAGCCAAATTCGTATATCCTACAAATGTATTTTTTAGTGAAGAAATAAGACCTAGAGATGCTGTTAAAAAAGCTATAGATATAGGTGCTAAGAACAATGGTAAAGTGTGGTTAAACATATTATCTTATATATTATTATCGATAATATTGATGTTTATTTACTTTATAATAGGATTTATCAGTAGTGTGTTACCAGGCGCTGTAACTAAAGATATGTTTGCTATAATCTTATCTTCATTGGTTGTGGCTTTTATAGGAACACCTATGACATTCATAGTGTTTGCTAAGGGTTATAATGTATTAAAAGGTAAGGTGGAAGAAGAAGTTGTGGTGGGTGAATAATTTCATTCTAATATAAAAAACGCGATAAATTCGCGTTTTTTTATTTTATGATTTATGCTAAACTCAACCCTATGAATCTATCAGTCGGCATCGTAGGCCTCCCAAACGTGGGTAAATCAACATTATTTAACGCTTTAACCAAGAAATCAGTTCCTGCTGAGAACTATCCTTTTTGTACTATAGATCCATCTGTAGGTATTGTAGCTGTACCAGATGAGAGATTGTATAAGCTTGCAGAATTTTCTAAAACTAAAAGAACCATACCTGCAGCTGTAGAATTTGTTGATATTGCAGGACTTGTTAAAGGTGCTTCAGAAGGTGAAGGTCTTGGAAATCAATTTTTACAACATATACGTGAGGTATCTGCCATAGCTCATGTTGTGCGTGTTTATGAGGATGCAAATCTTACTCATGTTCATGGAAAAGTTGATCCTGTAGATGATATTGCCATCATTAACTTTGAGCTTATTGTTGCGGATAAACAAGTTGTAGAAAAAAGACTTGTTTCTTTGGACCGCGATATAAAAAGAAATGATAAAGAGGCATTATTATTAAAATCAATACTTGATAAGGTGTTGGAAAATTTGAATAAAGATATATTTGCATCAAAGACTGATTTAACTGACGATGAATTGATTGTTTTAAATAAAAATCTACAGCTTATAACCATGAAGCCAATGATGTTTGTATTAAATAAAAAAAGTGGGAGTAAAAATATAATAGATGATGAATCAGATAGTAGATATATTTCTTTGATGGAATATTTTAAAAAAGAAAATGCTGTGTACACAGTTGTCGATGCGCGTATAGAAAATGATTTAAAAGATTTTGAAGGTGAAGAAAGGGAAATGTTTAGACAAGAATTAGGTGCTGGTCATGATGATGGTATTAATGATCTTATAAAATCAGGATATAAACTTCTTGATGTTATCAGTTATTTTACAACAGGAGTAGAAGAAACTCGTGCTTGGACTATAAAACGTGGTTGGACAGCACCACTTGCAGGAACTGCTATACACACTGACTTTAAAGATAAGTTTATAAGAGCTGAGGTTGTGTTCTGGAGTGATTTATTGGACTCAGGTTCTTATGGTGCGGCTCGTGAAAAAGGATTGGTCCGAACTGAAGGGAAAGAGTATGTGGTGAAGGATGGAGAT
>CAZUJN010000002.1:33184-75773 GCA_964620475.1 uncultured Candidatus Saccharibacteria bacterium | reverse complement strand
ATCCGGAGTCAGACACCAGTATTCCGTCAATCTTTGCTTCGCCGACTTCACCGTCGGGTAGTTTGGTCGGCACGGCTATTGTCTCACCAACGTCGCTTTGGATCACCGAACACAAGGTGACTCTCGGCGGGTCATTTCCGAAGATGTCCAAACCCGGAGATTATTACGAGCTTTCACGCTCGATTTCCGGCAATGCGACCATCAACGGTATCGTTACCCCTTTCACCATCTCGACTTCGTCGAGGGTGACAGCAGTCATCAACCCGGTGACAGGGAACCCGGTCATCGCTGATGGGAAGATTTCATTCCCGGTCACCGGCATTTTGCCCGGGGACTTTGGTCTTCTTTGGGGGATTGAGAAGTCAACTGATTTGCTTATTTGGTCGGGGGTAACCCCACCGGAAGCTACCATCGTTGATAACGGCAATGGGGTAACCATCAGCTTCGTATATGATCCTGGAACTCCGCGGAAATTCTTCCGTATCGCTACGGGATCATTCTCGCCGCCTCCAACGTGAACATTCACAGCTTTGCCGACTTTTCGGCTAATCGGCATCCTGCCATCAAACAGCAGGATGCCTTTTTATTTGACATAAAAAACTATAAATGGTATCATTATTTCCTATGAAAAAATTAATATTATTATCAATTGTAATGCTTTTAGCATTTTCAAGTATATTATCAATAAAAACTTTCGCTATTTCATTGCCTTCAGTTGAAGATGCAACTTCATGTTCAGCTGGCACAGATGCTGATGGTGATACACTTACAGGTATATCAGATCCTGATTGTGCCTCATTTTTAACTGTTATTGTTACTCCAGAGACATCAGAATCATGTACAGCTGGTACAGATGCTGATGGTGATACATTGGTTGGCGTTGCTGATCCAGATTGTTCATCATTTGTAATTCCAGTAATAACTTCAGAAACTTTAACTTCATGTACAGCTGGTACAGATGCTGACGGTGATACACTTACAGGTTTAGCTGATCCAGATTGTGTTACTTTTCTTGTGACAACATCTACTTCAACAGAAGCTACATCAACTCCAGTGGTGTCTACATTCTCTGGTCCATCATTTGGTAGTGGCTCAACAATAGGTGGTGGTATATCATCAGGTTCACCTATATCATCTATAACATCAGGTTCAGTTATCTCAGCTACTTCAACAGCTACAACTACAGAACCAAACTGTGCTGATATGTTTAAAACTTACATGAAAAAAGGTAAGAAAAATGATATTAATGAAGTTAAAAAACTACAAAAATTATTAAATATTAAAACAACAGGATTTTTTGGTGATTTAACAGAAAAAGCTGTTAAAACATTTCAAGAAAAATATACTGATTCTGTATTAAAACCATGGGGTTTAACAAAATCAACAGGATACTTCTACAAGACTACACAAAGACAGGCGAATCTATTGCTATGTTCAAGTGCTAATATACCAATGCCTGAACTTAAATAATATTAATAATATCTATTAGAAAAAGCTTATATCATAACGGTATAAGTCTTTTTCTTTTCATGATATAATCATAAATATGAAAATAGCTATAGCTTCAGATCATGCAGGATTTGAATTAAAAAAATATTTTATAAGTTTATTGGAAGAAATGGGCTTAGAGATCACAGATTTTGGCCCTCTTTTGTATGATGAAAATGATGATTATCCTGATTATGTAAAAAGTGTTGGAGAATATATATCTAAAAATCACAACCCAGAAGAATATAGGGGTATTATTATAGGTGGATCTGGTCAAGGTGAAAATATTTGCGCAAACAGATTTGAAAATGTTAGATCTATTCTGGTATATGGTAATGATTTTGATTTAAATCAAAATATAGTTAAATTAACTAGAGAGCATAATGATGCTAATGTTATATCTTTTGCCGCTAGATTTATAGAAGAAAAAGAAGCTGGTGAATTGTTGAAAATCTGGCTATCTGAAAAATTTTCAGGTGATGAGAGACATATTAGACGTATAGATAAAATAGATAAAAAATAAAAATATGAAAATAATACCCGCTGTATTGGAAAAAGACTATTTAGAAATAGAAAGAAAAATAGACTCTGTCTCTGTTGATACTGATATTGTGCACATAGATATTTGTGATGGTTTAATGACTTCTCAAAAAACATGGCCATATAGTCAATCATCTAACAATAGAATAGAGGAAAATTCTGTACTTAAAGATCTGCTAAACGAAGATATAGGCTTACCTCATTGGGAAAATATTGATTATGAATTTGATTTAATGATTAAAAATCCAGATTTACATACTGATATTTGGGGTAGACTAGGTGCAAGTAAGGTTATTATTCATTTATCTTCATTCAAAGACAGGGAACATATTAATAGTTTTATATCGGATATACAATCATATATGATAGACGTTATATTGGCTTTTACTTATGATGAATATATCGAACAACAATCTCTAATAGATGAATTAATACAATCATCAAATATAAAATTATTACAAGTTATGACTATAAAAAATATTGGTTTTCAAGGTCAATCTTTTGATGATAGATGTATAGAATTGATTCAAGATCTTAGACATAAATATAATAATTTAACATTAAGAGTTGATGGTGGTATCAATGATGATACAATTGATAATGTATTTGAAAATGTTGATGAGATTGTGATAGGTTCAGCTATATTTTCAAAAGGAAATCCCAGGGAAAACTTAAATTATTTTAAAGATTTATGTTAAAATAAATACATGATTAGAAAATTTATAGGATTAATTTTGATATTATTAATAATTTATCTTGCTATTAAGGCTCTAGTCTTGTTACCATTCTTAACCAATGTGGTTATAGGTAAAAACAAATCACCATTTCAGGTTGGAACCGATTATGTTAATCAAATAAATCAAGTATATCCAACTTATTCAAATGTGCCTCAATATAGATATGCTAATCCAGACGATGCAAAATATGTAGGTAAAATAACCTTAGAAAAGAGTCTGGGTAAATTGGTTTTGACTGTAGAGGGTGCAAATAGAGGTAATGAAAAGATAAATATATGGCTTACCAATACTCCACAAGTTACAAATCAGACAGAGTATATAGATTTCGGTCCATTAATAACAGATAATGGCATGAGACAATATAATATAGATATGAAAGGCGGTGATATATCTTTTGATGTATATAAATATGTATTATTAGTTGATTCAAATTATCATGTTTATGCATCTATAAATCTACAATAGATAATATATAAAAATGGAAACAGAAAAAATAAATTTAATAAAACAAAAAGCTAAAGATATAAGAATTTCTATAATAGAAATGCTTGTTAAAGCTGGATCAGGTCATAGTGCTGGACCTTTAGGTATGTCTGATATATTTGCAACTTTGTATTTTTCGGAATTAAGACATGATCCTAGGAATCCTTTTTGGGAAGCCAGAGATAAAGTTGTTTTATCAAATGGCCATATATGTCCAGTATTATATGCTACTATGGCACATGCAAATTATTTTCCTATGGAAAAGCTGTTTACGCTTAGACAATTTGGTTCTATATTACAAGGTCATCCACATAGAGAATTTTTACCTATGTTGGAAACGAGTTCGGGATCATTAGGTTCTGGATTATCTCAAGCTATAGGTATGGCATTGGTAGATAAAAAAGAATTCAAAGATAATAATATAAAATATATTTATTGTCTTATATCTGATGGTGAACAAAATGAAGGTCAGATTTGGGAAGCTGCTTTATTGGGTGCCAGAGAAAAACTTGATAATTTGATAGTTTTTGTCGACAGAAATTATATACAAATAGATGGAAAAACTGAAGATGTATTACCATTGGATCCTATGAATAAAAAATGGGAAGCTTTCAATTGGCATGTACAGGAAATAGATGGACATGATATTAATGCAATTATAAATTCTATAAATATTGCTAAAAATACAAAAGGTAAACCCTCTATAATTATTGCTAATACTATACCAGGAAAAGGGGTATCTTTTATGGAGAACAATTATATTTGGCACGGAAAAGCTCCAAATGTTGACGAAGCAGAGATAGCTCTTAAAGAATTAAAGTCTATAGAGATTAATTAATATATGAGTAAAGAGTATATATATAAAACTGAAAACTTTGAAGGACCACTCGATATACTTTTGAACTTGATTGAAAAGAGGAAATTATTAATAAATCAAATATCTCTATCTTTAATAACAGAGGATTTTGTTAATTTCATTAAACAATTAGACACAGAAGATGAATTTTATTTGAAACATAAAACCCAATTTGTTTCTATAGCTTCAGTATTACTTTTGATAAAATCAAAATCATTATTACCAAATCTTGAGGTCACACAAGAGGAAGATGTTGAGATAGAGGATCTGGAAAGAAGATTGAATATTTTAAAACTGATGAGGGAATATGGTCAAAAAATAGAAATGCTATTTAATAAAAAAGTATTATATTTTCAGGGTAATTTTAAGAAAGATATAGTCATATTTACCCCAACTCCCGATATAAATATTTCAAGCATTAGAGAATCTATAGATAAAGTATTAAGTAAAATCCCTAAAATAGAAAAAGAAATAGATAAGGTCAAAATACATAAGACTGTGAGCATAGAAGAGATGATGGGTCGTTTAAGTGAAAGATTAACTACTGCTTGGAATTTCAAGTTTACAAGTTTTTCTGGAAAATTAAGAAAAGATTATAAAGATGAAGAGGAATTTAAGCAGCACAAGAAACATATAGTGGTTAGTTTCTTGGCATTATTGGAATTAATAAAACAAAATATGATTATGGCCAAGCAAAATGATTTATTTGAAGAAATAGATGTAAGTAAATATAATAATATATAGATATAAAAATATGAATAAAAATATAAATAAAATTGCACAAAAAATTGAAGCCTATCTATTTTGGAAAGGTGAGCCTGTTACAATAAAATCTATTATGAAGTTATTGGATATAGATCAGGAGACGGTTGAAAAAGCTATAGATATATTAAAAGATAAAGAAAAAACAGATACAGGTATAGTGGTTATTCATTATGATGATATGTTAACTTTAGGTACCCATGTTGATGTAAGTGATTTCATTGAAAATATGATTAAAGATGATTTACAAAAAGAGTTAGGTAAATCAGCGTTGGAGACTTTGGCTATAATACTTTATCAGGGTCCAATTAAGAGAGCGGATATAGATTATATAAGAGGAGTTAATTCTCAATTCATATTAAGAAATTTATTAATAAGAGGCCTTATAGCTCGTGTTGATGATCCTAAGGATGAAAGATCTTTTCTTTATAAACCATCACTAGATTTATTGTCATTTCTTGGTATTACAGACATAAAACAATTGCCAGATTTCGAGGAGGTTATAAATAAATTATCTACCTTTAAGAAAGATGAGAATAATTAGATTATTTAGAGTTATATCAATATTATTTATATTATTTTTAATATTATCTTATATAGATGATAATTATAATAATGTTCCTGATAAAATAGTTGATAATTTTATAAATCTTAAAAATAGTGATGAAGATTTATCTAATTTACAAAACATTATAGATAATACATATGCAGAGGGGGTTATAGTATATGATGTTAAAAATAATAAAATACTCGGACAAAAGAATATAGACAGAGTATATTCATTGGCCTCATTAACAAAAATAGTGACAGGATATTTGGTCTATGAACAAGATAAAACCAAATTAAATGATATACGTAATATGATGAAAACATCTGATAATAGAGAAGCCGAAAAATTGGCTGATGTTTTTAATATGTATCATCAAGATAAAATTTCATATATAAATTATAGGGTTAGTAAATATAATCTGTTTTTTAGAAATGCTAGTGGTTTAGATATAAAAGATGTAAATGGTAATAGAATAGCGGGTGGTCAAGGAAAACCTATAGATATTATATATTTCATTAAAGATTATTATAATAAATATCCAGAGATATTTGATCAGACTATAGTTGAATCAAAAGATAATACAAATATTATAGTTAAAGATTTAAAATTTTTAACAGGAGGCAAGACGGGTTATACAGATTTGTCAGGTGGCAATCTTTTTGTGTCAGTACAGAAAGGTTTAGGTAGAGATATATTTATATTGGTTTTAAATTCAACAGAGAAAAATCGTTTTGTCGATGTTCAAAATATAGCTGATTTCTTGGTAAAATCTAATATATGATACTATCAGCTCTAAAAGTTTTATTACCGACTTTATTATCATTCATAATCGGTATTTTAATTACGCCATATTTAACATCATTGATGTATAAATATAAGATGTGGAAAAAGAAATCTAGAAGTTCAGAAAATACAGCAGCCATGTCTCTAGAATTTCAAAGGATTCATAATCATGAAGAAGAGATACATACACCTAGGGTGGGTGGAATAATAGTTTGGCTGTCGATTATATTAACTATAGTATTTACATTTTTATTTCAATTAATAGTGAGAGAATATATAAGTTATGATCATATCATAGCTCATAATCTATTAGATAAGATAAATTTCTTTTCAAGGAATCAAACAGCTTTACTAATTGTTGCCTTAATTGCGGGATCTATATTTGGATTAATTGATGACTTATTGCAAATATATGGTAGGGACTTAAAATTAGGTGACGGTATATCACGAAAAACACGTATATTCTTTGTATTATTAACAGCCCTTATAGGAGCATATTGGTTTTATGTAAAACTCGGTATGAATACTGTTCATATACCTTTTATGGGTGATATATATTTAGGTTTTGGTTTTGTGTTTTTATTCCTGATAGTTTCTTTGGCTATATTTTCTGGGGGTATTATAGATGGTATAGATGGTTTAGCTGCAGGTGTGATGATACCTGCATTCATGGCATATACTCTTATCGCTTTTGCTGGAGATCAATATGATCTTGCGGCACTCGGTGGCGCTATAGTTGGAGGTTTGTTAGCGTTTTTATGGTTTAATATACCTCCAGCTAGATTCTATTTAGGAGAAACAGGTATGTTGGGTTTGACTATAGTATTGTCCATGTTTGCATTTTTAACAGGTGAAGTTGTTGTGCTTGCTATCATCGCTTTGCCTTTATTAGCAACCTCTGCTTCATCGACAATACAAATGTTTTCTAAGAAATATTTTCATAAAAAAATATTCCGCATAGCACCATTACATCATCATTTTCAAGCTATAGGCTGGTCTTCAGCTAGAGTAACTATGCGTTATTGGATTATATCTATAATATGCTCAGTGTTAGGAGTTATAATTGCTTTATTGTCATAATAAAATTTATCTATTTACTAAACTATGAACCTTTTTAAAAAGAAAAATCTCAATAATAGAAAATCAAAAACCTTGGCGAAGATAGAACAGGGCGTTGATAAACCATTTTTATTTATTACCTTTGCATTAATAACTGTTGGTTTGATTATATTTTCATCGGCTATTATTATGCTTATTGGTACAGTAAAATACGATGCTGTTAGATTTAATCAATATGGACTCGGGTTTATGGGTGGATTAATATTGATGTATATATGTTATAAAATACCAATAAATTTCTGGAGAAAGACATCTTTTTATATATATGTTGCAACTGTAATACTCATGATTATGGTTTTCGTCCCTGGTATAGGTGTTTATCATGGTGGTGCAAGACGTTGGGTAGAGATATTTGGCTTTAGTTTTCAGCCTGCTGAATTTTATAAAATAGGTGTAGTATTATACATGGCTATGTGGTTAATGAAAGATTTTGGAAAAAAATTAAATACAAATGATAATTTTTTTGTTAGGACTTTACCGCTTATTATAATATCAGGTATAAGTAGTATTTTATTCTTATTGCAGCCTGATACAGATATCTTGGGTGTTATACTGCTATCTTTGGTTATAATGTATTTTGTTTCTGGTGGTAATTATAAGGATATAATAATATTGGGTCTAATAGGTGGAATAGTCCTATCTGTAATAGTATTTTCTAGACCTTATGTTATGAAGAGAGTTCATATATTCTTGGATCCAAGTAGTGATCCAACAGGTGCGGGTTATCAATTTCAACAATCATTGATTGCAATAGGTTCAGGAGGGATAACAGGTCGTGGATATGGTCAAAGTTTGCAAAAATTTAAATATTTACCAGAACCTATTGGTGACTCCATATTTGCAGTCGCTGCTGAAGATTTTGGTTTTATTGGTACATTTTTACTAATAACATTATATATAATATTTCTACTTCGAGGTTTTAAAATTGCTACAAAATCATCTTCATATGGATCTCTTGTTATAGTGGGTTTATTATGTCTTATAGTTATACAGTCATTTATAAATATGAGTGCTATGATGGGTATGTTGCCATTGTCAGGTACACCGTTAATATTTGTTAGTCATGGAGGAACATCTTTACTTATATCCTTGATGTCTATAGGTATTATTTTATCAGCCTCTAGGGAGAAGAAGATTGGAGTAAAATAGTATAGATGTTATAATCAAAATATTATGAAAATAGTTATAACCGGAGGTGGAACAGGAGGTCACTTTTATCCATTATTAGCTGTGGTGGATGCTATAAGGGCAGAGTGTGCAGAACAAAAAATATTGGATCCAAAGATATATTATACTGGCCCTAGTCCATATAATGCTAAAGAACTCTTTGATAGAGATATTAAATTTGTTCGTATACCAGCAGGCAAGAGACGTGTAAACCCTAAGGGTATAGCTGTTTTGAATAATTTTATAGATATATTTAAAATGGGCTTCGGTGTGTTTATTGGTATTTTAAAGATATTTACCATTTTCCCAGATGTTGTTTTTGCAAAAGGCGGTTATACTAGTTTTCCAACTTTATTTGCCGCTAGATTTTTTGGTATACCAGTTATAGTACATGAATCAGATTCTGTTCCTGGCAGGGTAAATGTATGGGCGGGTAAATTTGCTCAAAAAATAGCAGTATCTTTTAAAGAAGCAGCAGAGCATTTTGATATTAAAAAAGTTGCATATACAGGTCAGCCAGTTAGATCAGAATTATTAACACCTATTAAGATTGGTGCTTATGAATATTTAAAACTTGATCCAAATCTAAAAACCATATCAGTGTTGGGCGGATCTCAAGGCGCAAAGAAGATAAATGATATTATAGTTAGTGTTTTACCAGAATTAGTTAAAAAATATCAAATAATTCATCAAACAGGGAAAGCAAATTTTGAAATAGTTAAAGGTATGGCAGATATATCTTTAGAAGGTGCTACAAATCCTGATAGATATAAACCTATGGATTATCTAAATATGATGTCTATGAGAATGTTGGGTGGTATATCAGATATTATTATTTCAAGATCTGGATCAGGTATATTTGAGATAGCAGCTTGGGGAGTACCATCTATACTTATACCCATAACTGATTCAAATGGTGATCATCAAAGAAAAAATGCTTTTAACTATTCTAGAAGCGGGGCATGTGCCGTGGTTGAAGAGGCAAATTTATCACCACAGATTTTGATAAATGAGATAGAGAAGATTTTAAATAATCCAGATTTACATGAGAAAATGTCTAAGAATGCTAGGGATTTTTCTACTCCCAATGCAGCAAAAACAATAGCTCATGAAGTATTGAATATAGCCTTGAGTCATGAGGTTTAATGTGGTATAAATAAATACGTTGCACCCTGAACACCCCTCCGATCTTGGGACCGGTCGAGAGCTCTTGGTGTGAACAAAACACTAATACATTGGGACACTATGATTGCTGAAGCAACAACGACGACGGACTGGGTGGTTGTACCGCTCGGTGAATTCGATAAAGCCACTCTTCTTGGCGTGGTCTTACCGATTGACAGGACGAAACCGGTTGACATCTGTGCCATGATGTCAGACGTCATCGATGAGAATTACACTTTTGCACCCACGGGTGTGATTGATTCGATTCATATCGAAGACTCTGTCATCAATCTGCCGGATCCGGTTGAGATGAAATTTGACCTCGCGATTCCGCTCAGGCATCGCGACGATCGAAGGAACTGTCTCTTGTGGGACCGCGAACGGAAGACTTGGAAAAAAGTCAGATTCAGTCCGAATATGGCAATTACGGGTCATCATGTCATGATCATTGCCGCAAAGCGGATTGAGGAAGACGAAGAATCCTGAAACCCTTACGCCTCACCCGCGTTTTCACTGGGTCCGACGCCATAACACAGCGTCGGACCCTTTTTAATTATCCACACAACAAAGTGTGGTTTTTTGTTTGCAAATGTAGGTAAGTGGTATATAATGGTATGTAGTGGGACAAAGTGTTATAAAAGAAAATTATTAAAAATTATGTTTATTGGCGAATTTACACATACATTGGATGACAAAAAACGACTTTCACTTCCTTCCAAGTTTAGAAAAGAACTTGGTAAGAAAGTTATTGTCACACACGGTCTCGACAACTGTTTGTTTATGTTTACATTGTCACAATGGAGTAAAATCGCTGAGCAATTAGGAAATTTATCAATAGGTAATTCAGACTCTCGTGGTTTTAACAGAATTATGTTGGCAGGTGCTGTTGAATTGGAAATAGATACCGCTGGAAGAATCTTGATTCCTGATTTCTTGAGAGAATATGCTGGTGTAAAAACAACAGATGATAAAAAATCAAATAGTAAATTAGTTTTTGCCGGAGTTCATACTCGTATAGAGATTTGGGAAGATAAGAGATGGAAAGAATATAAAGAAAAGATTTTAAAACAAGCAGATAGTCTAGCATCTAAATTAAGTTCAATAGGAGCAATATAAAAAAATGATCAGACATATACCTGTATTAGCCAAAGAGATTTATGAGCACATTGTCATTAATAATAAGGGTGGGTTTGAAGATTATTATCATTTAGATTGTAATTTTGGTGATGGTGGACATGTAGAATATTTTATAGAAAATCTATTATCTTCAAAAAAATATAAAAACATATTTATTTATGCATTTGATTTAGATCAAGATGCAATAAAAAGAGGTAAAGAATTTCTTAAAAAATATGAAGATAATAAAAATATTCATATAAATATCATACAAGGAAACTTCGCTAATATATTAGATCTAATCAAAGGTATAAAATTCAATAGTGTTTTATTTGACTTAGGATTAAGTACATATCAGTTGAATGGCGCTGGTAGAGGGTTCTCATTTAAATACGATGAAAGGTTAGACATGAGATTCTCAACCTTAGATGCAAAAGAAAATGAATTAACTGCTTATGATATTGTAAATTCTTGGTCTGTCGAAAATATAACTCTAATACTTAGAAATTATGCTGATGAAAAATCTGCCTGGCGTATAGCCAATAAAATAGCTGAAGTCAGGGAAAAACAAAAAATAGAAACTTCGGGTCAATTGGCGGATATTATACAAAATCAAGTTTTTAATGGTAAGAAATTTAAGATTCACCCAGCTACAAAAACTTTTCAGGCCATAAGGATTGCTGTTAATGATGAATTACAATCTTTAGACAAAGGTTTAAGTGGTGCCTATGATATTTTAAGAAATGATGGATATATCGCGGTTATAAGTTATCACAGTTTGGAAGATATTATTGTTAAACAATATTTTAAGAAATTAGAAGAAGAAAATAAAGGTAAGAGAGTAAATAAAAAAATTATTATACCAACAGAGGAAGAAATAAAGAATAATCCAAAATCTAGAAGCGCAAAATTAAGAATATTTAATAAAAATTAATAAATTAATAAAAATGAAAAACAGAATAACAAAAAATACATATACATTATCAGTTATAGTAATGACAATAGCGTTAACATTGTCATACATAATATGTATATATAAAACTGTTGTTCTGGCCTCTGCTTCAGAGTTAAATAATAAGCAAGTTGAGAGTCTATCTGCTGATATAAATCAAAAAGAATATGATTATATAAGAGAGATTTCTGCAATAAATTTAGACAAGGCTATTTCTATGGGCTATAAGAAAAACACAGAAGATATAATAGCTTATGTTAATATAAATGATATTAGTTTAGCTAGAAGATAATGAATACTTTTATTAATAGAATCAGATTATTGGCGATAGCCTTTATTTTGGTGGCTATAGTTTTGATATTTAAGCTTTATATAGTTCAGGTAGTTAGACATGATAATTATGTTGCTTTAGGTGATAGACAATACATAAAGAAAAATTCTAATATTGTAGATAGGGGTAGCATTTTCTTTACCAAAAAAGACGGCTCACATGTAGCGGCCGCAACGATGAAAGATGATTATACTTTGTATATAAATCCAAAATCATTTTATACTTTTGTTAAATCAGATAAAAATATTAATAAGCAAAGTGAGGAACAATTGATTGCAGATACTAAATCAAAGATTTTAAATACATTAAAATTAAATGAGGATAAAAAACGAATTTTAGAGGAAAAATTCATCAAGATACAAGCGAAGAAGAATGATGTTTATTTAGAGCTTGTTAAAGGTTTAAGTGAGGATGAACAAAAACAAATAAGAGATTTAAAATTAGATTTTTTGGGTCTCGGTAAAGAGAAAAAAAGATATTATCCAGGTAATGAATTAGCATCTAATGTTATAGGTACTATAGGTTTTAAAGGTGATGAATTGGCTGGTCGATACGGTCTAGAAAAGTATTATGAAAATATTTTGAATAGAGCAGATAAGGCCTATAGTAATTTTTTTGTAGATTTATTTGCAGGTGCCAAAAAGGTTATAACGGATAAATCACAGATGGAGGGTGATATATATACCACCATAGAACCAGTCGTTCAAAAAGAACTAGAAAATAAGATTAGAGAGATACACAATAAACAAAATTCAGATTTAACTGGTGCGATAGTTATGAACCCATATACAGGGGAGATTATTGCCATGGCTAAAGTTCCAACATTTTCACATAATGACGAAAGTGCTTTTCCTATAGAATATTATAAAAATGATATAGTTGAATCTTCTTATGAAATGGGATCTATTATAAAATCTTTAACTATGGCTATGGGTATAGATACCGATAAAGTGCATGCTGATTCAAAATATAATGATGAAGGATTTATAAAGGTAAAAGATAGGACAATACATAACTTTGATAAAAAAGGTAGAGGGTATATACCTATGCAAGAGGCATTATCACAGTCACTTAACACTGGTCTTGTGTATATATCAAGACTTGTCGGTAATGATGTCATGACAAAATATTTTTATAGTTTTGGTATGAATAAAAAAACAAATATAGATTTACCAAATGAATCAGCTCCTTTGACGTCAAATCTTGAGAAAGGTGATGTGGAACATGCTACAGTTTCTTTTGGTCAAGGTATAGCCATGAGTCCTATAGGAACAATAAGAGCTTTGTCTGTCGTTGCAAATGGCGGATATGTGGTCTCTCCACATATAGTGAATAAAATAAAATACGAAATTGGTGGATTTAAAGAAATCAAGCCTGAAGATTTAACAAAACAGACACCCGTATTAAAACCTGCAACTATAGATGAGATTAGAAGTATGTTGGTATATAACGTAGATCATTCATTGTTAAATGGTAAAAGAAAAAACCCACGTTATACTATAGCGGCTAAGACAGGTACAGCTCAGGTAGCATCAGAGACAGGAGGTTATATAGATGGTAAAAGTATACATACTTTCATAGGTTTCTTTCCGGCCTATAAACCACAATTTATAGTATTTATTTATACTGTTGATCCTAAAAATTCTGGATATGCTTCAGAGTCTTTAGCTAATCCTTTTCTTGACTTGTCTGATTTTCTTATCTCTTATTATGAAATACCTGCAGATAGATAAACATTTTTCCTAAAAATGTGTTATATTACAAGACATATTACAAATTAATAGAAAATAAAAATAAAATAAAAATATGCATCTTGGTAAAAAAACAAAAATCGTATGTACAATAGGTCCTAAAACAGAGTCTCCACAACAGATGGAAAGATTGTTAAAGGCAGGTATGAATGTTATTCGTATGAACTTCTCTCATGGTGATTTCGCTGAACATCAAGGAAAAATAGATTCATATAAAAAAGCATCAGCTAAAACAGGTTTGAAAGCTGCGTTATTGCAAGACCTTTCAGGTCCTAAGTTTAGAATAGGTGACTTCGAAACTCCTACAGTTATGTTGAAGGCTGGTGAATATATCACACTTACTTGTGATAAACTTGAAAAGGGTACAAAGGATAGAGTTGCCATGAATTATCCAACATTACATGAAGAGTTGGTTGTGGGTAATATAGTTTTGGTTGATGATGGTAAAAAGAAATTTGAAGTAGTGGAGATAAAAGGTAAAGAGATAAAATGTAAAATCCTTGTTGGTGGAGAAACAAAAGGAAGAAGATCAGTAAACTTACCAGGTGCAAATTTAAAAATAAGAGCTTTAACAGACAAAGATAAAAAAGATATAGCTTTCGGTATAAAAAATAAAGTAGATATAGTTGCTTTCTCTTTTGTTAAAAAAGCATCAGAAGTACAAGAGCTTAGAGATATTTTAAATAAAGCAAAATCAAGAGCTATGATAATGTCTAAGATTGAGACCCCAGAAGCTATAGAAAATATAGATGAAATCATAGAAGCATCAGATGCTATTATGATCGGTCGTGGTGACTTGGCGGTTGAAGTTGGTTATGAAGCAGTTCCCGGTTATCAAAAAATGATTATAGAAAAATGTAATCATGCAGGTAAACCAGTTATAACAGCTACACAGATGTTAGAGAGTATGATTAAAAATCCAGTTCCTACACGTGCTGAAATCTCAGATATAGCAAACGCTATATATGACGGTACAGATGCAATAATGCTTTCAGAAGAAACAACATTAGGTGATTATGCGGTAGAGGCCGTAGAGATGATGACTAAAGTTGCCATGAAAGTTGAGAATGAACTTAGACAGAAAAATGTTATGTTCAATATAGGTGTAAATGAACATAGTACAGGTCAATCAATATGTGAATCAGCGGTATTTACAGCTGACAACATAGATTCAAAGTTTATAGTTGCTATAAGTGAATTTGGTTACGCAGTAAGAATGCTTGCTCGTTATAAAGGCCAAAAACCTCTTATACTTATGACCCCAGATCAAACAACAGCCAATCAATCAAACCTATTCTACGGTACATATGCAAGAGTTACTCCAAAATATACAAATTTTGAAGATGCGTGGAAAAATGCAAAAGCTTCTCTATTGAAAGATAAATTGGTTAAAAAAGGAGATAAAGTTGTTGTTGTTTCAGGTACACCTTTTAAAAAGACCGCTGAATCAAATGTCTTAGTGGTAGAGACTATATAATCAATACAGTCAATTTTTATGAAAATACAGGTGTGTTATAATACACTTGTGTCAACAAAAAAAATAAAAACTAAACAAGATAATAAACTCATCAAATCACCGTATGCTAAAGTAGAAAACGGTGATTTGATATTTATAGATAAAGGTATATCTTATTCTGATAAAAACCTTAAACATTATGTTTTGAAGGTGAAGGACTTACCAACCCATGATCAACCTAGAGAAAAACTATTGGCTTTTGGTCCTAAATCTTTGAATTTATCTGAATTACTGTCAGTTGTCTTAATCACTGGAACCAAGAAGGAAGATGTATTGTCTATGGCCTCTCGTGTTCTTAAAGAATATGGTAAAAGTATATTCTCAGATACAGGTTCCGATATAGAGAAGATTTCTAAAGATCTTGGTATACCTCTTATTAAGACTTGTCAGATTATAGCTTGCGGAGAGCTTGGTAAGAGACTGTTTGATAAAAACATAAATGGCTTAAAAACAATCAGAACTGCCGATGATGTATATGATCATACTAAAGATATGCACTCTCTATCAAAAGAACATTTGAGAGGTCTTTATCTGGACACTCATAATAAAGTTATACATGATGAGGTTTTATCTATAGGTACTATAAACAGCAGTATAGTTCACCCTCGTGAGGTCTTTAAACCAGCCATAGAATACGGTGCTGCCGCTTTTATATTAGTACATAATCATCCTTCTGGTGTATCAACACCAAGTGAATCAGATAAATTTATAACTAAACAGATTATAGAAGCTGGTAAGGTTTTAGGTATAGCTTTATTGGATCATGTCATTGTTACCAGAGATGGATTTACTAGTATAGACGTAGAATATTAATTATATGAAAGGAAAATTATATATAGTAGCAACACCTATAGGAAATAAAGACGATATAACTATTCGTGCCGTATCGACATTGAATCAAGTTGATATAATAGCCGCAGAAGATACTAGGGTTGCATCTAAATTATTGTCTTTGTTAAAGATATCTAAAAAACAGCTTATATCTATAAATGAATTTGCTACAGATAAAAATATAAAATATTGTATAGATATATTGAATGAGGGTAAAGATATTGCCTATGTGTCCGACGCTGGAAGTCCTGGCATATCTGATCCAGGAGCGGTTTTAGTTAAAGCATGCCGAGATAATGATATAGAGATTATACCTATACCAGGCGTATCAGCTATTACAGCATTGATATCCGTCTCTGGAATAAGAGAGACACCTTTTATGTTTTATGGTTTTTTGCCACATAAAAAAGGTAGACAAAAGATATTGACTGAGTTATTAAAAACCGATACAAATATTGTCTTATATGAGTCTGTGCATAGATTTATAAAATTATTAGAAGAGATAATTAACATAAACCCAGAACAGTTTATTGTCGTGGGCAGGGAATTGACTAAGATGTATGAAGATATAAAAGCTGACAATGTTAAAAATATATTAGATTTCTATGTTAATAATCCTTCAAAAGTTAAGGGCGAATTTGTTATAATTATAAAAAAATAGAAAATTATGTTATCTCCATATATAGATTTGTTTATATTATATTTAAATACTCATGCTAATTTTTTGGTAGCTTATTTTCCGATATTGGTTTTCTTATCTGCTGTGTTGGAATCAACACCATTTATAGGGACCTTAACACCTGGAACACTATTTTTCTTATTCTTTGGATTTTCTGCATCAAGGTTAGATGTTCATATATCTCTCTTGATACTTGCTGCTACCATAGGTTCAGTTGTTGGTGATTTACTTGCTTATATGTTAGGTAAATATGGATCAAATTTTTTATTAAAACACAAAAAATTACTACAGCATTCTCATATAGAAGAAGGTCACAAGTTCTTCTCAAATCATGGTTTTAAAAGTATATTCATAGGTCGTTTTGTTGGTCCAATAAGACCTATAGTTCCATTAATAGCCGGAAGCATCAAAATGAATATTTCTAAGTTTATGTTTTATGATATATTATCTGCTTTTGTGTGGTCTTCATTGTATATAATAGTAGGTTATTATTTTGGTACATATTTTAAAGAGATAGAAAAATGGGTCTCTGATATAAGTATATTATTAACTTTGATTATTTTGGTTTTTGTGGCATTATATTATTTTAAATTTAGAAAACACAAAAAACATGAGCAAGGAAAATAATAGAAAATTTAAATTGATTTCTGATTATGAACCTCGTGGTGATCAACCTGAGGCAATAAAATCTTTGGTTAAGGGTTTAAAATCAGGGGAACATCATCAAACATTACTTGGTGCTACGGGTACAGGTAAGACTTTTACTATTGCCAATGTTATAAATCAGGTTCAAAAACCAACTCTAGTTATAGCTCATAATAAAACTTTAGCTGCTCAGCTTGCTCAGGAGTTTAAGGAATTTTTTCCTGAAAATGCTGTGCACTATTTTGTATCATATTATGATTATTATCAACCTGAGGCATATATTTCTCATAGTGATACATATATAGAGAAAGAAGCACAGATTAATGAAGAGATAGATAGACTTCGTCATGCCTCAACTCAGGCCTTATTAACAAGAAATGATGTAATAATAGTAGCTTCAGTATCTTGTATATATGGTTTAGGTTCACCTAAAGAATATTTAGATACAAATTTTCATATAAAAAAGGGTGAGAAATATGATAGAAATGAGATTGCTAAAAAATTAATACAAATGCAATTTTCTAGGACTTTAGCGGATCTTGGTCAGGGACAATTTCGTATGACTGGTAATAATATAGAGATTATGCCAATACATGAAAGAGTTGTGTATAGATTGATTTTTAATATGAATACTCTGGAGACTATAGAAAAAATAGATCATATAACCAGAGTCATATTAGAGGATGATGTTGAATCAGTTTTTATATTTCCAGCAAAACATTTTATGACTTCTGACGAAGCTAAAACTAAAGCTATAGAATCTATAAAAAAAGAATTAGATCAAAGATTAAAACAATTAGAAAAAGAAGATAAGCAGATAGAGTATCAGAGATTAAAAAGAAGAACGACTTATGATTTGTCCTTAATCAGAGAAGTCGGTTATTGTAATGGTATAGAAAATTACTCTAGACATTTTTCTGGTAAAGCAGAGGGTGAGGCACCTGATACATTAATTTCTTATTTTCCTGATGATTTTTTAACAGTGATAGATGAATCACATGTTACAATACCTCAAATAGGTGGTATGTATGCAGGCGATCAATCAAGAAAGAAAAATCTTATTGATTTTGGTTTTAGATTACCTTCAGCTGCAGATAATAGACCTCTTCGTTTTGAAGAATTTGAATCAAAAGTCGGTCAATCTATATATGTTTCAGCTACTCCAGGAAAATATGAATATGAGCATTGTAAGAAAGAACATATAATAGAACAGATTATTAGACCAACAGGATTATTGGATCCACAACTTGTAGTAAAACCGGTAGTGGCTGATAAAGAATATGTTGGGCAAATATATGATTTTATAAATGAAGTTGAACAGGTTGTAAAAAGAGGTGAAAGGGCTTTAGCTACGACTTTAACAAAAAAGATGGCTGAAGATTTATCAGAATTTTTGAAAGAAAAGAAAATAAAAACAAGATATTTGCATAGTGATGTCGAGACACTTGAGAGAATACAAATATTAACAGAATTAAGAAAAGGTGATTTTGATGTGTTGGTCGGTGTTAACTTACTTCGTGAAGGTTTGGATCTACCCGAAGTATCTTTGATAGGTATATTAGATGCTGATAAAGAAGGCTTTCTAAGATCACGTACAGCTTTAATACAAACAATAGGCCGTGCAGCTCGTAATCTAAATGGTAGAGTTATATTATATGCTGATAATATGACTGATTCTTTACGCTATGCCATAGACGAGACTAATAGAAGAAGAAAGATACAAGAAGAATATAATAAGAAAAATAATATCACACCTCAATCAATTAAAAAGAATATTCAT
Source organism: uncultured Candidatus Saccharibacteria bacterium (assembly GCA_964620475.1). Lineage (GTDB taxonomy): Bacteria > Patescibacteriota > Minisyncoccia > Phycocordibacterales > CAIZLB01 > CAIZLB01. Next base: position 56,523 of record CAZUJN010000002.1, on the reverse strand, counting down.
GATATTACAGCATCCATAGAATCAAATCATGAAAAGACTGTGAAGAAAATGTTATCTCTTGACATTGATATTGACAATATAAAATCTTTAAAGAAAAAAGATGTTAAGATTATATTAAAAAGGAAAGAAAATGAGATGAATAATGCTGTGAAAGAGCTTGATTTTGAAACTGCTGCAATACTCAGAGATGAGATAAAGGCAATAAATAATATACTTGAGGACTTATAGATTATATTTGACGTAAGGTGTTTTTTTATGTATGATATTTTTTATGTGTCAGCAATGGAGCTGGTGCATGCACACATTCAAACCAACACCCACTGTATCATGTCTAGATCGCATATTCTTAATCGTCCGGGAATGGATATCAATGTTGTCTTGTTTTTGGGCCACCCTCTCTCTGGAAAGGGTACTCAAGCCAAACGGCATGCTAACGTTCATTTGAGCACGGGAACTCAAGCACGTCTCAAGTGCGAGGATGATGAACACTTCGCCCAGACTCATGGTCCGACCATGGCTCGCGGCGGATATCTACCGCACCCTGTGGTCATGGGTCTTGTCCGTGAATTTGTCAGCGAGACTGAGATTTTTCCAGGTTCGACGGTTTGTCTTGATGGTATCCCGCGGGATTATGATCAAGGCAGGGAGCTGAACAGTTTCATCGCACAACCAGGTCGCGCTATGGGATTCGATATCGGTATCACGCTTGAAGAAGCACTCTACAGAGCCGAATACCGTGCGAAAATCGAAGGGCGCCTTGATGATTTCGATCCTGAGACGGTTAAGGCTCGTTGGCACGCTTGGGCGACCAAGCGTCGACGTACTCTTTCCGTCATCAAACAACTCGGAGTCAAGATCTACGAGATTGACGGCATGAGGTCTGTTGATGAAGTCTCTGGTGAAATCAGCGGACGCATCACGACTTTTTTCCGTCGTCAAAAACAGGGTGACCTGTCTTCTGGCGGTAAGACCAAGACGAGGCGTATGCCTGCCCGCGAACATCATCACTAACGACGGACTTAACCACCGTCGCCAACCCAGACCGGATCCTTACCCAAGGAGACGGTCTTTTTTTTATACCTTTTTTATCTGTAGATTTATGATATATTTATGCTATGAAAAAGTCCGATAAAAAAGACTCAAAAATGGACCTAGACATGATACATGTAAAAGGTGCCAGAACACATAATCTTAAAAATATAGATGTGTCTATTCCTCGTGGTCAAATGACTGTTATTTCTGGTTTATCAGGTAGTGGTAAATCATCTTTGGCTTTTGATACTATCTTTGCTGAAGGGCAAAGAAGATATGTTGAATCTTTGTCATCATATGCTAGACAATTTCTAAGGCAAATGCAGAAACCAGATGTAGATGAGATAACAGGCTTATCTCCAGCTATATCTATTGATCAAAAATCAAGATCAAATAATCCACGTTCAACGGTTGCAACTATAACAGAGATATATGATTATCTTCGTGTTTTGTATGCACGTGTTGGTAAACCTCATTGTCTAACTTGTGACAGAGAGATAAAGAGACTTTCTAAAGAGGAGATAGTTGATACTATACATAATATAGTTAAGTCTATAAATAAAAAAGACTTAAAGGGTAAAAAAGAAATAATGGGTGTGGAGGTAGATTCAGAGATATTCAAAATATATGCTCCTGTTGTTATAGGTCGTAAGGGTGAATATTATCAGATGTTATATGATTATCTAGGTAAAGGCTTTGAAGAGGTTAGAATAGATGGAAAGACACATAAACTTCGTGAAAAGATAGAATTAACAAAAACAAAAAAACACGATATTGATATATTGATTGATCAATTTTATATATCAGAGATAAATGAACCTTCACAATCATTTAAAGAAAGATTAAATGATGCAATAGAGAGAGCTCTTCGTGAAGCTGAGGGTTTACTTCGTATATATACAGATAAAGAAGAGCATCTTATATCTTCAAAATTTATGTGTCCATATGATGGTTTTTCATTTCCTGAAATAGAGCCTAGATTATTTTCTTTCAACTCTCCTTACGGTGCTTGTCCGGAGTGTAATGGTTTAGGAACAGATAGTTTTTTTGTGAACAGAATATGTAAAGTTTGCCAAGGTGCTAGACTTAGACCTGAGGCGTTAAAGGTTTTTCTGTCAGGTAAGAAAAATATTATAGATTTTACCAACATGACTATAAATGAAGCTATAGATTATGTTTTGGGTATGGAAATGTCTGATATAGACAGAGAGATATCGGCGGTGATAGTAAAAGAGATATTATCTCGTCTAGAATTCATGCAAGAAGTTGGTTTAGATTATCTACAATTAAATCGTCGTGCACATACGCTTTCAGGTGGCGAATCACAACGTATACGCCTAGCTTCACAGCTAGGTTCAGGTCTTGTTGGCGCTATGTATGTTTTAGATGAACCAACTATAGGTTTACATCAAAGAGATAATGATAGATTGATAAAAACATTGTTACAACTTAAAGAGATGGGTAACACTGTTATAGTTGTAGAACATGATGAAGATACCATATTATCAGCTGACTATCTTGTTGATATAGGTCCAGGTGCGGGTGTAAAAGGTGGTAATGTTGTTGTACAAGGTTATTTAGATAAACTTTTACGTGATCCCATAAAATCTTTACCTATAAACAAAAAACATTCTGACTCAGAATCTTTTACCGGTTCATTAACTCTTGATTATCTTCGTGGCGCTCATGAAGTTGAGGTTCCTAAAAATAGAAGGGATACAAATAAAGGTTTTATAAAAATAGCTGGAGGTAAGGTTAATAATATAAAAAACCTAAATGTAGAAATACCGCTAGGAAGACTAGTTTGTGTTACAGGTGTATCAGGATCTGGAAAATCTTCTTTTGTTTATGAAATTTTATATAAAAATCTTTTAGGAAAACTTGATAGAGAACATAGAACAAGTCAGATTTATAATTGTACTTCTTTTAGCGGTACAGAATACGTAGGAAGAACTATACTTATAGATCAATCACCTATAGGTCGTACACCTAGATCAAACCCTGCAACCTATACAGGCGCTTTCACTCATATACGTGATTTATTTGCTGAGACTATAGAGGCTAAAGCCAGAGCGTGGGGTCCAGGAAGATTTTCTTTCAATGTTAAGGGTGGTCGTTGTGAGAACTGTCAGGGTAATGGTTCTATAGAGGTTGAAATGCATTTTTTACCAACAGTATATGTTACTTGTGATGTTTGTGGCGGAAAAAGATTCATGAAAGAAACTTTAGAGATATTATATAAAAATAAAAATATACATGATATCTTAACTATGACAGTTGATGATGCCGTGACATTTTTCGAAGATATGCCTGGTGTATATGATAGGGTTAAGACATTACAAGAAGTAGGTCTTGGTTATCTTGAGCTTGGTCAATCAGCAACAACCCTTTCAGGTGGTGAAGCCCAGAGAGTAAAGATTGCTTCAGAGTTATATAAACCGCATGTTCAAAAAACTATATACATATTAGATGAGCCTACTGTCGGTTTACATTATCATGATGTTAGAAAGTTAATAGAGATACTTCAACGTCTTGTTCAAGCTGGTAATACAGTTATAGTTATAGAGCATAATATGGATTTGATAAAGTGTGCTGACTATATATTGGATATTGGTCCAGAAGGAGGGGATAAGGGTGGAGATCTTATAGCTAAAGGTACTCCAGAGGAGGTGGCTAACAATAAAAACAGTTATACTGGACAATATTTGAAGAAGGTGTTATAATATTACAACATGAGTATAGGAAGTAGTAAACATCAAAATATAGAGTATTTGCAAATATCTTTGCAATTTATAATACAAATATTTGTGTTAATTTTTCTTAAATTATTCTTTAAGTTTAAGGTTGAAGGAAAAAAAGAGATTGTAGAATTATTGAAAGATTATAGATCAAAAGAAAAAGGTATATTATTTGCTCCAAATCATATAAGTGAATATGATCCACTTGTTGTTAGATATGGATTGCCTTTTATCATACCTATAATGCCAATGTATTATGTATCGATGACAAGAGAGCATTATCAGGATGAAAAATTTGGTTGGCGTAAATATTTTTATGGTGGAAAATTTTTTAAGATATTAGGAGCTTATCCAGCTTATCTTGGTATGAGAGATTATCAAGCATCTCTTATTAATCATATCGAATTATTAGAGCATGGAAAATCGGTATGTGTTTTTCCAGAGGGTAAGATGGGTATGGAAACTTTTAGACCCGGTGAAGCAAAAGGAGGTATTGGTTTTCTTGCTGAGTACACAAAAACAGATATTGTACCTGTACAACTTAGAGGCCTTAGAAATATAAATTGGTTTAAAGTGTTTACTTTTCAGAGACCTACGATAGAAGTCAAATATAGAAAAGTTATTCACATAGAAGATGTTTTAAATGAATTAAAAAAAGATTCTAAATATGATGTTGATATAGAGAGAAATAAGAAAGTCGCATCTATTGTTATGGATAAGGTTTGGGAATAAGTCAAATTGATAAAATTCCTAAAAACCCTTATAATATCTAGTCTATGAGTTATGTTTTCTTTGATTTGGATAAAACCCTCATTACTAAAAATAGTTATGAGATAGTATTAAACGTTCTTAGGCGTAGAAGAGTTATTTCTTTTAGAAAATTTTTATATTATAGATTTTTCTTATTGATGAGACGTAATATAGATAAAAAAATGAAGACTTTAGCTAAGCTTTTTCAAGGTGTTGATATGAATAGATTGGATAAAGTTATGAAGGCTTTTATATTTACAGAATTTGATCAAATAAAAAATTTAGCAGCCGTAGCTGAATTAGAAAAACATAATACTAGAGATAAAAAAATAGTGTTAGTTACAACTTCATTTGAGCCTATAGCAAAATACGCTGCCAGATATTTTCATATACATGATTATGTTGCCACTAAACTTGAAATAAAGAATGGTAAATATACAGGAAAAATTCTTGGAAAAATAAATTATAAAGAAGAAAAGGTTAATAGACTTCGTGATTATGATTTTAATGATTCATTTGCTTATAGTGATCATAATTCTGATATACCTTTGCTTAAAAAAGCGACATATAGATATGCTGTAAATCCAAATAAGAGGCTTAGAAGATATGCTAAAAATCATGGCTGGTTCTTATTAGATTAGGTTGCAAAACTGTTTAAAAAAGCTTATATTGTATACATTATGTCAATGTTAGAATACAACGAAATCGTTATTAGAAAAGTAATTATATATGATGATGGTGAGCCTTATGAGATCTTGGACTCACATGTTTTTAGAAAGCAGATGCGTAAACCTGTTAACGCAGTCAAGATGAGAAATCTTCTTTCAGGACGTACTATAGAAGTTTCTTTTCAGGCTACAGATAAAGCAGAAGAGGCTGAAATAGAAACTAAAAAAGTTAAATATTTATATAATAATAAAGGTGAGTGGTGGTTCTGTGATGAAAAGAATGCAGGGAATAGATTTAAATTATCAGAAGTATTGTTGGGTGATGCAACAAAATATTTATTAGCAAATGATCTTATAGATGTAAAATATTTTGGTGAGACACCTATAGGTGTTAGATTACCAATAAAAGTTGAACTTGAGGTTACAGAAGCTCCGCCGGCTGTTAGAGGTGATACTGCTAAAGGTGGTAACAAACTTATCACCCTTGCTACTGGAGCAACAATACTTGCACCGATGTTTATAGAGCCGGGAGATGTGGTTAGAATAAATACAGAAACAGGTGAGTATGTAGAAAGAGTTAGTAAATAAAAAAGACTCGGGGATTGGACCCGAGTTTTTGTTATTCGAATATCCGGTTAATTAACCGGAAGGTTGATACCGGCTGACCTTGAATATTCGTTCCTTGACCAAGATTAGTCAATGGGTGACCAGCTGAAAGTGACGAGAAGAAAAGGATGAATGCAGACCCTAAACAAGAGCATATTGCCACAGTCTTGGTTCTATTTATATTATGCTCTGAATCGCTCAGCTGTCTTCTTGCAGCTGTGTTGTAGACATAGTCTGACATGTGAATCAGTAGTCGGCTGGATAATATAGTCACCATAATTCCAAACATGCAGATTATAGGAAAGTTATTGCATGGTAGTTTTTTGGATGCTGAGATTATAGACATTGTAATCGAAAGAAAGGAAAACATCTTCCAGTTTTCGACAGCAAGACGGATTAGTTGGATCTTAAATTTCATTGGGTGTTTTTTAGGTTCGACAAATATAAAAATACCATGAACTCTATTTACTGTAAACGCTCAAAGTTTGTTCCAGCATTTTTTCTATAGAAAACTCTTCAACAACTTTTCTATGTATATTATTTGAAAGTCTATATCTTATATTTTCATCAGATAACAATTGCTCTATTTTGCTTACAACATTTTCTTTGTCGTATAAATCAAATAGTAAACCAGTTTCATTTTCTAATATTATCTCAGGTATACCACCAACTCTCGAAGCCAATATAACACTAGATGCTAAACCAGATTCAAGTAATACATAAGGGAACGCCTCAGTTCTGGAAGGTAATATAAATATATCAGACATCTTTATATACTTATAAGCTTCTTCAACTCTTCCAAGTAAATAAACTTTTTCCGTCAAATTATTTTCTTTAATTATTTTATCAAGATTTTCTTTTTCTTCTCCATTGCCGATTATTATATATAAAAAATCTTTTTTAATTTCTTTAAGATGGGGGATAAATATATCATAGCCCTTATTCTTATGTAATTCTCCTATAGATAATAATATTTTTTTATTATTAAAATTTATATTTTTTTCTTTTAAAATTTCTTTGGATTTTTCTTTGTCATAAAAGTCAAGATGTGTGTCAATACCATTATAAATTTTTATTAATTTATTTTTTATAAATGGTAAATAATCTATATCTCTTTTTGTTTTTTCGGAAACCATTATGGTTTTATGTGTAAGTAATATTGTTAAATGATGAAAGAATATTAATATTAATTTCTGCCACAAAGGTCTTTTTTCATTGAATGCAAAACCATGAGCTGTAAATATAATATTTTTAATGCCGACTATTCTTCCGATAAATGCACCTATACCGCCCATCTTAGAACTATTCAAGTGTATTATATCTGGTTTCTCTTTTTTGAAAATTTTATATATCTCTATAAAAGATTTAAATTCATTTACTATACTTATGTCACGTTTTAAAACATTTAGTCTAATAACTTTTATATCTTTTTCTTGAAGTTTATTTGGTAAAGTGTCACCTTCGCCACAAAGTACCGTTATATTGTATTGATTTTTGTCTAAATTTGTCGCCAAATCATAAACATATCTCTGGGCCCCACCAAAATTACCCTTAGTTATACAGTATAGAATTTTTGTCATACTCATAGTATACTTATTTTTATATGAATAAGTCAAAATCCATACAGATACTTCAATTTTTCGGTGATATTATACTTTTCGGGGCAGCCTTCTATATCATGGTTTTTGCTAGAAACTTAAGCCTGGATGCCCATTTTTGGCCTTTTGTGGGGGTTATATCGGCTCTTTTGATGGGCCAATATATAGTTGGTCTATACGATAGAACCGCGGCTGATTATAAGGCTAATTTCTTGAGAATATTTATAGTAAATATATCAGTCTTTATTGCATCAACTTTATTCTTTTATTTTTCATATAGTACTTTGGGTATTAGTCCAAAGACTAATCTTTTGATTTTCTTTATAACTTCTTTGGTTTTAATGAATGCTTGGAGATATGTTTTTGCTAAATTAAATCCATTTGTACAAAATGTGTATGTTTTTGGTACAGGTGAAGATTTTAATGATTTGATAGATTATTTAAAAACAAATAAAGATCATTATTATCGTCTAGCTAAATATGTTGATCTAGATAAAATGTTTGTTGATGATATAAAAAGGGAATTTAAAAATATACCATTAGACAGTCAAAATCTTATAGTAATAGATACAGATCATGCCAAAATAAAGACCATAAAAGAGTATTTATATGAGAGTATATATTTAGGTATTAAATACACTGAGTTGAAAACTTTCTTTGAACAAGTCATGAAAAGAATACCTTTAGCTCAAATAGACGAGTTATGGTTTTTGACATATATACAAAGGCAGGCAAGTCCAGTGTATTTATCATTTAAAAGATTTTTTGATATATTTTTCTGTTTACTATTATTGCCAACATTTATAATGTTTCCATTTATAAGATTATTTATGTATTTTGAAGGTCCTGGTAAATTCTTTATACAAAATAAAAGACTTGGACAACTTGGTAAAATAATAAAAATACCAAAAATCAGAAATAGAAAATACGATGATGCTGGTGTTAAATTTGGAGCTAAATCAGAAGATAACCCTGTATCGAAAGTGGGTTCTATAATAAAACCACTTCGTATAGATGAATTACCTCAAATATTATCTGTACTTCGTGGTGACCTATCACTTATAGGTCCAAGACCAGAGTTTAAGCATATAGCAGATGATTTAACCAAAGATTTGCCATATTTTATGATGAGAACATTAGTAAGACCTGGACTCTCAGGTTGGGCACAGGTTAATCAAGATTATGTTCCGTCAAATCTAAGAGAGACAAGATTAAAGCTTTCTTATGATTTCTATTATATAAAACATAGATCTATTAGTTTAGAATTACAAATTTTCCTAAAAACTATTAGAACAGTTCTAAGTAGAGTAGGGAGTTAAAATAAAAAATGATAAAATAAAATTATGAATAAAAAGAAAATTATACTTTCAGGTGTTAGACCATCGGCACGTCCTCATATAGGAAACTATTTTGGTGCCATGAAGCAGTTTGTTGATATGCAATACGATGCAGATTTTAAAGATGCTGATAGGTATTTTATGGTAGCTGATCTGCACACACTTGATGCCAATAAGGGTGAGAGTATGCGTCAGGCAACCATTGATGTTGTTTTAGATTATCTTGCTATAGGCATAGATCCAAAAATCTCTAAAATATTTATACAATCACACACAGCCTATCATCCAGAGTTGGCAATGATATTCTCTTATCTGGCAACAGTGCCATATCTGATGAGAGGTCATTTATATAAAGATGCTGAAGCAAAAGGTAAAGAAGTTATAGCCGGAACTTTCTTATATCCAGTACTTATGGCAGCGGATATACTTATGTATGATGCTACTCATGTACCGGTTGGTATAGATAATAAGCAGCATCTAGAGATAACTCGCGACATAGCTCGTAAGTTCAATAAAGAATATGGTGTTGAATATTTTCAAGAACCAAAAGAATATCTAATAAAAGACATGCAACTTGTTCCAGGTATAGATGGTCGTAAAATGAGTAAAAGTTATGGAAATCATATACCACTTTTTTCAACTAGAGAAGAGATAGAGAAATTGGTTAAAAAGATAGTTACTGATTCAGGATCTGATATACCAGAAAATGTTTATGCTATACACAAACTGGTTCGTGATGAAAAAGAATTGAAAGCTATATATGAAGAAAATAAAGGAAAATATAAAATATTAAAAGATATTCTTATAGAAGATTTAGACGCATTCATAAAACCACTTCGTGAAAAAAGAGCTAAGCTTGAGGCTGATATGGGTTATGTGATGAAAGTGTTGAAAGAGGGAAATGATGTAGCGGCGAGTTTGGCAGCTAAAAAAATGAGTGAAGTGAAGAAGATTTGTGGGTTGAGTGTATAGACTGATGTAATAAATAAATTTTTACAACCACACATATATATTCTCCAAAGCCTTAACAGCATCGCCAACAGCGATGTTATTTTGATGATATAAACCATCTGTACAATCACCGGCTGCCCATATACCTTCAATAGAAGTTCTTTGTGTTCTTGGATCAACTATTATATTACCAGTATTATTTTTCTCAACTATATTTATATAATCAGTATTTGGTATTTGTCCTATTTCAACAAATATACCTTCAACATCAAGTTTATTATCATTATTATAAGTTAAACCTTTTACAAATTGTTCACCAAACACTTCTGTAACAACCGCATTATTTATTATTTCTATATTCGATTTACTTTTAGCTTTATCAACAGTTATCTCATCAGCTCTATATGATTCACTTCTGTTTAATATATAAACTTTTGTACAATAAGCAGCTAACTGAAGAGCTGATTCAAAGGCAGCATTACCGCCGCCTATAACAGCTACAGCTGTATCTCTATACATGGGACCGTCACAAGATGCACAATATGTCACACCTTTATGTTCAAATTCATCCGCACCTTTAGCTTCAAGTTTACGTCTTTTACTACCTGTAGCTATAAGTATTGAACGAGTTGTTATATCACCTTTATTTGTTTTTATAGTAAATGTCTTATTTTCGTTTTGTGTAATAGAAGATACTAATTCTTTTATAATATGTAAAATATCTCCTTGATACTCTTTAACATGAGTCTCGAGAGATTTTGCCAAATCCATACCTGAGATATGGGGTGTTCCTATCCAATTTTGTATATCATCAGAAACCACACTTTGACCGCCGAATTCAGTTGTTATTATTGCTGATTTTATCTTCTTTCTAGCAGCATAAACAGCGGCTGCTGATCCAGCAGGGCCGCCGCCTATAATTACTAAATCATACTTTTGATTTGTATTTTCCATTTATATTTTAAGATTATTTGTAAATAAACTATCTATTTTTTGATCTTCTTAGAAATGCTGGAACTGCTGACCAATCATCTTCGTCAATATCTGCTGCCGGCTTCATTACATTTGAATTATCTTCCTCTTCAACCTCTTCTTTTTCTTCTTTCTTTTTGTTTATATTTATAGAATTAAATATTTTACCTGGCTTAGTATCGTCTTGTGATGATACAGAGTCTTGTACCATAGTTTCTCTATCACGGAATATATTTCTAACTGCTGTAAGTTTATCAGGGAAGTTGGCCGCAACAACTGTTACTCTAACTTCATTTTTCTTTAATTTATCATCCTTAACTGTACCGAATATTATTTTAGCATCTGGGTCCACTGACTCTGTGATAACTCTAGCTGCTTCTGATATTTCAAACATTGTAAGATCATCACTACCTGCTATAGAGAATAATACTCCTTTAGCTCCATGTATAGATATATCTATAAGAGGTGACGATATAGCAGCTTTAGCAGCTTCTACCGCTCTGTTTTCACCTGAAGCTTGACCTACACCCATCAACGCTGAACCTGCGTTTTCAAGAACAGCTCTGATATCTGCAAAGTCTATGTTACCAATAGCACCTGGAGTTGTTATAAGATCTGATATACCTTCAACAGCTTGTTTAAGAACCTCATCACTCATAGCGAATGCATCTTTAGCTGTTGTGTCTTTTGATATAGCCCCCATCAATTTGTCATTTGGTACAACTATAAGAGCATCAACTGATTTTGATAATTCTGCTAATCCTTCTTCTGCCAATCTCATACGTCTTTGACCCTCAAACATGAAAGGTTTTGTTACTACACCAATAGTAAGTGCACCCATCTCTTTTGATATACGAGCAACTATAGGACTAGCTCCTGTACCGGTACCTCCACCAAGTCCACCTGCAACAAAAACCATATCAGCATTTTTCAAGGCTTCTTGTACTTCAGCTCTTGTTTCTTCTGCTGCGTTTTTACCAACTTCTGGATTCATACCAGCACCTAAACCTTTAGTTAGATTTTTACCTATGTGTATTTTCTTAGGGGCTAGGGAATTATTAAGATCCTGAGCGTCTGTATTTATGGCTATAAAATCAACACCCTTCACTTTATTGTTAATCATGTGATTTGTAGCGTTTTTTCCAGATCCACCGACACCAACTACGTTAATTCTTGCAAATGTTTGTATTTCAGTTTTTACTTGTGGCATAATTCATGATTATATCACGGAAGTTTTTGCCTGCCAATTTGAGACAAAATTGATTATGTGTTGTGATTTTAAGGGTTTTTTTGATGTTTTTTATAAAAAAAGAGGGTATAATTATATTTATGGTTTCAGAAAGTGAATCAATTTCAAAATCAGAAGTTAAAACTATTAGAGAATCTATAGAGTCGATGTCTAATACTGAATTAGCTCATTATTTATTAATTTTCTTTAAAAAAACTTTTAAAAAATTATTTGATGGGAAAAATTTAACAGATCCTGTGTATCAAATTATGAATTATGTTATTAGATTAGATAATGTTCATGATACAGAAGATTATTCTGACTTTGAGGATATATTACTCGATGTAAGTTGGTCTAGATCTAGAGATGTGCAACCGAATCTTGAATTAACTGAGACGGTGGATATTAAAAATAGAAGAATTATTTCTATATTATTATTATATAAATTAATAAATGTTATCTCTAAAAATATCGAACATGTATCCAATACAGAATTAGAGTATCTGACCCATATCAAGATAATATATGAATTGTATTTATCTGACTCTAGTTTATCCACAGAAGATGTTGTCAAAATAGCTAAAACACATCAATCATATGAACTATTCGCTTTAGCCGATGAATTATTGAAATAGTTTAAGGCAAGAAAGGTTTTAACCAATTCAAAACTTTTTTCATTGTATGTGATAAGCCTTTATGTCCTTTATTACTAAAGTACTCATCTTCATCCTGATCTAGATAATATAAACCTGTGGCATATATACTCATAGTATCACCACACTCTATGCATATATTTTTACTTTGTTTGAACTTGCATAAATCTAAATTACATATATTTTCACTTCTGATTTGTGTTGGAAGATGCAATATCTCTCTGGATATTGTAGCTATATCTTTAGTCATAGATCCTCCTCCGTGTATTATAACACCGGCAGGTAATAACCTATCTCTGCCAATTTTCTTTAAGTGTTTTTGTATAAGTTCAAATATATCTATAATACGAGCGTATATGATTTCATGATATTTTTCTTGTAGAGATAAGAAGAAAGCTTTTTCTCTTTGATCCCTCCTTATGTGCATTTTCTGACCAGTAATAAATACCTCGGTTAACTCTGAAGCTAATTTTTTTAATTCAGTATCTGGATACATCTTAATCATTTTTGCTTGTGATAATGTAACTTTCAAACCTAAAGCTATGTCTCTAGATATGTCTTCAGAGCCTAAAGGTATAACTTCGAGTAATATTGGCACATTTTCTTCATAACTTATAACCGTTGTGGTGTCACCGCCTATATTTACTATACATACACCGGCTAATCTATCGGCCTCTGAGATCTGATTTTTAGAATATGCATACTCTGATACAATTACATCCTCCACATCTAAATTATTTTCCTCACATGCTAAAAGTACATTTTCTAGATGTTGTTTATTTGTGAATATACACAAAGCTTGTAGTTCTAATATGTTTCCAGATAAACCTATCGGTTTGCTGGTGTTTATAGTTTTACCGTCTATCTTATATTTTTGCGGAACTGTATGTATTATCTTTTTGTTTTGAGATATATTCTCAGGTATTTTATTTTCTAGCTTTTGAAATATTTCATCCATTATCTCACCATCTATTATTTTGTTTTTGTTGTTTATTTTTACTTCTGCTGATGAAGAGATGCTTGATATAGCCGAGCCAGAAAGTGCAATTACTACTTTCTTTATGGTATTAAGGTAGTTTTTATTTGTCTGAGATATTAATGTTCTTATGCTTTTTGTTAAAGCTTCAACATCTTTAATGATGCCTCTTTTTATATATTCTATAGGCACATTACTTGTAGCAACAATCTTACCTGATTCTTTGTTAATAATAATCAAGCGTAGGGCGGTGGTAGCAACTTCTATTACTATTACATCTGAATCATTTTTCTTCATATATACGTATAGTATACTAGTAAGGATAGAAAATGTTAAGTTTTTTTGTGTATTTTTTTTCCAATTTATCCATAATATCACCATGATCTAACCCTCTAAGATGTATCATTCCGTGAACAAATAAATAATTTAGATAATTTTCTGAATCAGTGTCAAAAGACTTTGATTTTTGTTTAACTTTATCTAAACAAATATATATTTCACCAAAATTATCTTCCAAAAAAGGGAATGACAATATATCTGTCACATAATCTTTTTTTCTAAATTTCTTGTTGATCTCGCGTATCTTTTTTTGACCTACAAAATAAATATTTAATTCAAACTTATCACCGAGTATATTTTTTTTGATTTTATGCAAAAAAACACCATCTATTTTTGGTGCTTTCTTGATATTATAGGAGATTGATAGATTATCTGTATCTATAATATATTTCATATATTTATAAGTATTATTTTTTATTAGCTGTATTAAAGTATTTACCCATTTTTATATCAGCAAGCCTTGTTTCGTTATTTTTAATTTTTTTCAAAGCTTCTTTTTTAACCTTATAATATGACAGTTTTCTTTCTGCATATCTTTTTTTACGAGCCTTATTTAAACCACCCCACTCTTGCATTTTTTTAGTGAATCTTTTGATCACAGATGAAGGTGACTCGTTGTTGTTTTTCTTAATTGATACGTTTAATGACATATTCGCAAATTCTATCATATTTATGCTATATTTACAACATATGACAGCAGACAATCAATTTTACAATCATAAGAAAATAGATGCTTTCTGGCAGAAGAAATGGGAGAAAGATTCTATATATAAGACTAAGAATGATAATAAGAAACCCAAAATGTACGTTTTAGACATGTTTCCTTATCCATCTGGAGCCGGTCTTCATGTTGGTCACCCTAGAGGATATGTTGGTTCTGATGTTTATGCACGCTTAAAGCGTATGCAAGGATATAATGTTTTACATCCTATGGGCTATGATGCTTTTGGTTTACCTGCTGAACAATATGCTATACAAAATAAAGTTCATCCCAAAAAAGCTGTCGATATAAATGTTAAAACTTTTGAAAGACAATTATCTATAATTGGTTTGTCATATGATTGGTCTAGACGTATAAACACCACAAATGAAGATTATTATAAATGGACTCAATGGATATTTTTGAGATTATATAATCATTATTATGATGAGAAAAAACAGAAAGCTAGACCCATAGAGGATTTGATAGCTATCAAGTCAAAAGATAAAGCCTGGTCCGCTCTTTCGGATAAAGAAAAACAAGACGATCTTATGAAATATAGATTGGCTTATGAAGGTCATTCCGAGGTAAATTGGTGTCCCACACTTGGAACGGTACTAGCAAATGATGAAGTTATAGATGGAAAAAGTGAAAGAGGTGGTTTTCCTGTTGAAAAGAAAATGATGCGTCAATGGTTTTTACGTATAACAGCTTATGCCGATAGATTACTTTCAGGATTAGAAGAGCTTGATTGGTCAGAACATGTAAAGACTATACAGAGAAATTGGATAGGAAAGAGTTATGGTTATGAATTAGATTTTCCACTAAATAAAGATGTTGGTGAAGTAGATAGGATAAAGGTATATACCACTAGATTAGACACTTTACATGGCGTAACTTTTTTAGCTATAGCAAAAGATCATGAATTAATAAATAAAAACCCTAATGTTTTTAAACATATAACACAGCAGACAAAAACTTGGGGAGTGTCAGAATCCGATCTAAAGATTAAAAAAGGTATATTATTAGAAAATGTTCATGCTATACATCCAGATAATAAACACAAAATACCTGTTTACGTTACCAATTATGTTTTATCTGATTATGGTACCGGTGCTGTGATGGGTGTGCCAGATAAAGATGATAGAGATGCTGATTTTGCATCTATGTATGACATAGCCATAAAAGACACTAAGTTGGAAGATGCCGAGATTGTAGCTAAAAGATTGAATGCTAAAGCTATATCAAAGTATAAAATGCGTGATGCAGTTTTTGCACGTCAAAGATATTGGGGTGAACCTATACCTTTAAGATACAATAAAGACGGAATTATCACACCTTTATCTGATAAAGATTTACCTTTAACTTTGCCAAAAGTATCTTCATATGAACCAACAGGCACAGGTGAATCACCATTGGCTTCTGTTTCATCTTGGGTTAAGGCCGGGTATGAGACAAATACTATGCCGGGATGGGCAGCATCATCTTGGTATTATTTAAGATATATGGATGTTGACAATAAGAAAGCGCTTGTAGGAGAAAAAGCTGTTAAAATTTGGAAAAATGTTGATATGTATGTAGGTGGACTTGAGCATGCAACTGGACATCTTTTATATTCTAGATTTTGGAATAAATTCTTAAAAGATATAGGTATAGCTCAAACAGAAGAACCTTTTAAGGCTTTGAGAAATCAAGGTATGATACTTGGATCAGATAATCAAAAGATGAGTAAGAGATGGGGTAATGTTGTTAATCCTGATGACTGTATAGATACTTATGGTGCCGATGCTTTTCGTATGTATGAAATGTTCTTAGGTCCATTTGATTCACAACTTCCTTGGCAAACTGAAGGTCTTATAGGTACTAGAAGATTTTTGGATAAGGTTTGGCGTTTAGCTCAAGTTGTAAAACAAAATAATATTAAGAATAAAAATATCAAAACTGATTCAAAGATAGTTTCTGAAATTCATAAAACTATCAAGAAAGTTACAGATGATATAAATGATTTTGCATTTAATACAGCTGTATCATCACTTATGATTTTATTGAATAATTTGGATGAAAATATTAATAAAAAAGATTTTCTGACTTTCATACAAATATTAGCACCATTTGCTCCCCATATATCAGACGAGATTTGGTTAATGTTTGGAAATAAAAAATCTATAAACATATCTTCATGGCCTAAATATGACGAAAAGAAAATAGTTAAAGATATGGCTAAATTAGGTATACAGGTAAATGGAAAACTCCGTGGTGTTTTAGAGATAGATGATTCTTGGGATAATAAAAAAGTTTTAGAAGAAGCTAAGAAACAAGTAAAAAATCATATAGAGGGGAAGGTTATAAAAAAAGAAATATATATACCAGGTAAAATAATCAGTTTTGTTATATAATTATTTTTATGGATAAAGAATTAATAGATGTAACAATACAAGAATTTGATTTACAAAAAAACCCTGAAGTATTAAATGAATTTCTAACTACTGAATGGGATATGGTAGACACAGAACATTTTGGTGAAGTGACCAGGTTGTATTCTCAAAAGAGATTTATTTATGTTGTTAGAGAAGAGAAAAATAATCAAATAATAGGTTATGCTGTCTTAGAAACAAATATGGGCGTGGCAACTATAGTTTCTATAGTGTTTAAACAAACTGACAATATAGAAGATATAGGTTGTGATCTTATAAAATATATAATAGAAGATGCTAAGAAAAAAGAGTGTCATGTTATAAAATTAGAGACAGGAACTCATTGGAAATCAAGAACTATGTATGAAGAGTTAGGTTTTAAGATTAGAGCTATACTTCCTGATTATTATAGTAATCAAGAGCATGTGTTGATGGATATGAGATTGAGGGGTGGTTTTGTAAATTAGATTTTATAAATAAAAATGCGCGGTCCTGTGAAGGATACGCGCGTTTTGGGTTGAGGGTGGTTGAGAGGGTTAACGTACTCGAACATGAATGTTCCCGATTTGATGAACATCCAGGTGACAATTCTTGCCGCATTTACAAGTCGCACCTTGAATCTGCGTTTCTGGAATGGCGGCCTTATGATCCAGAACCTTTTCCGGCACATGGAAGAATCTGCGCCGTTTTTGCGACTTGATTGTACCGCAATGAGGGCAAGAGAATGTCATTTGAAGTTCGGCATCAGAGGTGATGATCTTGTTACCGACCAATGGCGATACATCAAGCTTCTTCTCGAACCATTTTTCAGCCGCCTGTCTGTTGAAAAAGGTGACTGATTTGTCGATTCGGTGAAATGTCGCAATGAGATGTCCATCCAGGATGTGGTACTTGATTTGAATCTGCTTGACCTTGGTTTGAGGCCAAAATCCAAATCTGCGTCTCTGAACGATATTTTGTTGAATTTCGTCAGGAGGAATAATTGCAAATTTACCTCCACGCAACTTGAGGAATTGAAGTTTCATACTCAAACAATAATACAAGTAAAATCTGATATAGTCAATAAAGATCAATCCTCGCCACAAAACACAATTTCATATATAATGACGAACATGGAAACTCTACAACAACAAATAAAAAATCAAATCAAAGATGCAATGTTAAAAAAAGAAGCTGTAAGACTTACAGTTCTTCGTGGACTATCTTCTGCATTTACAAATGAATTAGTTGCCAAAGGAAGAACACCTCAAAGTGAATTAACAGATGAGGAAGCACTTGCGGTTATTAGAAGACAGGTAAAACAGAGAAAAGATGCTATAGAACAATTTACAGCAGGAGGACGTGATGATCTTGCTCAAAATGAGAAAGATGAATTGGTTTATCTTGAAGTTTTCCTTCCTCAAATGATGTCTGAAGAAGATGTAAAAAAACATGTAGAAGCAAAAAAAACTGAACTTGGTATAGTGGATGCCAAAGATAAAGGTAAATTAATGTCAGAGATAATGAAAGACCTTAAAGGTAAGGCTGATGGTGTTGTGGTTAAAAATGCAGTTGATGTATTATTCTAATACTTAACTTCTATTTTATCGCTAAATTCGTATTCGTCTACGGATTTGATCTTTGTGTATTGTAACTTACTAGGTTCATCTGTAGGATATTCTGTCTTATAAATATCATATTGTACTACTTTGCCATTATCATCCTTTTTTTCAATAATATAAAATACATATCTATTTCCAATATACACCCCTGTTGTAGCTGTTAATGCATCTACAGGTACTTTGTATTTATTATCTACATATTGATATTTATATAAAATATTAAAATCATCACCATCAAAAGTAAAAATTTTAAATTCTTTATTTTTTATAATTGCATATATATCCGATCGCTTTGTATTTGAATCTATGCTGGATTTATTATCTCTAATCTCAAATTTTGTTTGTGATTGAAAATTTTTAATATTGAAATCTTCATTAGATATATATCCTGTTTTTAGTAAATATAAAAATAGGGCTAAACCAACAGCTAGTACAAATAAAATAAATTTTTGCATATATAATAATATTATCACAAAAATAAAAAAACCAACCATGTAGGTCGGTATTTTTATTTTCCTTCAAACTGTAAGCCGAATTCTGTATTAATATTTATCGAGACAAATATTAACGATAATCATTTATCTGGGATAAAGATTACTCTTTACCTCAAGCGGCACTTACGCTTATAGCGCACACGGCCTTGCACTTATGTAAGAATTTAGCCGTTTCAATCTCGATACTATTTCAACACTATATCGAGCATACCTTGTGTAGGTTGTGTTAATTTTCAAAAACACACGTCACTGTTCGCATCTCTCTATTGCTAGAGAAGGGTATTACCCTCTACATGTCTGCTTGATTTTCATCAGGCAAGTGTTCGGACTTTCCTCTATAATATTCTTAATATTTCTATTTGAGTATTACAGCGATTATCTGTTTGGAGGATATATTATATTTATATTGTTTTTGCTGTTTTGTCAAGTATATAGTCAAATATAATCTGTTAAAATAAATAAAATGAATATAAAACTCTTTATACAAAATAAGTTGAAATCAAAATCTCTACAAAAAACCGCATTCATGATAGCTGGATTCACTTTCTTGGCTCAATTATTGTCTCTGGTTAGGGATAGATTATTTGCGTATAAAGTTGGTACAGGTCTAACATTGGATAGTTATTATTATGCATTTAAGATACCGGATATTATGTTCGCCATTTTTACATCTTTGGTATCAGTGACGGTTTTAATACCATTACTTGTTAGATATGATAAAGAGCAGGACACTGAAAATATGAGAAGAGTATATAATATACTTTTTTCCGTATTCTTATTATTTTCTATAACAGTGATTATATTTTTGATAATATTTATGCCATATTTAATATCAAATCTGGTTGCTCCTGGTGTTAGAGATCTAAATGCTGTTGAAAATATTATCTTATATTCCAGATTATTATTATTACAACCACTTTTCCTTGGTATATCCAATTTGCTAGGATCATATGTTCAAATGAGAGAAAGATTTTTATTATATTCTCTTTCTCCTGTGGTATATAATTTAGCGACTGTATTAGGTCTTATTTTCTTATATCCATTTTTTGGTATAAAAGGTGTTGTTTACGGTATAGTTATAGGAAGTTTATTGCATGGTTTTATACAGATACCTTTTGTTAAAAGCCACAATTTCTTACCAAGATTTATAAGGATAAAGAAAAGTGATTTGTCTATAATTAAGGAAGTTATATTAACTTCTTTACCAAGAGCTTTTATATTATCAATGTTACAAATACAATTTTTATTTTTAAACAGTTTTTCCTCTCATTCTGCTCCAGGAAATACATCAATATTAAATTTTGCTAACAACTTGCAAGGTGTACCTCTGGCGCTTATTGGTGTATCTTTCGTGGTAGCAGCTTTTCCTGGTTTTAGTAAGAAATATGCAGAAGGTGATGAAAAGGCTTTTTGGAATTTATTTAAATATACTGCGGGAAAAATTACTCTATATTGTGGTTTGGCAACTATAGCCATTTGGTTATTAAAGGATTATATAGTCTTGATATTATTAGGTGATATATCAACTTATAAAGTTATAGCGACAGCTTTTGGAATATTTGCACTCTCATTAATACCTCAATGTATAGAGTTATTAATCATAAGAGTGTATTATGCTCGTGGTGATAATATTAGACCAGCTATATTGAGTATAGTCGGAACAGCCTTTGTTATATTTTTAGCATATATATCAAACAAAACAGCCATAGATATTGCGAAAGCGTTTACTGTTGGTGCTTGGATATCTTGTGTTGTCTATGTTTTGAGTTTGAGAAAATTTATACAAGTCAAATAATACTACTTAACTTCAGGATTTACTATTTGTCTTTTAGATAATCTATTTAATACTTTTATCATTGCGAAAACTGCAAAGGAAACTATTAAGAAGTTTATGATGTTATTTAAAAACATGCCAATTTTAATTTGACCGAACATAACATGTGATAAATCAACTTTCTTAAATAATCCTAAAACCGGCATTATGATGTCATCAACTAGAGAAGTGACTATCTTAGTAAATGCTGTACCTATAACTATACCTATCGCTAAGTCCATAACATTGCCTCTCATGATAAAAGTCTTGAATTCTTGGGCTATATTTTTCATATATTTTTTATGTATTTTATGCTATATTATATTAATAATCATAATTATATAACATATTTTTAAAAATGTCTTTATTTTCAAAAAAACTCGGTATAGATTTGGGAACCGCTAACACTTTAGTGTTTTTACCAGGTAAGGGTATAGTATTAAATGAACCATCTGTTGTGGCTGTATCAGAAGGTGATAATCAGATCTTAGCTGTTGGTATAGAAGCAAAAGAAATGATTGGAAAAACTCCAGATTCTATCATCGCATATCGTCCTATGCGTGATGGTGTTATTGCTGACTATAGAGTAACAGAAGCGATGCTTCGATATTTTATACATAAAGCTTTAGGAAAATGGAATCTTATCGCTCCTGAAGTCATGATATCTGTTCCAGCCGGTGTTACTTCAACAGAAAGACGTGCTGTTATAGAAGCCGCTATACGTGCTGGAGCTAAAAATGCATATGTTGTTAAAGAACCTATATTGGCCGCTATAGGTGCCGGTATATCTATACAAGATCCATGTGGAAACATGATTGTAGATATAGGTGGTGGTACCACTGATGTGGCTGTTATATCACTTGGAGGTATAGTAGTTTGTTCATCTGTAAAATGTGCTGGTACTCGTATAGATGGTGCTATAGTTGATTATGTAAAGAAAAATTATAACCTAGCTATAGGTGAAAAAACTGCTGAAGATATAAAGATTAAGATAGGTTCAGCTGTAGCGGTTGAAGAAGAATTATCTGTTTCTGTAAAAGGTCGTGATTATATAACCGGACTGCCAAGGTCAATAGAGCTGAAAACAAATGAAATAGTTAAAGCTATATCAAAAGAGCTTCGTGATATGATCAAAGCGATCAAAGATGTATTACAAGAGACGCCTCCGGAACTTGCATCTGATATTATAGATCAGGGTATTACTATGACAGGTGGTTCGTCATTGCTTCGTAATTTGGATGAATTGGTTTTCCGTCGTACTGGTGTAAAGGCTCATGTTGCTAATGATGCACTTTATTGTGTGGCAAAGGGAACAGGTATAGCTCTTGATCACTTAAATGCGTATAAAAAAGCTATAGTAACTAAGAGATAATTTTAATTATGAAAATATTAAAAGGTGAAGCTGTTTTAATAAAGACTAATAAGAATATTGATGCAAGATTATCTTTTGTAAATGATAATTTTGAAAATAATTCAGATATTTTTATATTAAGTGATAAGAGTTTGTCAGTTGATAGTATAAGAAATTTTCAAGAATATTTTCAAAAACAATCTCAAGAGTTAAATTCGGATTTTAAAAAATTAGGAATTTTAATATTTGATGATATCTCTATACAAGCTCAAAATTCTTTATTGAAAATTTTGGAAGATATAGATAAAGAAAATTGCATTATTTTATATACAAATAATAATATAAAATTATTGTCAACTATATTGTCAAGAGTTATAGAAGAAAATGAAGAAGAGGCTAATAAAAAAACAAAAATCAAAGAACCTGATTTAGCTTCTAAAGAAGATATAGATAAACAAGAGGTGATAAAGTGGATAGAATATAAGATTGAAAATAGTAAAAATAAAGATAAAATCCCACTTATTTGGATAAATAGTCCTTCACCAAATATAAAATACATTATTGAATATGTTAACCTTTTCTATTAAGTAGACACGGGCATATAATAAATGTATGCGTATAGATAATGATATAAAACTTGATTATGATGATGTATTACTTAGACCTAAAAGAAGTACATTAACTTCAAGAAAAGATATTTCATTAGAAAGAACATTTACTTTTTTACACTCTCCGAAAACTTGGACAGGTGTACCTATCATGACTGCGAACATGGCTTCATGTGGTACTTTCTCTATGGCAGAAACTTTGTCTAAACATAAAATCATTACCACATTTCATAAATATTATACAATTCAAGATTTTGAAAAATTTTTTAAAAAATTCAAAAAACCAGATTATGTTTGTTATACATTAGGCATAAGAGATGAAGATATCAAGAAGTTAAAGCAAATGAAAGCTAAGAAACTTCTTGATAATTTTTCTTTTATTTGTATCGATGTGCCAAATGGTTATCTTGAAAGATTTTTGGACACCATTAAGCTTGTTAGAAAATTATGTCCACAACATATAATCATTGCTGGTAATGTTGTTACAAATGAGATGACAGAAGAGATACT
>CAZUJN010000002.1:24075-33084 GCA_964620475.1 uncultured Candidatus Saccharibacteria bacterium | reverse complement strand
GGTAGATATGTACTTATGCCATATAAAGGAGATATAGAAATATTTATACAAGATTTATTTGGATCATTAAGGAGCACATGTACATATCTTGGTGCTAGATTTATAAAAGAATTATCTAAGAGAGCGACGTTTATAAGAGTGAATAGACAACTCAATACTTCACTTGAGATGTATGATGTAGGGAATTCTCAATAATAATTTGTGATATAATATTTTCCATGAATAAGAAAAAAGTGATTATTATCGGAGCCGGTCCTGGCGGATTGTCTTCAGCTATGATTTTAGCTCATAGAGGTTATGATGTTACTGTTTATGAAAAAGAGGATAAGGTGGGTGGAAGAACCTCACCTATAGTGGCAGGAGATTTTACATTTGATTTAGGTCCAACCTTTGTCATGTTACCGCAGATTTTTGAGGAGGTATTTAGCCTAGCTGGTAAAAATTTACATGATTATATAGATTGGAGGAAGTTAGATGTTTTATATAAATTACATTTTAAAAATGGTAAAAAATTTCCCGTTTACTTTGATAAAGATAAATTAAAATCAGAAATAAAAAATATATTTCCTGGAGATGAGGTAAATTACGATAGATATTTTAATAAGCAATCAATAAAGTTTGATAAAATGTATCCTTGTTTAAAAGTACCTTATCATAAATGGTATCATTATTTTAGACTAAAACTATTAAAAGCTTTACCTGTTATGGATATACATAGAAGTATATATGGTGTTTTATCCAGATATTTTAAACATGAGGATATGAAGATATCTATGACTTTTCAAGCAAAATATCTTGGTATGTCACCATGGCATTGCCCAGGACCTTTTACTATTCTTTCTTATGTAGAACATAAATACGGTATATATCATCCGATAGGAGGTGTACATAAGATTACTGAAGCTATGGCTAAAGTTGCTTCAGAAAATGGTACTAATATAGTTTTAAATAAAAAAGTAAAAGAAATAATAGTTAAAGATGGTAAAGCTGCTGGTGTTTTGTTTGACGATGGAACAGAGGACAGGGCAGATGAAATCATTATGAATGCTGATTTTGCTTATGGTATGAAAAATCTGATTAAAAATGAAAATAGAAAAAAGTGGAAAGATAAAAAAATAGAAAAATCAGAATATTCATGTTCAACCTTTATGATATATTTGGGTATGAATAAAAAATATGAAGACTTAGATCATCATAATATATTCTTTTCAGGTGACTATAAACAAAACATCAAAGATATATTTGAGAATAAGATATTGTCTAAAGATCCTTCTTTTTATATACATAATGCATCCAAGACAGATGATACTCTTGCTCCAGAAGGAAAGTCTACTTTATATATCTTGGTACCAGTTTCTGATTTAACAGCTGATATAGATTGGAATACAGAAAAAGAGAATTATAAAAATCTT
The DNA here is from genome assembly GCA_964620475.1 of uncultured Candidatus Saccharibacteria bacterium. Classification (GTDB taxonomy): domain Bacteria; phylum Patescibacteriota; class Minisyncoccia; order Phycocordibacterales; family CAIZLB01; genus CAIZLB01. The sequence goes on along the minus strand of CAZUJN010000002.1, from coordinate 31,672 downwards.
GTAATAGATAAAATAATAGAGAGAACTGGCATATCAGATTTTCGTGATCATATAGAGGTTGAAAGAGTTATCTCTCCTAAAGATTTTGAGAATAAAGTAAATGTATTTAGAGGTTCGGTGTTTAATCTATCTCATAGTTTAAATCAAATGCTTTATCTGAGACCTCATAATATATTTGAAGATATTAAGAATATGTATCTTGTTGGTGGTGGTACTCATCCAGGTTCAGGACTACCAACCATATTGGAATCAGGTAGAATAGTGGCTGATTTGATAGAGGAAAAAAATAAATAAATAAAATGAACACAATACAATCTTTAAGATTAATATACGAATTATATTACAAGAAAGGATTACCTAATCTTGATCTTATACAATCATATGGATTATTGGCTATAAAGATAGGTCAAATACATGCATTGAGATTAGATTTTTTACCACCTGAAAAATGTGAACATTTGGCAAAATTGTATAGACAAAACAGTGTAATCCCTTTAGAGAAAATAGAATTCAATAATGATTTTAAAGGCAAATATAAGGATTTGGAAACAATACCTTTTGCAGCAGCATCTGTTGGTCAAGTGTATAAAGCTAAGCTTTTAGATGATACTGATATAGTTGTAAAGATTGTAAAATCAAAATTTAAAAAACAATTTGCACATGATGTGGCGAAAATAAGAAAATTTTTTAAATTGATATTGTGGCTAAATCCTAAACTCAAAGGTGTTGGCAATCCTTTAGGAATACTCGATGATATAGAAGAGTATACTTTAACAGAGCTAGATTTGAGGAATGAAATAAAAGGACAAAAAGCCTTACTGGATATATATGAAGAATATAAAGATAAATTTGATTTATCCATGGTTGCATTTAATAAAATATATGAAGAATATTCTGATGAAAATATTTTGGTTTCAAATTTTATTCAAGGTAAAACTATAGATGAATTATTGACTGAGAAAAAATTTACATATGATGATATGTTGAAATTTTTCTATATACAAGGATTTTATATTTTTATAATAGGGCGATTCCATGGTGATATACATCCAGGTAATATTGTTTATGATCAAGGTAAATTTTATTTTATAGACAATGCTTTTATAGGAAAAGTTGGAGACAAGATACGCAAAGGATTATGTGTGTTTTTTGATGCACTTAGCCATAATGATTATGTGGGTTGCGCACAGGGTTTAAATAAAATGTCTGAAAAAGAATTAACAGGTGAGGAATATAAAAATTTTGAAAGTAAAATGATCGATCTTTATAAAGATTTTACAGGAAAAACAGTTTCTGAAGTATCTTTAACTAAACAGATGATGTTGACTATAAAACTTGGAGTTAATTCAGGTATGAATTTTGAAAAGGGGATATTTTCTATAATAAGAAGTTTGATGTATCTTGATGGTATGGTTTTGAAATGCAATCCAAATGCGGTACTTATGAATGATATGAGAAAATTTGTTGAGGAATATAGAGATTATATAATGTAGAAAAATATGACTACAAAAAATTTAAAAGAAGAAGTCTATAAACAAATATCTAAGATCCCAAGAGGGCAAGTTATAACCTATAAAGAGCTTGCTAAAAAAGTTGGTAAACCTAAGGCTATAAGAGCTATTGCGACCATAGTCGGTTTAAATCCTAATCCGATTATTGTTCCATGTCATAGAGTGGTTAAATCTGATGGAAGAATAGGGGAATATACATACAAAGGAAAGAGGGATAAAAATATGAAAATAAAACTCCTCCTTGAGGAAGGTGTTAATGTTTGTGGGGATAGGGTGATATAATTTACACATGAGAAAATTAACCCCTGAAGAAGAAAATATTATTATCTATAAAGGTACCGAAACACCTTTTACCGGTAAATATCTAAATAATAAAGAAAACGGTATATATACATGTAGACAATGCGGTATGCCGTTATACAAGTCAAATGATAAGTTTGAATCAGATTGTGGTTGGCCAAGTTTTGATAATGCTATAGATAATAATGTAAAAGAGGTTCCGGATGCAGATGGTAAAAGGGTAGAAATCATTTGTAATAATTGCCAGGCACACTTAGGTCATGTATTTAGAGGTGAAAATATGACAGAAAAGAATGTAAGATATTGTGTAAATTCTATCAGTATGGATTTTATTCCAACAGAAAATATTAAAAAGACTATATTAGCCGGAGGATGTTTTTGGGGTATGGAAGAGTTGATCAGAAGACAGCCTGGAATAATTAATACAGATGTTGTTTATGCTGGAGGGGATACAGAAAACCCAACTTATGAAAATCATAAAGGATATACCGAAGCTGTTCTTATTGAATATAATGACAGAGAAACAGATTTTAAAAAAATATTAGATTTCTTTTTTCAGGTACATGATCCAACCACATATGAAAGACAAGGTAATGATATAGGTGAATCATATAAATCAATTATTTTTTATCAAAATGAAGAGGAAAAGAAAATTGCTGAAGATTTTATAAATATAGTAAATAATTCAGGTAGATGGGATAGTCCGGTTGTGACAGAATTAAAACCTTTAGAAAAATATTATCTTGCTGAAGATTATCATCAAGATTATTTACAAAAGAATCCTGATGGTTATACATGTCATTTCGTGAGAGATGGTGGAAGTTATGTAAAATAATTAAATTCAATATTTGACAACCATTTTAGCTTAGTGTTTAATAAAATAACGAACCTTCAAAAAAATGAGCACTTTGCAAATATCGCCAGTAAATCCAGTCTCGTGGTTATCTGATGAATGGGTTATGGATTCAAAGGTGTATGGACGCCCTGATTATGACGGGATTTCTGATTTTGTCAGGGTCTTGTCAGGATTAGATGATTTATCAAAAGAAGAGGCTGAAAATAGTCTGTTTTTGCGATTAGGAGACAGTAAGACTGTTCAACCCCTTGATAGGTTATCGGATCTGGTGTTGGCTGATCCTGATCTTGGTTGGAGTCTGAGACGGGAACCTAATTCGAAAACACTCAACCTTCTCAATTCTCGATTTGGTATCAACCGCTTAGCTTTCCTGCGTCGTACAGTCTGCTGTCCAAACAGACCCAATGACATGTACCATGTAATGTGTTTGTACCTTGCGGGACCAGTAGGACACAGATATTGGTATACTGGTGTAGTCTCATTAAACTACCCTCTCGAGTCTGAGGATGATATCACTCACATAATGGCCTTTCGGCCGTAAATATGGATCGAGATACGTGGTCCTTGCCCCTCCCGACTAAACATCGTGGGGGGTCTTTTTATAAATTGCACATATTTACAAAAGTGTTAAAATTAACCTTATGAAAAAAACAACAATAATCACAATAGTAGTATTAGCTGTTATAGCCCTATGGATATTTTCTTCATATAACGGTTTAGTGCAAAGCAGAGAGGTTTATACAGCTCAATGGTCACAGGTTGAAAATCAATATCAAAGAAGATTTGATCTTATACCAAACTTAGTAAATGCTGTTAAAGGTTCAATGAAGCAAGAACAAGCTGTTTTTGGTGAAATAGCAGATGCTAGAAGTAGATATTCAGGTGCCACAACTCAAGAACAAAAAGTTCAAGCTGCATCACAGGTAGAATCAGCTTTAGCAAGACTTTTGGTTATAACTGAAAATTATCCAGATCTAAAATCATCAGTTTTAGTGCAGGATTTATTGGTACAGCTTGAGGGAACGGAAAACAGAGTATCTGTTGAAAGACAAAAGTATAATGATATGATCAAAGAATACAATTTAAAAGTTAAGAGAATTCCTGGTGTGATATTTGCTAAGATATTTGGATTTAGAGAAGAGCCTTATTTTGAATCAACACAAGGTGCTGAACAGGCTCCAAAGGTGGATTTGTAAAATAGATTGAGTTAAAATAAAACCATGAAAAAACTGACATTTATAAAATTATTCACTATTTTATTTGTCGGTTTTTTTGCTTTTAGTATAAATGCTGAATCTATAAAACTCAAAACCTATGTTACAGATATTGCAAACATGATACCTGATAATGAACAAAGTATCTTGGAAACCAAGCTTTCAGAGTTTGATAAGCAGACTACAAATCAAATAGTTGTTGTTACAATACCATCATTGCCGTCAGGTGAGACTATAGAAACTTATGCTTATAAAATATTTAATGAAAATGGTTTAGGGCAAAAAAGTAAAAATAATGGTTTATTATTTTTGATTTCTTTAAATGATAGAAAAAATAGATTTGAAACTGGTTATGGTCTAGAACCTATTATCCCTGATGTATATACAGGAAGATTACAAAGAGATGTTATTACACCGGCTTTTAGAAATGCCGATTATATAGGTGGTATAAATCAAAGTCTTGATCAGATTATCGATAGGATAAATAAAAATGAGGTTTATGCTAGTGATGGTAGTATCATTTTAAATGATTTTGATGGAAGAAAAATTCCTGTAATTATGTTTTTTGTTTTTCTTTTTTTAAGGATAATAATGAGTGTATTTTCTAAATCAAAATCATATTGGTTTGGTGGAGTTCTAGGTTTCATTATTGGTGTTGTTGTTTATTTAATAACAGGTTTTATATTAGCCTTTGGAATCACGATAATAGGATTATTGTTAGATATGTTGGCCTCGAGATATCCAAAATTATTTAAAATTAAAAGTGGTATAAATAGTAGTGGTGGTATTGGAGGGTTTGGTGGCTTTGGTGGAGGGGGAGGAGGATTCTCTGGTGGCGGTGGGTCATCAGGAGGTGGAGGTTCTTCCGGTAGTTGGTAATTTGACACAGATGATATAATCTTTATATGTCACAAATAATATTGATAGATGTTAGAAGTCCAGAAGAATATGAGGATTATCATAAGGAAAATGCTATAAATTTGCCTGTTGAAGATATATATCATAACACTGATACAGCTAAAAATATTTTAAATAATATAAATAAAAAAGAAGACACAATACATTTGTATTGTGCTTCTGGTAGTCGTGCTGAGATGGCCAAGATGATTTTACTAAATATGGGTTTTGAGAAGGTTGAAAATCTAGGTGGTTGCTATTAATCGGTTTTCTCTATTGTTCTTACTTGTATATTTTTATTTGAGAATCCTGTTAACTCTATATAAGACGGTGTCTGTATATTATCTTTACTTATTGTTAGATAATTATCTCCAAGTCTAAAATTTTGAGCGTTAACTATGATGTTTATATCCTCAGGTTTTAGACGGCTGACATCTGTTTTGTTTCCGGATATTGTTATGGTAACTTTTTCTGGATTTGTACTTTTTATTGTTAGATTATTATCTAATGATTTAAATTGTATGGGTATTTCATAATTTATCTTAACTATATTCGCACCATATACAAAGAATACCCATAATGAAATTGATATTAATACTGATGTTATTTTTAATAGAGTATTTCTTATAAATATAAAATGTAATATACCATGAGATTTACTCTCAACTTTCTCTTCTTGTTTTGTGAACTCTGCAATAATATTTGCTAATTCTTCAGGGGTTTTTACTTTTTGTAATTTACCTTTAGTCGATACAGACACTTCACCTCTTTCTTCTGAGACTATTATACTCATAGCATCTGTTTTTTCAGTTATACCTGCACCGGCACGATGTCTAGTTCCTACGCGACTATATTCTTTGAATTCTTGTGCTAATGGTAGATGAAGTCCAAACATTTTTATTTCAGATCCTTCTATTAATATGGCACCATCATGACCAGGTGATGATGAATCAAATATAGATAATATAAGAGGGAATGAGATTTTACCATTTAGTGGGAAACCACCTTCAATAATATCATCTAAGGGGTATTCACCTGGTAAAACCAATATAGCACCCATCTTTATTCTAGCCATTTCAAAGACTGCTCTAACAATAGTTTGTATATTGTTTTCTGGTAATGATAAAGCTTTTTTAAATGAAACAGTTCTACCTGATGATAACCATTTGAAGAATTTTCGTATTTCAGGTTGAAATACAATAACGAATACAGCAATAAAGAATGTCAACAATGGTTCAAATAATTGTCTAGTTAAACTTAAGTCGAATTTTTGAGAAATAAAATTTAATAAAAATAACATCAAAAAAGATCCAAGTATAAAAAATGATCTTGTTTGTTTTATAAATATCAGTATTAAATATGCAGATAAGGCAATGATAACTATATCGAATACATCCCTTATATTGATAAATAATAATACTTTTTCTATTTCTTGAACTATGTTATTCATATTATTATTTATAACATAGTGAGAATTTATTATCTATCTAGATTTTATTTTCTATAACATTTCTAGTTTTATGAAATAATCCACGTTCAGGTATTATTTTTTCTACAATTTTTGCGTATATATTAAATAATAACAACAATACAATAGCGGTGATTATACTCATAAGTACATGCGCATTTGCTAGTGTTTGTCCTAAGCTTGTGTCGAGGGATAATAAGAGATTTTTTAATGGATTATGTAATATTATCGCTAATATAGCGCCAACTATATTAAACAAAAAGTGTGCCACTGCCGTTCTTTGTGCGGCTGTATTCATAACTATGGCTGCCATTAAAGCTGTAGCAGTTGTTCCTACTCCTGAGCCCATTATTATTCCAAAAGATTGATCAAAATTTAATAATCCTTGTGTTGCTAATGTTATGGCTAATATGGATGTTACAGTTGAAGATTGAAATATTAGAGATATTATAATACCAGCTATTATTGCTAAATATATATTATCTACACTTGATATTATTTTTAATGTCTCAGGACTTTGTGTATATGGATGTATTAAAAGTTGTATATAACTTAGGGATAAGAACATTAAACCAAAATAAAATACCGGACCAGAATAATGTTTAACAGGACTATGAAAACGTCTCATTATAAATCCTATAACGATGAATAATGGTGCCAAACCTATGACATTAAAAGCAATCATCTGTGAAGTTAATGTGTTACCGACATTTGATCCTATTATTACTCCTAAAGCACCTCTAAATGTTATAAGTCCTGCATTTACTAAACCTACTAGGATTACAGTCAATGCGCTATTTGATTGAACTATGGCATTGGTTATAAATCCTATAAAAGTCGATCTTACTCTGGTCTCGGTTATTTTTGATAAGTATAATTTCATTTTTTCACCCGCAACTCTTTCTATACTTCTACTGAATTTACTTACCGCAAATAAGAAAAGTATAATCGTTGCAAATATTACAAGTATGTCTGATATCATATGATTATCATTTTATCATAAAAAAATTCCCGGTCCCACATTGTTGTGTGGTCCCGGGGTGATGGGGTTAGGGTGGATGGTCGACGGTATTCAGACAGGTTCGGCGGGGAGATAGCATGCTCGTTTCAATGATGGGTCAAAGTGGACATGTTCGTACACATCGAACATAAATTGATCTTCCGACGGTTCAAATACAAAAGTGATCGCGATGGATCCGTACGTTGTCGACTGAATAGAAAACCGGATCCTTCCTCGATGGTCTTTACTTTGGACAAGTTCGATAACCCTCTTGTTGCTCATACCGATGTCAGCAACCCAGGCATCGGGATCGCTGACGATCATTCTGAAATTGCAGTCCCTCTCAAAGAG
>CAZUJN010000002.1:0-23975 GCA_964620475.1 uncultured Candidatus Saccharibacteria bacterium | reverse complement strand
ACGCATTGTTGTATAATAAAAATATGAAAAAAGGATATAAAGAAAATATAGAAAAATTAACAATAGAAAATAATAATTTTAGAAAAGTTTTATACACAGGGGCACATATGCAACTTGTGCTCATGAGTTTAAAACCAGGTGAAGAGATAGGTTCAGAAGTGCATACTGAGAATGATCAATTTTTTAGATTTGAAAAAGGGGAAGGTAAGGTAATAATAAATGAAATAGAATATATAGTAGCGGATGGTGATACTGTTATAGTTCCAAGTGGTAGTCAACACAATGTTATAAATACTTCCACAACAGAAGATTTAAAACTTTATACGATATATGCTCCAGCTCATCATAAAGATGGTATTGTTAGAACAACAAAAGAAGAAGCTGTTAATAATGAAGCGGAGTTTGATGGAGTTTTGAGTGAATAATTATTTCTTCAATCCCCATTGCCAACGAGGTTTTTCACCTTTTTTGTAACAGATATAAAATAGCAATATAGTAGCAATAACTATTATTGCTATTTTAAATTGTGAATATTGTTCTGGATTCATAGCTGCCAAGACAACAACCATTAACCAAATCAATATAGTTAACCAACCTTGTGGTTTTGCAGGCGTCCAACCCCAACCATATATTTTTCTTTTAAACCATAGATTTCTTGGATTATCTTTTAGATATTCTTTATATGATTTATATATATTTGTCATATTTATATTATAACATCTTTGATTATTATCCACATTAATTTATTTTATATGTTTGACTATACCCCCTAGGGGGTATACCATATAAACATGGCAACAGAAAAACAAAAATTAATAAATAGATTAAAAATTATAGAGGGGCAAGTTAGAGGTATAACTGAAATGATAGAAAAAGATTCTTATTGTATAGATGTGATTACACAGGCATCCGCTATCAAACAGGGTATATCAAATGTAGAAGATAAGCTTCTTGAGCATCATCTTGGACATTGTTTGGTTAATCAAATTAAACAAGGAAAGACCGATAAGGCTACAGAAGAGATTATTAAAGTTTATAGATTAAAAAGAAAATAAAATAAAAAACATGAAAATATCAATATATACAACATTGGGTTTAATAATAGTATCGATGTTTATCGGTATAAATATAGGTTATTTTAATAATTCAGAATATAGAAATAATATGTATGATAAAAATTCCATGGATTTAGGGCAGGCTGATAGAAAATTTGATTTAAGATATATAAATGCAATGATAGCTCATCATAGAGGTGCTATGTTATTAGCAGAACAGATGGGTAAAAATACCGCTAGACCAGAAATGAAAACTTTATCAGAAAATATTTTAAAAGACGAACCTATTGCTATAGATCAGTTATATAAATGGAAGAAAGATTGGTATAACGATACAAAAAAAGTAAAAGATCCTCAGGTGGCCAATCTTGGTCCAGCAGATGATAAATCAGACTTACGTTTTTTTAACGCCATGATTTATCACCATGAACAGGGTATAAAGATGACCAAGGAAACTCATATAAAATCTAGTCGTGTTGAGATTTTGAATAATGCAGACGCTGTTGAGATATTTTTAACTGGTGGTATTGAAACCTTAAAAAACTTAAGAAAGACTTGGTATAACATTTAATATAATAAAATAAGATTATTATGACTAATAAAACATTTAAAATTGATGGAATGCATTGTGCAAGTTGTGCGGCTGTTATAACAAAGAAGATATTATCATTAACCCCTGTAAAATCTGTTTCTGTTAATTATGCAAATGAAAAGGCTAAGGTTGAATTTGATGCTGATAAAATTTCAATCAGAGAAATGAATGAAGAAATAAACAAATACGGTTATTCCTTTATTGATGAAGATAATATGGAAAATATGAATCATATGAATCATGGAAATTCTGATAAAAGTTTTGAAATATTAAAACAGAAAAAAGATTTTATATTGCCTGTAACCTTAATAATATTTGTTTTAATGCTATGGGATATATTATCTAAATATTTTTCCAATATACCAAATATACCCATACCAATGAATCTCTTTAATATATTATCGATGATAGTGGCAACAGTTGCTATGTTTTGGGTAGGTAAAGATTATTTGTTGGGGGTAACCAGGTTTATTAAACATAAAGTTGCAAATATGGATACTTTAATAGGTATCGGTACTCTTGTAGCATATTCTTATAGTGTGATTATAACTCTATTTCCAGAATTAATAAAAATTTTTAATTTACCAGAATATACTTATTTTGATGTAACTATAGTTGTTATTGGTTTTATAACTTTAGGAAAATACCTAGAAGCAAAATCGAAACGAAAGACAGGTGATGCTATAGAAAAATTACTTGGTTTACAAGCTAAAACTGCTTTAGTTATACGTGACGGTAAGGAGATAGAGATATCTATACAAGATGTTATTCATGAAGATAAAGTGATAATAAAGCCTGGTAATAAAATACCTGTTGACGGTGTAATAATAGACGGATCTTCCTTTGTGGATGAGTCTATGATAACAGGAGAACCAATACCTGTAGGAAAAAAAGTGGGTGATAATGTAGTTGCTGGTACTATAAACTCAAATGGAACTTTTGTCTTGAAAGCTACAAAAGTCGGATCAGAAACATTATTGTCTCAAATCATTAAAATGGTTGAAGATGCACAGGGTAGTAAAGCCCCTATAGAGGCTTTAGTTGATAAGATATCAAGTATATTTGTTCCTACGGTTTTGGTTATATCTTTTGTTGCTTTGTTAGCGTGGTTGACTGTAGGTACTAGTATTTATGGATTCTCTACAGCTTTATCTTTAGGAATAATTTCTTTTGTATCCATACTTGTCATAGCTTGTCCTTGTGCACTGGGCTTGGCTACCCCAACAGCTATCATAGTTGGTGTGGGTAAAGGTGCAAAAAATGGTATCTTAGTAAAAGACGCATCAACATTAGAGCATCTACATAAAGTAGATACTGTTGTTGTTGATAAAACAGGTACTATAACTGTTGGTAAACCAAATATAGTTAATATAGAAAATTTATCAAAGTTTGAAGAAAAAGAATTTATAAAAATATTAGCTTCTCTAGAAAATAAATCAGAACATCCTATAGCTCATGCTGTATTAGATTATGCAAAAAATAAAAATATTGAATTATATAATGTAAATGATTTTGAAATAATACAAGGACAAGGTTTGAAAGCAATAATAAATAATGTTCAATATTATGTCGGCAATATAAAATTAATCGATAGTTTAAAATTAAAAATTGATAAGGAAAAAATAGGTCAATATACCAATCAGGGTAAAACGCCCGTTATATTATCTACAGATAAAGAAGTTTTAGGTTTTATCATGATATCAGACGAGATAAAGTTGGATTCTAAGGGTGCTGTTAAAGATTTACATAAACTTGGTATAAAAGTTATTATGTTGACAGGTGATGAAGAAAAAACTGCGAAATATATTGCTTCACAGGTTAATATAGATGAAGTCGTGGCTAATGTTTTACCTCAAGATAAATTAGCAAAGATAAAACAATTACAAAACGAAGGTAAAATAGTTGCTATGGCAGGGGATGGTGTCAATGATGCACCAGCACTTGCTCAGGCTAATGTTGGTATTGCTATGGGTAATGGAACTGATGTTGCTATAGAATCAGCTGGTATAACATTGTTACATGGTGATATATCTAAACTCGTTAAAGCAATAAGATTATCAAAGATAACCATGAGAGGCATAAAGCAAAATCTGTTCTGGGCTTTCATCTATAATGTGGTCGGAATACCTCTAGCGGCATTTGCATTATTGAATCCAATATTTGCAGGATTTGCGATGGCTATGTCTTCTTTCTCTGTTGTTTCAAATTCATTACGTATTAAAAATAAAAAAATATAATATTTACAAATAAAAAAATGAGTCAAAAACAAATACAAAAATATAATTTTCATGTTAACGGTATGCATTGTAATTCATGTGTATTATTAATTGAAGATAAATTAAAAGATCATCCACAAATAGAAAATGTAAAAGTTAAATTAAGTAATCATTCTATAGAGATATTAGGAGATTTTAATGATATGAATAATAATCAAATTATAGAGATACTGTCTAATTTAATACAAGGATATGGATATCATTTATCTTTAGAGAAAGAAAACAAAACCAAGAATTTATCTGACTTTAAGGTTGCAATACCTATAGCTTTAATATTTATGATATTTTTTGTTTTTTTACAGGAAACAGGTTTTGTAAATCTCATAGGAGGACAAGGAACTAGCTATAGTACAGCTTTTATTATAGGTATAATAGCTTCTCTGTCTACTTGTATGGCAGTAGTTGGCGGTTTACTGCTGTCTATTTCGGCTACATTTGCAAAAGAAGGTGATAAAATAAAACCTCAAGTTTTATTTCATATAGGTAGGATAATATCTTTCTTTGTCTTGGGTGGGGTTATAGGAGTTATAGGATCAGCTTTTACTTTGAATACTACAATGACATTTATATTGGGTTTAGTTATCGGCCTTGTTATGTTGATATTGGGAATCAATCTATTGGATATATTTCATTTTACTAAAAAAATGCAAATATCTATGCCAAAATTTATAGGTAAAAAAGCACATGGTGTAACTAAATTTAATCATACTTTAACACCGTTATTTGTTGGAATACTAACTTTCTTTTTACCTTGTGGTTTTACTCAATCAATGCAACTTTATACATTATCAACTGGTAGTTTTATGAGTGGATCCTTAACTATGTTATCATTTGCTTTAGGTACTTTGCCTGTATTGGCTTTAATAAGTTTTAGTTCATTTAGTATAAAAAATAATTCTAAGTCAGGTATTTTCTTTAAAACAGCTGGACTGATAGTTATCTTATTTGCATTGTTTAATATCATTAATAGTTTAGTTATAATAGGTTTAATACCACCAATATTTAATTTTTAAAAAAACATAAAAACATGAAAGAAATAATAGTCTCAATATCAATAGCTGTATTATTAATATTATTAGCGATAATATTCTCTAGCTCTTCTTCTAACGGTGTAAATACTAGTGATGCTTCAAAAAATGATAATGCTAATAATGTATCAATTATAGATGGTAAACAGATAATTCAGATAAACGCGAGAGGTGGATATCAGCCTAGAAAAAGTACTGCCAAAGCAAATATGCCTACAGTCATCAGGTTCAATACATTGAATACTTTTGATTGTTCGTCATCGATTAGAATTCCTAGTATGAATATATTTAAAAATTTGCCCCAAAATGGTTCCACCGATATAGATATAGGTATACAAAAAGCTGGAAAATTAAATGGATCATGTGGTATGGGTATGTATCCATTTGAAATACAATTTGTTGAATAATATCTCACACTAAAAAACACCCGATAAGGGTGTTTTTTGTTTTTTTATTCTTCCAACCATTCAATAGGGTATTCTAATATTTCTAAACCAAGTTCGGTTACTAAATCTCTCTCCCATCTCGCCCCTTTTGAACTTTCCCAATCAGGTAAAAATAAAGCTTTATTTATTAACCCAGAAGAGAATATTGTTCTATAAAATATATCTAATATATCCATATGATATCCATCTGTTACTGGATATTTATGCATGATTTTTCCTATGGCATTTTCAAAAGGTAATTGTGTAAAAACACACATACCTTTCTCACAAGCCACCTTTATTGCTTTATCGAATCTTTTTAGATTGTCTTTAGTATTACCAAGTCCACCTGTGGATATAGGTCCACATATTTCCACTATAGGTTTATTTTCTCTTTCAGACATTTCTCTTAGAACTTCTATGGCTATATTCGCTAATTCTTCAAATGTCTCAGCATTATCTATTTGTCTTATATGATTGTCTGTAAAATATTTTTCCATGAAAATAAGTTTAGCACATTAGTAACATCAATGGAAATTTGTCAACAAATCTGCTACACTCTATATATGCTATTCCTAATAAGATTTATACAGAGATTGATTATAGATATAGTGGCTATTTTGGTTTTGATTTTTGTCTTTGTAAATATGTTTGTGTTTTTTGATAGGCATATACCCATGTTTATAGCTTGGATTATTACTTATATAATAGTTGCTTATTTTATATTACCCTTGACTATACATTTGACAGTTATTATAGTTAGAGCGGGTCGTATTCCTAAGTTTACTTTGGCTAAAGATGGATTGATAGGTGATCCTGTGAATCTAATATTTTATGGAAATAGAGAGAAGCTTATGAAAGCTTTTGAAATCATAGGTTGGAAAGAGGCTGATGAATTAACTTTTGAGACAGGGTATAAGATGTTAAAAAGTGTGATTATGAAAAAACCGTACCCAAGAGCTCCTTTTAGTAATTTGTATTTATTTGGTAGAAAACAGGATATAGGTTTACAAGAAGATGTGAATAATAATCCTAGACGTAGACATCATATAAGATTTTGGGCAGGTAACTTTGATGTGATAATGAATCCGGAAGATGTTGATTTGTGGTCTAGAAAAAATAATGTTGATACTGAAAATGCAAATGTATGGATAGGTTCAGCTAGTTATGATATGGGATTGGGTATAGATGTTTTAACTTATCAACTTACTCACAGGGTAGATCATCATGTGGATGCCGAAAGAGATTATGTTATTAAGCTGTTACAAGATAAAGATCTTATAGATTCTGTTAATAAATATGAGGCAGGAGAATTTAAAATAGGTAAATATGTTTCTGATGGGGTTATATATGAGGTTAGGTTGAAATAAAAAAACACCATATCCCCGAAGGGGATAGAGGGTGTGTTTGGCTCAGAAGACACTCCGATAAAGATGTTTTACTGCATCGGTCCATCGACTGTCTGTTGGACCAGAGCTATTTTTCCAAGCCTGATAAATTTGATAGATGTCACCGGTGATCAGGATATTGTATTTTTTGATCAATGGAGCGATGGTGTGTGTGCAGGTGTCATACCAAGCCCGAGCTTCTTCCTCGAGTCCTATCTTTTTGTCATTGACCGGACGATTGAGATGCTCAAGTTCATGCATGAAGATGATAATCATATGGTTCTTGAAGGCTTGTTGCCAACCATTTTGATTATTTTTCTGATGAATCTCGAATTCGTCCATCACTGATGAAACGAAGAAGACGATTTCCGCTCTACCGTTTTTATCATAACCACCCGCAGCCTCGATCAGTTTACTATCAGGATGATAACCCTCTTGTAGTGATACGTAAAGAGGTAAGCCGGTTTGTTTGTTGATGATGTTTCCCACACACAGGAATCGTGTGTTTACTTCTGCATAGGATTTGACTTGTACTATGCTAGAAATGGTAGGGCTAACTTCCCGGGTCCAGAAACTCCTGATCTCGGAAGAAGTTCTTATCTGTGGTCCCAGTAAAGTTACTGTTTGTGTTGGTTTAAATGTGTCGAGCATGATACCTGCGATACCGATCAAGGCAAAAAGGACGATAATGATAAGTAGGGTATTGGTCTTGTTTCCGCGGTGTTTTTTGAGTGTTTTCATGTTAAAAGTGCTTATAGCACAATAACATAAAAAACACCTTATGTCAAAATAAAAAATCCGCAGAGGTGATGACTCTTTGGATATTTTACCGTTTTTTTGACTGATCGGTTAATCAGCGAGCCACTTTAGCAGCTCAGGGTTTCTTTGTTGAATTTCTTCAGTTTTGACGAAGACCGGAAAGAATCCCTTCATCGGTTTGCCTTCAAAGTCGTAGGCGATATCTCCGCGTCTTTTGGTGCCCCAGATAATACTGGCGTATTCTGATGCGTCGTCCACACTGTCTTCAACCGGTGAAAAAGAAGAGTTTCCAACAAATACCTCATCAGGTAATCTTTCGGGATGTAGTTTTTGGTTCATGCATTATAAAGATAGCACTTTCTGTGTATTTATCAATATATACTCCGCGCCTAGGAGGATGTTTGAACATATTTATGTTAAAATCATTAATATGAAAAAGTATAGTAAATTAGCAATATTTGGTTTTGTGTTTGAACTTATAGGCTTATTAATTTTCATATATCCAAAAATCGTAAATAACATTGATCGTGCTTATGGTATATGGCTTATATTATTGGGTGGTATTTTTGCAGAAATATCTTTTAAATATTTTAATAAGGATATTAATCTGATTGGTAAGACTTTAAGTAAAATAACAACTACGATAATGAGTATTGTTATTATTTTAATTATTGTAATCTGGATGCTGTATTCTTTAGGTGGAACCACTTAAAATAAAAAACGCCGTACCTTCCCGAAGGAGGGTCGTACGCATTGTTGTCATTCTGGATTGATACCGATACGACCGAGTCTGAACTCGATCATTCGAAGTAGTCGCTTCCAATCACGCTGACCTGTCGAAGTCCTGCGGTTATTAGTTGCAACACATGCTAGCTCATTATCAGGAGCCTCGATGAAAAATGTCTCTGTGAGATATTCAGGGACAAATATCCCGATTGCCTTGACTTTATAGAGTCTCTGAAATTCTGGAATGTCTTGCCAGATGCAGAAGAGCGCACCATACGGTCCAGGAATATCACCTCTGTGATGTGGAAAGTTGAGGTCGCAAAGAATAATGTCGAATTGTCCGTCGCGAAGCATGAGACAGGCATCTTCCTTGGTGTGGACTTCGGTCACCGTGTGTCCACAAAGCTCTTCGCTAGGCGAGTTTTGAAAGTCTGTTTCGTCTGGATTGTGGGTTATGCAGAGTATCGTCATATGCTAAAAAGTGCTACCATTACAGTAACACTCTTTATTTATTTCGTCAAACCACTCCGCGGGTGGGTGTTCAAAATTTTTTGGGCAAGGTATATTTTTATATTAATTAATATTTTCTCTCTTACTGTAATGTATTGCTACAGTACCGATTATAATGGTTATTAACCAAAACAAACCTAGTAACATAAAAAGAAATGCATTACCTAAACCATAATTACCATAATCTGGATTGTATTTTGCATATATTGCTATCATAGGGTAGGTGATAAAACATATAAAGGTCATCAATAAGAAATTGTTGTGTGATCTAGTGATAGATTTTGATCTCAGATTTAAATGTATCATTAAGGGTATACTAAGTATGAATGGTAATAAGAGGAAGTCTGTGTTCGTGTTTTTAGTTGGATCTATATAATATTCTATTCCTGAATTTAATAATGACAATAATATTAGTACAAAGTATATTATTGCAAACAGTGTGTTTATTATTTTATTCATAAGTAAAATTATATCATAGGTTCGAATTCGCTATAAGGTAACAAAAAACAACCCATACAATACGGGAGGGTGTTCGAACCTTACTTTAAACTCAAAAAATCATTTAAAGAATTAATAGGAATAAACTTTTCAACGTAGCAATCTAAACCTATATCATTAGTAGGTTCTGAAAAATAAATCGGTTTATTTTTTGCTATAGCATATCCAAGTTCAAGTTTACAACTAGTACCCATGTACCCATTTGGTGTTATTAGATAGACAACATCAGCTTCATCTATAGCATTGTAATGTTCCATGGCCAATCTTTTTTTCTCTGATATTGTGTTAGCTTCATCAGAGTTATTTTCACTATAATCAAGATTTGGAAATAGGGGAGTCAATCCCGTCTCTTTCATATTATTAACAACCTCTTTTACTAAACTTCTGTATTTCATTGAACATCCAATTGCTATTTTCATAAATAAAATTATATCATAGGTTTGAACTTTATTTGTTGTTATATAAAAATAACCCATACAAATAGGGTTATTTTCGCATGCTCCCTCTAGTAGACGAGTTCAGAACGTTGAATTGGAGACAATTTAAAAACCTAAATTTACAGTCGTTTACTTTCTCAACCTAAATAAAGGACTCTCTTGTAAGAACTCATACATAATTCCAATAAATGCACCTGTTAGTATATACCAAACCAAGTCATCAATGGGGACATTCCAAAATATTATAGGTGGGACATTTTTAAAAGTCCAAAAATGAATTACCCAACCTGGTGTTAAAAATTCAACTAGTGTATAAATTCCAAAAATGATTCCTAGAAGCAATATTCCTGATATCAAAGAATCAATGATTAAATCTTTTCTTCGTATATACATTATTATAAGAGGTATTCCATATCCCAAGAATGATGCATATAAAGTATTCAATCCAAAAAAGATATTTCCTCCAAAAAATAATACTGGTAAAAGTATAATAACTCCTGCATCAAAAAGATGTCTTTTATTAAATATCTTCATACCTCTATCTTTAGTTATTTTTTTTAAAAAATAACTTCATAGATAACACTCGCGATACCACCGGTTGTAAATCCAAAAAGAAAATCTTCAAATCCGATTCGGGTTCCTGTAATAATGAGTGGTTGCCACCAATCTTTGAGATAGACATATTCAGCAAGCAGTCCGCCGAACCCAAACGCGATTGAAATTATCATCATCTCTCTTCTGATATCTTTTCGGTATAAAAATAATCCTAACCAAATTGATAAAAGAAGACATCCTAAAATTAAATATGCGTATTGAATAGAAAACATTTATTTATTGTATCAAAAGTTCTGAGCCCTGTCTGGGTAACAAAAAATCACCCTACAGAATAAGGTGATTTTCTTGGCTCCGCGCATGGGACGATGTTCGAACCTGTATACAAAAGTTAACCTAGTTCCAAATTAATTTTATAAGAAGTAGCTACATATTTGGAATCAAAAATACAAGCCCTACCTTTTCTTCGGTGCCTCTGTGAATACTAAACTGTATGTATATATCTTTCCATTTTTCTTCATTAGACTCACGGAATCGTGTCTTATCTTCAGACAACTCCTCAATATGTCCATCTGATGTTCCGATAGTTAAGTCGTATGGTCTTAACCATAAACCTTTTTTATCTATACCCAAATGTCCATAGTGTGGTTGACGCACATCAGTCCGATCAACCAAAACAGGATCACTCACGACCCATAAACAATAAAACGTGTCCTTAACAAGATCTGGTATTTGACCTAAAGTTAATTTTAAAGCAGTATCCTTCGGGCATTTCTGTAGGCCAACTTTTTCAGTTTTTTCTAAAAGTTCTTTCATCGAAATACTTCCAAACAAGTGAAAATGATTACCTCCTCCAACTTCAATACCTAAATCTTTGTGAGAAACAACAACCACTGTCATATCTTCAGATGAATTACCGTCAAATTCAAAACCTCTGTCTTTTATAATAGTTGAATTTTTTACACCAATTGACTCAATATGTTCCCATACATTATCGTCATTGATACCTGTTTTGGCAAAAGAACCAATTTTTAAAAATTCGGCATCTGGAAACACTTCTTTTATTTTAGAGAATCGCTCTTCTTTTTCGGGTGCAATAATCTCAATTAAATGCTTCTTTTGAATTTCCTTTTTATTTATCTCTTTTTTGTGTTCTTTGGCGGAATCATGATACACAGGGTCTTCCTTTTTTGCATCCAAGTATCCTTGCGCCTTAGCTTTTGCAATCTCAGGATTCTCGGTGTCAGAATTTCTAATTTCTGTTAATTTATCAGCCAATGTATCTCTATATTCTTGATGATGTGGTTGTTTTTCCATGATATTGATTATATCACAAATTCGAATTCATACATAATAGAATAACAAAAAACAGCCCACATAAATAGGGTTATTTTCACATGCTCTGTGTATGGGAGGGTGTTCGAACATGTCTGATAAATATTTGATATAATATGTACTATGTTTAAACCTGAATCATCAACCGAATATAAAAATCTACAGGAAATTATAGATTTTAGATTTAAACAAATGTCTGCTGATAGATTGATTGAATATATAACAGGTATGAGATTAGATGACCCTGAAATAGGTGAAAGATTACTTACAGATCGTAAAATTATAAGAGAGAAATATAATTTTCCTCAAACACGGGGTGAATTAGTTGATTACGAACGTTTTTTAAAAGATGTTGCCAAGAAAAAAGGTGTACTAATTAGAAATACATCAGATTGCGGAAGTTTTTTTGATGATCATCCTGAAGCTAGGGGTGTGTATTTTAGAGATTCAAATCAGATAGGTACAGATGTTGATACTGCTACTGCTGAATCTTACGGTAGTAACTTGATTACACTGGAACATGAATTGATACACGCACTTCAGTATAAATATTACCCAAGGATGCCTTCTGAAATTCGTGAGTATGAGGCTTATGTTGCTGGAATTAGTATTGAGGGTATTAAGAAATATTTTGATGATCTAAAATCTCCTCTATTAACCCTTTTAGCTGCTCCATTGTTGAGTTCAGTTTATTTTAGCTATAAAGAAGATAGCGAAGCAAAAGGTTATGAAATAAAGCCTGAATGGGATAGCCCTTATTATTTTTTGGAAAAAGTTGATAAGTTAGATCCTGTTGAAATCGAAGATATACGTTTGAGTAAAACTGAATAATCCAGGTTCGAACTTGTCATAAGGTAACAAAAAATAACCCATACAATTAGGGTTATTTTTACATGCTCCGTGCGTGGGAGGATGTTCGGAATTGTTTAATACATAATAAAAGAAAAAACCGCTTTTTGCACTGCTGCATACTTGCGGAATCTGTGATCTATAAAATTTTTTGACCTTAGTCAGATTGGAGGTCTTTCATCATTCCCACAATAACCGAAGGTGCTTTTTCGACAGTGGTACGGGTGATGTGGGGAGGAATGTTTCCGTGATGCGGAGAACCTGGTACCTCAACATATATGTACAGCATGTGAGGATCATAAATACCAATGGCATCGTGATCAAAAATCGTGATCGCTGCATAAACATGGTCGGTGGTTATTCCACAGTTGTTTTTAGTCGCAGAGATGATCGCGGCAAGAAGGTCTTCGTTTCTTATAAGGAGGCGAATATCTTTCATGGTTTGTGTTAGGTTGAGGGGTGGCACACTTGTGGGGCGTTTCTACAACGTAAAAAGTGCTACCATCACGATAACACTTTTTAATTATTTCGTCAAACTGCTCCGCGCATGGGAGGATGTTCGAACCTTAATTATAGAAAAAGAAAACCACTGCAAGCAGGGTTTTCCTGTTGAGTGGTAGTGGAATGAATTGCCTCAGTATTCATCCTTAGGCTTCCCTTCATTGTCGTAAGAAGGGTGTATTCTTCCTGATGATCCTGGGTTTCCACCCGCGAGAGAGGAGACCGAAGGGCTCAAGTTGTTTGCTGGAAGGTGAATATCGAACCGTCCTTCCTCGGTAAGTGTTGTTGAACCTCTGCTGATTTGGATAACTCTGCGTCCTTTAGCATCTCTTTTCATGGTTTGATGTGGTTTAAATTAAAAAAGGGTTACCTTATTATAGTAACACTTTTTACTTGTTTAGTCAAACTGCTCCGTCTGGTGTATGACATTGGAACCAGTTTAATGAAAGACCCTAAGAATCGTTATATTATCCCAAAGATATCAATACACCCTGACGGATCGTATGAATGCTATATTCCTAGCTTGTTTAAGTCACTAACTCCACAAAAGGCTTCATAAGCTTCATTTGGTTCATTTAGTAGTCTTATTGTGGTTTTATAAAACTTTATTCTGTTAACGTAACTTCTATAAAATCATTTTGTCGTTCAGGATGCTTTATGTAATACCGAAAAGACTTATAAGGAGATTTACCCTTACCGTTGAAGTAAGTATAAAATTGAGGTCGATACGAAGTATCGTCACCCCTTTGATCAATTGATTCGATCCATTCATAAGGTATTACACCTGCAACTAAGATGTTTTCTGAAGCGTTTTTATCACCCTGAGGTTTTCTACTGAAAGAGTTGTTACTTATACGGTAAGCCGATATAAGTTCACAGAAGAACTCAACACCCGCAAAATGATAGCCTTTTATTTCAGTCCCTAGATAGGTATACCCGTGTCTATTTTTTGTATTACTTCTTGGGTAGTGGCTATCGTATTTCTTTATATTGATTAGTTCTACCTTACTATTTATTCCATTTCTTACTTTATATACAAGCTCATCGACAATTTTCTGGATTGCTTCACGTCTAGTAAAACGTTCCCTGAATGATTGTTGTTTAGAAAGACTATAAACGTGATAAGCGACAAAAGTACCTAAAACTATCCCTGCAATATTTATAATTGTATTTATGATTTCGATACTCATATTTATTATTCTTTTGTTTGATTAAACAAAGTGTTTATATGACGTGCCTCGTCATTTTGTTTTATGAACTCAAACTGGAAATCATCATTAAGTTCAAACGCCACAGAGGATATTTTGTCTATATTTTCAACTTCTGAATTGATCTTATCGAACAGTGCTTTTTTGTATGTACTGTCTGTATTACCAACTAGGTGTTCACCCTTACTTTCCATGATGTAAACAATCTCAAGTTTATTGTTTTCATTTTTTCTAGCTACAACAAAGTCTGGTCGGACCTTATCTTTTTGCCATCCCTGAATTGAGTACCAGACACCTCTTTTATCCACTTTGTTACGTGCCCACCAAAGTACATCTGGTGTTGAGTCTAGGAGTGATGCCACCTTACGTTCAAGTGGGTTCATTGAAGCTGTATCTATCTTTTCATACAATGTCTTTGAATATGTCATCTGAAAACCAGAATCTATTATGAAGTCATGACGTGGAAGCGAGTATCCGATATTTTCATCGCTAGAAACTGAAAGAGCTACAATCTTTTTATCAACTAGATCATTAAAGATGTTTATTTCTTCAGTATGTTTAAAATCTTTTAGAAACTTTACAAACTCACTTGCAATAAATCCATTATTTGAATCCAAAGTTTCTTTATTACTTTGCTTTAGAAAAATTGATACAAGGTTTTGTGTTATGTCGTATGCAAGGAATGGATTAGGGACCACATCAGATACACGACGAGAAATGAAGAGTGTATCAAAACTCTCTGAATGGTTTTCAACCAATTGCCCTTGAACAGATTGACCTTTAATGTTCACAACCATCTCTTTAACGGTTTGAGTGTTGCCGAGTGATGGAATAAGAGTTTCTTTTACCCAACTCTTTATATCAAGTTTGTTCCAGTCAATCAGTGGTTGAATGTCTATCTCATAATGAAGTTTTCTTTTTTGTTTTTTGACTATCCATTGAGGTAGATAAAGTGAGTGGGCAAAGTCTTTTGCAATAAAATCCTTTACAGGAACTCTCCTCGGTGGAGTTACTGGTTCACCAGTTGGACCAGATTGAGATACTCCAGAAATAAGATCACCTAAGCCTTCTTCTTCAAACCCTGACTTGATTTGAGAAAGCACCTGTTGAGTTTCTCCTTTATTATAAAATACATAACTTTCATCAAGAGCTTTGATGCCAGTTTTTTTAGCAAATGGCTGTCGAAGTATTCTACCTACGAGCTGTGTAAGACCTGTGTTTGTTTGTGTGTTAGGAATAATGCCTAGTACATAAGCAAATGAACAATCCCAACCCTCAGAAAGTGCATCCTTTGTGATGATGTATCGAATCTCACTTTCTTTTGACATAAGTTCTTCTTCTTTAATCTCGTCTATACTTGCAGATTTAACAGCAATACAGTTTGATGCAACACCACATTCATTTTGAAGATATTCACGAACGTCTTCTGCGTGGACAAAACCTGCCAATCCTCGTTGTTCTTTTCCTGTACGATCTACTTGGAATAGTGCGATAGGTCTAATATATGAGCCTTTATTTAACTCATAGTCTTTTGCGATAACCTCAAGTTCGTCACGCTTTGATTTGATACCAGATATTACATCACGCCAGTCAGAGTTTGGTGCGGGTGGAATAAGATGCAGATCAAGCTTGATCATTTCTTCATCATTTAGTGCACGTCCAGAGACCGTATGGAGAATATTCATACCTGTTTTAGGTGTAGCAGAAAGACCTAGGATAAAAGCAGGATTAAGCTTATCAAGAGTTTCTTTGGCTAGAGGTGTAAACATCCTATGAAGTTCATCGACGATAATGAGTGGATTTTGAACACGGATGACGTTACCTAAACTGGTCTTTACAATTTTCCTTGCAAAAAGTGAGTCTTCAATAAAATCAAGTTTGTTATTGTATTTTTCCAAAATAGCAGCATGTTCTTCATACATGTTTTCACTTGGAAAAAAATCTTGGAAGCCAGCAGAGTCTTCAAATATTTTATTTCCATCTCTTGATGTAGATTGGATCATTAAAAGTAAAACACATAGGTTTTCCTCAAAATCCTGTTTGCGAATACGTTGACCCTTTTCAAATATCAAAGTTCTTCCACCGCTAACTTGGTCGAGTAACTGTCTGTACACATGAGACTTATTTGAAAGTTGTCCCATTGTTTGACGATATATTTGATCACGGTGCACAATCCAAACAACTAATCCAGTTCTTTTCTTAGTAAAGTTTTCTTGATATGTACGGATAGTTTCTACCGCAAGAAGTGTTTTGCCTCCACCTGTTGGAACTTTCAAACACACTCGTGGGTACATGTTACCCATACTACTTCGTGGTCTGTCTATAAAATGTTGGTACAGCGAATCTGGTGCATCATAGCTACGTGATACATAATCAAAACCAGTTCTCATGTCCTCTGGAATACGTTCAATATCCTCCTTAGCTTTTTGTAGGGAGTTTAAGAACTCATTTACACTACTCAGTACTTGTTTTTGATAGTCTTTGAGCAGCATATTATTTTCTTTCAAATAGATTAAAAGGGATACCAACGAATACTATATTAAATCGATCGAGGTGTTCGTCATCAAGGAAACAAGCAGGTGCATAAACTATCTTTCGACCGTTGTATTCATCGTTCAGTTTTTTAGCAATTTCTAGTGTAAGAGCCATTCCTTTTAGTTTTTCAAAATCTTGTTCATAGATTAGGAATATTGCCTCATTGTTGCTGGTCCCAACAAGATATTTTTTCTCTTGTACTTTTGATTTTTCAGGATAGTTTTTGCCAGTTGCTAGATAGTAAACATATTTTGCAAACTCCTCATATGTAGGAAGATCTCCAGAAAGAATACTCTCAGTATCAATTCTTTTACCCAGCTTGTAGTAGGTAAATCCTGTATCTAGACCATCTCTCTCAATAACTTTCTTAACACGAGCCTGAGTTATTTCTTGAACTGATTTATATCCAGCCTGAAATGCAGGTGAATCTTCTGGTGTTGATTCAGGTATCTGAACAAGAATAAACTTCCTATTACCACCATCTTCTTTATTCATTTCAAGAACTGCTTGAGCGGTAGTTCCAGACCCTGCAAATGAATCTAAAATAATATCATCAGTTCCACATGTAAGCTGTATACATTTCTTTACAAGACCAGCGGGTTTAGGTGTATCAAAAAAGTTTCCGTTTAATAAGGTCTTTATGTCTTCTTTTGCTAACTGTGTTGAACCAACTTCTTCGTTGAGCCAAAGCGAGTTTGATACCATGCCTTGTTTAACTTCAGTAAGATACTTCTTAAGTCTTGGAGAGTTTTTACCACTTTGCCCAAACCAAAGCCTGCCATCATTATAAGCATTCATCAAACTTTCTTTTGAAAGTCTCGGATAAGTTCCTTCATTTGGTTTCCAGTGAACACCGTTTTTGAAAGTTACTTCGTATATATTAGAGCTTGATCCACTCTTGGCAGTCAAGGCAACACTGGTCCAAGGACCTTTAGGATCGTTATCTGGGTTTTCATATCTTGCATTGGCTTCTTCTGTTCTTGCAAGTAAGTTGAAGTTTTCAAATCCTGAAGTCTTACGATAAGAGATTATATACTCATGGTTTACTGAACCAAACTTTGCATCATTTTGAACAACGTTCTTTTTATTCCAAATAAATTGACATAGAAAGTTTTCACCGAACACTTCATCCATGAGAATCCTGAGATTGTGCTGTTCGTTATCATCAATACTTACAAAAATGACACCGTCATCCGCAAGTAACTCACGGAGTAGTTTTAATCGTGGAGTCATCAAGCATAGCCACTTGTCATGGCGTGTAAGGTCTTCGCCTTGTTTACCCACAGTCTCTCCAATCCAGTCTTTGATCAGTGGATTATTAACATTGTCGTTGTAAACCCAACCCTCATTTCCCGTATTGTAAGGTGGATCAATGTAAATACATTTAACACGACCCTGATATTTTGGGAGTAGTGATTTTAAGGCAACAAGGTTATCACCCTCGACGATGAGATTTTCATCTGCATTGGTTCCTTTGTGAGACATTTTAGTCACAGGATCGAGAGTTTGATATGGGACCGAAAGATGATGATTCCATACTGCTGATTTTCCTTTGAAATGTAATGTTGCCATAATGTTTGTTTTTATTTTGATTTATTGATTAATAAATTGTTAATGTTATGCCCAGAACGGAACGTATTGGGAATGTTTTTTGGATTTACTTTCTGGATCTTTCGGCTTTACCAAACCAACCTCCATCGTTTCTTTTAGAATCTTCGACGCAATCGGATAATTGCTATCAGGTATATTGAAACGAGTTCGCACAGATTCGTTTGTTGTTATTTCACCAGAGACATGTTTGAGACAGGCGTGTAGATAGCACGCTCTGATACGGTCTTTTTTATCCATCTTTGTGAGTGTTTGTTGTGAATACAATGTCACAACCATGTTTTCTTCTTTTGTTTCAAAAAGTGGTGCAGGCAATTGATATACCTCACATTCAAATACCACTTTATCGATTCCACTACCTAGTTCCTCACAGATATGCAGTCTACGCATGAGTGAAGCTAGTTTTTCATTTCTAGATCGTGGAGGGAGATCCATCATTCGGTTCACATCAACAAACGGTTTACCCGGATTTGTTATTTCTATTCGGTCATCAAATATTTCAATTGTGACTCCTGTACCAGATACATCGAAGTCTTGGTGTATTAGTGCATTAGCAACAAGCTCTCTGATTGCCAGTGCAGGATACATTCGAACTTCTTTTCTTAATGTTTGTTGTATTATCTCGTTTGATGGCAACAGGGTATTTATATATTCAATAAGTCTAGTGAATCCTGCCGCATAACCTAGATTTCCATCATTTTGTTTTTTGATTGCGTTCACTCTGTTTTTACCCTCATATACGATTACTCTAGGGGCTTTTCTTTTTATTTCTTTGTAGTCGTTCAGGTTCTTTGCGAAAAGTATTATTCCAAGATTTGTGATTTGATAACCATCATTTATTTTTTTGATTAGAAGTTCTGATTCAAGAACATTAAGTATCTCATCTTGACTCGTTGGTTGCTTAACACCTGTTAGGTCGAAATAAGTTACATAATCCAATTTTGCAATAATATCATCAGCTTGATATATGTCTGGGTATAATCGATTCTCAAAAGTTAATCCTTGAGACACGGCAAGTATTTTTTGTACTTCTTCTTTTGAAAGTTTTCTAGATGTGCCCGCACTTCTTGTGTAAGCATCATGAATGGTTCCTGATTTAATGTGGACAGGTTTATGTATAGACTCTGAAACATGGATAGCAAGGAGTGTTTTATCTTCAATAGTTACTATCGTGTGATCTAATGCGATTTGTGGTTCTAGATTATTCCTTGCAACATTACCAAGTTTTTTTATAACTTCATCTGTTTGGTTTTTGTCTAGTCCAATTATTTTTCCCTCATCACTTATTCCAAATACGATGTACCCACCACCATGATAGTTAGAGAAAGCAGAGAGGTGTTTGGCAATATTCTCATTACTATTTGAAATATCTTGCTTCCAATCAATCTCATTAAGCTCTTGGGGATTAGCTGAGTTTAAGCTCTTTTTTATTAAATCTATGCATGTGTTTTCCCATGTTTTCATATAAAATTATTATAGCATAAATATTACATAAGCGTTACATAAGAAAACCCCTTAACAAGCTGGATTTTAAGGCTTTTATAGGACCTAATGTATTATGATCATTACATAAGAAATACTGTATATTTATCTCAGTTTGTGGTATATTTATTGAGTTCACCCACATATTGATTCCTCAACTCTTGCACAAGAGCGTTTTCGTCTGATTTGCGGATACTGACGGGTAGTTAAGCTGCCACAAGTCAGACCGCATTCGTGCGATTTGAGGAATAGTGGGTGAACCAGTTTGGCTACCCATCTGTATAAATAAACATTTGGATCAACTGTTTTATCAGTTAATATAGTGTTCACCTATATGAATCTTCATAAAAATTGGAATTATTTTATAAGTGAGTTTAGGCTTAGAAATGAAAAGCTTTGTTCATTTATAGATATTGTAGTTTTTGTAATAATTAAAGCATTTAAAAACATCCATATTATAATACCTTTAACAATAAAGGTGTTATTGGAGCTTGCTAAGGTTGTTTTTAAGGGGTTATTTAAATTACTATTATCATTTCTTTACTATTTAATAATATTTGTCGGTTTCGCTATTCTGATAGCAGCTTTTGTAAAAACGGTAATCTATTTTTTATAGGTTCACTCGAGTGAACTATACGCGTTTTTTTGCTGATAATAGAAAGTTTGGTCTTGCCTGTTAATTAGCCTGTATTAACACCTAGAAAGGTTGTTTTTTGGTTGTACAGCTCGTACTGTTTTTTCACTGTATTAACAGAGATTCTTAGCATTATTTTAGCATTATTAAATGCGGGGACGTTATTATGGTCTATAGCGTTTATTTAACGTTATTAACCGCTATGTTAATGATCTAAACTTGGGTATAATTGGGGGTATTATGGATGCTAATTTTACTATAAGAGAACGTGCCGAGTTCTTAGGAAATAAAAAAATAAAACCTATAGATAGAAGTGATAGGGAATCTATTGATAATTGGAATCTGGTCAATTTATGGAAGGTAAGACATTTTGTAAAAATATTCACAGATAAGGCCTATCTTATTAGGACCAAGTTAAACCTACCTGATCTAAAGGTATCGGAAGATATCACAAAAGGGGCTGTATTTGGCCAAAAAAGGCTCTATATAGGGGTTAGATCTATTTATTTGGATAAACACCCAGATATGGCCAAAAAGCTTGAAAAAATGATATACACATATTTTTTGAAGCCTTTTAATTGGTCTTATAATTTTTATCCATTTATTGAATATTTTGTATTATATGAAAAGAGAACTCATGAACGAATAAAACCAAATCCACTACTATTAAATCTTATTTTAACTAAAAAAACGGAGTTAGGTAGAAATAAGTATACAAAATCAGATATTGAGTTTTTGAAACAAAGGGCTAGGGTATTAATAGGTGCTACGAGCGAGCGTTCTACTAAAAAGCAATCTGAAGACATTAAAATTATCGAAATGCTTTTG
Organism: uncultured Candidatus Saccharibacteria bacterium; assembly: GCA_964620475.1. Taxonomy (GTDB): domain Bacteria; phylum Patescibacteriota; class Minisyncoccia; order Phycocordibacterales; family CAIZLB01; genus CAIZLB01. The sequence goes on along the minus strand of CAZUJN010000002.1, from coordinate 2,749 downwards.
AGAGTTCGTCTTGATAAAGAAAAACCACCGAGACATTTAGCGTTTAAAGCGCTTTGTTTTGATGTTTTTAATGACATAAATAAAGATAAAAGTATTTATCTAACCAAGAACGAAAAGCAGTATAATCAATATTTAAAGGCTTTTTCTCCAGAATTAGTCGATTTATATAATGATCTTTTTAAATATGAGATATCTGCAGGTATTAAAAAACCGTTAACAGAAAAACAGGCTTATATGGCACTCAAACGTTATCATTCTGAATATAAAAATATACTTAAATTGAAATAATATTTTACGATTTTTGAATCGAACTAGGTTTTTCTAAGAAGTCTTATACTCATGATATGAGATAAGATTTTTTCTTTATCTCATGAATGGATGCAAAACCTGTTCTGTCTCTAATTTTGAAAAGCATCCATTCAAATCAGAGGTAGAACAGGTTTTATTATTTAAAAACTCGTATGAAATTATCAAAACAGGCAATACAAGATTTACGTTTTGTAATCCGTAAAAAATACGGAAATAGGTTTGATGATGACATGTCTGATGAAGAAATAAATCAATTCGGTTTATTGATTCTAACTATAGTTTCTGAGAGTTTAAAGATATAAATAACAAAGTTTATTGAATAAATTATTCAAAACTGGAAAGGTAGAAAAGGTTCCAGTATAAACAAGAGATATAGACTACAGCATATAACGGCACCTCCGTATGTTGTGTTAGGAAAAGTCTATATCAACGGTCCGCGAGGTACATTAGAAACTATTACTTGATTACCTAACTTCATAAGATCAAGGTAAAACTTATACGGCGAGAGCTCAGGGCGATAACAATTTAAGTTATATAGGAAGAGTTTGTTCAATGAACCACATAAACTTTACTTACTACACTGGTTAAACTACAAAAACCGTGGACAGGCCTTTTTCTTTCCGTCTCCTGCTAGGGTGATTAAGATTAAGTGAACAAGTATGTTAAAGTACAGAAAATAACAAAAATTAATTCTATGAATAATTATCAAATAGATTTTTCAAAATTAAAAATAGCAAACTATAATCGAAAGTCTTCAGAAAGTGAAGACAGACAAATGCTTTCCATTGACTCACAGGTCGATGAAGCTAAGAGGATTTCTGATTTTTATAGATTGCCAAAGTTTAGATACGTTTTTCAAGAGTCTAAATCTGCAAAAAAAGAATTCGCTCGACCTGAATTTCAAAAAATGATTGGTGAAATTAAAAAAGGGAACATAGATTGTATTGTCTGTTGGAAACTAGATCGTCTTGCAAGAAATATGACCGAGGGTGGTATTATAATTGACCTCATAAGTTCAGGTATTATAAAAACAATAATTACTCATGATAAAGTTTATTATCCTACGGATAATGTTTTATTAATGGCCGTTGAGTTTGGTCAAGGTAAACAATTTGTAAAAGATTTATCTGTTAATGTTAAAAGAGGGCAAACTAAAAAAGCATCTATGGGTACTCCACATGGGGTAGCCACGCTGGGTTTTTTAAATGATAGAACGGAAGAGAAAGGTAATAGAAGATGGCTTGTAGATCAAAATAGATTTAATCTAATAAAGATTCTATTCGAAAGGTTTCTTACAGGAAATTATTCTGCCGGTAAGTTGTATAGATATGCTGTTAATGATTTAAAATTAACCACAGTTAAAAGAAAAAGACTCGGAGGTGAACTAATAACTCAGTCTAGAATATATGAGATTTTAAAAGATCCGGTGTATGCAGGTTTCTTTTTTTATGCAGATAAGAAGTACATTCTTGATAAAAGTCTACCAAGAATTATATCAGAAGAAGAACATGAAAAAGTTAAAAGGTTGCTTTCAGCTAAAAATATACCTAAATCACAAAATCATATAAGAACATATTCTGGATTTATAAAATCTGAACAAGGTAATTTTATGGGTCAGGATATTAAATATCAGGTTATATGTGATTGTAAAAATAAGTTTTCTTATTCAAACAGAACTCATTGTCCTAAATGTGGTATTGAAATAAATGAAATGAATAATCCTAAATATCTCTCTTATACTTATTATTATGATGTTAAGAAAAAGAAACAGGGTTTAAGGACAAAATGTATTAATGAAAATAAAATAGATAAAGCCGTTGAAGATGTCTTAAAAGATTTAGATTTTTCGCCTGATCTTGTTGAATGGTCAAGAAAATATATTCATGAATTAAAAGATAAAGAGATCGGTGATAAGTTAATATTGGTACATAATAATCAGGTACTAAGAGAGGAGTACGAATCTAAGAAGGCTAAAACGAGAGCGATGCTTAGAGATGGAAAGATTACAGATGAAGAATATGAGCAAGATATAAAAATACTTAATGCTCAGTACTCAGATGTCGAAATACAGGCCTCAGAGGGCCAAAATTGGTATGATAAGCTGTATGAGATAACAACAATTAGTGAATGTGTTGGTAAAGTTATCAATAAAGGCTGTATTCCTGGAAAAAGAGAAATAATTTCAAAACTCGGTTCGAACCTAGTCTGGAATGAAAAAAACCTTTTAATTATAAACACAAAATCAATACAGATCATTATAAATGCAATTAGAGGTATAAAGTCAAAATACCCAGAGTTCGAACCTAAAAATTACGTTATAAATAAAGGGGAAAATGAAAAAACCCCGCTTGAAAACGAGGTTTTTTCTACAATGCTCCTCCGGTAGGGATCGAACCTACGACCAATCGCTTAACAGGCGACTGCTCTACCGCTGAGCTAC
>CAZUJN010000001.1:0-157366 GCA_964620475.1 uncultured Candidatus Saccharibacteria bacterium | reverse complement strand
AATAAATCTCGTGATTTATATGCATCATATAAAACTGCAGCACCTAAAGTTGGTAAAGCTAAAACAAAAGTATATTCAAACATTGTTGCTTTATTTATTTTTCTAAAAATACCGGCGATTATAGTTGCACCTGATCGTGACACACCAGGAATAATAGCTATAGCTTGAGCAACTCCAACAATAAATGCATCTGTTTTTGTTAATTCAGATTTTTGAGAATTTATAAATTTATAATTTCTCATATATTTTCTCTCTAAGAAGATGAAAATTAAACCGCCAAGCATTAACATGATACTTAACAGCAACATATTCCCTTCCAGTAGATGTTTAAAGCTTTTATAAAATATAAAACCGAGTATCGCACTTGGTATAAATGATATACAAACATTTATAAAAAGATTTTTATTTGTTAAAAGCTTTTTAGCAAATATAGTTGTTCCCGCCAACAATGCACCGAACTGTATAAATAATAGATAAAATTTTATATATTCATTTGTTAAATCAAGATGAAATATTTTTGAGGTGATAATAAGATGTGCAGTTGATGATATTGGTAAAAATTCTGTTAAACCTTCTATGATTGAAATCAATATTAAATGTATGTTCATGTGTTAGATTTTAACATATTTTGTTTAGATTTTTATGTTATACTTGACTATAATGTGTATATGTTATATAATATATAAATGGTCCAAGTGGACCTTTGAACAAATGAACACGCTCATCACTTCCCTTATCGTTTCCTTCTTCGTCCTTTCATTCGCAGCTGATGCTGCGGTGACATACAAAGTCGTCCGTATTGCGGATGGCTATACCAGGACAATCTCGGAAGAGGTTTATTACGTTGACCTCATTCGTGACGTGAACCAGAACAAAGTTTCCGTCAGCCTCTGGGATGTTAACAATCAGCCTCTGGGTTATGTCACTATTACCAATCTCCCGGGACGGCAGATTGGTCCAGGGTCTAACTGTTTCAACCTGTATCCCTACGGATTTTACCCAGATGATGCCCAGCTTGTCTATTCTATCGGAGACGAGCCAGGGTCTTACGGATCCGGAACACCTCAGTCTTGGTTCGTAGTTCATCAGATCAGTTATACAGCTCTGGGGCTGTATAACAAACTAGATCTCACATTCAGCGATGGGTACGGAAATCTCGGCATCTTAAAATGGAATGTCGATAACATCCCCGAGCCTGGACCCATCCTTCTCTCCTCACTCTCTCTTCTGTTTTTCTGGCGGCGTCGCCGTAAAATTGAAGGAAAGTGAGAGAAAATTAAACCGCGAGCGGCCTCAATGGCTGCCCGCGGGATTTTTATTTTTTAATATTATTAATTAGGACAATTATATTCTTTCATCCTATTCTTCGCATCAGAAATATCATCTTCTATTTCTTTAATTTTTTTGTTAGAGTCAGATAAACTATCTTTTAATACACCTAACTGTTCATTAAGTTCTCTTATCTTATCCATATTGGGTTTTTTTGATTTTTTTTCTTGATCTATTTGTTGTTGTATTATCGATATTTTTTTTTGTGTTTTTGCTGATAACTCTTTTAAACCAGCAAGTTGTCTCTCCCATGAATCGATTCCGTTTTTAGAAATGATACAATTATCTTCTGCCTCATAACTAACGGTTTTATTAGAATCCATAGTCACATTACAAACAAATCCCTGATTATTATTCTGCACACTCGATTTACAATCACCTTTATCTATATATATAGAATATCTTTTACTATTTGATGTTCCTGTTATAGTAACATCAGTTCCAGATTTATACCCCTCATTGGTAGGTTTTGGACTTGATGTAACACTCACAGCCCCATCAACATTACCAGCACCTCTTTTAACTCTTTGTATAACAAGATTATAAAATATACCGTTAACTATTCGGTTTCCTTTCTTCCTAAATAAATATGTTACTGTTTTGTCATAATCCATAGTTATAACACAAGTGGTCTTATCTTTACATTCTGGTATTGACCAAATAACTTCGGAATCATAAAATAATTTTGATTTTCTATCTGGATATGCAGTAAGCGATACAACTGTACCAGCTTTATATCCTTTAATATTTCCTTTATCATCCTTTATTGGAGATGGCCTAGCTACAACATCTCCAGTTAGATCACCCTGTCCTTTATTCAAAGTTAATTTATAAAATGTCTCGGTAGTAGTACTTGTACCCCAATCATCACCACAAGTATGAACACCGTTGATAATATCGCAACGACATGAAGCCATCATTCCCAGACATGAACATTCTGGAGCTGGACCGGTACATCTCCATCCCGTTGTGGTGGAAGTTGAAGTGATTGTAGATGATACTTTTTTAGACACATTCGTAACCAAAGCTAGATTATTATCTGCATTGGTGAATAATTTATCTTTCGTAAAAAATAATACCCCGGCTAATACTAATACTAAAATTATTATATATTTCATGTTTTTATTTTTAAATTATTATTTATTAATACCCTCTATTTAATTCTAACCATCTCATATATGAAGGACTCTGAGTTCTTTGTGATGCATCACCCCAAGCTTCAGCATTATTAATATTTGGCACACCAACACTCTCATCTAATAACAATTCTGAATCTTCTATTATTTTATGAGTTCTCTCATTTGATGGTAAGGCAATTATCTCACCTGCTATATTTGCTAATATAACTCCATTTTGTTCATTATATGTTCCTGATTTTATACTTTCAGGGTTTATATAAACACCATTTTCACCAACACCTCTAAGAAACAGATTATTAACATTTAAACCACTCTCTCTTATAGCTTTTTGAGCTAACTCTCTTTTCATCTCTGGAGTCTCTGTATCAACAGGAACTCCGATAGGATTTTCAAATGACATAATTTTATATTTTTATTTATTTATTTTTAATACTTAAATTATACATTACATATACACAAAACAAAAACATCGCCTTCGCGATGTCTTTAAAATATTAGTCTATTACCTCTACTCCTAGTGATTTACATGTACCTTCTATCATCTTAACTGCACCTTTTAGATCGAATGCATTCATGTCTACCATCTTTCTAGCTGCTATCTCCTCTACTTGTTTTCTAGTTATCTTACCAGCTTTCTTTGAGTTAGGTGTACCTGAACCTGTTTCTAGACCTATAGCTTTTTTAACCATCTCAGCTGCAGGTGGAGTCTTCATGATGAAATCAAATGATCTATCCTCATAAACACTTATAACAACAGGAACTGTGTTTCCAGCCATAGCTTGTGTAGCATCGTTAAATCTCTTTACGAAATCAGCAATGTTTACTCCGGCAGGACCAAGAGCAGTACCAATAGGTGGTGCTGGTGTAGCTTTTGCAGCCGCAATCTGTAATTTTATTATTTTTGTTACTTTTTTATTCATATCTTTAGTTTAAAGTTTAGTGAACTGATAATACCTTATTTTTTCTTTACTTGCAAGAAGTCTAATTCTACAGGGATTTCTCTATCAAACATAGACACCATAACTACTAATTTACCTTTTTCTGCATCTATACGAGACACCCTACCATCAGAATCCTTAAATGGACCATCTACTATAGTTACATATTCATCGAGATTTACATCTAGATTATGTATTAGATTATCACCTTTCATGTTGTTGAATATATCAGCAAGCTCTGTTTCTGATACTGGTACCGGAATATTTCCTGATCCAACAAAACCTGTAACACGAGGAGTGTTTCTAACGATAAACCATGTTTCGTCATTAACCACCATATCAACCAACACATAACCTGGATATATTTTCTCATCTTCCTCTACCCTCTTTCCGGCTTTTATTTTTACAACTTTCTTTGTAGGTATCATTACATTGAAAATCTTATCCTCTAGACCAAGGGACTCTATACGTTGCTTTAGATTACGAACAACCGCATTTTCATAACCTGAATAAGTTTGTATAGCATACCAATTACGATCTTTTTCAACTTGTTTTGCCATATTATTTTATTTAAATTAGATTTATATAATTTTTGATAATAGTTTTGCGAAGAATGCATCTAAAGCTCCTACATATAAAGCCAATAGAATAGAAACAGCTACAACCACTATAGTGTAATTTATAACTTGTTTCTGAGTTGGCCATTTTATATGTTTAGTCTCAGTTTTTACTTCTTTTATATAAGATATTATAGACATATTTTTATTATATTATGCTTTTATAAAATTTTTCAATTTTAAAACGCTCTTTTGTGAGCGCTTTAAAGTTAAATATAGTATATATTATTTGATAGAGTATGTCAATGACACATTTACAGTTATCTTATCTTGTCCAGGAGTTAATTCTGGTGCACTTGGCATAGCTACTTCAGCTCTAGCTGATTTAAATGAAGACATACCACCATCATACATAGGGTAATTATTATTATCTGAGAAACTATTCAATTCATCCAATCTTACACCCAAATCTCTAGCTAATCTTTTTGCGTCTGTTCTAGCATTTTTTATTGCTTCTGCTCTAAGTTCTTTTTTAACAGCATCTATATCATATACTGTGAAATTGAAACCATCAGCTTTTATATTTTGTGCTGATAATTCACTTATAATTCTCGATCTCATCTCTGTATCAGCATTTTTCTCTATATCTCTAATCTTAACCTCTATAGTTTGAGTTATAATTTGTCCAACAACCTTAGAGTTTGTTGCCCCACACGGAGCTATAGCTTTAACTTTATTTGTTGTAGCTATCATAGGCATGACAGTACCATATTCACAAGGTGTTGCTACATTTTCATATTTATCTTGTGTATTATATCCTTGTAATTTTATATCCTCCTCTTTTACACCGTTTTTCTTAAGAATTTCTATAGCTTTTTTATTTTTATCAGCAACTTTTTGTGTAGCTTCAGCATTATTCTTACCTTCTTCATTTATAGTTATATTAAACGTTAAAGTATCAGGCTTTACATACTCCTCTGCTTTACCATTAACTGTTATATAATTCATATCTGCCGGATTCTTATAGTCAATAGCTTTTTTATAAGTCAAAACTGTAGCTGTAATCATGAATAAAGCTACAAAAATCAATATTGTTGTAAATAAATTTTTTCTAAGATTATTTGATTGTATATAATCTATAAAATTATGTTCTATATTTGTCATGGAGCTATTATAGCATTATTTCAATATAAGCAATATCCATACAATAGCAGATCCTATACTAGAAATCATAACGGCGCCAGCCATCATATCTTTAACTGATTTAACCACAGGATGATGATTTGGTTCTAAATGATTCCATGTATTTTCTATGGCTGTATTAATAACCTCTGTTGTTAACACTATAGATATACAAATTATAGTTATAGCTAATTCTATATATGAAAAATTGAATATAAAAATTGATGAAAACAAAACCACTAAAGTTGCAAATAAATGAAATCGGAAATTTTGTTCTTCTTTAGCAACTTTTTTTATACCTGAAAATGCGTATTTGAAACTATTTAAAAATTTTTTTATTGACATATTTTATGGTTGAGAAATATATTATTATTGATAAATAAACTGAAATTAATCCTATAATCAAGCCTCCAAATATATCTATAACCCTATGAACTTGTAACATTATACGAGAATAAGCAATCATTGAAGCCCAAGATAAGAAAAAGGCTGAATGTAATACATTTATATAATCTCTATGATCCTTATAGTATTTAAACACTAAATATATACAAGTAAAAGCTAAAGCAAATGACATTGCACTGTGAGCGCTTATAAAAGAGTAGCCTATTTCCTCTATCATAGCCCCCTCGGGTCTTGGTATACGAAAACTTATTTTTACGATCTGAGATAAAACACCTGAAATCAATAATGAAATAAAAATCATCATTAAACCCTTGATGCCATTCGGACAATTAACAGAGAATAATTCTTTGATCGGTATCCGTTTTATATTCAAATAAACAATTGATAAAGATAATAAGAAAAGATTTAATAACAATAACATCCATGGAGAGAATATATTTGAAATATATATTGAAAATTGTAATAGAAAATCTATCATTATTCTTGTATTGAAGTTGAATTATTATGACTCTTTACACCTTGTTGTATTAGAAAATCTAATAATTTTCTAGCCAACCTCTTATCAATTAGAGGTATCAAGTTTTTAATATTATTTTGACCATTATCTTGACCCGCTGTAATTATATCTAGCTTAGCTATACCAAACAAACGATAATGATAAGGCTGATATAAATCAACGTTTTGTATATGTCTATATGGAATAATTTTTTCTTTAACCATGAACAACCCTTTCCTAATGTTAAATGAATGTTCTGATAATATAAATTTATATTGATGATATTTTTCAAAAGTTGCTACCAATAATATTATTATTAATCCAATAAATGCTGATATAAACCAGAGATTCAACATATTTATAGTTATAGTCTGATTTACTAAAATCCATTTATCATGAAAACGAGCAGTATTTATAAAAATAATCAAAGACAATAGAATCAAAGACAAGAACAAAGCTTTTTTATGCTTAGATAGCAACAAAAACCAATAAACCCTTTTTCCTAAAGTGTATTTTTGATTTAATACTAAATCTTCGTCTTTTTTCATGTGCGCGGGGGGAGATTTGAACTCCCACACCCTTGCGGGCGCTACCACCTCAAGGTAGTGCGTCTACCGTTTCGCCACCTGCGCTATATATTAAGATTACTATACTTATATTTGTATATCAAATAATTATATGATATATTATTAATCACAAACGAGCGCGATTAGCTCAGTTGGTAGAGCAACTCGTTTACACCGAGAAGGTCGGGGGTTCGAGTCCCTCATCGCGCACTAGAACATAAAACACCAGATACATAGTATTTGGTGTTTTATGCTTCTTGGCGAGGTGGGACGAGAAAGACGGAGCCGGTTTACAGTCTGGAACGAAGTGAAGACTGTCGGCGAGTCGGGGTCGCAAGTACTTATGAGCGTAGCGAATTAGTAACTTGTGACCGAGTCCCTCATCTTATACCATCAACCTTAACTTTCAAGGCCTGAAACTCATATGGATTAATCATATTTTTATCTATAATGTCCAAACGATTCTCAACAACATCTAATCTTTTTTCAACTCTATCCAGTCTAAGCTCAATACTATCTAATCTATATTCAACTTTATCTAACCTAAACTCTATTTTATCAAGCCTATCTTCTATATGACCAAAACGTATTTCCATACCCTCAAAACCTTCTTTAACATAAGTCTCTAGTTTATCAATTCTATTTTCTATATGATCTATTCTTTTATTAACAACATTAAACCCATCCATCATTAAAACTGCCAGTTCACTAACGGTCATATCCTCTTTTATTCCTTTTTGTTGTTTTACTTTTTTGTTCATGTGCAGATAATTATATTCTCATGACATAAAAAATCAAATTTCTTTATATGTGCAAAACATCATTAAACTAAGTCAATGTTTTTTATGAAAATAACTATAACTTATCTATATATTTTAACTAAGTCTTTATCAGAAACACCCAACAATATATCACTAATTTTCTTTATATTTTCCTCACTCGGTACACTCACCCTACTCCCTACACTAGAAGATGGTATCAATTCATAAGAGAATTTACTCTTATCTTTGTTTAGATTCAAAGATACTCCTATACCGTGAGTTGTATCAAAAGAAAAATATTGATCAAATATAAAATTTCCTAATGAATAAAATATATATTTATCTTTATATTTTTCTATAGATTGAACAACATGAGGATGAGAGCCTATAACTATATCAGCACCTTCATCCAACCATCTATGTGCCAACTTTATCTGTTTCTGATTTGGTTTATTTTTATACTCCACACCCCAATGAGGATATACAATAATATAATCTAAACCTTTTTCTTTAAACTCTTTTATTTTATTGGAAACATTTATATCTCCCTTATATGAAAATTCATGCCAACCTATTAAACCAATACATATATCTTTTACACATGTAGTTGTGGCTATATTATCAATACCATTTATAGGACTACCAAAATACTGAATATTATTTTTTTTCAAATATTCTCTAGTTTGATTAAGTCCTATTTGTCCAAAATTATCAGTATGATTATTTGCTAAAGAAACTATATCTATGCCAGCTTTTTTTATGGCTGGAGCAGTTGTGGATGCAAATGTAAATTGAAATCCAGATATCGCCTTACCATTATCTAATATAAGCTTTGATTTATAGTTTGTTATAGGACCTTCTAGATTCGCTACAGTTAAATCATATTTGGCTATAGTTGTAGTCGCTGAACCAAACACATATTCATAACCATTTTTACGAGCAGTTAAACCAACACCTCTATCAAACATCATGTCCCCTAAAAATAAAACAGAAACATTCTCTGAGGCCTGAACAGCAACAGAGAATGCTAATAAACAAACTAGTAATAACTTTTTAGTCATCTTGTGCTCTCGGTAGGAATCGAACCTACATTAACGGCTTAGAAGTCCGCAGTTCTATCCATTGAACTACAAGAGCGTAACAGTAATATATCACTGTTTTGAACTTGTTGCAACAGTAGTGGTAGACTGGGTAATCTGCCTATTATTTAACAGTCTATTATATTCTAATTCCCTCTTTTCATATTTATCAAGATTCCTCTGTAAATTATTTATATTTTTCATTAACTGATTATTTTTCTTAGTTTTTTCTAAAAAATCAGTTGAGGTAGAGTTTGAGATATTTTGTTCTGCTTCTATTTTTAAATCATGAATTTGATTCTTAATATATAGAAAATTATATACACTGTAGCCTGAAATCAAAATCAATATAAATATTATTATCATTATTAACTGATACCAATGCCTATTGGGATCAAATTCTTTTTTAATTTTATGTAAATTATTTAATTTCATCTTTTTGATAAATTATCAAAGTTATATTAACATTATTTTTATTTGTTAAATAATCATATTTTATATCTATTTTTTCTATATAAGAAACTAATGGTAAATTATTTAATAAAGATATAAAATCTTCTATTTTTTTCATATCACCAGTTGCAGATAAACTGATTACTAAATCTCTGGCCTTATACTTTGATATTGAAGCATTTTCTCTTTTAGCAACAGAGGTTATAGCTGACACATCTTGTGGAACTAATTCATTTCTTTTTGTATAGTCCTCTATTTGATTTATCAAATTCAGAAGTTCTTTTCTATTATCAGATAAGATATGTTTTTGAACTTTTTTATATTCATCAGAATCTTTTAATAAAATCTTCTTATACAAATCAAAAACTTTTTTATCCATTTCCAACTGAGCCAATTGCATATAATCACCTAAAACCCTCTCTCTATAATTTCTTATATTATTCGTCAATAGATAAATCAGAAAAATAAATAGGGTTGCAACTATTATCAATATCAATATACTTATATTTTTCTTATTATTTTTATTCATAAGTTAGATTTTGATTAAATATAAAACTTTTACTTTGAGTAAATACAGAAAATGGCAATTCTGCTCCTTTGTATCTAGAGTTATTCAATTTATCAACCAATAAACTGGCTGTATTCTTATTATCTATAGTAGCCGATACAACTATCCTTTTATTTAGAATATCTATACTTATATTGTTTAATCTTACATTTGGTGTTTGTTGATATATGTCTTTAATCTCATTATATATAACAACTGTTTTGTTTGTTGTAGAGGCAGATAATAAAGCTATATCATTATCTATCACTGTTGTTGTACTATTTTGGTTTAGATTTCTCATACTTTGAATATCTATCTGTATAGAATTCAATTGCCCTGAAACTATCTTTTGATCAACTTTCATAGTCAGAAATGTCGGAAACAATAAGACAAGAAATATTAAGAATAAAACAAACAATGAAATAGAAAATATATTAATCAATGACGCATAATATTGATCAAGTATTTTTTCTTTTTGTTTTTTATTCATTAAGAAAAGCATATATTTATTTTAACTTAGGTAGAGCTAAACCGATAGCTGTAGCGTATTGATATGAATCGAGTTTATTAATAGGTGGTATCTCTTTATTCAAATCTATAGCATTTATCCATACATTTGGTTTATCTATCTGTATAGCTAATTTATTAATCATCATATTAATAAAATCAGATTCTATTATATTTGAATGTGTTGATGAAATTATTATTGACTTTATTTTACCAAACCCATATTGTTTATTATTCTCTGTATATGATGTCCAATAAATAAGTATTCTATATATATCTTTTATCACCTCCTCCAATATTTCTTTTCTCTGCAAATTTAACTCATCGTCAAACAAAGTTTTATTGATAGTTGAAGTATATAAAACCATACCAGCTGATACTATAGATACAACTATATATTTCTTCTCTATAGCCACTATACAATATGAATTTGTGTCATCTTTACTAATCAGAGATTTAGATAATGCCTGATTTTGTACCAAAAAAGAAACTATTTGCATATTTGCCTTTTCAAATGTCTTAACATAGTCCTCTATAACCTTCTGTGATACAACAGAGACAGTTATTAATTTCTTATTATTGTCTATATCTTTTACTTTTACATAATCAAAAACAGCTTCATCTGGTTTTAGAGGCACATTTTCTTCTATTTTAAATTCTATTTGACTTCGTATAGATATATCATTATCCCCCTCTACTTCTTGAGTATATATATAAGCCAACTCTTCAGGCAAAGATACTTCTACATACTTATATTTATTCTCTTTTTGAATTTTCTTTAAAATATCTACAACCTCCTGATTCTCAGATATTCCAAGAGATTTATCTATTGTATGAGGTATTCTTTCGGTTCCAAAACTTTTAACATAAGTTGTGTTTTCAGTTTTTTCTAAAAATATATATCGAATATGGTCAGAACCAATATCAAATCCTGCATGATCAAAACGTATCATTTTTGGCACAGGTATTTGTTGTTTTATTTTTTCTAAAAATGTACTCATTTTATTAAGATAATAATGTACCCGTTGGTAAATCTCTTGTTGTTTCAACTAAAGCTAAACCTTGTCCATCTTTACCTGCTAAAATCATGGCCTGACTTTCTATACCTAATATAGGTCTTGGCTCTAGATTTGTAACAAATATTTTCTTACTTCCTACAAATGTATCCATATCTACGTGACCTGCTATACCTGAAACTACTGTTCTTGGCTTATCTTCAGCAAAATCAACTTCTAATTTTAATAATTTTTCAGATCCTTCTACCGGCTCGGCTTGCAGTATCTTACCCACCTTTAGCTCAACCTTTTTGAATTCGTCAAATGTAATCATATGAAATGATTATACTATATTTTTGTCTTTGAATCGAGAAAGTTTTGTAGAATTATTGTTGCAACTTTAGCGTCATCGTCTTTTGAATTATCTCTGACACTTTTAGCGTTTTTAGAAAAATTCTTAGAATTTTGTATTTTTTGAAAATGAAATCTGTTTTCTGAGGCTATTAAACTCGTAGTAAATCTTTCATCGATACGATGTATTGTATATTTATTGTCTCTATTTAAAATATTTATAAATTCTAATACTTTAGATTCTATCTTATTGTCTTTACCTTCAAAATCAATAGATTTACCAATAACTATATCCCTTATACCCTCTTTATTACATAAATCATTTATATATTTTATATGCTTATTTTCCAGACTATCATTTTTGATAATTTCACGTGGAAAAGCCATATTTCCGTCAATATCACTGACAGCTATACCGATCTTTTTTTGTCCATAGTCTACCCCTAGATATTTCATAGATAATCTGATAATATCATAAAGGTATATCGACGTATACAGTATGGAGGAGTGGCAGAGAGGTCGATTGCACCTGTCTTGAAAACAGGAGGGCCTTTACGGGTCCCGTGAGTTCGAATCTCACCTCCTCCGCCAACACAATTTTTTATCGGCGTCAACCCACTTGCCTGAGCAAGTAGTGCGACCCGATTGCCCTAAAACAGCAGATTAATCTGCTGTTTTTTGGTAAAATGCAGTAATGGAAGAAAAAACACAAAAGGAGAAAATAGTCGAATTTTTTCAATCTCTAAATTGGCCTGGGATGATTTTTGAAGACAATAAAATTTTATGCCCTTCTGGTGATGTGGTTATTTTTAATAAGAAAGATGTGCTTATTGATTTTCATTATTACAATCGCCAACAAAACAGTTATGAAAAAACAAACAATAGACAGTCATTGATTATTTCAGATAAGGTAAACATAGATAATGTATTAAGAACCAGATATGGTAGTGATTATAATATCCCGTGGTTTCAATACATAAAACTTATTCTAGGTATTGATGACACATTTTCAAAGATTAAAGTTTTAAATACTGGCAAAAAGATTCTACGAAAAACCAATGAAAAGATGCTTCAAATACCTGAACCAATTTTGATTGATATTTTAAGTGATTCATACGATGTTTTTAAGAAAGGTAAATCTAGTAGGGATCGTATTGAAACTTTTTTGATAAACAAGCTTAAGCTAAAATATACCAGTAAAGCACCCAAAGAAGTTACAACTATTGGCAAAGGAGATTTCTCCTTCATGGTTGAACGATTTAATCTTAAAAATAAGAACAAAAAGAAAGATTATGATAACTTTCTAGATATAGAAGATATAAAAAATCTTGAGTATTTTACGGATAAGCTAATTAAAGACGAAGTATTTTCCCCTGATTTTTTAAGAGCATTAGATGAGTATTTTATCAAGGAAAAACTTAAAGATATTATTGCTTTAGGTAGAGAAATTCTAACTCTGGGAACTACTGATATGGAGACAGAGAAAGCGAAGAAAATAATCTCAAAAATTACAGATAACAACTCTGAAATAAAACAGCTGGAAAATCTCTGGCAAAAGTATTTTGAAAAATATCTTCTTTATCTTGTTTTCTCGTATAAAAGAATATATCCAAAAATTGAATTCAAAGACATTGATGGCGACAAAAAATACCCAGATTTTATTGGAATTAATCACTACAACGGTCTCGATATTATTGAGATTAAGACACATTTAAAAAATGCTGTGACTTGGGATTCCTCTCATAAGAATTTTAGTTTTTCTTCTGAATTAAGCAGGGCTGTAATTCAGACCATGAATTACATGGACGCTATCGTTCAAAAACGATTTCAAAATAATTCTGATGAAAATAAGATTACCAATATGACTGAAGAAGAAAACCTTTACCACCCAAGGGGAATTATTATAATCTCCTCAGATCACAAACTGACAAAAAGTAAGCTAAATAAGATAAAAGAAAAAAGTCTCAAAAGAGACTTCACAAAACTTCGCAATTCTCTACAAAACATCGAAATACTTACTTTCAGTGAAATACTACAAATTGCGGATGATTATGTTAAAAACATTCACGCACAGTACAAGTAGTATTAAAATCTATTCTTCGATTAATGTCAGCTCTTTGTCTTTATATGCTATTCTCGATCTCAAGTTCGCTAGCAATTCTCGCTTTTCAGTAACCGCTCCCTCTTTGAGAATATACTTCGCATAGTTTCGTATATCAGTATCTTTTCTGTTGCCAACCTTGTCAGTACTTCCGAGCACCGACCTTTGGAATATGTTGAATCTTGCTATCTCGTCCTCAAGCTTTTGCCTCATGCCTAGCTCGTTTATATTTACCTTGTCCAGTATTTTTAACATCTCGATAATTAAATCCTCCTCTCGTATATATTTGTTCTTACAGTTCCTGTCTCTCGATCTCGCACATGAGTAGTATACATATTTTGCATGCGTTCCATCCTTGAGTTGCTTCCATTTTTCTTCTGCTGATATTCCACTACTACAGTATCCGCATGTAAATAATTTAGTGAATGCAAATTCTTTATTCTCTCGTTGTATGTTGTCACGCTTCATTTGGGCTTGAGCCTGATCAAATAATTCTTTGGTAATCAATGGTTCATGTTTTCCTGTATACCAGTTACCGCTGTCTTTTGGATATTCAAACATCCCATAGTAGAAGTGGCTTTCTATGATCCTATATACTCCTGCGAGTGTCAGAGGTTTGTTTCCTCTGGTATAGAAATTGGCTTCAAATCGAAGCCAATTATATATCTTTCTTCCGCTTAATTTTTCATATGCCACTTTTTCAAATATTTTTTTTACCAGTGGTGCTCTCAATTGATCGACTATGAGCTGACACTTCTTGTCGATATCCCTTTGATTCAAATATCCAAGAGGTGCAACTCCTGGCCACAATCCCATCTCTACTCTTGTTCGCAGTCCTCGTTTTACATTAATCCCTCGGTTGTCGTTCTCAAGCTTTGCTTGTGATCCAAGAATCATTAGAAGAAATTTTTCATTCGGATTGTTTGAAAATGTCTGTCCGAATGTCCTGATTTGGTGTAGTTTACCCGCATCCATCAAGTCAACGATTTTTCCTAAGTCTCCTGCGTTTCTTGAGATACGGTCGGGTGCCCATGTGAGGATTGCGTTGTATTTGTCAGCTCTTAATTCATCGATTATCTCGTTGAATACTGGTCTTTGTCCAGTTTCTTTTGCCGAGTGACTTTCTCGCTTCATTGTCACGATATCCAGATTCTCTCGTTCTGCCAGTTGTAACATCTCCTTAATCTGACTGTCTATAGAGAGGACTTGCCGTTCCTCGCTTTCTGTCGATTTACGTGCATAAAGGCAGTATTTCAAACTTGCTACTAATTGTGTTGTTTGGGCCATTTCATAGCCTGTTGGTGCTGTTGTTTTCATACCTACATTGATGACGCAAACCCCTGAGGAAGTCTAGGCGTCTCACACGGCAGGAGTTGGTAACTTTTGATAGAAAAAATATTTAAATGGCTACACAAAAGGATAATTTTATGGTACAGTACTTTTATGTCTACGCGGGATACCTACAAAAAAATAAACCAACAACAGTACGAGATTTTGCGATTATTCCCAAAATCTATACAGAAAGAATATGCATCTCAAGCCATTGGTTTAACACGAGACGGTGACAACATTCTAGATGTTGGCTTTGGGTCTGGCTTGTTTTTAATACCCCTTTTGAATTTAAATTCAAAGGCTGAGATTTATGGAATAGATTATAGTGAAAAAATGTATGAGGCTGTGTCTAAATATGTTAAAGATAAAACCCGAATAATTTTGGGAGACGTTCTTAAATTTAAAGGACAGTATAGTATTGTGCACTTCAAAGCAATTCTTCATTGTTTTAATTCTCCAGAAAAAGCTTTGAATAAGATAAAATCTTTATCTAAGCCTGGTGGTTATATTATTACTGGCGATGAAAATAGTCAGATAGAAGATAGGATTGAACAAATTTTTAATAGCCCAATTATAGATAAGGACCTAGAGCTTCTTTTTGAATATTATTTTTCTTTAAGAGTTAATCTCAAAAAGCCTTTTGTTCAAAGAAAGTATCCCGCAGGCGATGCTACAAAAGCTGTGGAATATATCTGTGCAGATAAAAAATTTACTTTGTTCAAGATTATTTCAAATAAAGCACTATCATGGAAAAGAAAATATCAACTCAATGACCTTCTTTATTCAATAAAAGAAGGAACGTATAATGTGTTCAGTGCAGGTTTAAGTTCTGAGGATAGAGATTTTATATACAAAAAAATGTCCGAATTTGCACAAAAACATGAACTCAATATGACAAAAGTAAGGAGTATCCCTGCAAATTTTAGAATTTTTATTATCAAACATAACTTACAATAAAATGATTAAAACAATCTCATTAAATTTCAAGATCAGTGGCACAAAGATATTTTTACCGTTTAAGGCAATTTGTTCGGTTACGGATAAAGAGTTTTCTGGTGATGTTATCGTTGAGTACTATCCCAAGAAGAAAGTTCTTGAATATGTCGATGCTGAGCGAGCTGTAAATGAAATTGCTAAAAATAAAATTACTGCTGAAGAGTTGGCCCATCAAATTTATCTGCAAGTAAAAGAATCTATTAAACCTAAATATCTAAAAATATTTATTGACATAAAACATTCTGATGCACATCGTCCAGCACAGGTTTGGATTGAGGATTAAAAAATATGATTACACACATAGAAAAAATCAATCCAAAACATACTCAAGAATTTCTTTCTTTTTTGAAAAATAAAAGTAAGGATGGAATTTACAGAATAAGCTTGAATATTGGAGACAAGATTGTTCCTATCGATGTTTTTCCCAGCGTCTTTCCACCCGATTATACCCCCAGTTCAAAATCTGTTTTTGAAGCATTTGGAAATTTAAGTGATTTAGAAGTTGCAGATATAGGTTGTGGTACAGGTGTACAGTCAATAGTTGCTTCTCTTGCAGGCGCAAAGCACGTTGACTCTGCCGACATTAACATGGAAGCAATTAAATGCACTGAACACAATGTTTCATTAAACGGTTTACAAAATAAAATATCAACCTTCTATTCTGATCTTTTTTCAAAATTTCCATCTGATAAAAAATACCATCTGATTATCGCAAATTTACCCTTTGTCAATTTTGATGGTGGAAACGACTTAATTGATCGGGCGCTCTATGATAACAATTTCACTGTACATAAAAGATTTCTTAATGATGCAAAAGATTTTTTACATAATGACGGTATTATTACCTTACCCCATGCAAATTTACAGAGTGCAGGAACTTCTCAACCCCGATATGATTTTGAAGTTCTAGAAAAAATGATGACCGAGTACGGATACAAGATAGAAACAAAACAAGAGAGAAACGAGCGGGGTTTTATTTGGATAAATTATAGAATTAAGTTATTATAAATAATATATGAGCTTATACTTATTAATTATCTGGATTGTAGGTATCACTAGTTTTACACTTCTCGGGAGTTTGTATGCTCGAAAATATAACCGATCGGATTTACTTATTGGATTATACGTCACGTTTGTTCTTGTAGCCCAAGTCTTAGCCGCCAAGATCTCTGCTTTCGATCTGGGATTCAGCACATTCTTTGGTCCGAGTGGAGTACTTGTTTTCTCTATCACGTATCTTTTTACAGATATTGTAAATGAAAAATTTGGTAGAAAGGAAGTATCAAAAATGATTCTCATTGCTTTTGTATCTCAAATCGCAATGGTGTTTTTCTTTTGGCTTGGTGTAAAATTGCCTGCGGCACCATTTTGGACAATGCAGGGATCATGGGAACAAATTTTCAATCTAGTACCAAGGATTACCATTGCTAGCTGGATTGCCTTCCTTATAACTGAGAATTTTGATGCATATGTGTATGCTTGGTTCAAAAAATTTACTAAAGGCAAACATTTATGGGCAAGAAATGTCTTCAGTTCGATACCAGCACTACTTCTGGATAGTCTAATATTTATTCCAATAGCTTTCTTGGGAGCCTTACCAATAATGCCCCTTATAATTGGACAAACTGCTGTCAAATGGTTAGTCGGACTAATAAACATTCCTTTCATGTATCTTAATCGGGTGGTTTTGGGTAAGGAGAACAATGTTTTGTAACTATTTTTAATAGTTAGTAATTTGAATAGGGGTTATGACGCTTAAATTTATTTTGGGCGTATTTTAATTATGGAAAAGTCATTTTTTATGGTACAATGAGACCATCTTTTAAAACAGGAAATTTTATTAATAACTTAATTTTTATTACTATGAAAAAACCATTTTTAATCATCGGAACACTTATAATTTTAGTTATACTCAGCGTATTTTTTTTAAGATCTAATAAACCGTCTGATTATGTTGTAAAAATCGGGTATTTACCGATTACAGCAAGCCAACTTCCTTTAGAGATTGCTCAGCAAAAAAAGTTTTTTGAGGATCAGGGCATTACTGTTCAAACCACACTACTTCAAACCTCAAATCAAATTGTTGATGCACTTGCACGAGGTGATATAGATGTTACTCCCGAAATTTCTATACTTCCATATTTAAACGCAGAAATGGTTGATCCTGGAAAAATGAAAATTATCGCTTTAACTGACATTACAAGTGACGTTCCATTTGATTCTCTTTTGGTAAAGGAAAGCTCTCCTATTAGGACCCTTGAGGATTTGAAAGGTAAAAAAATCGGAGTATTCCCAGGTACAAGTGCTTCAAATATGTTTAAACTTTTTCTAAAAGATAAAGGCATTGATTCTTCTACTATTCAGTTTGTGCAATTACCACCACCACAACATCTCACAGCACTTACCGCAGGATCGATTGATGCTTTATTCACATATGAACCAACAATATCTATCGCACTTACAAGCGGTGGAATAAGGAAGGTCTATGGTTCTGTTTATTCTGAACAGTTAGATCACAGCCCATTGGGGGTAGCACTTGTAAGCACTCAGTTTGTAAATAAGTATCCACGTGAAGCAAAAAAAGTAGTTAATGCTTTTGATAAGGCCTTTGATTATCTACGTACCAACGACAAAGATGTTAGGGGTATGACAAAAACAATCTTTAAGCTAGACCAGAAAGTTGTCGACGTTCTCGGAATGACATATTTTAGAAATTCACAACAGATTGATAAAACTTTAACCAATAAGTTGCTTGATATTTTAGTGGCTTCTGGAGAGTTCAAATCAAAACCAGATTTAACTAACGCATATTACAAATAAACGGTAATGATTTCACTTGTTGGAATAACTAAAACCTTTAAAAAAGATTCTGGCGACACCAGGGTTATTGATGGTATTAATCTTGAAGTTAATAAAGGAGAATTTGTAACTGTTTTTGGTCCGAATGGATCAGGTAAAACAACGCTACTTAATATCGTCGCTGGTATTGAAACTCCTGAATCAGGTGAAGTCATGGTTAGCGGTAAAAACCCAAAGGATGCACAAGTAGGTTTTGTTTTTCAGAATTACAACGAAAGTCTTTTTCCTTGGAGAACCGTTTTAGAAAATATTATATTTCCGCTTGAAATAGCAAAAGTAGATAAAGAAAAACAATACAAAATTGCCGAGCATCTTTTAAATAAAGTGGGTTTGCTTAATTCAAAGGATAAATTTGTCTATGAACTCTCTGGGGGACAACGTCAACTTGTTTCTATATGTCGTTCAATTGCTTATGATCCTGACATTCTGATCATGGATGAGCCATTTTCTGCTCTTGATTATTCAACTACTAGAAAAATGGAGTTGGAGCTTCTTGATATCTGGCAAGAGAAAAAAATAACAACTTTGTTTGTAAGTCATGATATTGACGAAGCTATATTTCTCGCTGATAGAGTGATTGTTCTGTCTCCACGACCAGCAAAAATTAAAAAGATTTTTGAAGTAAAACTCCCTCGTCCTCGAACACTTGATATGCTTTCAAGTCCTGAATTTACTGAACTTCGAAACGCAATTCTTAATACCTTCGAATATGAAAAATAAGAAATTATATTACATACTCATACCGACAATTTTACTCTGCCTCTGGTGGATCATTTCATATTTCAAACTTGTCAGTCCTTTATTCTTGGCATCTCCATATGATGTTTCCAATCACCTCATTGATTCACTACTGAATGGATCAATGTTAAGCGACATCGGACACACCCTGTATCGTGTTCTTGTTGGTTTTATTTTTGCAACTATTATCGGAGTCCCACTTGGTCTTCTGATGGGTTACTCAAGCAAAGTCTATAACGCTCTTGAATTTACTGTCGAGTTTTTTCGAGGTATTCCAACGACTGCGCTTTTCCCACTGTTTCTCCTTGTCTTTGGAATCGGCGATGAGGCTAAATTTGCTGTCACTGCTTGGGGTGCAGGATTGGTCATTCTCATAAACTCCATGTATGGGGTACATCTCGGCAAGGAATTACGAGTGCGTGTCGCTAAAACAATGAAAGTAAAAGGATTCGAACTTTTTCGCAAAGTGATTTTTCCAGAAGCATTACCACAAATCTTTTCAGGTTTTCGTGTGGCAATTTCACTCTCACTTATAATTGTCATCGTGACTGAAATGTTTATTGGGACCAATGCTGGGCTTGGAAAACGCATTATTGATGCACAATTAGTCTATCAAACAGCAGATATGTATGCCGCCATCCTCATGACTGGTGTGATTGGTTTTGCTCTCAACAAAATAATGATGTTTATCGAAAATCGAGCGGTGCACTGGAAGGGTAAATAATCTTAAAACCCAATTTTCTGAAATGCTCCTTTATAACTTTCAATAATACCATCGGCTTTATTTTCTGATTCTGTATCAATATCAAAAGTAAAATTATTCTCGATGATCTCTATTGGGTATTTTTTGTTCATTTTTGTATATATAAAACCACTCACATTATCTAATGCAATGGATATTGAATGATTGATGAGTTTGATCTCCTGTTCAAACGAACTCACAAAATCATCATATTTATCTGACATATCAATTTCAAATACATCCGAAAATGTTTTAGATAATTCGTAAAAACATTTTAGTGTTTCAAGATTATCTAACGGCTTATTATATTTCTTCATAAACAAACACGTCCCTGCGATAGGTAGGAGTACAGTCACCTGCTCCTTGTATTCATTCACAAAGTCAATATCAGATTTGCATCTATACAAACTTTCCCCAGTAACTATCTGAACCTTCTCTGTGGTTCCAAAAATTTCCTTATCAAATTGCTCCACAACCAAATCTCCATTAGCACCCATTTTGTCTATCGATGTTTTGGTCTTCTGTAATTCTTCGTGCCATTTGGTAAAAATCTCTTTGTGTATAAATTTAGTATCACCATTCCATGTATTGTGTTTATTACTAAAAAATACTGGGGTATATTCCGACACAAACAAACCTTCATCTATCCACTTCGATAGTGTTTCCTTTACAAATATCTCCATGGTTTTACCTCTACTTTTTGCGTACTCCTCAAATTTATCTAGTATATAACCATTATCTTTCCCCTCGATATCTGTCTGGCTGTATTCTGCCCATTTTTTCAGCACAGCATCCATTGGTAACTCAGCAAAGAAATGGAGTGGCAAGAAACCATCTTTTTCTGTTCCATTTTTAATCTTTCTAAAACCATCGTGATACATACACGAATAGATACGGTCTATCAAGATATTTTTATCTTTTGTATTTAGAGTACTTGAATCTTTGAACAATTCATAAAGAAAGACCTCATCTTCCAAATACTTTTTATCATGTGCTACATACTCATCTAACATAATCAAATCATCCTGAATATCTTTCGGTAGGTTGTTGAAAGTGAGTATGTGAACAAGCGTTGAATAGTCGAGATAAGTATTTTGTATGACAAAGTTCAGGGCATCTTCTTTTGATACATATTTATCTAAAATTGCATCATGAGTTTTTCCTATATCACTTTTTATTCCCTCAATCAGTATATGACTTCGTAGTAGCAGATTCTCGGATCTACACGCAAACATTTGAGCATCTAATCTCATCGAAGCTTCTAGTTTAGACAGTTCCAAGTACTTGTTATACTCCCTTACTTCCTGAGAAGTTTTCGGCTTCCACCCCTCCGTCAAAGAATATATCTCCGATTCGGAAAGAATACTCTTGCCGTCCTTTTCTTTATAAACACTATTTTGCACCAAGGTTATCATTCTTTCTCTTGGAGTGATGTCTGCTTTTCTTAATAGGTTTGCTAGATTTTTCATAATTATTTCTTTCCTTTAAGTGCTTGCTCCAAAAATTCAACTCGCTCTTTGAGTTCGGTATTCACAATGTTTTTAGAAAGTGTAGAGGCAAGCTTAGCGACCATGTTCGCTTGTTTATGTGAGATCTCTCTATTCACAACTTTTTGCAATGTGTCAGAGAGAATGATATTTATTTCTTTTAGATCAATGTTTTTCATATTAGTTGTTTTCAATTAATTCATACCATGCTCTCACCTCATGAGCTCGACCATGCTTTGTGATATTTTTATACAGGGCAAATATGACGTTAGGAGTAAGCTTTCTTGCCCAGCTGTTGATGTCTTTAGTCAATCCATCTTTCTCAAGTCTCTTGTTCCAGTCGGTCAATGTGCCGACATCTGTTTTGTATATTTTTGAGAACTCAGTTTGATTTTTTATGGATAGCAACTCAAATACAATTTCTTCATTAATACCAAACTTTTCGAGAGCAACTCTCGGCTGTCCCTTGAGAAATGAGGGCAGAGACTTCCAAAGAGCATACGTATCGTATGTTTGCTTTTTGTATGGATCTTTTATGAAGTCTTCCTCGTTCATACTGTTATATCTTTATTGGTTTTTGACCAGTTAGCTTTTCAAGTCTTTGTAGAACGACGGAAACATACACTTCATCTATTTCTATACCGATACATTTTCGACCTAAATGTTCCGATGCAATAGCAGTTGATCCACTTCCGAGAAACGGATCATAGATAAAGTCACCGACGCATGTTGCGTCTGGAATTATCTTTCTAAGTAGCCCTATCGGCTTTTGTGTAGGGTGAAGTCTTGATCTGTTTGGTCGTGGGTGATAAATAACATTCTTTGATTTAGATCTTTCCATTTTGTGCTTGCCAAACCATCCATATGCAATTAGTTCATATTGCGAAAGGTAGTCTTTTCTACTCATGACAGGTTGATTCTTAATCCAAATAATCATCTGGCTGTAATAGAAACCCGCATCTTTCATGCCTTTACGGAGAGATGGAAACATCGGATCGGCGTTAAATATGTAGCATGCATTGTAGTCATCGAGATATGGAATAACGGCACCAAGATACTTTCTGGTGAAATCTTCATATTCAGATTCGCTCTGCAAATGATCGCCGACAATTATTTTCTCGTCCTTAACACCAAGTTTCGCAAAGCCTTTCTTGTTTTCAACATATGCAACTCCATAAGGTGGGTCAGAAATGATGGCTCGTATCTTGTTCTTCCCGATTACTTTAGCTACAAATTCTCTGTCGGTAGAATCACCACAACCGATAATATGATTGCCGATCTTGAAAATATCTCCTTTAGTTATTTTCATATATTTTCTTTGCTTTAAGGCCAGTAAACTTTTCCCATCGGTCTATAACGATGGTTGCGAAAATCAAATCCTTTTCGACTCCATACCAAACACGATTTAATTCTTCGCAAGCAATCAAATCACTACCGCTACCCGCAAATCCGCTATACACAATATGAAGCGGAGCACTGCATCTTTTGAGTGGTTTTTCATTGAGCGTTACAGGCTTTTGAGTTGGATGTTGATATGTTTGAGCGTTGTCTCTTTTCTCAATCCAAATATCTATCATGTCTAGAATCTCATCATGTACCTGATTGCCGGTGGTCACTTCCTGATTGAGAATCTCATTAACATTGTTCATTGCTGAATTGAGATATGGCTTGCCGATAGTTCCGTATACGCATGGTTCATATACTTTATTGAACGCAATCTTGTGAGTGGGATTCTGATTATTCTTGATCCACATGCAGACACGTTTACTATCTATACCGTGCTTTTGGTATAGATTCTGTGTGATCCAAATATACGAAGAGTCGCACCAGTAGAAGAAGTGGGAATCCTTCTTGGCTACGGTCTTTGCCACATCAATACTTTTATCTATGAAATCGAGATAGTCAGTATCCTTTTTCGAATCATCCTTTGCGGAATATGACCCTTGATATTTTTCTTTGTTGCCGACACCTTTTGAATAGTCGAGTCCAATGTTGTATGGCGGATCGCAGTACACGATGTCTGCAAGTTTTCCATCCATAAGTTTTTGTACGGATGTGACATCAGTAGAATCCCCAACAAGCAACCTATGCTTTCCGAGTTCCCAGATTTCTCCAGTCTTCACTTTAGCAGTTATGGTTTCTTTGACAGCTTTTTCAATATCAAAGTCATCCTCGACCATATCTACATCATCAAACAGGCTTTGCAATTCTTCATCGCCAAAACCTACACCAAGGAGCATGTCCATATCGAATTCCTTGAGAAGGTTTTCATCCCATGACCCTGTGTTTTTGTTCAAACGGAGGTTAAGCTCTTTTTCTTCTTTAGGTGTCAGTTCCCGAGAGGGTACCATACACTCGATCTCTTCCATACCGAGATCAGCATATATCTTTACTCTTTGCTCACCGCCGATAATGACATTGGCTCTCAAACCAATATTAAGGATTACAGGAACGACCGTCCCGAATTCCTTAATAGACTTTTCCAAGTCTCTCTTTTCGCTCTCGCTTATCTTTCTCGGATTGTATCCGTTTTTTGTCAGATCACTCACTTTGCGGGTTGTAACTGACCATATGAGTTTTTGCTTTTGCATATAACTTTTATATTTAGCTAATTAATAAATCCCGAAGGATGACTTCAGGATATATGATGGCTATTTATAAAAATTTATTGCGATTTATATATTATTCGTCAACTTTGTTGTAGCGAGGATTTATCCTTGCTTTTTCAGTGGTAAATTCAATAAAATCCTCGATTTTGGTCTTCATCGCTACCTTTTCATTTATCTTTTTGGCAGCGAAATATATCTTGTTTTTAGGACTTTTCAGGATGTCAGCTTGGTTAAACTTCCAATCCTCAAAAATCTCGTCGTTATAGATCCATTCCGTATCTTCTTTTTTGTACAAGGTATTCATAAGGAGGGATGCATCCGTTTCTTTACCTTTGAGTGAAAGGATTATTTCCTCACCTGCGAATTTTAAGATTCCTTTCGGTTTGTCGAATCCTTCGATCACGTTTTTTGGATTCGCTTTCTTGTATCTGTCGTTTATTTCAGAAATGAAACTATCCTCAATTGTCACATTGATTGATATGAAATATCGGATATTGCTCGAACTACTGTATTGTTCTTTGTACTCGTCATCTCTCCAGATATTGTTCACCGTCAGGTATCCTAGGTGTTGTAAGGCATATACCGTTTGCACAATGCAAAAGTTAGGGTCACTCTTTAGGTTTCCTTCATTGTTTAATTCTTCTTTGATGACAAAGTTTTTGCCAAATAATTTCAAAACACCCTTTCGCTCAATCATTTGGATGAACGCTTCTTTTAGGATGTTGAACTTGTAGTAGTTATCCTTAGCGATAGAGAGCTTGCCGTTTATGAGATTCTCTAGATATGTATCAAATTCTTTTTTAACATTCGATTTTACTTCATTAGAAATCTCGTATTGATGTGGCAAAAAATGAGTGGAGTCATACACCTCAAACCATGCCCATGACAGCATTCCTGTCTCTGAAAATTTTATAGGCTTACCGTTATTTATCTTTTCGCAAATAGTATCTAGATCTTCTTTTGTCGGCATTCCTGCACCTTTCGCGTCTTTTCCTTTTGCGTACGAACCAATCATTTCTTCCAGTTTGTTGTATCTTGATTCAGAGATTTTGACTGGCAAGTCTTGGTATTTGATGAAATTGAAAAGTCTACGAAATCGTCTATATGACTCATCTTCGCCAATAGAAAACTGATATACACCAATTTCTCTTTGGTCTTCATCAGCGAGGTTCTTTTTGTTTATAACCATGTCAAAAAACTTCGCATAGGTGAAGAATTCTTGATCTGTTAGGTGTTTGTTTAAATCCTCAATCATGGCCTCATTTTACCATTTTTTATCCTTTTTTCTAATAACCCCGATTCTCTCTAAAATTGGCATTTGTTGGCATTTAGATACCCAACTCACTTACCTCAGGGAGGTGCTTCTAAAACCCCTCAAAAAGCCTTATACTGCTTGTACCAGTGGGTACTTAACTCACATGGCCCGCTAGGAAAAACAATCACCGCCAGGTGATTGTTTTTAATTAGGAGAAGAGGAAGCAAACCGCTTTGCTTCCGTGGGAGATTCGAAAAGCTTTTCTATGTTTTGAGAATTCGTAGAATTCGATAAAACGAGAAAAGGTGTACTGATCCTGTAAGGACCGAATCTATTTCCCTACTTAACCCCTTTCCAAGACAATTCAAATATCATTCTCATCATGTTATGAATTGTTTGGTCTTCAATAATTAGACCAGTAAAATATTCTTTATTTAGATTTACAATAGAAACTTTTTTATCTCCATAAATAGTAATCTCACCTTTAAATGGAAAATCTTTTGCTGGAACATATTTTACCTGAGGAATAACCTCTTTTTTATATCCGTCATACATTCTATTTACAAATGATTCATCCCTTTCAGTATCAGGAATAAGACCCCTTGTTGTAATACCTATTTTCTCTTTTGCTCTTCTATATCTGGTGAAAAAATCTTTCGGAAAAACATTCTCTATTTCTGTTGTATTAGAAAATGCTAACATTTCATATTTCTTGGTTCCCGATATTTGATCCTCATATATAGAAAGGATGCCGTCTATATTTTCAAAATATGAAATCTTTGGCTTATTTGAAAGTAATGAATATAATCCTTCTATTTGAGGAACCAGTTTAGACATGTACTCCAACTGTTCTTCTGCTATCTTTACCTTATCTTTTGCATATCTTACAAGTCGAGTAGGGTTTTCAATCTGATAATACAACTTATTTTTCTTCTTTATCTCACTAACCAACCCTTTTACAGAAAGATCTAATAATACCTTATATACAGTACTTCGATTAAGTTTTGTATATTCGGCTATTTTGGAAGGAAAAGCTCCGCCCAGCTCAATAAGTGCACTATATGTGGCCGATTCTTTATCAGTTAAGCCTGCTCGCTCAACTTTGGTTTTTAGATCTTGGTTATTCATGTAGATAGTGTATATTTTTGATTTAATTTTGTCAATTTTTACGAACAAAATTAATATAAAATTAATATAGCCTTTATTTATAAGTATTTATTTATATAGTTTGTTTTATAAAAATATCAATATATAATATCATGATATACTTTACCCAGTTGGTCAAGTGACTGACAGAAAAGCACATTAAACCAAAACAAACACCAATCATTATGAAAACCAAGACCTTTACACTCACCCACTTTTCACTCGTTGGATTTGACGGAATTTCCACCCTCTGGAAAGATTTCCCTTTCTATAGAATAACCCGTTGTCCTGTAAGTGGTGCCTACATATCAGGAAGGGTTGAGGGTTCGTTGTGGCATAAGATCCCAGAAAATAATCTTTTTCGGTCGAAAAAGATGACAGTTACAGGCCAGTTTAAACT
The DNA here is from genome assembly GCA_964620475.1 of uncultured Candidatus Saccharibacteria bacterium. Classification (GTDB taxonomy): domain Bacteria; phylum Patescibacteriota; class Minisyncoccia; order Phycocordibacterales; family CAIZLB01; genus CAIZLB01. The sequence continues at coordinate 130,396 of CAZUJN010000001.1, read as the reverse complement.
AGGAGAAAAGCTAACTGTCGAGTTAAACGGCAAACGGTATGTCGCCTATGCCAACTTTGGTTTCGATCAAAGTATCCTGGCATTCTCGATAATCGGCATTGAAGGTGAGGAGTTAGGTACAAGCATCTTCAAAAACTCGGTCAAGCTCTACACCTCCGAGCCGACAACCCCCAAGTTTCTAGCCGGTGAAGACTTGTTTAAATAGTGGTATACCCACTCGGTGAAGTAACCGTAGAATTCAACTCTCTTAAAACTTTCAACCACAGCGTATTAACTTTACATAGTTATGCGCTGTTTTTAATATAATAAGTTCGAATAGACTCTACGATCCTCCACAAAAAACAAAACATTCGAAAGGGTGTTTTTGTTTTTGTAAGGAGAGGAAGTGCAACTATGCACTTCCTCGAGAGATTCGAAAAGGTTCTCCTTTATTTCTGAGAAATGCCCTTGTGGTACTGAAGCTGTAAGCTTCGAATCTCACCTCCTCCGCAATGACATATTATAGTGTAGAGAAAGCGTAGCTTTCGAAAGATAAAACTTTAAAAATCATCACCTGTGATGAGATGATATTAATTAATAAATTTTAAAATCTTCTTAAAAAATTTATTTCATCTTCAGTTGATTTTATTAAAACAATCTTATCCTTCATACCAACCTTATCGATCTTTTCCACTGCAAAATCGTTATTATAAGACCATATATATTTGATAACACCGAACATCGTTTTAAATGTCTCCTTTCTATTTTCAGGCATATCTGAACGAGTTTTTCCATAATCCTTCACAAATCTTTTAAATAATCTCCAATAAATTAAGATCTTTGATAATTCATATATAACTATCAAATCAGAATTCTCAACGCGAAAATCAAACGATTTTGATCTTACAAAATCACCATCAATAATCCATTTTTCGTTACCCTTAATTATCTCCTTTTGTTTAGCAAAAAATATATCTTGTTTGATTCCTCCAGGTTGTATCCAAAATATCTTATCCAAATGGAAAATAGGTATATCTAGAATATTTGCAAGTTTATTACCTAGAGTTGACTTACCTGAAGCGGGACAACCAATAATTATTATCTTATTCATTTAACGATTATATCATAAACAATCTTTGTGGAGCTCTCAACTTATTGAATTTTTAAAGATTCGAAAAGCTTTACCTTATTTTCGAAAATTCGCAGAATTTGAAAAAATAGCAAAGGTGTACTGACCATGTAATGGTCAAATCTCACCTATTTACACACCTAGATATTTTATGTATTGTATTTGAGTTAAACCTAACATAACAAAACCATGCTCAAAATCAGATTTGGTAATTCTAGAACAGCTCTCATCTTATTCAACTTATTGGTCATCAAGTTTCCGTCTTTTCGTATTGATAAATATAAAAGATCATTTGAATTCAGACGAGGTTTTTGGAAATTCTTACGATCAATCCCTGCAAACTTTTATGAATCAATACTTTATGGTATGGCATCCAATATATCAGAATGCATGCTATCTTGGTATGTAACAAAAGTCATGTCATTCAAACAGTTTATCGAACCGGTATTTACAATTGGTATAATCAACTTTCAGAGATACAGAGGGGAAGAAAATGTCACACAAGAAGAAATACAAAAATTTTATGACAAACTTCCATCTGAACTCAAAGAGCTACTCAGTGATTCTGGTTCTCATGACCCAGCCGCATCAAATTGGCGTAAAATCGACGGTAAGCTAGTATTGATCGACTACGGGACTAGCACATTGAACACAGCCTGGGCTAGATTCATACGGCTGGCAACCGCATTAAAAATCGATACCAATGCTGCATGAGATTAACATCCCCAATCGCCCCCCCCGCTCGGGACACACAAGGTCCCGGCGGTTTTTTATTTTCTCTAAACACAATGCTACAATAATCCCATGTCCCCCACCGAATCATTTTTAAAAATTGCAAACACCTTCCCTGAATTTAAAGAATCTATAGAAATAGTAAAATCAAATTCTAAAGGAAATATATATCTAATAGGTGGTTTTGTTTGTCGCTCTATAATACAAGAGATGTATGGAACACCTGTATCAAAAGATGTCGATCTTGATTTTATAGTTGAAGAGGAACAACCTATATCTCTACCTGACGGATGGAGTATGGATGTTAACAGTTATGGAAACCCTAAACTTATAGGACCAAAATATGAAATAGATTATATACCATTAAAAAGCATACACTCTATACTCAGACGAGGTCTTGAACCAACTATAGAAAATTTCCTATCAGGCACCCCTTTAAATGTTCAATCTATAGTTTATGATGTTACAAATAATAAAGTTATTGGTGATATAGGGATAAAATCAATAATGGATAAAATAATTTCAGTAAACAATAAAGAGCAAGCTGAGCATAGTGCCAATAAAAAAGGAGTATCAGTTGAAGAATTTGTAAAAGATATAGCTGGGCAATTTAATTTTCAAATCAAATAAAAATAGATGTGTCACATTTAACACACATTCTATATGGTTTACACAAACAACATTTTATTGTAACCTGTAAAAGTCAGAAACCTCAACAAACATTGCAATGACGACAAACCAAATCACACCCTCCACCCCTCGAAGAACCTTGGCCGGGTATCCAATCTGGTATCACCCAGGGGGTAACAAAGTGATGATCCGTGGATACAACAGTGTCACCACTCCAAACAGAGAATTAGTCATCGGGTCTATCAAACATCTCAACATGACCATTGCCAAAAACCATCACCCCCAAGACAAGGAAGGTGGCGAATGGCTGATCAAATACAAGATGGACCACGGCCTGATTCGTACCTGGACCGAAGGATTCATTATCATGACTACCCAAGATCTGATGACAGCTTTCGGTCTCTCAGGTGAGTGCGAGGCCGAAGATGGCCAGGGTCTGATCGACCTCTACGGCGGTGATGCTGCCAAGAATGGCAAATACATCCGCTTTGAAGAATTCCTTTGCATTCCAGGCCCAGGTCACGGACAAGACGGCGACGCCAATGTTTCAATCCGAGTCGGAAAAGATCTCAAATCCCGCCTCAAAGAATTCATGGAGATGTTCGACGAAGATTGATGTTCGGCTTTTCCCACTTCCCCGCTCGGGACCCACAAAGGTCCCAGCGGTTTTTTATTTTCCAAACTTCAGGTGTATAATAAACCTCATGAACTGGACCATCTATGCCCTATTCTCCGCAATATTCGCAGCACTTGTTGCGATCTTCGGTAAAATGGGTTTAAAAAATATTGACTCAACTTTAGCGACAACAATACGCTCTGTTGTCATGGCTGTATTTTTAATAATCACAGCATTCTCATTAGGTAAATTTAATTTTCTAAATACTATAGATAATAAAGCAATATTATTCATAATACTCTCAGGTATATCTGGGGCATTATCCTGGTTATTTTATTTTCTAGCTATAAAACTTGGTCCTGTAACTGCCGTAGCGGCTATAGATAGAACAAGTATAGTGTTCGTATTTGTATTATCAGTATTATTCTTAAGCGAATCATTAACAATATTAAAGAGTATAGGTGCTCTTGCAATAGTTGTTGGAGCTATATTAATGGCGATGTAATCACCTATCCAAAATAAAAACGTTAACTCCAGAAACTTTTTGTTTTAATTTTTGAGCCAAAGCTTTACCTTCTTCGCTAAATATCCATCCAAAAAAATTATTTATTTTATATTTACCAATAAAATATTTAATCTGCTCTTCAAATAAAAAAGTTGCTAATCCCCTACCTCTATATTCTGGCACCGTTACCGCAACCATAAAATACAAACACTCAGAACACGGATTGACTTTTGAATATTCAGACAACTCGGCTTCTGTTATTTCCTTATTTAGAAATTTATCCATATTTTCCTTAGATGTAGGTAAAACTATAGTCCACGCTATATTTATGTCACCATCTTTTACAGATAGATAGCAGTATTTATCTATCTTAGAAATACTCAAACAATTTTCTACAGAAGCCTTAGACTGTGTGTCATCACCCTCAGTTTTAAAGATCTGCTCACCTATAGCAGTCATCTCTTCAAAATCTCTTATATCAGGAAAATGAATTTTATACATAATTATATATTATTAACATCTACCGATTCTGCTCTCAACTTACCTTCTTCAGTTTTATTTAATTTATATAAATTGGTATCAGATAAATCAACAGAGTTATTTGTACCACCCTCTGATTTTATATGTCTTACAGATAGATCTGATGACAGAATACTATTATCATGTAAATCAGCGATTGTGAATTTATCAGGATTAGCAGGTGCTTCAATAATATATTCACCGTACTTTGGGGCGACACCACCGAGGTACCAATCAACACCACGATTATCACCTTCTTTCCATACATCAGGCTTTTCATGTTCACCTTCAACATTTCCATGATATATATACTTTTTCAATGTATTTAAATCTACTGCACGATATGCATGATCTGGTTTTATATTCATTCCTTCAATGTCATTACCCGTGTACACTCTATCTCTTCCTGATTTTATTCTCTCCAACATTGATAATTCTTCCCCCGCGTTAACCTTATCTGAGATAATTTTTCTGATACCAGTAGGTTGTATAGAATCTTTATTTAAAAGACCAAGTTTTTCCCTGACTTCATTAAGTTGATTTAATCTGTTTTGTTCCCTTCTGACTATTTCTTCTTGTTTTTTAACATTATCAACAGGTTTAATCGATTCATTTTCAGAGTCATAGGTAGACTCACTGATTTCTATTTTATTTTCTGTTGCATTAAAAGATTCTTGTGACATATTTATATTCTATCACCTTATCTGTAATAAAACTCCCCAACTCTACGTATATATAGTTAAGTGCAAAATAATAATAAAAAACTTAACATGAAAAATAATAAGATTATATCTGGTTTATTAATATCAACTTTTATTGTTGCGGTAATACCAACAATATCAAGTGCTGATAACCGAGGTGCTATGATGCAAGGACCAAGAAGAGATGATGATTATAGAAACGGTACATCAACTAGAATGATGCAACCGAGAAATCATTCAACTTCTACAAGACCAATGATGCAAAACATGATGGGTATAGGTGGTGTTGTATCAAGTATTTCATCAAGTACATTTACAATAGATAATATCGGTAGAAACAATGCTACTACTACATATACTGTAAATACAGATGCGAGTACAACATATAGAAATGGTACATCTACTGTACCCTTCTCATCATTAACAACAGGTCAACATGTTATGGTTGCAGGAGAATTATCAACTACAACTAAGTCTATAAGTGCTAAGAGTGTAACGATAATAGATCCAAACCTAAGAAACAGAGATGTTGATAGAAGAATGATGAATGCATCTTCAACGAATCCAAATGCGAACGGTATGTTCCATAAGATGTTGAATTGGTTTAGACACACATTCAGATAATAATAGACAAAAAAACTATCAGCCGTTGATAGGTTTTTTGTTTTACTCCCTTATCTTCACCGAAAAATCATCATCACCCTTATACATCTCACCCTTCTTATTAACATTGAATTTTTCCCTTATTTTATCATAAGGTAAATCCGTATCTATAAGCCCTAAACTATAAGCTAATTCATCCGAATCTGCAGGAAACATTATTCTCTTATCATACCAAGGTATTTTATGAGGACTTATGTCATTTACATGTTTAACTATATTTGTAGTACATGTATTTGTAATTGTATTGTAAAATTCTGGTTTATTATATAGTTTATTTACTCTATCAATTATACTCATAAACAATTCTTTATTTTTCTCTTTTGAAATCTTTATTGGATAAATAAACACTTGATCTTTTCTATGATTAATACGAAGATCAACAACATCTTTTTCATCAGCTAAAACATACATGAGTTCATATTTATTAAATAATCCTTTTATAGGATGAAAAGATTCACCTTTCTCTTTTCTTATCTCAACAGACACAGATAAAAACACATTATCTTCAAATTCAAAACTCAAAAAAGTATGAGCGGATCCAGCGATACCAGAAAAAGGTTCCACTATATACCAAACTCTTTTTAATTTATTTAAATCATAATCTTTATCATAATAATGTTCCGTGTAAGATGTTGTAGATGCATATCTAAAATCTCTGATGTTTTTTATGGAAACAATATCACCTTTCACTGTTGCTGTTGATAAAACTTTTTGATCATTATTCCAATCTCTATTATTTGAAGGTTTTATAAATGAATATATAGAAAATATAAAAATTAGAAGTAATATTATAAGTATTACTAATATTTTTAATATAAATAAAAGTGTCTTTTTTATCATGAATAATATTTTATCATAGTAGTTTACAAAACCATACCTTTATGGTATTTTCAAGAAGTTAAACCCTCACCTACATGAGAATCGAAACACCACAATCCCAAAACGGACTCTGCCTTATGGTGTTGATACCAGAGACCGAAGCGGAGAGACAACAGTTAGAACAACTCGCGCGGGATCAGTTAAACACCGCTAGCACAAAGGCTTCATTTACACCTGATGGCACGTTCATACAAGTGCAATACATTCAGGTTATCGTTGTCGTTAACGATGGATTCGACCGACTACTTGAAGAAGCAATCTCCACCCAGCCGTGAAAGCGGCTGGGGTGTTTTTTATGATAAGATTATAATCATGAAAGAATCTTTGGTAATTGTAGCTGTAATAATGGCGATAATAGGTAATATCCCCTATCTCATAGATATAATCAAAAAGAAAATCAAGCCTCATCCTTATACCTGGTTTATATGGAGTATAGTTTCAGCGGTTACATTCTTTGGGGCTTTGGTAAAAGGTGGTGGTATTGGTGTTATACCAACCGCCACAGCAGAGATATTTACAATAATAATATTCTTATTCTCATTACAATATGGCTTTAATCATGTTAGAAAAATCGATCATTATTTTTTAGCCTTGGCATTATTGGGTTTAATACCTTGGATATTAACAAAAGATCCAACTATATCAGTCATCACTGTTGTAAGTATAGATTTTATTGCCTTTATACCAACACTGATCAAAACATATAAAGATCCAAAAAGTGAAAAATCTATATTATATGAAATGAATGTGACTAGGCATATATTAACTTTATTAACATTGCAAACTCATAATATAGCTACATCATTACATTCAATAGTAATGATATTATTAAACTCTCTAATGAGTGTTTTTATAAATAGAAAGTCTACCCCCTCCCTGCCAAATACCCAGTAGTCCAACATATTTGTAAACTATATCCACCCGAAGGTCTATCAATATTCAAAAGATCACCGACTATATAAAGATTTTTAATAACCTTAGATTGCATATTTTTAAAATCAATCTCTTTAAGATCTACTCCACCATCTGCTATGATTGCATCATTTTCATCAAGTAAACCATTTATATTTATTTTCAGATTTTTAATATTTTCTATAAGAGAAATTCGCATATCCTTTGTTATACTGTTTCCATTTAAATCTTTATCTATTTTGGAATTCTCCAAAATAATATTTACTAAATTTTTATTTAAAATATCAGATAAAATATTTACAACTTTTTTTCTTGGATTATTTTGCAATATTTCATTTAAAAACTTATTAAGATTTCCGTGATCATATTGATTCATAAGGTCTATACCTATATACACTTTTTCTTTTTTATCTAAGAGATCGCTAATTTGTTTACTCATGTTTAATATAGTTGGACCAGATACACCAAAATGAGTGAACAATATCTTACCTTTTTTAGAATCTATCTTTTTGTCCCCAGCATATAAGTTTATTTTTATACCTTGTAAGGTTAAACCCTGTATGTCTTTTATCCATTTATCATGAGAACGAAGTGGAACTAGAGATGGTTTTGGATTATGAACAGTGTGACCCATATTTTTGAGCCATATATATGCATCACCTGTTGATCCAGTCTCAGGGTGAGATGTCCCACCGGTTGCCAATATATATCTTCTTGCCTTATATATTTCTTTTTGGATTTTAACACCATCTATTTTTCCATTAGAAAATAATATATCTTTAACCGGGGCATTACTTAGTATTTCTAGATTTTTATTTTTCTTTATATCGTTTAATAAAACATTAAAAACACTTTTAGCGGAATCAGATACCGGAAACACACGACCATATTCTTCTACTTTAGTTGGCATATTTCTATCATTGAAATATTTTAGAGAATCTTCAACCCCATATTGAGTAAAAGCTGAATACAGAAATGGTTCAGCTTTTTTATAATTTTTCAAAAGTTTTCTTAGGTCAAATTCAGCATTAGTCACATTACATCTTCCTCCTCCAGTTATCAGAAGTTTTTTACCGAGATTTTCATTTTTCTCTATAAGCAGAACTTTATTTCCACGATCAATAGAAGCAGCAGCCATCATGCCCGCTGCCCCACCACCTATTATAATCACATCATATATCTTATTATTCATTTATTTTATCCTTCTTCATCCAAAAGAATCCGAATATACCTATTATAACTATAAATATGATTAAGCCAATATTTAGTAGAACTTTATTTCTTTCACCAAAAGGTATAGTTTGAGCCGGATCATGTTTCGGATTTTTAACAACTTCATCATAATCAACTATTTTTGGAGTAACATCTTCGAAATAATTTATAATATTTCTCATATCATAAACCGGTGCCAGCTCTGTATTATTACCTATAATAACCCGTATTTCCCCAGGATTAACATTTTCCAACTTAAACAATAAACCATTATTTTGTAATTTTATTTTGGAATATTTTTTAAGATTTAGAGGTTTATCATTATTATCTTGAATAATAACTTTTATTTTCTTATATGTAGAGATATTTGTTTTTATAGATGTTTTCTCTCCTGTGTAAAGAGGGGAATCTATACGATATATATTTCCATTACCTATATCTGACCAATTGATATCATCATTTGATCCTTGTATAACAACATTTCTGTTAAAATTTAGATCTGCTGAATCTATATTGAGAGTTATTTCTTCTATATTTATTCCCCCTTCAAAAATATACGATGATCTATTATTCTCACTTTTATTATCTAATAATTTTACATCTTGAAATACTTCTGCACTATCAAATTGAAAATTTCCAGACAGATAATCTTTTACCTTAACACCCAGATCTTTTTCTTCATCTTTTTGATATTGTATTTCAACCTTATTTATATTTACCTTATTATTAACTTTTATGTCTTTTGAAAATTCATCATCATCGGTTAATTCAAATTTTATATATCTAGAAGATATATCATTCAAATCTATATATGTTTTTTCTACAGAAAAATTATCTTTATCTGTATAATTATATATAACACTCTTTTGTTCCAACTCTTTCCAAGCTGTTGAACCTGATCTTATAGATACATCAGATATATAGACTTTAACAGTCTTTCTGAAATTTATATCTTTTATATCATGTGTAAAAATCACTTTATTATAAAGCAAACCTTCTCTACCGGTATCTATTACAACGACCTTCTTACCACCCCCACTTAGACTATTTTCTAAAATCTTTGCCTGAAAATTTTCTTGATTTACAGTTTGGGTATTTTGATTTGATTTTACAATTATATAAGGTATTTCATTATTATCTTTATCTATTATCCTTATATCAGATAAATCATTTTTCTTTGATCTATCTAATATATCTTTTTTTATAGGTAATATATATAAACCATGATTATCACTTGATGTGCTAACTGATATTTCAGATGATTTTATTTGAGATATACTTGACCATTCTTTTATATCTATAACTTTCGCTTGTATGTTTACAGCAAATGTTAATAACATAAATAGAATTAAAGTCTTGGCAATATCTATTTTTTTATTTTTAGAAATATATAAGTAAGACACTATCAATAGCGCTATACCAAATCCAACAAAAGTTATAATCCTATATACTGGACCAAGTTCCCATGTTAAACCAATCAAAAGTGCTGTGGTTATAATCAATGTAATAATACCCATATTTCTAACCACCCTATTCTTTCTTATCAAACCAATTAAGAAATATATAATGGTCATTATAATAAATAATACAAGTTGCATAAATGTAGTCTCTCTTTCTATATTTTGTATTTCATCATATTTGTGAGCAAAATTATTTGATACATCTAATTTAAAATTCATCTCATCTTGCTGATTTATTCTTGTATACTCTTTTTGACTTCTATAACTACCAAATTCTTGTATTTCAAATGAAGTTAACCCGACAAATAAAACTTGGCCAATTATTATCAACACAAATGATATCTTGTGTATATCTTTTTTAAACAACTCATCAACAGAATCAGAAACTGATCCATACCATATATATGCAACAAGATTTATCAACAAGAACACAGCAAACCACACAATATAACCTTGATTTATAAACATCAATCCATTATCCATAACTGTCTTATAGTCACCTACAATTATCATATGCATGATACCAGCTACAACAGCAGAAAATCCTAAAATATACATCAAAGATTTATCTTTAAAATCTCTTAACACTGTCATAAATGACAACACCACTCCTTCAAGGAACCATATCATGGTAACAGCAGGCCCATCGAATTGTAATGAAACTGATGCTGATAATAACAATACACCGACAACAAAGTGAGTTAAGTCTATTATATTATTTTGTTTATCTTTAACTGATCGCAATAGAGCATAAATAGCAAGATGGAATACACCCAATAAAGCCACTATATAGCCTACATAATCAAACCAAAATGTTTTCACAATCAATTGATACAATAAAGTTGTATATACCAGAGTATTTATAACAGTTAAAAACACAGTACTGTCTACTAATTCAAATACTTTTTCTCTGGCATTTTTAAAATCTTGTATTAAAAATACTATTAGATATTGCAGACCATAAAGAGTTGCAAATATAAATAATATATTTTTATTGAATTCATTTACATAGAAGATAGATGAGAAAATAATCCATGTTGAGACAAATCCAATAACCACATCTTTAATCCAAGTCTTATACAAAGATACAAATAATATAGCTATATTTAATATAAATAAATATAACAATACACTTATATATGTATCTTTATTTACACCTATATCAGCAAGTAGTGAGAATGTTGTTAAATAGGCGCCACCAACACCAACAGTAAAAGGTATAAAATCATTTTCTTTAAATGAAATAATTGTTGAGATTATAAGTACTATAGAAATCAAAGTTAAAGTTACCGGCAAAGAAACTATATGGAACAATATATAACCAACAAATGCTGTTATATACATTATTATAAATGCTCCTCCACGAAGAAGATTTGTATAATGCTTATTTTGACTACGTAGATACTCAGCAATACCTAATAATATTACTCCTAGAGATAACCCTGAAACGTATTTGAATACTGGACCGATTAATCCTTGACTGTCTATATACTTTAAGAAAAATATTATTCCTAATACTAATATAGTTATACCGAAACGTGCCAGGTTTTTTGCAAATGTATCCTGATGAGATACAGCAATCTCAGGTTTTTTATACTCTGTAAATTGAGATTGTTCTATCACGGGTTCAACTGTGGGTTTAATCTCAGATACCCCAACAGGAGCACTCTCTTTAATAAAATTACCTTTTAATTTTTCTTCTAAGATATTTATTCTAGAATTTATTTGTGCTAGATAAAAAATAATACCTATCACTACAATTATGATTAGAAACATAGTATAATAATATCATGAGTAAATTACCAATGATATGGGAAGAGTACAACTATATGTATTTTACTAAGGACAAAGATTGGAAATGGTCTGTTGGTATAATTTCTGTAACAATAGCCTTAATATCTTTTATGTTCAGTAATTTAACTTTTGGTATTTTGGTTATTGTATCTACATTGGTATTACTATTACATGCATTTAAAGAGCCTAGAATATTACGTTTTGAGATAAACACAACAGGGGTTCGTATAAATCAAAAAACATGGAATTTCTCAGAACTAAGATCATTTTGGATAGAAGATAATAGAGAAAATCACATTAGTTCTCGTATATTATTTAGTAAAACCGGTGATTTATATGATCCTTTGTTAATATTGACCCTGCCTATAGAAGTTACAGGAAAAGACATACACAGCATACATGAAGAATTGGTAAAAATATTGCCGGAAGAAAGAATGAAAGAGTCTATTTTCCATACTATATTGGAATATCTTGGTTTTTAAGCTATTTTGTTGTATAGTGTTTAGCATGCTCCTGTCGTTCAATGGATAGGACAAGAGTTTGCGGAACTCTAAATCTAGGTTCGATTCCTAGCGGGAGCACAATATGATATATGAGCTTTTTATAAAAATAAGAAATCTTATAATATCCATTCTTTATAAATATCTCCTTAAACCCATATTTTTCCTTATGGATCCTGAAGATATACATGATCAGATGACAAAAGTTGGTGCATTTTTAGGTAAATATTCCTTATTTAGACTTATAACTAAAGCTTTTTTCTATTACAAAAACCCTATATTAAATCAAAATATATTTGAAAAAGAATATGAAAACCCCATAGGTTTATCAGCGGGTTTTGACAAAAATGCAGAACTTATAAACATATTACCGGCTGTGGGTTTTGGATTTATAGAGGTAGGATCAATAACTGGTGAATATTGTGATGGTAACCCAAAACCCCGATTATGGCGTATGCCAAAATCAAAAAGTCTTATAGTATATTATGGTCTTAAAAACAAAGGGGCTGAAAGAATATCTCATACAATAAAATCATCTATCTCAAAAATACCCTTAGGTATAAATATAGCAATGACAAATTGTTATAAAAACTTAGAAATAGACAATGCTATAAACGATTATATAAAAGCATTTAACATAATGAAAGAATATGGTGACTATATAACCATCAATATATCATGTCCTAATGCTCTAGGCGGTCAACCTTTTATAAAACCGGAGAACTTAGAAAAACTATTGGAAAATATAGATAAAATAGATACTGACAAGAAAATTTTCATAAAATTATCCCCTGATATAAATGAAGAAGAAACTAATACCATATTAGATATATTGGATAAACACAGAATACATGGAATCATCTGCAGTAATTTAACCAAAAATAGAAATAATCCAAAAATAGATGACGAGGAAAAAAATATAACTGAAAAAGGTGGTATCAGTGGTAAGGCTGTAGAAGATTTATCAAATAAACTTTTAGCTAATATTTACAAAAAAACTAATAATAAATACCTCCTTATAGGAGTTGGAGGAATATCTTCAGGAAAAGATGCCTATGAAAAAATAATAAACGGTGCCTCCCTCGTACAAATGATAACAGGTATGATCTTCGAAGGACCTCAAGCAATATCTCAAATCAATCAAGAACTAGCACAATTATTAAAAGAAAAAGGATTCAAAAACATAAAAGAGGCTATAGGTAGTGGTATAAAATAAAAATAATATGTTAATATAAGCATATTATGACAGGAAAACTTATATTGATAAGACATCAAGAATCAGAATGGAATAAGGTTGGTCGTTGGACTGGAAAAAGAGATATACATCTTAGTGAAGATGGTTTTGATAGATCAAATAAAGCAGGTCTTTTTATAAAAGACTTAAATATTAGTATAGATAATGCTTTTGCATCGATGGAGGTTAGAACCATAGAGACACTTTCATGCGTATTAAATAGTTGCGAGCTTTATGATGTTCCAACTAAACATGCATCAGAATTAAATGAAAGAGATTATGGTGAGTACACAGGAAACAATAAATGGGAAATGGAGAAACTTCTAGGAGAAGATAAATTTCATAAATTACGTAGATCTTGGGATTTTATTCCACCAAAAGGTGAATCATTGGAAATGGTATACAATAGAGTTATACCTTATTATAAAAAAGAGATTTTACCTTTGTTAAATAAGGGTAAAAATGTATTAGTCGTTGGCCATGGAAACTCACTTAGATCTTTATTAAAATACATAGAGAATATTTCAGATACAGATATAGCTGATATTGAATTTGATTTTGATGAAATTATAATATTTGATGTAGATCAAGATGGTAGAAAAATAAAAAAAGAAATACAAAAAATTAATTTAAAATAAAAAATATGCCAACATTAAAAAAAATAGTAAAATTTTTCGATAAGACAGAAGATAAAACTAGAGAAGGATTAAGTCATCACCCTTTTGTATATGCATTCATATCAGGAACAGCAGTTGTCATGTTTTGGAGAGCTATATGGGAATCTATAGACATGTTATGGAAATCTGACATAGCATTTTTCAATTGGTTCTTCTATCCCCCAGTTCAAATATTTGTATCTATGGGTATATTACTTATAACAGGTTTAATGGTATCTAATTTTATAGGAGACAGAATACTAATATCTGGACTTAAAAGAGAGAAAAAGATAGAAGAAAGAACAGAGGATCTTGTAACTGAAGAAGAAATAACCTTAAAACACATAAAGATTGAATTAGACAAAATAAAACAAGAAATAGCAAACAAAGAATAATCTTGTTATAATTAGATTATGCTTATTACACCTATGCCTGAAATCATAAATGTGGTGGTGGTATTGTTTTTATTGGGTTTTTGGACAGTTATATTTCTATTACTATATCATCTAATACGTTTTGGAATAGGAACACATCCGAGACGTGTGGCTTTTTTAATGTTGATGGGTTCAATCGTATTAACCGCATTAACAATAATGTTATTATACACAGTTAATTAATATGAATAATCAAGAAATAATAAAAACAGTAGATGGTGAAATAAAATCTCAAACAAGAGGTATGTTTGATTTTTTGATGAAATCAAATATGCATTTTGAAGGAAAAAAAGACAATGAAGAGATGTTGGTATTTACCAGACGTCATTGGATTATTTTAATAAGACCGATATTTACAGCTATCATAGCATCAGTATTACCTTTTCTGATCATAGTTGTAGCTGCACCACTATTAATAAAATACCAATTAGCACCAATGTTCACCCTAGCTTGGTCTTTATACATAATGATTCTTTGGGCATACTTATTTCACACATTGACCATGCACTCATTGGATACATGGATTGTTACCACCGAAAGAGTTATAGATATATCTCAAATAGGTTTCTTTCAAAGAAAAGTATCTGAGTTACATCTAAGTTCCATAGAAGATATATCTGTTCATGTTAATGGTGTGCTTCAATCTTATTTTGATTTTGGAAACCTAGAAATACAAACCGCCGGAAGTTCACAACGCTTTTTATTTGAAGAAATACCGGACCCTATAATAGTTAAAGATAAAATAATGAACGCTTCAATTAAGCACAGAGATCATCGTAGATAAAAAATAAAAACCCTCGTTATGACGAGGATTTTTATTTTAATGATTATTTTGTAGCAGCTTTTTTAACTATAGCGTTTAATCTTGATTTCTTTCTTGCAGCAGTATTTTTCTTTATAGTGTTACCTTTTGCAGCTTTATCAAGTGCTGAATAAGCTTTTGGTAAAAGAGCATTAGCTTCTTTGGCTTTAC
Organism: uncultured Candidatus Saccharibacteria bacterium; assembly: GCA_964620475.1. Taxonomy (GTDB): domain Bacteria; phylum Patescibacteriota; class Minisyncoccia; order Phycocordibacterales; family CAIZLB01; genus CAIZLB01. The sequence goes on along the minus strand of CAZUJN010000001.1, from coordinate 114,868 downwards.
CTTCTTTTACTAATCTTTTTACAGATTTTACTACGTCTTCAACTTTTTTCTTACGTCTTAGATTGAAAACTTTTTTTCTTTCACCTTGTCTTAAGGCTTTTTTGGCTGATTTTGTTATTGGCATATTGTTTCTTTATATTATATTAATTATTTTCTTGAGTCAACGATTTGTTTTTCAACGTTTGGTGGAACTATGTCATATTTAGCGAATTCCATAGTATTTGAACCACGACCTTCTGTCATAGAACGAAGTTGTGTTGTGTAACCAAACATCTCTGACAATGGAACAAGTGCTCTAATAACTTTGTTCAAACCTCTATCTTCCATACCCTCTATTTGACCTCTCTTTGATGATAATGATCCTGTTACATCACCCATGAATTTTTCTGGAACTATAACCTCTACTTTCATGATTGGTTCCAAGATAACTGGTCTAGCTTTTTGAGCTGCCTCTTGGAAAGCCTGTGATGCAGCAATCTTATATGCTATTTCTGATGAGTCCACATCGTGATATGAACCGAATGTTAATTCACAAGATACATTTGTTAATGGGAATCCTGCAACTATACCTCTATCCATAGCTTCTTTAACACCTTTTTGTACAGCCGGTATAAATTCACCTGGGATAATACCTCCTTTAATAGAATCGATAAATTCATATCCTGCCTCTCTATGAACATTTTTAGGAAGTTTTGTACCTTCCGCTAATTCTTCAAGTGGTTTAATAGTAATACGTACGTGACCGTATTGACCTTTACCTCCTGATTGTTTTGCATATTTATGTTCTGCTTCAGCTTGACCTGTAATAGTTTCTCTGTAAGCAACTTGTGGTTGACCAACATTAGCTTCTACATTGAACTCTCTTTTCATACGATCGATCATGATTTCCAAATGTAACTCACCCATACCCGCGATCAATGTTTGACCTGTTTCTGGGTTTGAAGTAACACGGAAAGTTGGATCTTCATCTGAAAGTTTTTGTAGAGCGATACCCATTTTTTCTTGATCAGCTTTTGTTTTTGGCTCTATTGATAGAGACACAACTGGCTCTGCGAAAGTTATAGGGTCAAGTATTATTGGATGAGCTTCATCACAGAAAGTATGTGATGTAAGGGCTTCTTTAAGACCTACAGCAGCCGCGATCTCTCCAGCAAAAACTTTCTTAACCTCTTCTCTTTTGTTTGCTTGTAGTCTAACTATACGTCCAAGTCTCTCTTTATTACCTGTAGTTGAGTTATATATGTATGAACCAGCTTCTATTGATCCTGAATAAACACGGAAGAATGTAAGCTGACCTACGAATGGATCTGTCTGTAATTTGAAAGCAAGGGCAGCAAAAGGTTCTGTATCTGATGCTTTTCTCTCTATTTCTTCACCTGTTTCTGGATCAACACCTTTTATTGGTGGTACATCAAGTGGAGATGGTAGATAATCTATAACAGCATCAAGAACGAGTTGTACTCCTTTGTTTTTCAAAGCTGTACCTGTAAATACTGGGAATATTTTGTTAGCCAATGTTCCTTTTCTTATTGCGGCTTTAAGTTGATCTATAGTAAATTCACCTCCTTCTAGATATGTATTCATCATATCATCGTCTTGTGAAGCAGCAGCTTCAACTAGAGTTGCTCTATGTTTTGTAGCTTCTTCTAGAAATTCTGCAGGGATTTCACTTTCAACAACTTTATTACCCATGTCTCCTTCAAATGTATATGCTTTCATTTTTAGAAGATCAATAACACCCTTCATGTTTTCTTCTTCTCCCATAGGGATTTGCATTCTTATAGCATTTTTATTCAATCTATCTATGATTGATTTAAATGATCTTTCGAATGATCCACCGGTTCTATCAAGTTTGTTGATAAAACAAATACGTGGAACATGATATTTATCAGCTTGTCTCCAAACTGTTTCTGATTGAGGCTCTACTCCAGCAACGCCATCAAAAACTGTAACAGCACCGTCAAGAACTTTAAGTGATCTTTCTACTTCTACTGTAAAGTCCACGTGTCCTGGTGTGTCAATAATGTTAAATCTATGTTTATTAGATGTATCTGTACCCATGTATGTTGGATTCCAAAAACATGTAATAGCAGCCGCAGTAATAGTAATACCTCTTTCTCTTTCTTGTTCCATCCAGTCTGTAACAGCTTCACCTTCATGCACTTCACCGATTTTGTGGGTGATACCGGTATAGAAAAGCACACGTTCTGATGTAGTAGTTTTACCAGCATCAATGTGAGCAATAATACCAAAGTTTCTTGTTTTTTCTAATGGATAATCGCGTTGCATATATTTTTATATTTTATATTTATATTTTTAAAGTTCTTATTAATAATTACCAAGCCATATGAGCGAAAGCTTTGTTAGCTTCAGCCATCTTATGTGTATTCTCTTTCTTCTTCATAGCTTCACCTTCACCTTTAACTGCAGCTAATATTTCATCTGACAATTTTAAGTGCATTGGTTTACCTTTTTTATTACGAGCTGCACCGATAATCCAGTTCATAGCTAAAAAAGTTCTTCTTTCTGGTCTTATTTCATAAGGAACCTGATAGTTTGCACCACCGACTCTTCTTGATCTAACCTCTACTTGTGGAGATACATTTTTTATAGCTGTATCAAAAACTTCTATAGGGTTTTCATTTCCTGTTTTATCTTTCAAAACGTCAAGCATGTCATAAACAACATTTCTTGCCGTATTTTTTTTACCGTCCCACATAACATAGTTGATAAATTTACCAAGTGTTAATGAGTTATAACGTGGATCTACTCCAGCTATATTACGGTTCTTTACTTTTCTTCTCATATTTTTATTTTTTTAATAATTTATTAATTTTTATAAATTTACCAATCGTTGTAAGTATTATTCCTCAAATGAGAGTACTCCAATTGGATTTTTTTGCTTTTTAAAAATCTCGTTCAAAGATTATTTTGCTTCTTTTGGTTTCTTTCTACCGTACAATGAACGTCCTTTTCTTCTTTTATCTACACCCGCTGTATCAAGTTTACCGCGAACAATAGTATAACGAAGACCAACATCCTTCACACGACCACCACGTAGTAATACTACTGAGTGTTCTTGTAGGTTATGACCCATACCTGGGATATAGGCTGTAACCTCAATACCGTTTGTTAATCTAACACGAGCAATCTTACGAACAGCTGAGTTAGGTTTTTTAGGTGTCTTTGTTGTAACCTTTGTACAAACACCTCTTTTTTGTGGTGAATTGTAATATATAGGTTTGTTTAATAATGAATTGAAACCACGAGTAAGTGCAATAGCTTTACTCTTTCTTTTTGCCTTTGAACGATTTCTTTTTACTAATTGATTTAATGTAGGCATGCAGCATAATGTACTATATTTTTAAAGGTTTTGCAAGAGTTTAGCCTGTCTTTTATATGAAAAAGGGCCCGATTCTTTCGAATCGGGTTACCTGAACTGTCGAACGGTGCAATATCAACCGTTTCTTTTGGTGGCAGCCTTTTTTGCCACCTTTTTTGCCGTTTTCACCGGAACCTTCTCGGTTGTAGTGAGTTTTTTGGGCGGTTTAGGCCTGGCACCCTTCATGACCTTCTTCTCAGAAGGCTTAGGGATAGATGGTTTGACCGGATGTTCCATGGCGGACGCTATGTAGTCTTGGGTGATTTCCGGAATAATTGGCCACACCTGAGTGTATTCCTCTTCACCCTCAAGCTTAGTCCACCATTTGTTATCAGGGTTTTTGATGACACTTCGAACTTCGGATCCTACATGTCCGATAAGTTTGTCGATAATCATCAACATGGTACCTGTCACTTTCCTGGACCATGCAGGAATATCAAGTTCAAAAACCGTGTCAGGAGAGAATTCGATATGCATCGGCTTCATAGATTCCATGATACTCACATAATCATAACGTGGCATCATAGATACAATCTGAGGAGCAACCGAATCCTGAGCCGGTTCCGATATGAGAGCAATGTACTGATCACCTGGATAAATATGAACACTTTTTCCTGTATCACCGGCACATAACTTAGCGGAAACGCCCCCTGTCTTCTCGGGTGTGACCTGAGCAAGATAGGCCAGAGGAATTGATCTAATCGGATACACGAAAAAACTCCCAACGAGATGTCCGAAACGAAGCTCATCAGAAACCTTGTGGAACAAGATATGCATGAAAGCGGTGGCTTTGACAAAGTAAATCGTGACTTTAGCTTGAGCGTATGACATAACAATGTGCTGGTTCGGGGAAATTATCCAAACCTTAGTATATATTTGTTTATTTATAGACGAATGTCAATAAATTAATTATTCCTCTGCCACACTATACATCTGTTGCCACATAAGCTTCATTAGTTGCGCAAACTCTCTACTATAAACCACAAAAGCATATTTCTCCTCTCCTGATCCAGCAAACAATACTTGGTCCCTGTATATCCAATAACTTATAGACCAATCCATATTTTTAGGAGCATATTTTATATGAGTTAAACTCTCATTTTCATCATATTTTTTCCATTTAAAAGACTCTGGTACATTATTTCTATCGCTATCCTTTTGAACCACATACATGTTTATTTTATAGTGCAATCTAGGAGTTCCATGATGTATCAAAAAATCTTCTCCGAACAATTGAACCATTTCAACCATAGGCCACATAAGATATGTCTCTTTATGTTCTTCGACCCAGGGCGTATCGCGAAAAGCCTGCTTCATACCATCTACGCCATAATAAAATTTAATCTTTGGACGAGACACTCCTGTATTGTCACTTTTATTTAAATTTTCTTGTATATATGAAATCAGTGATTTATGAGCATTATCAAGTTTATTTATCTGTTTTTTATATATCTCTTCTAAATGAGACAGATTAGATATACCAAAAGACTTTGCCCTACCATCCATATATTCTATGACAATGCTTTTATCCATAAGCTCTTGTAATGAGTCATATATGGTAGATTTGGGTATTTTAAGATGGGATGATATATCAGCTACGGTCATATTACCTTTCTCTATCAATGATAATAATATGCGTTTCGTAACAGGTTTAATATCTAAAACCTGGCATATTTGATCTATATTTAAAGTGTTGTTTGTCATAATTTATCTAAATTGTATTATATTATATAAATATTCGCAATTCGCCGAACTGTATATATTATAGTGACATAAAGTTATAATAGTGTCAAGTCAATATGACTCACCTATTATATGAACAATCAATATAATTATCCAAAAATACAAAAGATTCATAAAATCTTCAAAAAAATTGAGGGTGATTTTACAAATGTTCATATATTGGCCTGTCAGCATATATTGTCACCCCAGGCTTTCATGTTTGATATGATTAATAAATCAGGTATACCAAAAGAAAATATACACATATTTGGTAAAATTTATTCTACAAATAAAATAGTATTGAATGATTTAAAAACCAAAGGTTTTGATATCATAGAACATGAATTTAACCAAAATAAATATTTCGATATACAACACAAAGAAAACTGCGATAAAGAATTCTGTAGAATAAAGCAATTGCTTGGACCCAATTCAAGGCTAATATTATTAGATGATGGCGGTGAATTAATAAAAACTGCTTTAGAATATTTTAAGACTAATAATAGCAACATGATAACAGTTGGTGTTGAGCAAACATCTTCTGGTTTTAGAAAATTAGAAGATGAAAAATTATTATTTCCTATATTTAATGTAGCGAGATCAAACACTAAATTAAAAAAAGAAAGTCCAATCATAGCTAAAATAGGCACAAAAAGAATCAATGAGACTATAAATCAATACAATATAAAACCAAGAATATTAATATCAGGACTTGGCCCTATAGGCTCATCAATAAAAAAAGAATTAGATAAAAAATATTTTTGTGTTGGGTATGATATTAAAAATAATGAAAGAGAAAATATTGTAGATGTGATTATCAGAAATAGAATCAATCTTGTGGTCGGTTGTGTTGGAAAACACATACTAAGTAAAAATCAGCTTGACTATATAAACAAAAATATAATTGATAAACTATTTCTAATAAGCATGTCTTCATCTGACAGAGAATTCGATTCTTTGTATTTTAGAAATAATCAAATAAATATAGGACCACATACAGATATACAAAAAGATAATATAATACTTATAAATAACGGTTTTCCTATTACTTTTAGAGGTAATGCTTTTGAATCTACCCCTCAAGAAATAGAAAATACTATCTCAGTATTGTATAAATCAGTTTTATCAGCATCTATATTATCCTTTGATACAGAAAATAAATTTATAGATATAGACCTCAAATCTAAAATTCAAAAAAATAAAGAACAGATTAAGGTTGAGATACTAAAATACTCTCAATCAGAGCAAACAGGAAAAAGAATATCTACCTTTAAAATAACTATACCGAAATTCGTATGGGGTCATATAATAAGCCACAGACTTTTATCAAGAAATTCGGCGTCGAGTCGTGCAATACCCGCAAAAAAAATAAGACAATCTGTTATATCAAATCCATATCTACCAATTTACTTCGGTGAAAATAAACCAGGTATGCAATCTGGAGAAAAATTAATTGGCATAAGATTACTTATATCAAAAAAGATATGGTTGTGGTCTAGATATATTCCAATTATTTTTCACTTCTTTGGAGAGAAAATTAATTTACACAAAGAGATATTAAATAGAATATTAGAGCCGTGGTTAATGATAGACATAATAATAACATCAACAGAATGGGATAACTTCTTAAACCTAAGAACAAAAGAAGATGCCCAACCAGAGACTAGGCTGGTGGCGCGAAAAATAGATTCATTATTAAAATCAATTAAACCCACAATATTAAAAACCAATGAATGGCATTTACCTTTTATATTAAAAGAGGAAGAAAGTTTAAACTTAGATATAAAGAAAAAGATAAGCGTCGCTAGATGTGCCAGGGTTAGTTATTCAACCTTTGACGGTAAAACATCAAACATAGACAATGATCTTAAACTGTATACAAAACTATCATCATCTGGACACTGGAGTCCTTTTGAACATGCTGCTAAGGCCTTAGACTCTGAAACAAGAATAGGAAATTTTATTGGCTGGAAACAATACAGAAAGGAATTTGAGGGTGAAGTCGGTATGTTGCTACACCAACACGCCATACAACCACCAAACTAAAGGATAGAAAAATTGCCAAATAATTATTATTGCAATAAACCAAAATATAAACGATTTTGATTCTAATGATTGTCTAAGTTTATAAAACCTTTGTGGTATAAGTGTAAAAAATATTTTAGAACCATCAAGTGGAGGTATTGGCATCAAATTAAAGAAAGCTAAAACTAGATTTATCAAAACAATCATTGAAGCTACATCAATAAAGTTTTGTCCGAAATTTCCAAAATTTATCAACAAGGTAAATACAGCTACGAATATAAGATTCACTAATGGACCAGCAAATGCAACTAAAGTCTCACCGTATCTTACATTTCTAAAATAATAAGGATTAACTGGTACGGGTTTTGCCCAACCGAATAAAAAAGGAGAACCTATAAAAAACATAGTTAGTGGTAATATCACAGATCCTATAGGATCTATATGTGCCATAGGATTCAAAGTAAGTCTGCCTGCCTCTTTTGCTGTTCTATCTCCTTGCCATAAAGCGGCTATACCATGTGCAACTTCATGAGCCACTATCGATAATATAAGTATAAGTAAAGAAATTATTGTCATGATATTATTGTTTCAGATTTTTTATTTCTTGTAAAATTATCTCTAGTTGTCTATCTATGCTTCTAAATTTATCATCAACTTGTTTATCACGTTTATTGTCACCTTCTTCAATATCATCAACATCCTCTTCAATCTCATCAATATCTTCTTGGATCTCATCAACATCTTCTTGAATATCTTCAATATCTTCTTGAATCTCTCCCAAATCCTCTTCAACCTCTTCTAGGGATTCAGTGTTTTTATTTACAGACATTTGTATAAATATAGCTAAGTATATAGCCTCTAAAGAAACTAAAGTGGTTAGTATAAGCAATACTCTTTCTTCAGACACCCCAAGCAATATCAATATAAACGCAGCCAAGAACATGGCTGTATGTATATATAATGAACTAGTTGATCCAACCCAAGTAGCTATTCTCTCCTCAAAAGGTTTATTTATAAGTTTCTTATCACTTTTTTTGATCATATTTATTTAATATAACATAGAAGACTATTATATTGCCACAATTATATATTTATGCTAATATATCCCCCATGGCTAAAATCTGCGAAATAACAAAAAGAGGATCTATAATTGGAGGTGGGTATTCTAACAGAACACGTGCTGAGAAATTTAACCCTACAGGTACAAGGAGAAGATATCCAAATCTACAAAAGAAAAAAGTTTTTGTTCCTGAGTTGAACAAAACAGTATCTATAACTGTATCAGCAAGAGGTTTAAAAACTATACAAAAAAACGGCGCTTTCCAAACTTTGAAGAAAGCTGGTTTAATCTAATCTAAAACATAAACTATATTTCCCTCTAAAGAAGTCTCTCTGCTATGAGAGTCTTTTTTGTTTAATAGATTTATATTATCTAGAGTTTCCTGACTTGGATGATGATATCTGTTGTTTTTACCAGCTGATACTATATATTCTGTCGCATTAACAATTTTCAAAAAATCATAACTACTGGATGTCTTAGATCCATGATGACCTAACTTCAACACGTCTGACTCTAACTCTGGACAAGGTTTTTTCTTAAAACAATATTTATCCAATATGTCCCTTTCACTTTTCATAGAGGCATCTCCTGTTAACAGAAAACTTTTTTGACCCTTCTCGACCTTAATAACTATAGAATAATAATTGTCATCTTTCTTTTTATCCTTACCTTCATAAACTTTGGACCAAGGAAATATAACATTTATATTAAAGCCCGGAAAATCAATAGTATTTAAATCTACTATATTTTGTTTTGTTATATGATGTGTATTTATGATATTTTCTAAATCATTCTCAGTTTGACTCTCTCCTGGCTGATCTATATCTAAAAAACCATTATGTATAACTTTTTTAACAAAACCTTTTGATATGAGATTATAAGCTTCACCTATATGATCCTGGTCTGGATGAGTTAAAACTAGATAGTCTATATTTACACGAGAACAGTTTTCAACTTTTCTGATCTGATTCAAAACATCAGAATCTTTATTCCCTGTATCTATAAGCATATTTTGGCCTTTATCATTCTCTATATAAATAGCATCACCTTGACCAACATCTAAGAAGGAAACTCTGTTGATGTTAGTCTTACAATCTTTATTCTGATACACAAAGACAATCAAAAGCACATCTAAAATAAACAAAAATGCTATAATGACATGAAAGATGTTATATTTATAGAATAAATTTTTCATTGTTATATAATTATAAACATAAATTATATCAAATAAATCAAAAGAAATAATAAAGAAATGAATTACAATACATATATAGAAAAACAGTTTAATATAGGAGAGTTAAAAAATATCTCATCTAAAACTATAGAAGAGCATCTAAAACTTTATGCTGGATATGTTAAACATACAAATTTAATCTTACAAAAGATAGCTGAATTATCAGAAGATACAGAGAAAAATCTATATACTATAGGTGAACTTAAAAGAAGGCTTGGTTTTGAATTTGGAGGTATGAGAAATCATGAATATTATTTCACACAATTTGAAGGGGGGCCTGTAACCAACAATACAGAGTCTAATCTATACAAAAAGATTGTTGAGACTTGGGGATCTTATGATAAATGGTTATCAGAGTTTAAAACCCTGGCGATGACTCGTGGTATAGGTTGGGCATTCTTATACTTAGATGAGAAAACAGGTAATCTAATAAACACTTGGATTGGAGAACAACATGAAGGTCATCTAACAGGTCTTAAACCTGTACTCGCACTTGATATGTGGGAACATTCATATATGTTGGACGTACCGCCATCAGAGAAAAAGAAATATATAGAAGCCTTTTTTGAGAACGTTAATTGGAGTGTGGTTGAGGGGAGGTATTAATCAATCAAGAACCCTGGTGAGAGCCGAGGTTTTTGTTTTGGGTGGTTTTTAGAGTTTTGTTTATTTGACATAACTATTTTATTATTATATAATATAGTTATGAACATTGAACAAAAAGATTTGTGGATGAAACTCTCAGGAGCGGCAGGTTTATCCGTCTTCATATTGATACACATGAAAGTCTTCGGTAGTTGTACATGGGCGGCAGCCGTCACACAGCTATGTGTAAACGCATTTGTGTTCACTGTGGGAATGAAAGTATTTCCTAGCAGCACAGGCCGCAGAAGATTTCTTGCCTTCTTCTGGGTATTCGTGCCACCAATTATGGCTGGTATAACCGTCTATCGAGTATTTTTGTAAGACCCCACCCCCCCCTCAGTCCGGAGCTACACAGCCCCGGACTTTTTCATTTTCCAAAACAACCCCAACACAAATATCCCATAAACCACAAGTATCACCACACAAACTTTTTTATCAAACACAACATACCCTCCCGGCACCTTACTCAAAAAATCAACCACCCAAAATATTATCTTCAGAATTATATTATTTATAAAAACCGACAAATCACTAACCCATGAAAACAGACTCATAAACCCTAACAACATCACAAATGGAATCAAAGGTAAAACAAAAACATTACTCAACAAAAACACCGATGAAAAACTTCCACTCATAAACATAATATATGGAAATACAAATACTTGAGTTGCTAAAGTTACAGAAATAATCTCTCTTAAAAAATTTGGAATAAAATTTAATCTAGAAAAAATTATCATCTTATCAAATCTATCAGTAAACATTATAAGTCCATAAGTTGCACAACATGTCAGATGAAATGATGGATCATATAAAGTTCCAAGTGGGTTGATGATTGTCATAATCATCACAACAATATTCAAAGCATAAAGTTGAGAAACTTTATTATTAAAAATTAACAAACCACAAACAGAAGAAACAAAAGCTCTGTATATAGGAGCACCTCCACCCGTCAACAAAACAAAAACAGAAATCAAAACTATCATTAAAATCTTTTTCAAAAATTCTGTTATAAAATTTTTCCTAAGTCTCAAAATCAAAAATAAATTATCAAAAAAATATTTTATACAAAAAATTATTATCGAAACATTTGATCCAGACAAAACCACCACATGTGACAAACTCACTCTTTTAAACAATTCAAGTGTTTCAGCACTCATCAACCCCTTACCCGCGATCAGCACTCCAGCTACTAACCCGGCATAAGGTTGTTCGTATTTTTCTAAGAACACTTTTGTAATTTTTATCTTTTGTCTAAGAAAATATAATTTAACATTTTCATAAAAACTCAAAGCTCGGCAACTATCAACTTTCTTAAACTTGGTGACATTATACAAAAGATAAATATCATCTTTAGCAAGATATTCTCTGTAGGGAAAGTCATACAAAGTTTCAGAGCCTTTCTTATTCTCTGGAATAGAAACATTACCCGAGACCTGAAGACAATCACCTGACTCTATATCACCACGAACTGTTACTTTATACTTTTCACTACCCTCACCGATGAAAATATTTTTATAATCTTTTTGATTAATCTCACCCTGAACCCTAATCACAGTATCCAACTTCAAAAACTTTTTATCTCCGAATCTCTGTTGTAGAGAGTCAGAGTTTTCACGAAACTTTTTCAAACCCAAAAACACCGACACAATAGACATAGTTAATAAAAATAAAAAGACCCAATTCTTCATCCAGACATTGTGCCATTTTTACCTTAAACTTTTGATAAAGACTTTATAAAGTTTTCTTCCAACTATCCATATCGCCATCATATAGGACTTTTGTGTAACCTTCATCGGCACATGTTGTCGCTATAATGTCCGCTCTGTTGTTATACGGATTATCTGCATGTCCTTTAACATAATTCCATTCTATCTTTATATCTTTTTGTGAAACTGTTTCAACTAGTTTATCTAATTCCTGCCACAGATCTTGATTTAACACCTCTTTTTTAGCTGAAGTTCGCCAATTATTTTTTTTCCAACCGTGTATCCATGATGTTATACCATTCAAAACATATTTTGAATCAGAATAAACTTTAATATTTTTTACACCTGCATCAATGTTATTCAATGAAACTTTTAATCCTTCTATAACCCCAGATAATTCCATCTTATTATTTGTTGTATGTGTATCATGTCCACCAAGCTCTATAACCCTTTGACCATGAATAACTACAATAGAAGCAAAGCCTCCTGGACCAGGATTACCTCTTGATGAACCATCTGTGTATATTGTTATTTGATTATTTTGAAACATTTATATATTCAACTTTAACACGAATTTCTCTTTTACCCAAAAAATAACTTTCTTCTATACGACCATATATATCATGTCTAACATCCTTTGAAACATCTTGTAAATGATTTTCAGCAAAGAAACTAATGTACCTTACAATGTCTTTTTTAGAAAATTTTTCAGAATATTTATATACATCTCTAAACAATTCTGGTGTAACATTTTCTATACTTCCATCTTCTTTCATATAGTCTTTTAATAGGAACTCTATATGTTCTTTTTGTTTACCAAAATATCGTATCTCAGACAATGAAACGTTTCTTATACAGAAGAGAGGATTTGGGTTATTCATCCCGAATGGCTTCATCTGTTTCAAATGACTTACAATAGTTGTTATATGCTCATGTGAGATATTGTAAATTTTTTCTAAAGCTTCATCTTCTTCGACAATATGTTGTCTTTGACTTTTATATTTTTGAAATGCATTTTTAATTTCATTTTCAAATAAATCTTTCTTTTCTTTGATAAAAGCAAAACCTCCTGATGCATGATGTCCACCAAACTCTGTAAAAAAACCTGGAGACACATGATGCATGATTTCAGTTAAAGAGATGTCTTTTACAGATCGACATGATCCACGAAACATTTCACCGCCGTCAGCTGCATAGATAAAAACCGGAACCTGAAACTGTCTTACCAGCTGTGAAGCAGCAGGACCTAAGATAGTGGGGGACCAATTTTCATCACCTATTACTATAATGTCACCTATTTTAGATGAGTCGATTTTATTTTTTATATCATTAATCAATTCATTTGCAGAATCTTTTCTTAATTTATTCAAACCTATAAGTTGATCAGCAAGTTTTACTGTTTCATTCTCATCATCCGAAGAAAGTAGCATAAAAGCATCATCAGCGTGATTCATGCGTGAAGCAGCATTTATACACGGTGATATAGAGAAACCTATATCACCCTCATCTAAATATCTTTCATCTATTTTCATTTTTTTTAATAAATGATAAAGGCCAGGCCGACGATTTTTCTGTAAGACCTTTAAACCATAAAAAGCCAGTATTCTGTTTTCACCGATCAAAGGTACCATGTCTGATATGGTAGCCAGACCCGCCATGTCCAATAGCCATTTTTCAAAACCTTGAGTTATCTTATAACCTCTACTTTTAGCTCCCTCTATTAAAAGATGTATTAATTTAAATATCACCCCTGCACCACACAAATTCTTCTCTGGATAATTACAATCATCTTGTTTTGAATTTAGGATAGCATACGCTCTTGGCAATTCTTCATGCGGTTGATGATGATCTGTTATTATCACATCTATACCCAGATCATTTGCATGATCAACTTCTTTAACATTTGATATTCCTAAGTCTATAGTTATAAGTAAACTCACCCCCTCTTTCTTAACCTCATCTATAAGATGTTTATGTAAACCAAAACCATCACGATGTCTATGAGGTATCTTAACTATCACATTTTCCTCAAAACCTATTTTCTTAAAAAATTGATGTAATATCACAGCACCAGGAACTCCATCAGCGTCATAGTCAGAATATATACAAATCTTCTCATTGTTATCTACAGCTTCCCAGACACGACTTATGGCTTTATCTATATCCTTCATCTTTTTAGCATCATACAAACCCGCTTTATCTTCTATATATACAGGGTTAAGAAAATCCTCTATCTCACCTTTTGTAAAACCCCTATCTCTCAGTATCTTCTTAGCGAAGTTATTATCTATGGTCTCTAACATGGCATATATGATATCATACTTTCATGAATACAAATGACAACAGAGAAATACATGATGATGCCCAAATAGAAGCTGATTGTGTGTTTTGTAAAATAATAAGAAATGAGATACCAGCGGTAAAAATCTATGAAGATGATAATAGTTTAGTTTTTCTAGACATTAAACCTAAAACCCGAGGACATGCCCTGATAATACCTAAAAGTCATTTTGAAAATATATACAGCACCCCTGTTGAGACTTGGTGTCATATAAATATCACTGCACAAAAAATAGCTATAGCTATCAAAAATGGTTTAAGTGCTGATGGTATAAATATATTGATGAATAATGAAAGTGGTGCAGGACAAGATATATTTCATTCTCACATACATGTAATACCCAAATATAATGATTTCGAAGATAGTAAATATACATATATAGCCGGCGAGATGGAAGAGGTAGCACAAAAAATAATAGAGGTGTTATAATTTATATATGAAAAACAAAATAACAAATACAATTTTATTAATTATAAGAATAATAGTTGGTGCAATGTTGATACTAGCCGGATACATGAAGTTATCAAATATGGATCAGGCTGTATCTATGTTTAATACAGTGTTTGGTTTGAGTACAACTACAGCTTGGGCTGTTGCTATAGGCGAATTATTAACGGGCTTAGGAATACTATTTGGGGTTTGGACAAAACTTGCTGCATTGGGTGCTGTCATAATAATGTCAGGTGCAGTTTATTACAGTAAAGGTGACAGTAGTGCAATAGTATTACTTATAGGCTCTATAGTATTATTCTTGTCTGGTAGTGGAAGATTCGCGGTAAAACCGTGTGATCCATTAATAAAATCTAAAAAATAATAATAAACCAACCCCGGCCGTTAGGCTGGGGTTTTGTTATGGCGTGTTTCCCTCTCGTTTATCTCTCAAAATTATCAGGAGAGAAATAATTAGAATGGCAATTGTTATTTCTTGATTACTCATCGGTGGTAACAGGTTAGGATGTAGATAGTTATAAGAATGAGTAGAAATATTATAATACGTCTTAAGGTCATACAGATAATTTATATCACAACAAAAAATAAAAATCTCGGGTCCCGCCGTTAGGCAGGATACCGAGAAATAGAGGTGTCGCAAGGGTCAATCGTCAGTCTCACGGTACCGAGAAGTTTCAGTGGTGAGATCGATGATCAACCAAAACATGATTCCTCCGACTAACCACCAAGGGACACCGTTGTCCTTTTGAGGTCCAGGGATTTGGTTTTGAACGCTTGTTACCGCCAGCTTTTCAACCGGCACATTATCCGCAACAGACGATGCGGTGAAAACAGCGGCCGACATTGCGGTCAGAAGCAAAGTTTTCATGAGGTTTTTGGTTCACTCGAGGGACTATCCAACGAGCATGTAATAACTATACAACTTTGTTTTTTTAAGTCAACCCTACATAGTCACATTAACAACCCCAGGAATTTTTCCATCTTTTTCCAAAAATTCAAGCATTGCTCCACCTCCAGTAGATACAAATATTTTGTTATTAACAATATTCATATCGTTTATAGAAGCAACAGTATCACCTCCACCTATATACAAACTTGCAGATGATTCATTAACAAACTTTATTAACTCTTCAGCTAAAAACCTTGTTCCTTTTTTAAAATCATCTATTTCATAATTTCCAAGAGGGCCATTCCAAATTATAGTCTGTGCATTTTTATTTTTTATAGTATTAATAAACTCATACACACTTTGATTGTCTATATCTTGTATTGTTTCTGATTCTAAAACCTCTTTTATATTTTTAATTTTTATCTCCCCTGTATTAATATCCTTAACAACAACATATTCAGATATATAAACTTTATTTTTAAAATTATCAGTTTTAATCATCTCATCTATATACGATGCGTCTTTATCTATTAATGATGAACCGACATTATATCCCAGAGATTTTAAAATATTATTATACAATGCACCACCTATAAAAATATTATCAGCGGTATTTAAATATTTTTGTATTAGGGGAAGTTTAGTGGAAAATTTTGCTCCAGATAATATAACAGCGACAGGTGTATTCGGATTTATTATTTTAGATAGATTATCTATTTCTTTTTGCATCTGAACTCCAAACATTTTATTTTCTCTTGTAAATATTTTAGGCAAAGCAGACACAGACATATGATTCCTATGAGAAACCGCAAAAGCATCATTTATATAAAAATCAGTTATAGAGTGAAAGAAATTAGCTAACTCTATATCATTATCTTTCTCTCCAGATAAATTTCTAATATTTTCCAACAATAGAAATTCACCTTCTTTTACACCCTCGAAAGCATTTTTTATATCATCTAAACATCCGACATTCTCCAAAAAATGAAAAGTGAAATCTGTGAAATTATTTTTCAAATATTCAAAAACTGGTTTTAAAGTAGATTTTTCAATGTCTTTTGTTTCTATATGAGAAACCAATAATGTCTTATTATTACCATCTTTTAGAATCTTTAAAGTATCAATTGTAGTTTTTATTCTATAATCATCTTTTACAATTCCCCCTTGAATAGGTACATTAAAATCAGCTCTTAAAAAGACTCTTTTATTTTTTATTTCCATAAACTTTTAGTATATTTTTCTTTGGATTAATAATTATATTTTTTATTATAGAGGCTAAGCTATCATTATCCCATGATGCTCGACCTATAAGTAAACCTTGCACTTCACCGTTCCATAATATATCTTGAGCATTCTCTTTTGTGATAGATCCGCCATAAAGTATATTTATATTTTTAGAAATATTATCACCATATTTTTCTAATAATATTTTTCTAATATAAATCACCATGCTATGCAATGAATGTGCATCTATAGATAAATTATCTTTATTATTAATCGCCCAAACAGGTTCATATGCTAATATGACATTTTCAAACTTCTTCTTGTCTACATTATTGAACACAGAAACTATTTGATCTTCTATCAATTTTAAATATTTTACACCATTATCTCTTTCTTTTTCACCGATACAATATATAACTTTTAAATCATTTTTTAAAGAGTTCTGTATTTTTTTAATAATCATATCCTGTGTATCACCTTGATCTCTCCTTTCACTATGACCGATTATCACATAATCTATACCCACATCCTTTATTGATTCTGAGGTTGTTTCTCCTGTGTGTGAACCATCTTCAAATACAGAAGCGTCTTGTGCAGATAGGCCTATACTTTTTTTAAAAATCTTTTTTAAATTTTGTAAAAATAAAAAATTAGGAGCTATTATTAGATCAACTTTCGTTTTGTCTTTATTTAAATTCTTTAAAAGAGAACCTATTTTTTTCTCTGTTAATTTATAATTATTTTGTGATGCTTTCCAATTCGCAACAACAATAGGTTTTTTAGAAATCATAAAAGAATTATATCACAGTCCCAAAACCTCTGACCATAACTTTTTAATCCATGAACCTGATGGACCAGTGGTGAAATTGATATTAGTCAAACCAGTCTCATATTCCACAGATGTAGAACCATCCATTATAAGCATTTTCGATGATCCGGCCTTTATTTTGGCTGAACCAGAGAGTTTAATAGCACCATTTGGTGTATTTAGAACAACAGAACCTGCTGAACCTGATATAGATATAGCAGGGTTATTATTACAATTAGTATAATCTGTGCATGATCTCATAGAATTTAATAATACATAACTACCGGGTTGACCTGATCCATATATACCGCCAGATCCGCCTATATTGATTAAACCCTCAGATATTATCAAACCGCTAGCTGAGTCCAATGAAGGGTCAACAAATATTTTACCTGAACCTGTTACACTTACCATGCCTGTCACATAAATAGGACCCGTTATATATAACTTACCCGATTGAGATATATTTAAATCGCCATTAATACGCATAGGGCCAAGATAAACAGTATCAGATGAGTCTATATTTACTGTTGAAGTGGCACCACCAGATTCAGCCCATGATTTCCATTCAGAAATATTTGCATCAGATACAGGATAAGGAGCTGTTACAGGATCAGATTTTGATGTATTACATGATTTATTATTTCCACTACCTATTTGACAATATATGGTACCAGACACAGTTGAGTTATTAACAACATTTGCCCAAGCTTCGGTTGCTTTAATTCCGGATATTATACCCTTATCTCCACCAACCAATATTTTCATATCAAAATCCAAAGTATTTGGAGTTGTATCTATTAGATTATTAACAAATCTACCTTGCTTGGAAACAAAATCTGGAAATTGATTATCATAAACCCTCAAAGAGTAATAATCATTATTATCATTTGATGATACATCAATGACAATCCAATATGTATTTCCATTTACCAGATTAACAGATGTGTTCATCACAACAGGAACATATGCAAATGAATTTGTTGTTAAAGTAGATATTAATGTTCCTGAAGTTAATACAGTTGATCCTGGATTACCGTTATCGTTATTAACTATTTTAACCGTAGCATTTGCTGGCAAACCAGTCTTTTTTATATATATCTGTATTTCATTTATAGATGTTGTGGTTGCCGCAACAAAGGATTGGGCTATATCTTGATTTGAATTTGTTCTCCCTATATCAAATGTAGTTCCTGCACTATTATTATATATAGATATAGACTCTACAGGGTTGGATAAAGTAGCGGCGATAGCTGTACCTGTTATTTCATTTTGTTGAGACCATTGTGTGCCACTTAGACCTACAATATCACCATTTGCATATATATTACCTATTACTTTAGCAGAACCATCCATATATAAACCACCGCTACCAACCTGTAATCCATAATTAAAAGAAGTTCCTTCACCTTTAGTAAAAACAGATTGTATATATCTTTCAAAAATATTCTTACTGCCCTTCACGGTGACACTTTTATCTCCACCTATTTCAACAAGTTCTGCTGTAGCTGTTGCGCCCATGAGGTATATATCAGTGGGTGCATCATTTTTACCTTTATTAAATCTATATAGAGAATTTTCTATCTGACTATCTGCTATATCAAAAGTTTCTTTTGATTTTAAATACTCACTTGTGCCCTTTACTTGATTAGACACTGGATAAGATATACCAATCAACATGGCCGAAGATATTATTATAAGAAATAACACCATTACTATCATGATAGCTCCTTTTTGAGTATTTTTAATCTTCATACAATCATTATATATTAATTATTTTCTAAGTTGTATTGTTGTATGAAAAGTTTTATTAAAAACCTCTTGTGAGAGATGGGGTTTTACATCTAAACCTAAATCAATCCTAACCGCTTTTGTACTAGTACTCTGTATTAAATATACTTTAAAATTATTAACATTTATACTTTTATTTGAAAGATTAGCTATAAAACTATCATTCTTATAATATTTTATTCTATTATTCTCATATGAAAATTTTGTAGTGGATGTAGAAGAATTATTTAATGTCAATACACCTTGTGGAATAAGAAACAAACTCTGTTCTATTAATACACCCTGAGAATCTTTTACATCGCGGTTTATTTTATCTATTATATTTACTGCTGTTGATTCTAATTCTTGATTAGCTCTAACTACATTATAGTTTTTAAACAATGAAAGCAAACTCTGTATAACAAGCACAGACACAATTATCAACAAAGATAAATATATAACAATCTCTATTAATGAAAAACCTTTTTGTTTTTTTAAATATTTCATATTACTCATAAATATTGATTAAATAAAAACTTGTGTCTTTTGTATTCGTGGCATTTTTATAATTCCATTCAACTTTCATATTTATAATCTTACTATTATTATCAGACACACCACCGCTATAAACAATATTTAATGTATTAGCATCCCTATAAACATTTTGTACATTATATTTTCTAATAAAAACATCATCTGATATAACTAGGGTGGTTGTGGCTTGCCATCTATTGTTTTGCCAAATAAGATAATAATCAACACCCTGGGTTGAACTAGCTATATCACTCCAAGAATAAGATCTCATCATTTTCATCGCCTCCACACCTTCATCCAACAGAAAAACCGCTTGGGTTTTATACGTATTTTCAACCGACAACTTAACTAAATTATTGTAGACATTTGCAATACTTAACATAAAAACAGATATTATAGCCGAGGCAACTATAACTTCTGCTATAGATATACCTAATTTATTTTTTTTATATTTAAGCATCTTATTATTATTCTATAATACCTAAAGCATTTATCATAATAGATGATGTGGCGAAATCTTTATCATCTCTCCTAATAACATATTCTATAGTTCCAGTAGCAGAGGCTAATCCTGTAACCCTATAAAAAATAATAGTATTTGTTGCCATAGAATAAGATCTTAATTGTATATTATTTTCTAAATCAAAAACCTTTTCATTTAAAGCAATAGAAGAAGTTGAAAATATAATTTTCTGATCTCGGCCGTTTTTAGAATTTAAAGCAGACTGTCTAGCTTCGATTATTAGGGATTTTATAAAATCGACCTGTTTATCAAGACTTTGTTTATTTTGTAATGAATGAAATGATATTACAGTTATACCTAATATTGTAAAAACTATAAATAAAACCACCATTATTTCTATAAAAGTATATCCTCGATTTTTTAAATTTATTTTAATCATAATTATAAATTATTCATTACTGAATACATTGGTGTAATCATTGATATAGCAAAAAAACCAACAGCGCTACCCACTATAACCATGAGCAGAGGTTCTACTATGGTTGATAAATCTTTCGTCTTTTGTTCAACCTCATTCTCATAAAAGGTCGCAACACCTTGCAACATACTTGATAATTTTCCTGTCTCTTCGCCTACATTTACCATTTCAGCAACAAATATTGGATATAGATTTTCATTTCTAGAAAATACCTCTGACATAGGCTTACCCTTTTCAACATTTATTTTTACTTGATCAAGAACTTTTCTATATGAATTATTTTGTATAACCTCATTGGTTATTTCAACACATTGTATAAGATTTACACCAGAACCTATCAGAGAAGACATAGTTCTTGCGGTCTTAGCTGAATTAGATTCTTTAACTATTTGCCCAAATACAGGTAATTTTATTATTATACTATCAAACAAATCCTTACCGCCTCTTGTGTGCATTAACTTATAAATAACAATCATTATTATCAATAGGATTATTGTAAATATAAAGAAATGATTTCTTAAGGTATCACTTAACCAAATAATAAACTTTGTAGATCCGGGCAAATCAGCACCTATATCTTTAAATGTAGCGGTTAACTTTGGAACCACAAACATCATCATGATAACACCAATAATCAACATAACAGTCATAATAACACCAGGATATATCATAGCACCCTTAATCTTCTTCTGTAATTTATAGGTTGCTTCCATTTGAGTGGCTATAGACCTTAAAGAATCTGCAAGATTACCACTTTCTTCACCTGCCTTAACCATAGATATAAATACAGCAGGAAAAACATTGTTAAACTTCAATAAAGCCTCATGAAAGCTCTTTCCACTTGCTATATCTTGATTAATCTCTTTATATATATTTTTTAATTTTTTATTTTTAATCTGTTTTTCCATTACAGATATAGCACGGGTTAAAGATAGACCCGCCTCTATCATATTAGCCAAGTTTCTAGCAAAAATAATCTTATCTACAGTTTTTATTTTAGATAAAGACATCAAATAATTATCTATTTTATCCTTCCAGTTAATACCCTTTTCTATTTTATAAGAAATCAAAGTATCGCCATTCTGTTTTACTTTATCAAATAAATCTGTTTTCGAATCAGCAACTAAAATAGCATCATAAGTGGAATTATCAATTCTCTTTGCTGTATAGATAAACTTCATATACATATATAATAAACAAAAAACACAATTTTGTCTTGTGTTTTTTGTTTTATTTTGTTGATATGTATATCAGATTAGTATCCTCTATTGTATCCACCTCTATCATTTGATCTTCCGTATCCACCTCTATCATTTGATCTACCATAACCACCTCTGTTGTTATCATATGATCTTCTTGGAGCACCACCTTCTGTTTTAGGTTGAGCGATGTTTACTCTAAGTGGTCTACCATCAAGTTCTTGACCATTCCATTTTTCAACTGCTTTTTGTGCATCTTCTTCGTTTTTAAATTCTACGAATGCGAAGCCTTTTGATCTTCCTGTCATTCTATCGATTGCAACTTGTGCATTATCGATTTCACCACATTCTGCAAAAGCAGCTCTTAATGAATCATCATTTACTCCCCATGATAGGTTTCCTACGTATAATCTTTTGTTGTTTACTGTTGTATCCATTTTATTTATTTACTTATTTTTTTCATTAATCTGACAAACACTACTTTGTAATCTATATGATTTATTCAAATGAAAGTCACTGCACTCGTTATAAATCAAACTCTAACTATTCTCTCAAAGTCTGTGGGAATACTACCCTTGTGCGTTGAGTATAACATGGATGTGTGGGAATAGATAGGGGTACATAAAAAAATACCCTTTCGGGTGTTTTTATTCTTATTTAATTAAAGCAATACATCAAAGAAATATATAAAACCTGTTGGATCTGAGATATATAAAATATACAGTAAAACGATAGATACACATATTAACAAATATCCAGTTATCCTTATTTTATATTTTGCTAACTCATTTTTTTGACCGTACGATGAAACAACAGAGAGTGTGCCGACAATAATTAATGCCACAAGAACAGCTTCCGAAGTAAATATATATACAATGAAATTAAGAATGAGTGCCAATATTTCCATATCTATAATTATACACTATATCTCCAACAACTCCCAAACCATTTTGTTTAATTCAAATCTTTCAACAAACATTCTCACATTTTCTTTATCGGCACCAACATGAGTTTTAAGTATTTGATCAACTTGGGTGTTCACTAGATTTTCATCAGCCTTAAGTTTTTCTTCTCCAGCTATTTTACTTAAAACCAACTGTGTTTTAACTCTTTTAGCCGCCATTTCTTTTCTTTCTTCTCTAAGATCGGCCTCTGTTTTATTTATCACCTTCAGATATTCATCAAAAGTTTGACCCATTTGATTTAAATCTGCCTTTAATTCCTCTATCATTATTTGCAATTCTGATTGCAATAATAATTCAGGATATTTTATTTTTGATTTTTCTATTATTTCATCAACAAGTTTTATTCTGTTTTTCTCTATAGTTTTTTGATTTTTACTTTGAGAAAGATTTTCTCTTATTGCTTTTTTAAGATCATCAACATTTTCAAATGGACCGACTTTCTTTGCAAATTCATCATTTAATTCTACAGGCTCAAGCTCACCGTGATTATGATCATGATCATGATGATTTTGATGATATTCAAAGTGCGCTACCTCCATTCGTAGATTTGTTAAAACTTTTTCTATTTCTTCATCAGAAACCTCTTCTATTTTTTCTTTTTCTTTTTCAGAATTATGCTTCTTGGCTATCTTTTTATAATCCGCCAAATCAACAACCGGTTGTATAGCAAATTCTATTTTTATATCAGCATCTGAACCTACAGCTAATTTAGTTATAGATATACTGGGCTGATTTATAGGTAAATGTTTTGAATCCTGTATTATGTTTAAGAAATTTTTATCTATACATATTCTACAAGCTTCCTCTGTTATGGCATAATCGCCAACTTTTTCTATAAGAACTTTTTCAGGTATATGACCAGGTCTAAAACCATCCACTTTTACATTTTCATTTATCCTCTTCAATGCTTCTGATTTATTTTCCTCTATAGCTTTAGATTTTAATTCTACTTCTATAGATATTTCACAATCCACATCTGTATTTATTTTCTTTATCTTATAATCTGACATATTGAATTTTATTTATTAAATTTATTTTTATAATTCTCCATTGAAATATCAAAGGCTTCTTTAGCTTTAGCAGCATTATCAAAACCGTGAGTTTCAACAACTTTATTTTGTATTTTTTTATATGTCTGATAAAAATGCTCTATTTCTTTTAATGTATGTTTATTTACATGTTCTATATCTGTCACATCGTCAAATCTAGGATCTTCAACAGGAACAGCTATGATTTTTGCATCACTGTCGCCTGAATCTGTCATATTCAATATAGCTACAGGTCTAGCTTTAACCAATATACCAGGAGTTAACGGGTATGTTGTAAGCAATACAACATCTAGAGGATCTCCATCAGCCCACAATGATTGAGGTACAAAACCATAATCAAATGGAAAATTTTGTGATGTGTGTGATACACGGTCTAAAGCTATCAAACCTGTCTCTTTATCAACTTCATATTTATTATGAGAGCCTTTATTTATCTCAACTATAACAGTCATCTCATCTTTATTACCTGGTTTTATATCGTGCCATAAATTCATTGTCATATTTTTATTTTTTATATTTATTTAAATTTATAATTTATATTTCTATTCTTCTTCAGAATATTCTTCACCCTCTTCTGCTGTAACAGCTTTTATATCTATTCTATAACCCGTTAATTTTGCAGCAAGTCTCACATTTTGACCACCTTTACCTATAGCCAATGACTGTTGATCCTCTGTAACAACTGCATGAGCAACTTTATTTTCTTGATCAACATCTACACCCAATATTTTAGCAGGTGATAATGATCTTTCTATGTATTCATTTATATCTTCAACGTATTCTATTATATCTATTCTTTCTCCATGCAATTCAGACATAATAACATTTACCCTTGTTCCTCTTTGACCGACCATAGCGCCCACGGGATCTATAGTCTCATCATTACTGAAGACAGCTATCTTAGATCTTGAACCTGATTCTCTTGCTATAGATTTTATTTCAACTAACCCTGATTTTATTTCAGGTACTTCTAATTCAAATAATTTTGCTAAGAATTTTGGGTGTGATCTAGATAACTTTAAGAAAACACCACGACCAGAGTCATCAACTTCTACTAGATAAGCTCTTACTCTTTCACCTTGTTTGAACTTTTCATTTTTGATTTGTTCATCATAAGGCATGATACCAACAGCTTTTCCTACATTTATAAATATAGCCCCTCTATCAACTCTCTCTACTGTGCCTGATATTATTTCCCCTGTTTTATTACCAAATTCATCTATAAGATTAACTTTCTCAGCCTCTCTAATCTTTTGCATAATTATCTGTTTTGCGGTTTGAGCGGCTATACGACCAAAATCATCTTTGTGTTCTAAAGGAAAAACTAATTCTTCTCCAGGAACAACATCTTTTTTGATTTTTTGAGCAACGGGCAATAATATATGCTGATCATCATTGAACTTTATTTTATCTAAGAATGAATCATTCTCTATTCCATGCTCATTATTATATTTTATTTCTTCAAGATCTTCTTCTGTTAATATATCCACAGGGTCAATTACAGTTTTAATCTGAAAGAACTCTGTCTTTCCAGAAGACAAATCAAAGTTACACTTAACAAACTGAGATCTTCTGCAATATTCTTTTTTATAAGCAGTGGCCAGAGATGCCTCTATAGCATCTATAATCTTATCTTTTGAGATATTTTTTTCTTCTTGTAACTGGTCTATCACAAGATTTATTGTCTTTAAATCGAACATAAATTTTATTTTTACTAATTATTTTTTATAAAGTAAATTTATTAAAGACAAAAGTCGCCTGATAAAGAGCGACTTCTGTTAAGATCTGTCTGTAAAATAGATTTACTGTGTTTTATATATTATACTATATAGTATAGAAAGTCAATTTTAAAATTATGCATATAGACCAAGATCAATTATATAAATTTATTATAGATTCAGGCTTAATTTCAGCAGATGAATATGAAATCATAAAGAAAAAAGCTGAGGAAAAAGGAGAAGCTATACAAAAAACATTGATTGATATGGGTAAAATCAGTGAGGATGATTTTTTGCGTATACAAGCATATCTAGTGGGTATACCGTTTGTAGATTTAACAAACATAAAAGTATCATTGGATATATTATCACTTATACCAGAACCTATTGCCAGAAAACACAACATAGTAGCATTTAAAAAAACGGAGGATACATTAGAAGTCGCATTGATGGACGGAGACGACTTAAATGCAATTGATTTTATAAAAAAGAAAACAGGATTAAAGGTATTGCCAAGACTTACTAACTCAGCCTCAATAAAAAACCTTTTATTACAATATCAAAAGAGTCTTAAGGCCGATTTTGGAGATATAATACAAAAAGAGGCCAAGAATGTAAACGGTGATATAGATGCTGAAAATATAGACGATTTAAAAAAAATGGCCGATGATTTACCAATCATCAAAATAGTAGATACTTTATTAAACCATGCTGTTATACAAGGGGTTTCTGATATACACATAGAGCATACAGATCAAAATACTGTTATAAGATATAGAATAGACGGCATATTGCATGATGCCATGTTATTACCAAAGACCACAGGTCCAAGTATAACTGCTCGTATAAAAGTATTAGCAAATCTAAAACTAGACGAGAAAAGATTGCCACAAGATGGACGTTTTAAAATAGACCTTAATGGTGAAAAAATATCCTTTCGTGTTTCTGTTTTACCAACATATTATGGTGAAAGGATAGTTATGAGACTATTGAGAGAAAATGTGTCTGGTTTTACACTGGAGGGTCTAGGTTTTCATGGTCACGCATTAGATGATATGCATGCAGCTTTAAATTATTCAGAAGGTATGATATTGACCACAGGACCAACCGGTTCAGGTAAAACAACAACTTTATATACAATGTTGGATATATTAAACACACCAGACGTTAACATATCAACAGTTGAAGATCCTATAGAGTATCAAATAAAAAGAATAAATCAGACTCAGATACGATCAGATATAGGTTTTACTTTCGCAAACGGACTTAGATCACTTCTTAGACAAGACCCTGATATTATCATGGTTGGTGAGATTCGTGACAATGAAACAGCATCTCTTGCCATCAACGCGGCATTGACTGGTCACCTTGTTTTATCTACACTTCACACAAACTCAGCAGCTGGGGCAATACCAAGATTAATGGATATGAAATGTGAACCATTTCTATTGGTTTCCACAATAAAATTAGTAATAGCCCAGAGACTCGTAAGAAGATTAGATGATAATAAAGTAAAATACACACCCTCACAAGATGAAATAGACCAATTAAATAAGAAGGTTGATATGGATAGAATATTAACATTCTTAAAAAGAGAGAAAATTGTACCAGAAAATAGCAATTGGACTAATATTAATTTTTATAAGGCAAATCCCATAGATGAAAATACAGATGGTTATAAAGGACGTATCGGTATACACGAATCACTAAAAGTTACAGCAACTATTAAAGACCTAATAATTAAAAATGCAACATCAGACGAGATAGAAGAACAAGCAAAAAAAGAAGGTATGCTTACAATGATAGAGGATGGAATATTTCAAGCGGTACAGGGTTTGACTAGTATAGAAGAAGTATTGAGAGTCGCAAATGATTAATAATATATTAAATTACAAATTATTCTTCACATCAAAAGATTGTATAAAAGCAATCAGGTCTAAAATATTGTCCGCAAAAGAAAGTATAGATATTGAGATATACTATTTTACTCCTGATAACATTGGTAGCGATATAATAAACCTATTGAAACAAAAATCATCTGAAGGTGTTAAAGTTAGATTATTGTTGGATCATGTAGGTAGTTTCCGTTTTGATAAAACATCTATCATAAAAGATTTACAAAAACACAATATTGAGATACGTTTTTTTAATTCAATATTACCTTTTACAAAAAACAGAAAAACTTTTCTATTTTTGAGAAACCATAGAAGAAGCATCATTATAGACAATGAATATGTATTCACGGGCAGTGTATGCCTGTCTGATCAGATGATACATTGGTTAGATTTATGTATATTAATTAAGGATAAAAATCTAAATGATAAAGTTAGAAAAATTTTTAATAGCACATGGAATAGAGTATATTATCCAACCTTTAGAATAGGCAGATCTAGTAAAAAGTATTTGAGATCAAAAGAAGAAAGAGATTTTTCTTATATAACACAATCACCTTTACAATTTGAAAGACACATTTACAAAGAATATTTAAAATATATAAAAAACTCTAAGACAAATATAACCCTGGTAGCACCGTATTTTATACCAGACTTTAAATTAACCAGACAGCTCAAACAGGCCACAAAAAAAGGTGTTGTCGTAAATATAATATTGCCGATAAAATCAAATTGGCTTGTTGCAGATATAGCAAGAAACACCTTTATAAAAACTTTTATAAAACACAAAATAAATATTTATTTCATAGAAAAAATGATACATAGTAAGTTTGCAATATTTGACAATAAATCAGCATTCATAGGTACAATGAATTTAGACAACTTGAGCCTAAAATATAATTACGAATCAGGGGTGTTAATTTACAATCAGCAATGCATAAACGATTTACAAACATACTCTGAATTTTTAATATCTAAAGGTTTTTCTTTCACCGAAAAATCCTGGGGCAAAAGAAATATTATTCTTAAAATATCAGAAATAATTATCTGGCCTATAAGGAAGTTTCTATAATTATAGATTATAGGCGGCACAAAAAACGATAGCTGCAGTTTCAGCGCGTAAAACGTTTTCATTAATACAAACCGCTTTAACGTTATTTTTAGTAAGCAGAGAAATTTCTTGATCAGAAAAACCACCTTCTGGTCCAACAAATATATCAATATCATTTTTACTGTCATGATTAAATAAATTTACCTTACCTTCTATGGAACCAAAGACCTTCTCATTTGCGTTATTAAATTCGACATCTGTTAAATTAACAGGTTTTTCTATTTTTAATAGACCCATTCTCCAACTTTGTTCAGTAGCTTCTATAATGATCTTATTTAATCTATCCATATTAAGATTATTTTTTATAGTTCTTTCTGTGATTATTGGTATTATTTTATCAACACCTAATTCAACAGCCTTCTCAAGAACCAGTTCAAAATTATGATTTTTTATAATAGACATATACAAACACACCTGTCTTTTATTACCTTTACTAATTTTTACCTCTCTTGATTGTCTTATAAACACAAAAGACATGTCTTTTTTACTAATGTTTTCAAGTTTAAGCTCCACCTCCCCTATTAATTCATTAAAGACAAGAATATTTTGCCCAATTTTAGCCCTAAACACGTTTTTCAATTGATGAATGAATCCAATATCATTGGTAATCCATAAATCTCCTTGTTTTTCAATATCTTTTAGATAAAAACGGTGTAATCTCATATGTTAAATATAACATAATACAAAAACTTGCATAGTCTGTTATAATAGATACCTATGTTAATACCAACAGTAATAGAAAAATCACCACAAGGAGATAGAGCTTATGATATATACTCTAGACTACTTCGTGAAAACATTATTTTCTTAAACGGAGAGGTTAATTCAGACTCAGCCAATATAGTTATAGCTCAGCTACTATTTTTAGCCTCAGAAAATCCAAATAAAGATATAAAATTATACATAAACTCGCCTGGAGGGTCTGTAGTAGACGGCTTAGCCATTATAGACACCATGAATCATATTAAAAATGATGTATCTACAATATGTGTAGGTATGGCTGCTTCAATGGGGGCTATGATCTTATCATCAGGGACAAAAGGAAAAAGGTTTGCCCTACCAAACTCAGAGGTAATGATTCATCAACCCCTAGGTGGATATGAAGGCCAGGTTTCCGATATTGAAATAAGATCAAAGAGAATGCTTAAGATGAAAGAAGACTTATACAAGATGTTAGTTAAGAATACAGGTCAGAAATATGACAAAATAGTTAAAGATGCAGACCGTGACTACTTCATGTCAGCAGAAGAAGCTAAGAAATATGGTATGATTGACAAAGTTATATAATAATACCCTAATACTTAATTTCAGAAAATCTATTGCAAAATATGGATTTTCTATCTAAAATTATTATATTACTTCGGTAATAAAGATTAATCATTATTATTTACATAAAAAAATAAAAAATAAAAATATGAACAAAGCAGCATTGGTTGAAAAAATTCATGAATTATTAGGAACAACAAAAGTTCAAGCAGAACAAGTTGTTGATACAGTAGTAGATTCTATAGTAACAACACTTAAAAAAGGTGGCGAAGTTTCAATAGCAGGTCTAGGTATATTCTCTGTTAAAAAAAGAGCAGCAAGAATGGCTAGAAACCCAAAAACTGGAGAGACTGTAAAAGTTCCTGCAACTAACGTTCCAAAATTCCGTGCAGCAAAAGCTTTGAAAGATTCAGTTAAATAATTAACTCAATTCTAACTAAAGAAAATAAAAACATCGAATATTAATTTATGCGATGTTTTTATTTTTATTAATATAATGTGCGGGATAAGAGAATCGAACTCTTGTCTACTGCTTGGAAGGCAGTCATTCTACCACTAAACCAATCCCGCATGCTTATGCTATAATAACAGATATAATATATATGCACAACTACAGAATTTTAAAAACTTTTTTATTATTTTTCCTTCTAATTACGTCTATATACTGTTTAAACACTAACAATATAACCACATACGAGAAAAAACCAATTTCTTTAGGTTATACCATATCTGATAAAAATATTCAGACAACACCTCTGATAAATCTCAACAACTCTCCTCAAACAGAAATTCTAAAAAATATAATTATAAATCAAAATATTTCAACAAAATCTCTTTTAGAGAATACATCATATATAAACAATTATTTGATAAATATTTTTTGTTCAGAAACAACAAATAAATATATAAAGGTAGCAAGTGGTAGCGGCGTTTTCTTATCAGACCCGGATGAAGATACTGGTGTAGTGTTAACAAACGCACATGTAGCAAGGCATATATTAGACTCAAACAAAAAATGTGTAGGTAGAACAAAAAGTCCAACAACAACAACACACACGGTCACACTAAGATACATACCATCTTTTTGGCTAAATAAAAATAATCAATACATAATAGGAGACCCTGATCAAAACTCAACAGGTGAATTTGATTTCGCAATAGTTGAAGTAAAAAGAATAAAACCAATAAAAAAAGACAACTCGAATATTTATAACGTATTTAAAAGTAAGCTTAGATTAAAAACTGATAACTATGACAATCAGTCCTTTATAGATAATACTTACATATATTCATACCCCGCCCGATCAATATTATCAAAAAACGTTAATAATCCCCTATTTCAAAAAAAAGATACCGTTAAAATATCCAATATATACAGTAGTCCGACCTATAATATATCTAATAGTTTACTTGATGTTTCAGGATCACAAAATATAGATCACGGATCTTCTGGTGGCATGGTTATATCCCAAGGTCAAAACAACTATTTATTAGGTTTATCTAGTGTTATGATCAGAGAGGACAAGCCTCAGATAATAAGAGTAGTGACCTTAAAACATGTTTTAACCACAATAAAAAATGATTTAACATTAATAAATAATGCACAGGTGGATCCATTCTCTATAATCATAGATCAAATGTTATCAAATAAGGAAAACGAGCTTACCGTTGCTCAAATATTTAAAAACATAAAATTAACTTCTGTTTTAGAAAAAAACACGAAAGACACACTGATAAGACTTGGGGTTATAAAAATAAATTAAATATTATTCAAGATCTTTTTGCACACGTATAAGCGTCTCGAGGCAATCATTATCGGATATTCTGTTTTTCTTATGAAAACCACACCTTAAACATTCATGTAATATATATTGATCTGAATTAGTATAAGACACAAATATAGGCTTCATTAAGCCCATACAAGTATTAGACCTGTCACCAGGATTAACATCCACATGTTTACTGAAAAGGCACTTATAGCAGTGATTAGTGTAGCCATCACCTTTATTAAACACACCGCAATTATCACAGACAAAGTCTTCTTTATTTTTTACAAAAGACATATTGGTCGGAGCGCTGGGATTCGAACCCAGAGTCACATGAGCCCAAGTCATGTATGTTAGCCGTTACACCACGCCCCGAATAATTAATATAAGATAATATAGCACAAATAACTAAAATAACAAATTTATATCGTTAATATAAGAACACATTATTAAGTCATTACCCTGTCCTGATTTGACAAGAGCAAGATCAAAATGTATCTCTGAATACTTAACAGGATAATCAACAGAACCTGTAACAACATCTTTTATATCAAACAAATAGCCGATAAGTCTGTACCATTTTCTATCTAATTTTAAATTTGCTAGATTAAATTCATACAAACTCCTTGTTTTAACCTCAACAACCCTTATATCAAGCATTTTTTTCTCTGGTATATATTTATATACTATCAAATCTAATTCTATCCCCCACTTGATAAAATTTTTCTTATACAATAAATAGCCCTTTGTCTTTAATTTGTCTAAAACAAAACTTTCGCCCTTACATCCCAATGTTTTTTTAGAAACTATATTTATATTACTCATGTCTAATATTTTAGAATATTTGACATAAAGTTAAGGTCAAGAAATCATAAAAATTTCCTTAATAAAATATCAAGAAAATATAAAGTTATTTCTATCAGACTATTTTTTTTATATAAAAATCGTGTTTAAATGTTTTTTTTATACACATATACACAGAGTTATCCACATTTATACACAAACCCAAAACTTAATAAATCAATGAAATTCAATATAACAATATAAATAAACTTATTTCAGACCTAGTAATATATCAAACAAAAAAAACGAAAGAATTCATAAATCTAATAATATCTAACAAATTTACTGTGCGGGATAAGAGAATCGAACTCTTGTCTCATCCTTGGCAAGGACGTATTCTACCACTAAACCAATCCCGCATATTTATATATACCTACTGTGCACCCACCAGGATTCGAACCCAGAACAGCGGTTCCGAAGACCGATGTGATATCCATTTCACCATAGGTGCTTTTAATTTTACTCAAAAAGTATTATATTTCAAGTATAGACATTAATATATCACACTTATGGATAAATCAAAAATTATAAAAGACATAAAAATACCCTCTGAAATAAAGGATATTCTCAATAAATTCAAAGAAAACGGCTTTGAATCATATTTAGTGGGTGGATGTGTGAGAGACATGTTAATGGGTAAATCACCAAAAGACTGGGATATAACAACCAATGCGTTACCAGAAGATATACAGAAAATATTCACTGATTCATTCTATGAAAACAACTATGGTACAGTTGGCGTAAAGACAGAAATAGGTGTTGTTGAGGCCACACCCTATAGAAAAGATGGTGAATATTTTGACGGTAGGCACCCAGAAAATGTAATATTTACAAAAAACATCGAAGAAGATCTATCAAGAAGAGACTTCACCATCAATGCTATAGCTTATAACCCCCTAGAATCCTTACTGGTTGATCCTTTCAAAGGAATAGAGTCTATACAAGAAAAAACCATAAAATGTGTTGGTGACGCAAATAAACGCTTTGAGGAAGATGGTTTGCGTATATTTAGAATGATAAGATTTTCCGCCCAATTAAATTTCAATATAGACAGCGATACATTATCAGCATCAATGTCTAAAAGACATGTCCTTGATAAAATAGCCAAAGAAAGAATAAGGGATGAGTTTATAAAGATAATAATGTCTCAAGATGCAATAAAACCCTTTATTTATATGCATAAAATAGGAATATTGGACTATATAACACCACATTTATCTAAATCTGTAAATGTAAAACAAAATGGTTGTCACGCATATGATGTCTTTGAACACCTTATAAGAAGTCTGCAGTGCGCAATAGATAAAAATTACACATTGGAAGTTAGACTGGCTGCCCTATTCCATGATATAGGAAAACCAAAAACAAAGGAATTCTCTGAAGCAAAACGAGATTATACATTTTATAATCATGAGGTTGTTGGTACCAAAATAACAAAAGAAATACTTAGTGATTTAAAATTTTCACATGAAACTATAGAAAAGGTACTGAAATTAGTTAGATGGCATATGTTTTTCTCCGATACTGAACAAATAACACATTCTGCGGTTAGAAGAATGATTGCCAATGTGGGCAGAGAGAATATATGGGAGCTTATAAACCTTAGAATATGCGACAGGGTCGGGACAGGTAGACCAAAAGAAGATCCTTATAGACTTAGAAAATACATGTCTCTGATAGAAGAGGTGCTGTCAGACCCTACTGATGTATCAATGCTTAAAATAAACGGAAATGACCTGATAGAGATGTTACATGTGACACCTGGGCCTAAAATAGGTTATATATTAAACATATTATTGGATAAATGTATGGACGACCCGTCAATAAACACCAAAGAGGAACTTATAAAAATATCACGCGATTTATGGTCTTTGGAGGAAAATACACTTATTAAACAATACAAAGAGGCGTTACACAGGAAACATTCTGAAAATGAGACAAAAATAAAAGAAATACGCAACAAATATAAGGTTAAATAATTAAAAATCCACCCCCCCACCCTATTTATTGGGTTTCTTGTGAAAACTCTTGTGAATATTTTTCAAACCCGTGTCTGTAACATGGGTATATATTTGTGTTGTTGATATATTAGAATGCCCTAACATAGCCTGAACAGATCTTATATCTGCACCATTTTGAAGTAAATTTGTAGCAAAACTGTGTCTTAATACGTGTGGAGTAATCTTTTTAGATATGCCAGCCATAATAGAATATTTCTTTATCAACCTCTCAACAGTTCTAGGTGTCACAGGAAACAATTTATCATTCACTATCTTATTATTATCTAAATATTTTAGTCTATATTCTCTTACGGCCGTAGTAGCATCCTCTGTTAGAAACACAACCCTAACCTTACCCCCTTTACCTCTTATAGATATCTCACCTAGAGATAGATCAATATCATTTGGTAAAGAACATAGTTCTGATACACGTAAACCTGTAGAAAAAAGCAGTTCCATTATGGCAATATCCCTAAGAAGATTGGTATTTTCTTTATTTATAGGCATTTTTGGAGCATTCAGTAGTTGATTTAGCTCCTCACCTGTCATAAAAGATATATGTCTTTCTGGAACCTTAGCCAAATCTATTGTTTCTGGTGAAACGGCGGCTATTTCATTCTTTTGCAAAAACTTAAGAAAAGACCTTATTGATATAAGATAGTAATTTTGAGTCTTCTTTCCTATGAAATCCTCTTTACTTTTTGATAAATTTATGTTCTTTTTTCTGTTTAGATACATCCTGAAGTCTCTTATATCCTGTCTTTTAATGTCTTTTACGTCTTTTATGCCTTTATTTTCAAGATATTCTGAAAAAAAACCAAGATAACGACTATAGTTATCTACAGTATTTAAACTTCTACCTTTTTCTATCTCTATATATTCCAAAAAACGACGTATAGCATCACTTATATTCATGATTAAATTATAACACATATAAACATTATCCAAATCCAAATAAGGTAAGTAAGACTGTTAATACAGTAGGGGATCGAGGGTATTTTTTACACAACCGATAAATTAAATACAGGAATCTCTGTTGAAAAATAAGAACTTTATAGTCATATAATTTGCATAAAAATTATTTATATGATAATATATTGCAATATGATTTCTAAAATAAAAAAGTCAAAAATAATTTCAAAATCTGGTATACATAAAACAGACACAGGTTCTTCTGATGTACAAGTTGCAATATTAACAGAAAGAATAAATCAACTTGCTGATCATCTTAAAAATCACAAAAAAGATAACAGTTCAAGAAGAGGTCTTTTAAAACTAGTGTCTAAAAGACTTTCTCATATGAAGTACCTAAAAAAAGTTGATGGCGATAGATACACTCAAGCTGTAAAAGTGTCAAAATCAAAATAATTAGACCAGAATACAGCACAAATAAAAGACCTGCTATAAAAACACAGGTCTTTTATTTATTTTAAATATTTGTAAATTAATATATAATTCTTATATGGAAAATCTAAAACATAAAAGTCAGCGTGTGGGTATTTTTATTGATACACAAAACTTATATCATGGTGCAAAAAATCTATACAGAGCAAAAGTTAATTTTAATAATATAATACAAGACACATTAAAAGAAAGGAATCTTATAAGGGCCATAGCGTACGTCATAAATACAGATACACAAGATGAACAAAATTTCTTTGATGCACTTGGTAAAATAGGGATAGAAACCAAGATAAAAGATATACAGATATTTAGCAGTGGATCAAAGAAGGCTGATTGGGATGTTGGTTTAGCGATAGATACTATAAGATTAGCACCCAAATTAGATGTTATAATAATAGCATCAGGGGACGGGGATTTTGTTCATCTAGTTCAATATTTACAAGGGACATATGGTTGTAGGGTAGAGGTGGTAGCATTTGGACAATCGGCTTCTGGGATGATAAAAGAGTTTGCAGATGAATTTATAGACCTATCAGAAAACCCCTCAAGATATTTAATCTATAAAAAACAATCAAATAAAAGAAAATAATACTAAATTTAAATAATTATGGATGATAAGATAGCACCAAAAACATCAATACACACATTAGAAACTGATTTAGCCACCGCGGTCAGAGATAAAGATTATGGAAAAAATATCATCAAGATAGTAACTGACCCAAACAAAAATTCTTTTGTAAATAAAAATCCAGGGGAATCGACAAATAAAACAGAGACAAATACAAAATTAGATATAAGGACCGTAGCCTTGATACTGTTTTCTGTATTAATAATAGGTTCGATAATAACTTTCTATATACTATACAGATCAAACAATTCGATAATCAATGACAACATTAATACAGACACAAACCAAGTTAGCACAACAACTACAAAAAATTCACCAACTATAAAAAACAATAATATATTAAACCCTGAGATCATTAAAGATGTTGATCTTTCAAATAGAAACAAGGTGGAACTTATATCTGATATTAATAATATAAAAAATCTTGTTATAGAAAATAAAATTTCTCCATATAATAACATAGGAATACAAACAAACATTGGCCTACCTTTATTTATGGAAAAAATAAGATATTCTGGAGAGTTAAGTCTAATAAGAGCATTGTCCGATGAATATTATTTTGGATTATATTCAATGCCGGATAACAAATTTGAAACATATGCACTTATAAAAGTTAATGACTTTGACCTAGCATTCAAATCTATGCTTGGGTGGGAAAAATATATGCCTGTAGACTTAAAAGATATATTTAAAGGCAACAACATAGAAACACAATCTACAACAACAATAAAATACAAGAATGCCGACACAATCAACTTTATAGACAAAGTAATCAAAAATCACGATGTTAGAGAGTATATCAAAAATTCCGATGATTTAACAATTGTTTATGGTTTCATCAATAATAAATACGTTCTCATAACATCAGGAGAATCTTCATTTATCGATATAAAAGATAGATTGTTAAAAGAAAATATATCTAGATAGATTTTATAATTTCTTTAATAAAAATTTAACACAAAAACATTATTATCTATTTATGGATAATAATATTAAAATATTCGGAGTTAAATACAATGATAATAAAACAGAGGCAGCAGAGATAGAATCCGTGATTCTTTCAGGAATATATAAATTTTCCATATTAGGAATGAATCAAAAAAACATATCGGAACTTAAAGACAGGATATACTCATCTTTAAGAACACAAAAATTAATAAACCTTAAATCACATAATAAAAGAATAACAGTGAACGTGTCTCCATATGATAATGGGGAAGTTATAAATAATTATGATTTAAGTATAGCGCTTAGCTGTCTATTTTCTATGAAATTGATGAATTATCATGAAGACATATTAGCGACAGGCAGATTGTCCATACTAGGAAACGTCAATTCCAATAAGAATATATTATCAACCATATACACAGCAATAACACATAACATCAAAACCATATGCTGCTCACATGAAGATATACAATTCATTAAAAATAAAATACAAGACATATCAAGTGTTTTAATCAAGCATGATATAAAGTTTATATCAGGAAATACTTTGGATGAATTAAATCAAAACATAAAAAATAATCAACAGGTAGACCTTTTTTCCAAAAAAATAAAACAAGATCCTATAATAAAATACAACATCAATAATCTTCCAGATGAAATAGATGAGGTAATTTTCTTATTATGTACAAAGAATAATATTCTAATCGAAAAAACAAATGAAAATAATAACTTATACAATTTCATAAAAAATCTTATATTCTATAGATCGAGATTAAGTCTGTCACAATTATTAAATTTTGCAGGTTTAACCAATATAGATGATGAACAAATATTATTAAAATACACAACACCTTACATAAACAATATACAAACACATAATGAGAAAGATTATGATAAATATCTGTTTATGAGTAAGTTTGGCTTTAATCTGATAGAAAACATCAAGAACTTAGATAGAATAAAGTTATTGAGAATAAACCAGATTAGAACATCTAGTATGTTAGCATTTTACACAACATGCCCGTGTGGAACAGGGGAATTTTTCTTCAATCAAGACAGAAAGATGAAATGTTTTTGTGTGCAGAGAAATATATTGAGATATAGAAACACCATCAGATTATTATCAGAAGACATTTTTGATGTTGTTATAAAGAATAACATATACTCAAGAGAGTATTATAGAGATATAACCCCAGAAGAACTTATCAATATAAATAAATTTATATTAGAATTTGATATTAATTCAAGAAAAATAAATGTAAATATCGAAGATCGATATACGATAGATAAAATCGAATACATAAAAAGCTTTGGTTTTAAAGATGAAAATCTAATAAAGAAAATATTTAACACATCAATAGAATATGAAAAATTTCTATCAATAAAAAGTAAAAATGATATTGAGGAAATCAATATCATTAATACCAAAACATTAGATAAGATTATAAATTTATTTAAAAAGGATTTCTAGCTCCACGAACCTCAAAATGAAGATGTGGACCTGTAGACCTACCTGTATTACCTGATCTACCTATAACATCACCACGATCAACAGTTTGACCGATATTTACACCAATACTATCAAGGTGAGCATATAAAGTCTGTGTTCCATTTTGATGTTTAATAACTATATAATTACCATATCCACCATTCCAAGCGTCTCCACCACGCACCAATGTCACCACACCAGAAGCTGCTGCATATACAGCTGTACCAATAGGGGCACCGAAGTCTATACCGTTGTATCCGTGTATACCTTGAGTCTTAATACCATTAATAGGTCTAACAAAATATCCGGCAGAAGTATTATTTTTAGGCTTATCATTATTACCTTTATTTGTTTGATTTTTTGGATTATTTGAAGGTTTGTCTGCTAGTTTTGCACCTGGAATAATTATAGTTTCACCTATTATCAATTTATTACCCTCTGTTTTATTAAAACCTACAATATCATCCTCTGTAACACCAAATCTAGAAGCCAAACCACTAACAGTGTCACCTTTTTTAACCTTATAAGATAAACCCGACACCGGTAATATAACAAGTTTTTGACCAACTTTTATAGTACTCTTTGAATTCAAATCATTGGCCCATAAAATGGTTTCAACCGAGATATTATGTTTTTCAGCAATAGAACTCAAAGTGTCGCCAGGTGCAACCTCATATTCTGATATATCACCATCTGAATCGACCAGCTCAACAACATCACCACTAACATCTACATCTAAAACAACCGGCACTATATCTGTACCGTGTTCAAACCCACTTTCACCTATATTTGTAGAGGTAGATTCGGCTATATTTTTTATATTTAAATCTATTGTTTTTAATAGAGCTGGATCAATATTTTCATTAAAACCTTTTATTATAAGGGTTTTTTGATCAAGCTTTACAGCATTAACCTTTGATATTTTATCTGTTTTTTTAGAAAATGTATTAAAATAACCAGAAAGACCATTCTCCATGTTTAAACTAACGGTTTGATTTAAATTTTTATTTAAATCAAGTACATGATAATCACCCGCAGATGAATCAGAGCCGGCATCTACGGAACCGTCTATATTTATTTGTATAAAACCTGTAAGTAATCCCGAAAAAATAAGAAAACCGACCAATGAATTTGAAGATTTGTGTAAAATACGTTTATCTTAAACTAATAAAATGTTTTTTATGCAGTTGTATTATATACAACATAATACAACTATACGAAAAATCATTTGCACATATAATATGTTATACCTTCAAAACATTGTAATCAAGCAAATTCGTGTGGTATAATTTTTACAATATGTCACGAGAAACACCTCCAAAAAATACCGAGAAAGTCGAAATATCGGGAAACTTTGATTTTATAACAAACGGAACATTAGATCAGTGGGTAAAAAAGACAAGGGAGATATCCGCACTTATGCAACAGGACCCAGAAAATGAAGATTATAAGGCCTCATATGAAGCTGTAGCAGGTATGATATCTGAGCTTAGAAGTAAAATAGAGGAGATGGACGGATTAAAAGAATTAGAGCCAGATAAAGAAATACAATTCGTGGATGAAGGTGGGGTAAAAATATATCAAAGAGAATGGGAAAAGGCACTAGAAAAGTTTGAGTCAGCAATAAACACAAAAGCTAAAAAAAGGAAAAAATCAACAATTATGACAAAAGAAAAACCAACACCAGAAATATTAACACAAGCAGAGCTTGTTTTAGAAGACAATATAGAGAAAGAGGAGGAAACAGGCTTAGATAAGTTAAAAGCAGCGGCAGAGGCATTAAAAATGC
Organism: uncultured Candidatus Saccharibacteria bacterium; assembly: GCA_964620475.1. Taxonomy (GTDB): domain Bacteria; phylum Patescibacteriota; class Minisyncoccia; order Phycocordibacterales; family CAIZLB01; genus CAIZLB01. Next base: position 74,067 of record CAZUJN010000001.1, on the reverse strand, counting down.
TATCAAACGAAGACATAAACAGTGAATCGGTTGAGGTAATATTATCAGGAATTAAAGATATAGACGGAGTAAATATAAATAAGAGAAATGATTTTATACAGGTAACATATACAGGAAGATATGGAACATTTAGTGCCACAATAAACCTAGGAGATAAAAATAAAAGCATATCAGTAGATGCTCAGATAGGAGAACAACAAACAGCAAGATCAAGTACCCCTATTGAAGAAGAACCCAAAGAGAAAGAGATCGATAAACCAGAAGAAGGGATAAATGAAGAAGTAATCCCCGAAGCAGAGGATACAATCGAAGAATCACAGCCTCAAAAAAGAGAAGTTGTCGACCTCATAACAACACCATCATACACACCGTCAGAGGGAGAATTAAGAAAAAAATTGAAGGAACTGGAAGATGGATCAATCAAAGGTGATAAATTAAAAGATTTAGAATCTTATATAAGAGAAAAAGAAGAGTTAGTTGCAGAAACCGCGGAGCGTATGATGGAAATGAATCTTGCAAAGACAAACAGGGGTGTTAAGGCAGTAATGAGAGATTTAAAACTCATTGATAAAATAAGAGAAAAACTAAAAACAGTAAGTACCGTAGAAACAGAAAAAAAAGAGGAGGAAATAAACCCAAACTCAACCGAAGATAACACATTAAAATCATCGGAGCTGGAACGCGGTGAAGAATCAGAAGAAACAGCTTTAAAAGAAGCAGTTGAAGCATTACAAGCACTACAAAAGGAAGAAATCAACGAAGATTCTATACAGGTTATATTATCTAAAATTAAAGAAATTGAAGGTATAAAAATAAAAAGAAAATCAAATAAAATAAAGGTAGAATGTTCTGGTAGACAAGGATCGTTTACCGCCAACATAAATCTACACAATAAATCTGTGGAGATATTACCAACAACAACAAAAAATGAAACAGAAGAGGGTAATAAAGAAAAACAACAAGAAACATATAGAGATATATTAGATAAATTAGCAGAATCAAGAGAAAATGTGACTGAATTTTTATCAAAAAGAGACAGTCTAATTTTTGATATGATAAACTCAATAAACAAGATTAATAATGAGGATGAACAAAGAAAATCTATCAGAGGTCTTATTAATAAAATAAACGCAATAAAATCCAAAATAAGGAATTCAGATTTTGCAAACAAAAAACAAATTTTGAATGTATTGAATCAAGACATAAAATCAATATCATCAGGTAATGCCTGGTATTCTGAAAAAAGAGAGAAAGTACAAAAACCAGAGAAACCTAAACCAGCAAAAAATGAAAACAATCAGGAGAGCAATGAATCAATACAAAACATAGGTGACGCTTTAGAATATTTGCAATCAGTTACAACAGCAGGTAAAGAATACGAGACAATAGGAAAATTAAAGGAAAGTACACAGATATGGTTAAAGAAAAACCTTGGTATGATAGCGACCCCTATAGAAGAGAGGATAGACACAAAAGCAGAGGAGAATCTTATACAACTGGCAAAAAGAGTTAAATCAGAACTAGAAAATAAAACAAAAGAAAAAGAAGTAAAAAACAAAACACAGGCACCAAAAACAGAAGAAGCTAAACCCACCGAACCTGAAAAAATAAAAATCAAAAAACCAAAGGTGGGGGATTTTGTTATATGGATATCAGAGGGACAGGCTCAATGGGGTGAATACAGAAGGATATTAAAAACAGAAAAACATGGAGATATAGTATTTGCCTTTTTCGAAGGAGGTGAAGCAGGTATACCTATGGACCAACTCGAGTTATATAAAGGTAACACAATAGGAGGAAATACAGAGAACAAAGATGCCGTTAACGAAACAACAGAGGAACCAGAAACACCAAAACAATTATCAATAGAAGATTTAATAGAGATAGACGAGCAGGGCGATTATTCAGAGATACTTCGAGATCAGACTTTTGAAAACTGGCTGAAAACTATTTATGTATCATTAAAACAAAAAGGTATAAACAACGAATTCGAAAGAAGACATATATCAGACTGGCATGAAAGTTATACGAAATCAAAAGTCCTTTTTGAAAAATTACAATCAATATCAAAAGCATCCAAAGATTCTGGTGAAAAGAAATCTATATTAGCGGATACAAAGATATCGGCATTAGTCTTTGCACTATACAGAGACTTTGAAGGCAACAAAGATATGGTAGAACAGATATGTGCTAAACATGAAAAAAACCAACAAAATAAAGAATATATAGATAAATTAAACAAAATTAAAAAAGTAAAAGGAGATATAAATGAGGCAAGATCAAAAGGTAGTAAACTAGACAGAGAGTTAAAATCAAGCCAAATAAAAGAATTATTTGAGGCCACAAAAGGTGATGAAGAAATAGGAGATACTATATCTGGTTTGTACGATTTCTTAAAAGACATGGATGAAAATTATAGTCAATACACCAAAGGAATAAAAACAGAGGATGAATCAGGTGGTGTTGGAAACATAATCAGAAGATATACAGATGATGTGGAATTCAACAACGCAAAAGGTTTTGGTGGAAAAATGTTTGCATACATAGGGCAGAAACTTCCTTTTATTAGAAGCAAAAAACTTGAACCGGAAAAAATAAACAGGTTTGCACCATTGATCAGAGAGGTCAGAAAACAAAACCTTGTTGAAAGAATAGGTAAAAACGACAATGTTCTAAATCAAGAAAACAGAAACAGGATGGGCAACCTATTACATCTTATCAGAGAAAATTCGGCTAAATTAATACAGTACGCTAAAGATCCTAAAAAATTTGATATGACAGATATTTCAGAAGAAGATAAAAAATTATATGAAATATTCGGGTCAATGTATAAAACCTTTTCAGACTCAAGATACAGAGATAATACCATAAGATCAGAAGCCGAGAAGATGCTTAAAAATGACGAAGTTGAGCAGAGATTTATAGATGAAACCTCAAGAGAGGTGGTTAAAACAGAAGATATATTATTCGAATTCGAAACAGACGAAGATTTACACAAACTAGAACAGAAGGCCGAGTACGAAATAGGACTTAGATCACTAGATAATGTAGAAAAAGAAATACTAGATCTCAAAACAAAAAAAAGGGGCAAGGACTCAAAAGTGGATAGCAATAAAGTCAAAGATCTGGTAAATAGATTTGAGACAGCCACACAAAACATCAGAAAATACAGTGAATACGGTGACGAAAACGATGAATTGAGAATAAGAAAAATAGAATTAACACTTCAAGAGCTTGTTATTGATGGGTTAAATAAAAACGAAGAAAGTGAATTGAATAAGATATTTAGAGCGTATGAAGTATTATTATCATCAAACGCTTTAACAAAAGAGAAAAAACTAGAGCATGTAAACAGTCTGCTGAAAGCATTAAACTTACACAGATCAAAATCAACAAATACAATATTACAAAATATGGTTCTGGATGCTAAAATAAGAGAGTATACCGAGATTAGATCAAAATTATCTAAATAAAAATATGCAAAACACTTTAAACGCAACAGATTTAGCAAAGCAAACAGCGGATCAACTCATGAAAGAGTTAGAACCAAAAGAAGCGGATAATATTCTATCTTCTCTGCAAAATCACTACAATGTATTAAACAAAACCCAAGAATTACAAATAGAATTTCTGACAGAGTTTATAAAAAACCTAAAAAACCTACAACAACAAAATAAAGAATCTTTAGATTTTTTAAAACAAAGAGTGTTGCATCATGTCTTAAACAATAAATAAAAATGAATCATTATATAGATCAATTGAACACCGCTCAAAAAAGGGCGGTTATTCAAATAAACGGACCAATATTAATCATAGCCGGTGCTGGTGCCGGAAAAACAAAAACTATAACCACGCGTATAGTTAATCTAATACAACACAACATAACACCAGAAAGCATAATGGCTATTACATTTACCAACAAGGCAGCCAAAGAAATGAAAGAGCGTGTGCAACACATGCTTGAATCAGACCAAGCCCTTAGAGAAATAATAAGATATAAAAAACCTTTTATATCGACATTTCACAGTTTAGGAGTCTATATATTGAAAAATTTTGGACACACAATAGGTTTAAACAAAAACTTTACCATATTAGACAGAGATGACAGCAAGAAAAAAATAAAAGAAATATTAATCAGCAAAGGCCATGACCCAAAAAAAGTAGAACCTTCTAAAATATTAAATATAATCTCGAGAAATAAAGGAGATAATGTATCTCTACAAGAATATACAACCAAAGTATTGTCGGGTCATGATGGTTTTATAGGTGAGACCACACAGGCAGTTTGGAATATATATGATACACAATTAAAAAAAGAAAAAAATGTAGACTTCGATGACCTATTAACATTACCTGTAAAGATACTAAAAGAGAATCCTGATATACAATCGAGGCTTAATAATCTTTGGAAATATATACATGTGGATGAATATCAAGACACTAATCCTATACAATATGAATTATGTAAACTCTTGGCGGGTGATGAAAAAAACATAGTTGTTGTAGGTGATGCAGATCAAACCATATATTCATGGAGAGGTGCAAATATTTCTCATATATTAGAATTTGAACACGATTTTCCAGGAACAGAAGTTGTGCTCTTGGAAGAAAACTATAGATCAACAGGAAACATAATAGAGGCAGCCAATAATGTTATAGAAAAAAACATATACAGAAAGAAAAAAAACTTATTCACCCAAAAAGAATCTGGTGAAAAGATAGAGGTTTACACAGCTTTTGATGAAACGGATGAATCAAGACATGTGATGGGTAAAAAAATAAAATCATTAATACAAGAAGGTGTAGAACCCAAAGATATAGCTGTACTATATAGAGCCAATTTTCAATCAAGAACATTGGAGGAGGCTTGTCTATTATTCAATATACCTTATCAGGTTTTAGGAGTAAAATTCTTTGAAAGAAAAGAAATAAAAGATATGATTTCATACCTAAAGGCTGCAATAAATAGAGACTCGATAACAGATATCAAGAGAACAATAAACACACCAGCGAGAGGAATAGGTCCAGTTAGTCTCATAAAAATAGTAGAAAATAAAATATCAGAACTTAATCAAGGTACACAAATAAAAATTAGAGACTACTTTGATTTATTGGACACAATAGCCACAAAAACAAAGACGGAAAAACTATCAGAGGTCTTCAAATATATATATAAAAACAGCGGGATGGAAAAAACACTTTTAACAAAAAATGAAGATGATATAGAGAGGGCGGAAAACATAAAAGAACTCATATCTTTGACCACAAAATACGATGCATATGACCCAGAAGAAGCCCTAAGTCTGTTTTTAGAAGAGACCTCATTAATGTCAGATCAAGATGAATTAGATAAAAAAGACGAACAAAATAAAGTTAGATTAATGACTGTTCATGCATCAAAAGGACTAGAATATGATTATATATTCATAGTGGGAATGGAGGAGAGTCTATTTCCATACGAAAGAGCCGGAGAAAATAACACAGACACCGACGAAGAGGAGGAGAGGAGACTGTTTTATGTTGCCATAACAAGAGCAAAAAGAAAATTACATTTATCAAACGCGGTGATGAGAACAATATTTGGGGCCCGACAGATCAGGACTATATCAGGTTTTATAAAAGATATCGGTGACGAGTTATTGGACTATACAGACAATACAAGCTTTTATTCAAATAAACCTCAGCATAATAATAATGGAAAAAGGGATTTACTTGATTTATCAGAGATAGATTGGTAAAACAATATCAATGAAACATATATTGCAAGCAAAAAAATCACTGGGCCAAAATTTTCTGAGTAACAAAACGATTATACAAAAAATAGTTAAAGAATCTTTGCAATATATAGATAAAAATACACAAATATTAGAAATAGGACCAGGAACAGGTGAATTAACCGCAGAGATACTAGAGAAGTGTAAAGAAAATAAGGTTATATGCATAGAGGCCGATGACAGGGCAATACCAATACTAGAAGACAGATTTCCTAAAAAAGACCACAAAAACCTAAAAATAATACATAGAGATATAAGAGGGTTTAATATAGACACAGAAAAAGACATAAAAGATTATATAATAATTGCAAACATACCTTATTATCTTACAGGATATATCATAAGACAGTTCCTGGAATCAAAAAATCAACCAAAATCCATGATACTGATGGTACAGAAAGAAATAGGTGACAGAGCAAAAGATAGCAAAAAGAGCCTGTTTTCTCTCGGGATAAACACATATGGCGAATCATATAATTTTTTAAAAGTATCTCGTGGCAACTTTACCCCTGTACCAAATGTAGATTCGGTGGTTATGATAATAAAAAATATAAATAGAAATCTATTCTTAAACAAAAACACAGATTTTGAGAAAAAATATTGGGACATAGCAAAAAAAGCGTTCAATAGTAAAAGAAAGCAGCTCGGATCTACACTAAAAATAAAAGATGAAAAATATAAAAACAGAAGACCAGAAGAGTTAAAACCTGTTGATTGGATTTATATAACAGAATTGTTATATAATAACATTAATGAATAAGCATACTTTAAACATAGCAGCGGTTTGCGTTTTTCTTCTTATAATAGTTTTTTCGATTACCCAAAAAGATAAATTAATAGACAAATTCTCCGACAACATAGTTGTTGATGAAAACGGAAAGATTGTAACTAAAGCAGATAGATATCAAGAAAACATATTAGCAACAGTGACAGAAGAAAACATCAAAAACTTTCAAAAATTTTCAAAATCTTTTCAAAAAAACAGTAGCGATAATCTGACTGATAGTCTATCTAAGGATGTTTTTACACAATACATAAAATACAATACCTCTGGCGAGATAAAAACCGACGAGATAGCGAAAATGACTAATGATTTATTGAAAAATAAGATTCAATCGGCCAACACAATAACAATAAATCAGATAAAAACAACATCATCTAGTGTAGAAAATTTAAAAATATATGGTACAAACCTGGCTATAGTTCAAGATGCCTTAACTAAGGTCATATCAAATATCAACACAAAAAAAGATAAAACACCTTATGTGGCTGCGGCATATAGGGGCGCGGCAGATGTCTTAAAAACTGTTGTCGTGCCAGACATATTGGCTGAAAATCATTTATTGATTGTGAACGGATATATAAAATATTCAGAAGGCATGTCTCTATTAGAGTATCAAAACTCTGACCCAGCAAGAGCTCTCTTAGGAATAAACAGTTTACAAACAGCTACCACTGAATTAACAAACGGTTTTGAAAAAATCCGAAAAACAATTATACTTAATAAAGTAAGTTACACAGCAGATGATCCTGGGATGATTTGGACTAACAATAACATAAATAATGAAACCATAAAAATAGAATAAAAAAATGAAAACAATAAACATATTCTTAATTCTAACTATTATTTTTGGACCTTTGTCGGTTTTTGCTATTGATTATCCAACCACAACAATACAAAATCAACAACTCCTAAACACAGTTAATGGATTCAATACAGGAGTATATAACCAAAATGCTTATAACACATATAATCCTTATCAAACATCTGGTAACCCTTTTCTAAACTCAGCATATGTACAAAATCAAATAAGTGGGATAGTTGCGAACGCAACATCAACAGCAACCTCAACAGGTACTGGCGCAGCAGGATCAATAGCTGCACAAGTGGGTGGTTGCGGTGCCGGACAAGTCTTATCAAACCTTATAACAGGTAGTGTATCTAAAGCTTTAGGTAAAGCAACACAAAATATTGCCGGATCATTAACGCTAGTTCCAACATCCGAACAAGGTGTTGTTGGAGAAAATATAAAAGCCCAGACAAGTGCATCTGTTGGTACAGTAGGTCTTGGCGGTGTCTTATCATTACCCAGTTGGGATTCTGTAGCATATTGTATAGTAAATTCAATGATTGGTTACATAGCTGATTCAACAATATTATGGATTAACACAGGTTTTGACGGAAACCCGGCCTTTCTAAATAATCCTGACATGTTCTTCAAACAGTTGGCTGATGAAGAAGCGGCATCTTTTATACAGAATCTGGCTTATGGTTTATCAGGTGGGACAAATGTATGTGATGTATACAGGGAAGCTATGGTTAGGGCAACATTGGCTCAATACGGAGCAAATCAGCCTTATGGATATGGATATCAAACAGGTGGATACGTAAACAGGGGTTTAAGCAACGGATTCCTTGGTTGTACTTTTGATCAAAACCCAGGACAACTAAATAGTTTTATGCAAGGAAACTTTATACAAGGTGGTGGCTGGAATTCTTGGTATAATATCACACAAACACAACAAGGTAATCCGTATGACACATTGTTTAGAACTACAAGTGGATTAACAGGGGCTATAGTCGCTAGTCAAAATAGTCAAATGAGAGATTTAAATTGGAACAGTGGATTCTTAAATTACACAACCTGTACAAATAATCCAAAGACAAATAAAAAAGATTGTCAGACAATAACACCAGGAAGAGTTATACAAGGACAACTTGAATCAACACTTAATTTACCAAAACAAAGATTAGCTTTCGCAGACAAATTCGATCAAGTTGTAACAGCTTTGGTTAATCAATTTATAAATCAAGCATTAGGAAGAGTGTTGCAACAAAATCAAACAGGGTATTAATTTAATTTATTAAATTAATATAGTATACTATATGTAAGTATGCATATGTATAAATCTATAAAAAATATTTTTTTAGGAATAATCTTCTTGTGTGTTTTTTTGGTACCAGTAACATCCATAAAGGCAGAGAACTTATACTCTGGTGATAGGACAGTTTCTGAACTAGCACCTTATCAACTATCAATGTTACAAGAAAGACTGGAGGCTTCTAATTCAAAATTTAATGTAAGAGAAGCTAAGTGGAACACAAACAATGTTTATAGAATTAATACAGGTCAAAACAACATCTTTATATATGACCCGACCCCTGAAAACACAAAAAATAGAGATGCTGTTGTATTAGGAACAATGGTGCAAGAAAAAGATGGAACAAAAGACTATATGTTTGTTCCAGAAGATCCTAATATGTACAAAGAATCTAAAGAGGCTGAGGGGTTTTTTGATCGAGTTGATAAAGCTCAGGGACTAGAGCCTGGCACCACAGTTAAACTAAAAAACGAAAGATATAATGCAGAATTAGCAAAACAAGAAAAACAAAATGAGTACGACAGATTAGCAGAAATAGCAAAACAGAAAGAGCAGGAAGCTGCAACATTACAAAACGATCCTAATGCAACACAGGCCCAAATAGACCAGGCCATAACAGCAGCAAGAACAGCAAGACAAGCAGCGGATGAGGCCGGTAGGGCGGTTGTTCAGGCTGGAGGTCAGCTGGCTGGAATAGAAAATCAGATCAATCAAACACAAGGTTGGCAGGCTTCACAAACACAATGCAGCACTGTCTTAAGTATGTTCACCCCACACTGTATGATGTGGTTAGTTGCACAAGGCACAAACATCATATTCAAGTTGATGTCTTTTATCACATATATAGTCGGAGTATTGTTTGACTACTCATTAGAGCTCTCTATAAACTCAGCAGAATTTTTCAAAAAACTTGGTGTGATAGAGGTTACATGGACATTTCTAAGGGATATATTAAATATAACTTTTATATTTATATTGTTGTGGGCAGCTATACAGATATTGATAGGTAATGAAGCTCAATACAATGCAAAAAAAGTATTGATGAATGTTGTGGTTGTTGCCATATTAATAAACTTCAGTTTATTTGCGGCCAAGATTATGGTTGATGGTTCAAACATAGTATCCCTGAAAATATACGAGACAATGAAAGCAAGCAGCACACAGGATGCAACAGCTTCTATATCAGCTAGAGTAATGAACACTGTTGGTCTATCTGCTTTATATAACATAAACCAAATATTTGCCGACAGCGGTCTGGCTGGTACAAACGCTTGTGCAAATAATCCTGGGGCATTGATAACAATATCTGTTCTGGGTTCAATATTCTTAGTTATATTGTGTTTGGCTTTAGGTTTGGCAGCGGTATTGTTTTTGGTCAGATTAGTAAACATAATAGTATTGTTTATAAAATCACCTTTATGGGTTTGGGGTTATGTGTTACCAAACAACCCGCATGTTTCTAAGTTCAAAGACAGTTGGTGGGCAGAAATGAAGCATGTATTAACATTTCCAATAGCATATCTTTTTTGGATGTTGGTAGCTATTATAATATTTGAAAAATTAGGATCAGGAGCAAACGGAACAAGCTTCTTACAGATAATATGTCAGCCGCCGGCAGCTGGTACGAGCGGTATGTCTACTGAGACCATATCAGTATTTGCTGTATTTGTCATAGTCATTATATTTATGATGAGAGCTATAAGTTATGGTGTTAAACACGCAGCAGGAACAGGTGAGACCATTGGGGGCAAATGGAGCCAAAGTGTTGCAAATAAATTTGGCAGCTGGCAAGATGCAGCCACAAAAGGCTTAGCCAAAAAAACTTGGGAGAAATCATCATCAGCAGCGGCCGGTGTTGGTATAGGTGCGGCCAAGTTGACAGCAGGAACAGCAACAGGTGGATTAAGTAAACTGAGAGGTAAAACATTTAGTGAAGGTTTTTATAATCCAAGCATAACTGTTAAAGAAGGTATGAGAGATCTTGCCCGATCTATAGCAGCAAACAATCCAAATAATATATTAGGGGAGAGAGCTGCAAAAATGGCAACACAACTCAAAGATCCTAAAAACTCTGCTGGCGAGACAAGAAAACAAGCAGACGAAAGAAGAGATAAAGGTGTTAAAGAAACACGTGATGCTGTATATGATGCAATAGACGCAAAATACAAAGCTATGTCACAAGATGAATGGATGAAGAAAAATAAAAACAAAACCACAGATGATTATGAAAACTATCTAAATAAATTAATAGAAGATAGATCATCAGCATTACTTGGCAAAGGTGTCGTACAAATAAACTCAGGCAAAAAAGATGATAAAGGTAATGCATTATCACATCTAGATAATATAAGAAGAGCAGCTGTTATAAAATCAGAAACAACAGACGATCAAGGTAACAAGAAAATAACAGTAAGATTAAACGAGCATGCAATGCACACCGAATTAGAAAACGTTGTTAAATATCACACAGATGGCGAAGGGGCACAAAATGGTGCTGATATAACCAATGATCAAAAGAGGGCATTAGAAACATTTAGAAGAAAGAATGAAAAAGCAAAAGCAAGAATCACAGCAATATCATCTAAAATAAAAAACAGTAAGAGCACCACAGCTTCAACACAAAGAAACGAGGATAGGACGAAAAAATATGAAAAAGATATAAAGACAATAGAATCTAAATTAAGTAAACTGCCTACAGAAGACAAAATAAAAGAATGTATATCACAAGACAGTAAATATGTTGGAGACGGTGACAATACAGATGAAATAAAAGAAATAAATAAAAACATAATATACCTAAAATCAGCCAAAAAAAGAGGTAATATCAGTCCTGAAGCAATCAAAAAACTAGAAGATAATCTTGAAGAATCAAAAAATAAGTACATAGAGAAATTAAACAAACATGAAGAAGAGTTAATAGAAAAAAAGATGAAATTAAGCGAACATCTACAAAAAATAGAAGATGCAAAAAAAGAAAATAAGTAGAAAGTAAAAAAACAAAAAAAATGAATCAAACATATTACGAAGAAAAATTAAAAACTCTACCCGAAAACTTACAATATGCAGTAATGATGTCCGATTGGGAGGAATCATTAATTAATATACAAAACAAATATAAATTGCACATAGACCAGACACAAGTCTTAGAGGATTCAGTTATTAAACTTATGTTTGGTGATATAGATGCCCCTGATTTTATCTCAAACATGTTCAACAACGGACACGTAAACTCTGAAACAGCCGCTGATATATTGCTAGATGTTGATATGCAAATATTAAAAAAAATAAGAGAACGACTAGAATCGATGGAAAAAAGTGAAGAAGAGGAGGAAGAGTTTGAAAAAGCGCTTATGTCTGAAGAAGAAATAGAACAAAAAGAGGAAGCAGAGACCTATGCACAATTCTACAAAGAAGCTGAAAAAATAAACCAAGAAGTAGAAGAGGAATTAGCAAAAGAACCTGTAAAAGAAGAGATAAAAGAAATACCTGAAAATATAGATCAAGAAAAAGATGATATATTAAAAGCCATAGAATCACCAGAACCAGTAAAACCTAGAGTGGAGACCGAGATTAAATTTACAGCCCCACAACCAGAAATAAAACCAATAGAACCAGACCATCAACTACAAAACAAAGAGCTAGAGACACCATTTCATGAAGAAAAAATTGTTAAGGAATCCGAAACCAAAACACAGTCAGAAATTAAAAAACCAATTAATATAAACCTAAACGATATATATAGAGAACCAATAGAATAATATGAGATATCAAGTACCACAATTTATAGAATTCGATAGTAAAATAATAGGACCATTTAGTTTTAAGCAATTTATCTATATATTAGGTGGATTAGGTGGTACTTATATAATATACAAAATATTAGGCTTCTTTCCTGGAATAATATTAATGATAGTTTTGTGGATCTTAGCAGGTTCATTGGCTTTTGTAAAAATAAATAATAAAGATTTTGTTGATATTTTGGCAGCAGGGTTTGCTTATGTAACAAAATCAAAATTATATATATGGAAAAAAATAGATAAACCAGTCACAGCAGAGAAGAAAGAAATTGAAACAAAGAGTATTGATTCAATAATTGCACCTTCACTATCACAAAGTAAGTTAAAAGATTTGGCTTGGAGTTTGGATGTTAACAAAAATGTCTACCCAACCAATAAAGAGTAAAATTGAAAAAAGCTTGTATATATGATATAAATACAAGCATGGCGACTATAGTTTAGTGGCAAAACTCAGGTTTGTGGATCCTGTATCGAGAGTTCGATTCTCTCTAGTCGCCCATGGCAATAAACCCATCACAAGAATTTGTACCTATAAATGAAATACGTGAAGGTATTATGATCTTAAAAGATGGCTCTATGAGAGCGGTTGTATTGGCTACGTCAATAAACTTTGCATTAAAATCAACAGAGGAACAAGAATCTGTTATATATCAATTTCAAAACTTCTTGAACTCTCTGGATTTTTCAGTACAAATATATGTACAATCAAGAAAATTAGATATTAGACCTTATATAGCATTATTGGAGGAGAGACTAAAGGCTCAAACCAGTGATTTGATGAAAATACAAATTAGTGAATACATAATGTTCATTAAAGGTTTAACAGAAGGTTCAAATATTATGACAAAGAGTTTCTTTTTGGTTATTCCTTATGACCCTGTATCAAGTCCAACAAAAGGAATTGCAAATATACTAAAAAAAGACAAAGACGAAACAAAAAACAAAAATGATGAGTTTGAAGAAATAAAGAGTCAGCTAGAACAAAGAATATCTGTGGTTGAACAAGGTTTAGCAAGATGTGGTGTTAAAGTTGCAAGACTAGGAAGTGAGGAATTGGTTGAATTGTTTTATAGAATATTTAATCCAGGAGATGCAGAAAAACCAATAAAGATGTAATATATACATTATGGGATTTCTAGATTTTTTAAAACCAAAAAACAACACAAACAAAACTCAACAAATAACTTCTATATTACCGAAAGATATTTATAGATCTGCGGTATTAGAATTAAAAGACATTATCGCACCCTCTGCACTAAAAATAAGTCCCAAGACCCTTAATTTAGGGGAGAAGCTAGTTAGAAGCTTCTTCGTCATGTCATACCCAAAATACCTTTCAGACTCTTGGTTTTCTCCTATAATAAATCTAGATAAAGCTTTTGATGTTTCTATATTTGTACACCCTATAGATACATCAGTTATATTAAACGAATTCAAAAAGAAAGTTGCAGAAGTTCAAAGTCAAATAAACGATAGAGAGGAAAAAGGTTTGGTTCGTGACCCTCAACTTGATGCATCTTATCAAAACTTAGAGCAGCTGCGTGATAATTTACAACAAGCACAAGAGAAAATATTTGATGTGGGAATATATATATCAGTATACGGTGATAGCGAAGAAGAATTAAACAAAGTTGAATCAGAAATAAAATCAACACTTGAGGCTTCACTTGTATTTATAAAACCATCACTATTTCAACAAGAACAAGGTTTCAAAACAACTATACCTGTAGCAACTGATGAGATGGCTGTGCATTCAAAACTAAATTCTGCACCATTATCAAGTATATTTCCTTTTATATCTTTTGATTTAACATCAGATAAAGGTATTTTATATGGTTTAAACAGACACAACAACGGTTTAGTGTTATTTGATCGATTTTCGCTTGAAAACTACAACTCAGTAACTTTTGCAAAGTCTGGTTCAGGTAAATCATACGCAACAAAATTAGAAATATTGAGATCTTTAATGTTTGATGTTGATGTTATAGTTCTAGACCCCGAAAGAGAATATGAGAGAATGACCGAAACACTTGGTGGTAGATATTTTAACATATCACTTACTTCAGAAAACCACATCAACCCGTTCGATCTTCCTGTACCAAGAGAAGATGAGTCTCCAGCAGATGTTTTAAGATCACATATAGTAAATCTAGTAGGGTTGTTTAGGCTTATGCTTGGAGGACTTACACCAGAAGAGGATTCTGTTATAGATAGAGCAATAACAGAAACATATGCACTTAAAGACATAACCCCAGAATCAAATTTTGCTGCAATAGAACCACCGCTTATGTCTGATTTTGAACTTGTATTAGCTGGTATGGAGGGAGGAGAGTCGCTTGTACAAAGGCTTACAAAATATACAAAAGGTACTTGGTCTGGCTTTATAAATAAACCATCTAACCTAGACATAAACAAAAAGCTTGTGGTTTTTTCACTTAGAGATATGGAAGAAGAATTAAAACCTGTGGCTATGTATATAGTTATGCATCACATATGGAATCTTGTTAGAAAAGAGTTGAAAAAGAGGCTTTTGGTTGTTGATGAGGCATGGTATATGATGAAATCTGAAGATACAGCCTCGTTCTTGTTTGGATTGGCAAAAAGAGGTCGTAAATACTATTTAGGTATTTCAACAATAACCCAAGATGTTGAAGATTTCTTGAGATCTCCTTATGGTCTACCAATCATAACAAACTCATCTATGCAATTTCTTTTAAAACAATCACCTTCATCCATAGATATGGTTCAAAAGACATTCAATCTTACAGATGAGGAAAAATATTTATTATTGGAGTCCGGGGTTGGAGAGGGTATATTCTTCGCCGGTCAAAAACACGTCGCATTAAAAGTTGTATCATCAGGAACAGAACATGACATTATTACATCTAACCCAGAAGAATTATTAGCTAATGCTAATAAAGACAAAAATAAAGAATGGCTACACAATTAGCAACACCAAGCAGGGTAGAGAGATTAAACCCAGCAAACAAAGCAACCCAAGCAGTAAATGCAGGTCAAAACCTTTTAAAAAAAGGGGTGACATTAAATTTTATATGTATGGTTTTAGTTGCTGTTGTTTTAGATTTGTTTAGTTTCTTTTTAAGTGAGATTCCGGGTGTTGGTATAGCATTCTCTATATTAAGTTTAGTAATTTTTATACCTTGGTTTGCTTTTTCTGGTATTTTAAAAGTTAGTGATTTAACAAAAATAACATCAATGGCGTTTACTGCATTAGGGGAGGGTATACCAGTTATAGGAAATCTACCTTGTATAACAGCAAATGTGTTTTTTACTTATTATTCAGATTAAAGTCTGTTATAATTAATTTATGAATTTAAATTATAAATCTATACTTATATTTATAATAGTTTTTTTCTATTTTTTAACCTCAAATACATATGCTGCAACAGGGCCCGAAAACTTTTCAGAATTAGAAGAGAAAACATATTTTAATATTTACCCAGAAAGACCAAACATAGGTGACACAATCACAATATCAGCAGAAATGTATGGTACAAATATTTCTGATTCCGCTTTTGATTGGAAAATCAACAACAAATCATTTAAATCTGGTGTGGGTTTAAATAAAATAAATTTTGTGTTGGATAAAAAAAGTACGGTTGATTTAGAGATTACAACAAATTATGGTTCAAAAATACAAAAACAATTCGTATTTGATCCTAAAAAAATTATATTAATATGGGAATCAAGAACTTATACACCACCTTTTTATAAAGGAAAATCAATGTATACACCAGAATCATCTATTATTCTAAATGCCATAAACCTTGATCAAGAAAATCCTTTAACAAACACATATAATAATTATAAGTGGAGCGTTGATGGTGTTGTTAAAGGAAGTGTTTCGGGTGCTGGTTATTCATCTTTTTCATACAAAGGTGATATCTTAAAAAAAGAGCCTTTATTTAGTGTGGTTGTTTCAGCATTAAATTCATACAAAGATACTGTAACAAAAACATACAACAATGAGGCTATATTAAGAATACCAACATTAGATACAGAAATTATTAGTTATGAAAAAAGTCCTTTATTAGGAATATTATTCAACAAAACAATCAAGCCTCAATTTAGATTAAGTAAAAACGAAGCAACCATAGTATCATATCCATTCTATTATGGAATAAACTCAACTTTAGCAACAATATATAGTTGGTATATAAATGATGTACAAATAAAAAATTCATCAAATGAGTTATCTTTTAGAAAAAAGAAGGATGATGAATTATCTAAACTTTCTATAAAAATAAAAAACCAAAACTCAATACTACAATCAAAAGACATATTGTATATCATAGACACAAACAAATAAGAATATGAATAAAAAATTATTCACTCTAGTATATATACTAATATTTTTAACAACAATATCTGTTTCAGCGGCTGTTAATCTTCCAACAAACACCAATATTCCAGGTGGTGTTGCAAATCTTCAACCTGCCACAACACCAGGATCATCCATAACACCAACAGCACCAGAACAACAAAAAACTTTGGTTCAAATGTTGTTTACATCTAAAGATTGTAATTATGTAAAAGATAAGCAATATCAACCTTTTTCAGGTATAGACACCTCTTTTCCTGGTATAGGTTCATCTTTAACAAAAAGTAAACAGAATCCAAATGTAACCTGTGTTAATGTATCAAACGCTACAGAAGATATAGTTAAAATGCTTTTTACTGTTGGTATAACTGTAATAATAATGTTAACAGTAATAAGTATAGCTGTATCAGGTATACAATACATGACAGAGGAAGCTGTAGGTAAAAAAGGTGCGGCCAAGAAGAGATTAACAAACAGTTTCATTGCTTTAGGTTTAGGTCTGTTGTCATACACAATATTGTATACAGTTAATAAAAAGCTTGTTGAGTTTGATTTTAATCCATCTGAGATAGATGTAGATAAATCAATACAAAAAGGTATAAATCAGGTTTTAACAGTAGCAACATCAAGTTGGGTAGGGAACATTAGTGGTATAGATGCTGTTTTAAATCAAAATCCTGGGTGGAGTTTTCCTTCAGGAGGTTTACCGACAACACCAGGTTCAATAACCAACCCGAACAATCCATTTTCAGGAGGAATACCAACAGCAGGTTTTGGTTCTGGATCAATAAACACATTGGCAGCCCAAAGAATAAATCAAGAGGCCTTAGACATGCTTGGTACAAAGACATGTAATTATACTGGTACATCTGGTGGCGCTTTAGCTTGTGCTTTTGTTGTGAATGATATTATAAACAAAGCTTTGGGTATGCCAATAACAAGAGATGAGGATACATACGGAAAAAGCACCATAGATATGAACAATGCATTATCATCAAGTATTTATTTTTGTATGGTGAGCCAAGACCCTTCAGCAGCAACACCAGGAGATATAATAATCTCACCAACAGTTGGAACAAATCATGGTCATGTTGGTATATACACAAGCACAGGTAAAATAGTTTCAAACAGTTCATCTCAGGCTATGGTTGATGATCACTTCACACCACAATCGTGGTTTAGTTATTATAACCTACAAAAGAGACTACAAACTTATGTTTATAGATCTTGTCAGAAAGTATAAAATACAAACTCTCATAATAATTTGATATAATCTAGATATGAATAAAAAATTATTCACTCTAGTATATATACTAATATTTTTAACAACAATATCTGTTTCAGCGGCTGTTAATCTTCCAACAAACACCAATATTCCAGGTGGTGTTGCAAATCTTCAACCTGCCACAACACCAGGATCATCCATAACACCAACAGCACCAGAACAACAAAAAACTTTGGTTCAAATGTTGTTTACATCTAAAGATTGTAATTATGTAAAAGATAAGCAATATCAACCTTTTTCAGGTATAGACACCTCTTTTCCTGGTATAGGTTCATCTTTAACAAAAAGTAAACAGAATCCAAATGTAACCTGTGTTAATGTATCAAACGCTACAGAAGATATAGTTAAAATGCTTTTTACTGTTGGTATAACTGTAATAATAATGTTAACAGTAATAAGTATAGCTGTATCAGGTATACAATACATGACAGAGGAAGCTGTAGGTAAAAAAGGTGCGGCCAAGAAGAGATTAACAAACAGTTTCATTGCTTTAGGTTTAGGTCTGTTGTCATACACAATATTGTATACAGTTAATAAAAAGCTTGTTGAGTTTGATTTTAATCCATCTGAGATAGATGTAGATAAATCAATACAAAAAGGTATAAATCAGGTTTTAACAGTAGCAACATCAAGTTGGGTAGGGAACATTAGTGGTATAGATGCTGTTTTAAATCAAAATCCTGGGTGGAGTTTTCCAAACAACGGAATACCTAATATACCTTACACAGGAAACCCTACAGACAACCCAATGTTTAACTCAGTTTTTGGCTGGACCGAATCTGGTGCTGAAAATTTTATAAGAAGCTTACCAAACGGAGTAAGATCAACAGATGGTAGACTTGTTGTTACTGTGTATAGTGCAACAAAAGATTCGATTACGGATTCAAACACAGCACAAAGAAGAGGTAATGCAAATAATTTATTAAGAGAAGGTTCAGTAGCTCTTTCACCTGATTTAATATCAAAATACAGACCATCAACAGGTCAAGCTGTTTTTATAAACGGAACATGTGTTGGTTTTTATGAAGACGCAACAGCCTCTTCTTATAACGGAATAATGTTTGCAAATACAATAGACATATACGATGAAAACGGAACAATAGGTAGTAATAGTGTCTTAAAGAACATACCGGCCGGTCAATGGAATATAACATTTGGAACCGCAAGGGCGCAGATTTCAAATCCATAATATAATAAAAACATAAAATGCAAAATATAATCAAAAAAACAATAATAATATTAATTATAATCATATTTGGTCTTGGAGTTTATTTTGGATATAAATTCTATAAAGTGTCACAAGGTGACTTATCTGATTACAACACTGTTACAAACACAAACCCAACAAGAACACCTTTTCAAACCAGAGTCTCAACATCAACACAGTCAAATGATGTACAAGAAGGTGATGAAAAATCTGTAGAAAATCCAACAACTAACACAACAAAAACTAAATTAGTACAAATATGGAAAGAACCTGTTAGTGGTTTTGATTTTGTTTATAAAGATATAGAAGAAGTCGCTACCTCCACAAATAATTCCACAACAAGTGTAATTCAGGCTATAAAAAACAAAAAAATTTATAAGAATCAAGAATTCATATACTTATGGGATAGGAAAACAGGTAATATTTACGAAAATTTGGCCTCTACAACAGATTTAAACAAGCTATCCTACTTCACACTCATAGGGGCAGAAGAAGTTTTGTTTATAGACAATATATCAGCAATAATCAGAAAGGTTTCTGATGACAACGAGACAATATCAACAACATATTTAAAACTAATAAAAGATACAGCAACCTCAACTTTATATAATGCAAATGTGGGTAATATTAATATAAGTTCATCAAACTTATCTTTATCAAAAGAAACAAAAAGGTTGTTTTATTTTATAAATAATACCGGTACAGGTGTATTATCTAGTTTTGATGGTGGAGTAAGAACAAATGTATTAAATACTGTATTATCAGAGTGGTTATCTCAATATGTAAACAAAACAACAATAGCTTTAACAACAAAACCAAGTGCTTATTTTCCTGGGTATTTATTCTTTTTAAACCCTGATGGTAAAGGTAAAAACACTTATATAATAGGTGAGAAGTATGGATTTAATACATTAGTATCTCCTGATGGTAAAAAGGTTATATATAATGAAATAATAAATAACACATTGGAAACGTTTATTTATGATATAAAATCAAAAACAAACACATATTTATCACAGGCAACAATAGTAGATAAATGTGTTTGGTCAAACGACTCTAAACTTATTTTCTGTGGTATACCACAAAAACTATATCAAGCACCTTACCCAGAGGCTTGGTATAAAAATAATATAGAATTTACAGATAATATCTGGTCAATAAATCCAGTAAACGGTGAGTTTAAATTAATAATTCCATTACAAGACATGGTAAGTAATTCCATAGATATATATAAAATTAAAATATCAAATACAAACAAATACTTATTGTTTCAAGATAAAAACTCTTTAAGTTTGTGGAAATACGAAATCTAATTCCAAAAATAAATCCATACGAAAAAGTATGGATTTATTTTTATTATTAGATACAATTCATTATTTCTTCAAGCTTAATAACTCTTCTTTATATTTATTTCTAAAATATAATTCTTGTATTATCATAAAAACAGAAGAGACTATCCAATACAACGCTACAGCTGCGGAAACCTTTAAAGAGGCTATAAAGATCAAAACCGGTATAAACCACTTCATCATAAAACTCATTTGTTTTTGCATTATTTCTTCAGGTTTTAATTCATTAATAGGTTTATCTGTTGTTTGTATGTTTTGAAGAGATAAACGTATTTGAGCATATTGAAACAAAGCAGCAACCAATCCAACAAAGCTATTTGCTTTTGTAAAATCAACATTAAATAATATATGGTTAACATTATTAACAAAAGGTGTAAAACTATATAGATCTATGGTGTTTATGTTTGGTAAACCACCTTTATAAAAAACAAAATATAAAGCAAATACTATAGGTATTTGTATTAACATTAACAATATAGAAGAGAAGGGGTTTAGTTTATGTTCTTTATAAACCTCTAATAATTTTATACCAAGCATCTGTCTATTATCTTTATATTCCTCTTGAATTTTAGATATTATAGGTTGAACCTTTCTTTGTAATATTTGTGTTTTAAACATTTTATGAGAAAGGGGTAATAATACAATTTTAATAAAAACAGTTAAAATTATTACCGCAATAGCTACATCGTGGTTAGGTAAAATATCTAATATAAAAATCAATGCATTATACATTGGTTTATAAAATAATGTGTGGAACATATATAAATTATAGTTTATTTTTTATTTATTATCTTTAATAAATCATTTTTAAAAGATTCTACAACATTTTCAAATGACTCTTGAATAATACCATTTTCTAGAAAGAAAATAACCTGTTTATTAGGAAAAATGTCTGAAATTAAGTCTTTTTTTGCTTTATAAAAACCATGTCTTGCTATTCTTTTAGCTCTATTTCTTAAAACAGCTGTTTTAAAAACCTTCTTTTTGGCCACAAAATAAACAAAAAAACCAGACTTTTCTTTCTGATTTATTGTTTTTATTGAGTATAACATAACTTAAAATCCTTATTTTATAAGGTTTTATTGAATTATTTAACTTTTTTTACAACTTTTGATAGATCTTTTCTACCTTTTCTTCTTCTAGCTTGCAAAACCCTCTTTCCGCCATGTGTTTTTGTTCTAGATAGAAAACCATGCTTTTTTGCTCTTTTTCTTTTTTTAGGTTGATATGTTACTGACATAATATAAACAATATACATTATTTTATAAAAAAAACAAGGTAAAAAAAGTTATCCACAGGTATATAATTTATCCACATGGAAGCTTATAACAATATTTGGAAAAAAACATTAGAGGAAATAAAAACCTTTGTTACACCATCTGGTTATAATACTTGGCTAAAAAACACCAAAGTTGACTCATTTGAAGACGGTGTTTTTAAGGTTTTGGTTCAAAACTCATTTGCTGTAGACTGGATTAAGAGTAAATGTTATACAAAAATATTAAATAGTTTAAGAAAAAACAATGAACACATAAAAAACGTTGAATTTGTTATACTGCCATCTGTTCCAAAAATAGAAAAAGTATTAAAAAACGAAGAAAAAGAAGGGGATAACAAGAAAGATGATAATAAAAAGAATGAATTACCTATAAAAGATAATTATATAGATTTAAACGATAATTTAAACCCTAAATACATATTTGATACCTTTGTTGTTGGTTCTTTTAATGAGTTAGCTTATGCCTCGGCACAAGCTATTATAAAAAAACCTGGTTTTTACAACCCTTTATTCTTCTATGGTAGTACAGGGGTAGGAAAAACCCATCTTATGCAGGCTGTTGGTAATTATTATAAAAACACTCTTAATAAGAAGGTTTTTTATGTAACAAGTGAGAGGTTTACAACAGACTATATTTCATCATTACAAAACAATAAAACCAATGTTTTTAAGGAAAAATATAAAAAATATGATCTTTTAATAATGGATGATATACAATTTTTATCAAACAAAGAGAGAACTCAGGAGGAATTATTTCATTTATTTAATCATCTTTATGATAATCAAAGACAAATTATTTTTTCATCAGATCAACACCCAAATTATCTACAAAACCTAGAAAGTCGTTTAAAATCAAGGTTTTCTCAAGGTATGATCATAGATATACCTAGAATAGATGTTGAATCAAAAATAGCTATAATAAGGTCAAAACTAGAGCAAAGTGATACAAAACTAGATCAAGAGACTATACAATATTTAGCTGAAGGGTTAGATGGTAGTATAAGAGAAATAGAAGGTATAATAAACAATATATCAATACAATCTCAAATAAGAGGTAGAACACTTTCTTTAGATGAAGTTAAAAATCTGACTAAAAACATAGTAAAAACAGCTGAAAATACCTCTTTTAAAGATATAATTAAAGCAGTTTCATCTTTTTATAAAACAGATGAAAAACTATTAATAGAAAAAAACAGAAAACAAGAGATTGTTAAACCTAGACAGGTTTTGATGTATATTTTAAGAGAATATTTCAATTATTCATTATCAAATATAGGTCAAAAACTAGGGGGTAGGGATCATACAACAGTCATGCATGCCTGTGAAAAGATAAAGGATGAACTTTCCTCAAACCAGACATTATTTGATGAAATAAGTCAAATAAAATCAATGTTAAGAATGTAATAATTGTGTATAAATAAGTGGATATCAAGTGTATAATATATGTATAAATATGTTGATATATATTGTATATCTTTGTATAAATACTGTATAAAATGTTAATTAATATAGATATATCCACATATATAAAGTTATACACCTTATTTATCCACATATATCCACAATATTATCCACATGATCTATAAACAATAAAACCTTGTGTTATATGCATATAATACAGTTATCAAGATATCCACAGACATAATAGTCTGTATTGTGTATAATTAAATAAAAAAAGAAAAATGCAGATAGAAACAATAAACGAATTATTAATAGATGTAATAGGTAAGGCTTCTAAGGTAACAATTAAGAATCCTAATCAACCTATTTTAGAAAATATTCTTTTAGAAGTTGTTGATTCATCCAATCTTAAGATAACAAGTTATAATCTAGATATATTTTATACTCAAGAGGTTTTCATTAAAACCTTATCAGAAGGAAAAACAAAAAAAATATGTATAAATCCTAATATTATTTTAAGTTATTTAAACTTATTTGATAAAAATGAAAATGTTATTTTAGAATTTAATGAAAATTCTCTTAAAATAAAGGTTAAAAACCAAGAATCTAATATACAAACCGTTTCAGCTTCAAACTATCCAAATTTGACCAGTTTTAATGTAAATAACGATAATAATTTGGTTATTAACTCGGATATTTTAATAGATGGTATACAATCAGTTTCTTTTGCAGCTGCTCTATCTAGTATAAAACCAGAACTATCTTGTGTTCTTATGTCTTATGACAATGAAACTATATATTTTGTTGCAACAGATGGTTTTAGATTAGCTGAAAAAAAGAAAAAAATAAATAAAGATGATATCAAAAATATTGAAGATTTTAAACAAATACTTATATCAGCTAAAATATTAAATGATTTATTGAAAGTTATATATTCAAACATATCAATATCGATTTTTCTTGAAAAAGGTTTATTTTGTGTAAAAACATCCGACAGTTTGTTATGTGTTAGAACTGTTTCAGGTTTATATCCTAATTATAAAGCAATAATACCAACCCAATTTATTACTGAAATAGAAGTTGAAACAAATGATGTTGTTAATGCTTTAAAAGCATCTAATATTTTTTCTGATGATTTTAACTATGTTAAAGTTGATATAAAAGATAATGATATAGAATTTTATTCTAAAAACAATAAAATAGGTGAGACTTTTTCAACAAAAAATATAATTAAAAAAGGTGAAAATATAACACAAAACTATAATCATAGATATTTATCAGATTTCCTAAATAAAATAAAATCAGATAAGGTTAATATAGGTATTAGTGGAAAAACAACACCTACTGTTATTAAACCTAAGAATGATAATAGTTATGTTTACATGGTTATGCCTATGAATAAATAGTTATTTATATGAAGAATATAAAAGATTTATCAAACATATTAGACATTAAAAATCAAAAAAAAGATTTTGATAAACTAATTAATGATATATTAAATATTATTAAAAATAATACTAGTATAGATATTTATAGCAATGAGATATTTTTAAATAAAAATAAAATAAAAATAAAAACAAACTCTAATAAAAAGTTTGTTTTATTTCTAAATCTTAATAAACTAAATCAATCTTTAAAATCTTTAAACAAAGATATTATTCTTGAACTGTAAAGTATGATGTGGATATTCTTGTTGTTCCATCGTTTCTATATTCAACAACCTTTAATTCGTTTTCTGGTTCTATGTTTGATAATAAACCAATATTAACAGTGTAATTATAAGGAGGATTACCTAAGCTAACTATTTTATTATTATTAATAATATAATCAATTTTACTTGTTTTTTCATCATAACCAGAAACTGTTATAGATAAATTATCTTTTTTATTTAATGTTTTATTTGATAAACTTATAGATAATCCTGAATTATTATTACCACTACTAAAAGTTTGACTATCGTTGTATATAGAATTTTCAAAATTATAAAACAACGGATCTTTTGCAGGGTTGGATGGTTGTGCACCTGATATATCATCTCTGTCTATCCAATACAACTCACTGTGTGCAACACCATCTGCTGTTTTATAAGATCCTTTAAAAAATGGTTTAACATCTTCTGTTATTTCGTCTGGTTTTATAAAATCTTCTTTATTAACTTTTGTTAATATAAAATCCATATATTGTTTCCACATAGGTGAGACTATCAACGCAGAAGCTATTTGTGACATGGGTTTATTATTGTTATTACCCATCCAAGCACCCATAACCACTGTTGGTGTGTAACCTATAGTCCAAGCATCACGAGAATTGTTTGTTGTTCCTGTCTTTAATGCAACAATATCATCTTTGAAATAATTTTTAACAAAAATAGAATTTCTTGCTGCGGGATCAGATAAAATATCATTCATCATACGTGCCACCTGTTCGTTTAATACTTTTTTAGGTGATGGTTCATATTCTTCTAAAATTTTTCCATTCTCATCCTCTATTTTTAATATACCTGTAACATTGTTTCTTATACCATCATTGGCAAAGACACCATAAGCACTTGTCATATCAAGAAGGGAAACATCAGCTGAACCTAAGGCTAGAGATAAACCATATTTTGATGCGTCTTCTAGATTTGATACACCCATTATTTTTGCTAGATTTATAACAGGTTGTATTCCTACCAAATATATAGCTTTTACAGCAGGTATGTTTCTTGAGGCACCAAGTGCATATCTTATTGTTATAGGACCTTTATAACCCCCTTCATAGTTTTGAGGTTTATAACACACGGCTTCTGGGTGTTTTGGTGTTCCTGATGGTGTACATTCTGAAGAAAATTCTGTGGGTGTATCGAAAAGTATTGTTTGAGGTAAAAAGCCTTTATTAAAAGCTTCGGCATAAACAAAAGGTTTAAAAGAAGAACCTGGTTGTCTATAAGCGGTAGCAACATTAAAGTTACCATCTATGTCTGTATCAAAGTAGTCTCTAGAGCCTATCATTGCTAATATTTGCCCTGTTTTAGGGTCTATAGCAACCATTGCACCATTCTCTGCATTAAAGCGTTTTTGATTTGATTTTATGTAATTTGAGGCTATTTCCTCACCCTTTTTTTGTATATCATAATCTATTGTACTTATAACCTTAAAACCACCTTCTGATAATTTTTCCAACCCATATTTTTTTTCAAGTTGATCTTTTATATACATCACAAAATGAGGCGCTTTTATTGAACCTAGATTTCTTGGTTGAAAAACTATGTTTTCGTTTTTAGCTTGATTATATTGATCCTCATTAATCATTTTTAATCTAAGCATATTTGCTAACACAAGATTTTTTCTTTCTAACAAAGCCTCTTTTTTTCCACTATACGGATTATATCTAGATGGTGCTTGTGGTAAAGATGCTATAACAGCAGCTTCGGCTAAGGTAACATCAGAAGCTTTTTTATCAAAAAATAATTGTGTTGCTTCCTCAACACCATATATGTTTCCACCATAAGGTGAGTTATTTAAATATAATGTAAGAATTTCATTCTTTGTTAAATTTCTTTCCAATTTAAGAGCAAGGAAAATCTCTTTTATTTTTCTTGTTATTTTTTTATCGGTTGTTAATAGTGAGTTTTTAACAACTTGTTGTGTTATTGTTGAACCACCTTGACTATAACCTCTATCTAAAACATTTGCTAAAACAGCTCTTAAAAGAGATTTTATTTTTATACCATCATGATTATAAAAATCATTATCCTCTATAGCTATTGTAGCATTTACTATATAAGGAGAAATTTGATCCAAAGGCACAACAGATCTTCTTACTTTTTGACTTAAATCATATAACAAGATGTTACCTGTCCTATCATATATTTTTGCGGATTGACCTAGAAGTTTATCATCAAACATGTTTATATCCGGTGTTTTTAAAGTCGAAAACCATATCATGAATACACCAGCAGATAACATAAAAACAGATAATAAAACAATAAAACTTTTATAAATAAAATCTTCTGTTTTTGTATAACCTTTTTTTCTTTTCCTTAAAAACCTAATTATATAAGTTATAGTATTAATCAAAAAATCCTCAAGTTTATAAACCAGTTTTTTTACTTTCTTTAACATGTATATATAGTAACATTTATTCTTCTTGATAAAAATAACTATCAAAATCCTCTATATCGTCTTCTTCAGAACTGTTTTTTTTATTTTTTTTCTTATTATAGCCGAGTAAAAATTCTTCATCTTCTAATAATTCTTCATCTTCCTCTGTTATAACAGTTATTGTTTCTTCTGTTGTTATGAGTAAATCATCGTCACCTAAATCTATACCTAAATCACCTAAAGACAAAACATCTTGCAACTCATCCTCGTTATTGTTTACTACTGGTTGTTGTATATTTAGATCTTTTTTCTTTGGCATGATTTTAATATTTAATCATAATCTTTTCTCTAATGCAAAGTGTGTTAATCCACAAGCTATGGCATCATACTCATCATCTATTTTTTTGCTTGAATTCTTTAATTCAGGTAATAAAATCAATAACATTTTCTGAACCGCCGTTTTGTCGCTTTTGCCAGAACCTGTTATGGCGGATTTTATTTGAAGAGGGGTATATTCAAAAACATTCATTTGATTGATTTTTGATATATATAATAAAACACCTCTAACTTCAGAAACCCTAAAGGCAGTTTTTTGATTTGTTGTCATAAAAAGGTTTTCTATAGCCAAACCTGTTGGTTTATGTTTTTTTATTATTGATTCTATGTGTTTACCTATATTTAACAACCTCTCCTCAAAAACCAATTCTTTTGATGTTTTGAAACATTCCGAATAAATAATTTTTATATTTTTGTTTGATAAACTATAATCTTTTTCCAAAATACATATACCTAACCTTTCAAAACCAGGATCAATAGATAAAATTATTTTTTTGTTATTTTTAATCATTTTTTGTATAAGTAATATTTAAATGATCATAAGCTGATTTTGTTACAACACGACCGCGAGGTGTTCTGTCTAAAAAACCCAACTGTATTAAATATGGTTCATTGAAATCTTCTATGGTTGCTTCATCTTCTGATAAAGAGGCTGCTATAGTTGAAAGACCAACAGGACCACCGTTGTACTTGTGTATTATAATTTCTAAAAGATCTATATCTGATTTATTTAAACCAACACTGTCTGTTCCTATCATGTTTAAAGCTTCTATAACTATATCTTCATCTAAATCTTTTTCATAAACTTGAGCTAAATCACGACATCTTTTTAATAAATAGTTTGCTGTTCTTGGGGTTTTTCTGCTTCTATCTGCTATGTATTTTGCTGCATTTTTTTCAAGTTTTATATTTAAAATATTAGCAGATCTTTCTACTATAGATTGTATTTCTTTGTTATTATAAAATTCTAATTTAAAAACCCCACCAGAAAAACGAGACCTAAGAGGTGATGATATCATCGCAACTCTTGTTGTCGCTGCTATTAATGTAAAAGGTGGTAATTCTAATTGTATTGTTCTTGCTGCTGGTCCTTTTCCAACTATTATATCCATTTGTCCTGATTCCATGGCGGGGTAGAGTATCTCTTCAACAGCTTTGTTTAATCTATGTATCTCATCTATAAACAAAATATCTCCCGGTGAAAGGTTTGTTAATATCGACGCAAGATCACCAACTCTTTCTATTGCCGGTCCGGATGTAACTTTCATTTGAACACCTAATTCTTTTGCTATAAGATAAGCTAAAGTTGTCTTGCCTAAACCTGGTGAACCATAAAAAAGTATATGTTCTGGTGCATGGTTTCTACCTTTTGCAGCCTGAAGAAGTATTTTTAAGTTATTCTTTATATTTTCTTGTCCTATATATTCATCAAAAGAAGAAGGTCGGAGTGTTTGGTCCAAAACCTTGTCTTCTGGAGCCTTATTTTTGATGTTATTTAGGTCGCTTGACATAGGGGTAGCATTGTGCTATACTAGTCTTAGTTATTTGATAAAGATGTAATGACTTTTTAAGTCTCCAAGCAATGAACCCTCCGGGTTTTTGGTATGAGTTAGAGGACGCTTTGGTGTATAGTTTACTATATTCCTGAGGCTATCCTTGAAAACATATTGAGCTTTTTTATTAACTAAAAAAGTTTTGCTTGGAGATTTAAAGGGTCATTCTTTTTTTATGATATGTTTTATTTTTTTATTAGTCAATTGACTAAAATTTTTTTTTAATATATATCAACAATCCTTTCTAGCTCGTCTAATGTGGTAATTCCTTTTAATATTTTCAAAACACCGTCTTGTTTCATTGTTAATATTTTTTGTTCTAAAGCAGCTTCTTTTATTTCTCTCTCACTAGGGTTTGATGATACAACTTGTTCTATCTTTTCTGTAGATAATATTCCTTCATGAACACCAACACGCCCTTTATATCCTGTGTTGTTACATTCGGCACAACCAACTGCGGCATAAAGTTGTTTTGGTATCTCTGTTACCTCACTTCTTTCCTCATATCCTTCAAGTGAATCTATGGTTTCTTGTATTATTTTATTTTGTTTTTCGTCTATGTCTTTTAATTGTTTACATTTTGGACAAAGAGTTCTTACTAATCTTTGTGCTATAGCTAAATGAAGGGATGAGGTGAGTGTTTTTGGATCAGCACCTAAGTCTATAAGTCTTATAAAAGTTCCGGCAGCGTTGTTAGTGTGTAGTGTTGAAAAAACAAGGTGACCTGTGAGTGAGGCCTGTATTGCTGTTTGAGCAGTTTCTCCATCACGAATCTCACCAACTAATATAATATCAGGGTCTTGTCTAACTATAGATCTTAATCCTTCGCCAAAGGTATAACCTTTTTTCTCATCAACTTGTGTTTGAACTATACCTGGTAAATGATATTCAACAGGATCTTCTATGGTTATGATTTTATATTCAGGAGACATTGTCTTTTTTAAGAAAGCATATAGTGTTGTTGTCTTACCAGAACCGGTTGGACCTGTTAAAAGTATCATACCGTTTGGTCTGTTTATTTCTTTTATAACTATATCGTAAAGTCTTTTATTAAAACCAAGTTCTTCTAAACCTGAAGATATAGATTTTGGATTCAATATACGCATAACTATTGATTCACCATATGATCCGGGTATTGTAGATACACGAATCTCTATATCATTTGTGTATATTTTAATAGTAAATCTTCCGTCTTGTGCATTATCTTTTACATTTAGTTTTAAGCCTGACAAAAGTTTTAATCTAGAAAGCAATGAATGATATGTATCTAAATCAAATTGTGTTGCTTCTATTAAAACACCATCTATTCTATATCTTAACTTAGAGAAACCATCTTCAGCTTCTATGTGTATATCAGAAGCTTTTGTGGCAAGACCTCCAGCCATTATAACAGCTAACAACTTAGAAAGTTTATGACTCTTTTTTTCTTGTAATGCCTCTGTTAAAAACTTCTTTATATCTTCTAGGTTTTCTGTTTTTTCAACAAGTTCTTCTATTTCATCGTCTGATATATCAAGAGACCCAGCCTCTGTTTCAACAGCAAAAGATAAATCTTTGTATAAAGCATAAGCTTTATCCAAGCTAAACTTAGAAGCTATGTGAAAAATTATTTCATATCCTTTTCTTTTTAGTCCATCAACTGTATCCTCGAGTGACTCGTTTGAGGGGTTATATATTGCTAGGTGTATTTTTTTACCAACTATATCAAATATTACACATTCTGATTTTTTGGCTATTTCTTGATCTAATAATCTTAATGCGTCTGTGTTTATAGAAAAAGTAGAGAGATTTATATAGGGTATAGAATATCTGTCCGATAACATCTGAACAAGTCTTTCATCTTCGTCCTGTCTCATTTGTTTTAGTTGTTGATTCTTTTTTTCTTCATCAAAGATTACATTCATGTACTAATTGTAAATGTTTATGTGTTTTTGTGCTAGGGGTGTGTGTTTTTGTTGTTTGTGTGGGGCAGTATAAGGGTTGACTTTTGGTTACAAATATGTTAATATATAAGCATGTAAGGGACTCATAAGTATGAGTTCCACGCACCAACCAACAATCAATCCAATCGAATCATGAAAACCATCGTCTCCTCTATCGCCGTCTCTCTGTTTGCCTTCATCACCACTTCATGTGTGCCGCCGATCCAATATGGTCCGGTGGGTGCACAACCTCCATATCCTGGTTTCCAGGGCCCTCAACAATATATGGGTTACAACCCCTACCGCGGGTATAACCCGTATGGCGGGGGTGAACCTCAAGTTAGCGGTTATACCCGCCAAGCCCACACCGTGAACCGCCGTGCCTATATTGAGGTTTCGGGCGATGCTCCACAAGGTGCCACCAACAACGTAAGGGCAGGGCTTGAAGATTATGCCGAGGGGGTGTTTCGTCGCACAGGAAGGTGGCCTTCTCAGGGTCAGCTGACTAGTGCCGCACAGGGTTTGTACTCTCAGCAAGGGTGCAGCCTAAGGCCTTCTAGCTTCGGTCAACCTGGTGGTTTTGCAATAACCAGGTACCAACCTGGACTCAATTGAGTCTTCGGGATGAAAAAAACATCCTAAAAAATTACCGCCTTTTTTGGCGGGTTTTTTATTTTATATATATTAAATATAGGTATTTTAAATAAACACTATTGACTTTTTAAGTTAAATATGATAGTATATAAAAGTCAAACTTCAATCAATAACAACCAACAATCATGAACACATCTCAAAAACTTCTGTTCGCTTTTCTCATGTTTTTTGCCGCCTTTGCCTCTTCTTGTTTTGCACAAGTTTCCACTTTTGGTGGCGATGAAGCTGAGTGGGGGTGGTCCGGAAAGGACAAGGGAAAATATTCCAAAGAGGCTGTTGTCTCTATCCTCCAAAAGAACTGGGGTAAGGTTGATAAACTGGATCTCCAGGAAATGGTCGACAAAGAGACCTTCGCAGAGTTTCTGTGGAAGGTTGATAAAAACCTTGTGACAAAGGCAATGTCGACAAAATCAAGCTTTTTTGTTGTCGGTGCAGCGATTGACACCCTTAAAATCTCCTTTGATACCAACGGAAAAGGTGAAATCATCTGTTTTGGTAAAGGTGAAATCATGGGTAGGGTTCGCTGCCAAACCTCAGAGAGAGAGGGTGAACACAGGCAGATCAGTGCAGGAGATTATACCATTTCCGACAAGGAGTCCCTACATGTATCTCGTGAAATCAAAGGTGCAAGAATGCCCAAAGCGTTACTTGTATCTAAAGATCGCGGTATATACATCCATTGTGGTGACCTGTCCTTTGCATCCCGTGGTTGTATCAGGGTGTCTGAACCCGCTGGTGTTCAATTGTTTCGTCTTGTGTCTGTGGGCATAAAAGTGACAGTTGTTCAAAATTAACGTTTTTTTGAGCCGGTACGTATAAATCTGGCACAGCCTCGGTGGAAACACCGAGGTAATTTTATTTATATAAATAAAGGCTTTTTGTCACTTGTATTATCTTTTGGGGTTATATAAGTGCTTGACAAATAGTATCAAGTATGCTAATATATATACATCATGTTAAAAACAAACACACAAACTAAAAAACTAATATTTACTGCGGTTTTTGCTGTATTTATGTTTCCTACTGTTACTTTTGCTGGACCAACAGGTTCATATGGTACAGATAGTTGGAATTCTGGTTCTGGTTGGACTACTTCTGGTGGTTATACTGATTATGTTCCTTATACATCATACTCATACACACCTACATACTCATATCCTTCATATTCCTCATACTCATACCCATCATATAGTTCATATTCTATGCCATATTCTTATTACGCTGGTTACTCAGGTTATAACCCTTATACATCAGCAACACCTTCATATTCAAACACTTCTGTAAAAAACAATAATAAGAATAACAACAAAAATAATAATAAAAACACAGCTACTGCTGTTGCTTCAAGCACAAACATAAACAACAACATTAACAATAACAACGTTTATGTTTATACAAACCCAGGAGGTAATGCCGTTGTTTATAACCCAACACACGTAAATCTAACTGGTTATTGTAATATAGTTCCTTCAAACCCTAAAGTTGGTCAAACTGTTACAGCTACAGCTTATGCATCAGGTGGTGTTGGTAACTATACATATTCTTGGAGTGGTGATGTGAATTATTCTTCATATTCTGCTACATCATTTACCTCATATACTACTGGTACTAAAACAGCTGTTGTTACAATAAGATCAGGTCAAGAGACTGTTACAAAAACATGTGATGTTACATTTGAGAACGATAATTATTATAATGATAATTTATCAGCAACATGTTATGCTAATCCATCAAATGCTGGTATAAATCAAACAGTTACTTGGAGGGTTAATGTGAATGGTGGAAATGGTAACTATTCATATTATTGGTCAGGTACAGACAGTTTATATGGTAATGATCAGGCTATAAACAAAACCTATTCATATGCTGGTGCTAAAAATGCACAGGTAACAGTATATTCAAACGGTAGATCAACAACAGCAAATTGTTCAACTTACATAAATAACTATTCAGGATATACATCTTCTATATCATCAGGGTCACCAGTATCAGGTATATTTACACAAAAAATATCATCAGGTACTCCTGTGTCAGGTGTATATCTAGGAGATCTTCCTGCAACAGGTCTATCTCTATCTTGGATACATTATATGGTTGCTACGATGGTATTGATATTAACTGCGGTTGGAACATTTGTTTATCAATCAAAGAAAAGATTAATGACTGCATAAAAACTCAATAAAACAAATGCACCCTTGTAAAATAGGGTGTTTTTGTTTATTGTTAATATATGATTTTTGATGACTTTATTAATTTGATTAAAGACAAGAAAAATACAAATAGAGCAACTGTTGTTTTTTTATTTGGTGATTTAGGTGCAGGGAAGACCACTTTTACAAAGAACTTTTGTGAATTTTTAAAAATGAATATAGATATACAAAGTCCAACTTTTGTTATTTTAAAGAGATATGGTTTTGATAATCTTGGATTTAAAAACCTTATACACATAGATGCTTATAGGTTAAATAGTTATAAAGATTTACAAAAATTAAAATTTGAAGAATATTTAAATGATCAAAATAATCTTATTTTTATAGAATGGCCTGAATTAATAAATGATAATAATTTTGAAGCTGATATAAATATATATTTCGAACACATAGATAAAGACAACAGAAAGATTGAAATAAGGTAAAATCTCTGGTGTTTGAATTTTTTTTAATATAAAATATATATATGAAAAAAAATATTTTATTTTTGATTTTATTGTTAAGTTTTTTTATTGGTAATAAAATCATTAAAGCAGAAGAGTCTGTTGTGTACTCTACTGATAACATGGAAATAAGTTCTGATTCCTTTACTACTTTTAATGAAAAATTAAATTTAATAAAAGGGTCAAATCTTTTTGTAAAATTAATAGCTCAGGATGGGGTTGATTATGAAGTGGTTGAGCCAGAGTTGAATATAGAAGTGTTTGATGTCCAAAATAACACCGTTTGGTCAGCATCTAGTCCTAAGACAAAGGCCCCAAATCCTCAAAAACAACCAGATGAGTTTGATAAATATCTAGAAAAAAATAAAAACTTTTTTAAAGCGGTTTCTTTCACCAAAAACGTGTTGAATATTAAGGTGCCTTTGAATATAAATGGTGGAGAATATAGATTAAAAATAACATCAACTAATTATCCAAAGATATCTGTTGATTATAAATTTATATTATCTAATTCAGCTTATAATTTTACTGATACACAAATATTGGTTGAGGATTTAGATGTTTATGCAAATATTGGATATGAATCAAAATTAGAAAAAGAAGAAAATAATAAAGTTGTTATTTCTGTTTCTCAATATGAAAAAGAGATTTTTAAAAAGGAAATAGATAAAACTTTTTATAAAGAAGGTACAATAAATGTGAATGAAAGAGTTGAGGTGTTGAAAAATATGGTCGGTGAAGTCTTGGTAAAGGTTGATATACTTGATAAAGACGGAAGTATTATTTTAACAAAAACAAAAACTGTTAACATTACACATGTAAATTCAAATAAAATATATTATATGATCCTGTCCGTATTGATATTATTACTAATAATAGTGTTTATGGTTTTTAAAAAGAAAAAACAAAAATCATTGATGATGTTAATGATATTATTGATGTCCTCGGTTGCTTTTGTTGGAGCTCATTCTGTTAAAGCTCTTACTGATGTTGAGGTGTGTGGCACTAAACCAACCAATGAGTGTATAGAAGATTCGGCTACAAATGAGTGGTTTGTTAAGAAATGGGCATGTAATAGATTCTTGAGAGACGCTTGTACTGTTGAAGATGTTAGAGCAAAAAAATATTTTTCTTCTGGTGAAGTCGTTGATATAACTGCTCCTGGTACAGGTAGTACAGGTGGGCCTATAAGTGCAAGTATAAATATATGTTCAACAATAGCTGGTACCATAGACAACGGATCACCGTTTTATGTTATATCTGATTCTGGTAGATCTGGTTGGACATATAAGAGATTTCATATATATAGATTTGTTAAAAATGAATCTAAAACAATAACTTTTGACCCGGGTGGAAGAAAGAGAAATGTTAATTATGCGACATATAATGGGGGATGTAATGTTACTGTTTATACAAAATATCAAGGAGATGACACTGATTATGATAGAGTTTATCTAAAAATAGTAGAAGCTGGAAAGATGTCTTCTGATGTGTGTCGTTCTGTTGCTACAACAAGAGATGTTTTTGAGAGTAATGTTGATTCTATCTTAGACAGAAGTTTTTGTACTGATGGAGAGCTTAGGAATACTTTTATAGCTGGTTCTAAGGTTTTTTCTCCTCTTTATAATATAGATGGTACAGACAGGGCTGCTTGGCATGATAAAAGTATAAATATATGTAAATATCTTGGCTATACATCTGATACTAGACCATCTATAACAGAAAATAAAAGATTTTATGTTGTAGCTGAACAACTTGGTTCATGGAAGATGATTAGATATCCAATATTTAGATTTATGTTTGGTCAGCCGGATAATAGAATATATGGTGATATAAGTGGTTTAACACCTGAATATGCTTCTAAAAACCTTTATAGATATGGCGGTAAAAAAGAAAACGTTCCTGGTATGAAATATGATGGTAATTGTACTATAACATTTAGATTAGATAATAGAGGTGATGATACTAAAAGCTGGACATCAACTTATAAGATAATAGAAGCTGGTTTGACTGATGAGGCAACCTGTTATGATCCTGAGCTTGTTAAACCCACAACTGTTTCTAATAATAGTGATTGGAGTGTGTACAAATTAGATGGGGAAGGTATTTCACCTTATCAGATTGAGTTTCAGTCAAAAATTGATTCAGATGGATATGATAGTACTTACACACCTACAGCAGCTCGATATAATATACCTAGTGGTAGTGATGGTGGTAAATACAGAAATATAGCACCTTTCTTTAAGAATCTTATGGATGCAGGTAAAACATGTAAACCAATTGGTACATGTTCAGACCCAACAGGTGATTGGATGGGATATTTTGATGGAACAACCTGTACACCCCCAACGGTGACTAAAACTAATTCTTGTGTAGGTAGAGATATGGTCTATAAAGAAAATGGTGTTCAGGTAAATAAAGTTACAAATGATCCTGCTTGTGCTTTTAATGCATATTGTGTTATGTCTTCAAGTGATACAAATCTAACATATACATTTACACCAGACAGAAAAACAACGTTGGGTAATGTTGAATACAGGAAAGATGGTACACTTGTTGCAACCACAAACAAAGATGGTTCATATGTATATACAAAAGCATTACCAACAACAAGTGATTCAATGACTGTTGAACTTAAGGATTTATATGATGGAAAAATTGTTTCTAAAACATGTTCATATACTCCAACAACAGTAACAGGTTGTCAGCCAGGGGACACTTCACCTCAGTGTAATAATACAGTTGTTAATCCTCCTGTTATTAATCTATCTAAAGACCCTAAAGTTTCATTAAATAAAAATGGTAACTGTACAATATCATGGGATATATCAAACATCCCTTCAGGATCATCATGTAATCTTAGTGGTTGGAATATAAATATTGGCGGAGGTGATTCAACTGTTTATCCAATAACACTTACTGATGGTGCCAGCGGTGGAAGTAAAACTGTTTCAGGTTTAACAACAAATCAGAAGTATACATTAAAATGTTCTGGAACAAATTTGGTTCCTTCTCCGATAACAACCTCGATAATCTGTCGTGTTAATCCAGATGTAAAAGAAAAATAATCTAAACAAAAAACCACCTGCGAGGGTGGTTTTTGTTGATGTGGAGATGGTGGGAGTCGAACCCACGTCTATATAGTTTAAACATGTAACTCTACGTAATATAGATATATTTTTAAAATTCATTATATGACTCAAAATATATATCGAAACATCATATAATATAATCTTTTATCTCGATTAAGGATCAAGATTACTACCTTAATCCAACTTTGCTATATTACACCCTATCTTTTACACAAAGTAGATAAAAGTAAGATGCGCGACTA
This sequence comes from uncultured Candidatus Saccharibacteria bacterium, assembly GCA_964620475.1. GTDB lineage: Bacteria > Patescibacteriota > Minisyncoccia > Phycocordibacterales > CAIZLB01 > CAIZLB01. The sequence continues at coordinate 36,216 of CAZUJN010000001.1, read as the reverse complement.
GAGGTTATGCTCTAGCAGTTGCGAAAGACATGTTGAACGCGAAAGGCGATACAACAGCTTTTTGTGCTTGTGCACTTAAGGTTCCTCAAAGTTTTAAGAGATTTGAGAATACTCTATTACGCATACATGTCAAAGTTCTATATATCGAATCCGGTCATCCCCGTATTGATATAAACGAGTATACTTTATATATATTACATAAACAAGTTTTAATCTGAATCTATTATAACCAATTGATCAGTAACATCTGGTACCGCAGTCAGGTTTGTTAATAGTTTATTTTTAGACCAATACTCGTTTTTCTTACCGTTTATGGGGTCATGTACATAAAATCCTGTTGGGTTATTTACTGTACCTTCAAAACCAACCACCACACGTGCATGCTCACCTCTAAAAGCCTTAATGGTTTTACCGGATTCTGTTTTCCATGTGTATGGTTTTTGTGTTAGGGAAGTATAACCCCAGAATATAACTGGTTTATCATCTTTTATACTTTGTGCAATAAGTTTCAGGTTTATACTTGAGCTTGCATGATGTGTTGCATCTACCTCAAACTTTTTTATACCTTTAACCACCGCCGGGCCATAAACACCATATCCATTTTCTGGTCCTTTTTTATCAACAAAACCAACAAACATTTCATTTGGATCATCCCATACATTATTTGTTGTATCTTTTTGTCTGGGATTATAGTTGAAAGATTTTAATATCTCATCTTCATCTAGATAAATACCATGATATTCTAATACCATTTTTGTAGCAGCGGCTTCACAACTGTTTGTGTATTGTTGTTGATAATAAGGAACTTTTAATAATACTTTTGCATCAACTGTGTTTGAAAGACCAAACAGGCTTGATATTAATAGTAAAAATATGAATTTTGATTTGTGATGTAACATTCTGTTTATTTCTATGTTGGCCTCTCTTTTTTTAATACTTTCTCTTTTATCATGTTTTTTCTTACCACGAGCGAGAGCTATCTCGAGTTTTATCAAACCCTCTTTATTATATACGGAAATTGGTATCAAAGTATTACCAATTGTCTCAGTCTTTTGTTTTAGGTGCTTTATTTCTTTTTTTGTCAACAGTAATTCTCTATCTCTTGTTTCCGAATATGAATCAGGAATATTTTCTTGTTGTAATGGTTTTATATTGGCACCTATCAAAAAAACTCTGTCATGTTTACCTATCTTTATGTATGAACCATCTAATGTCATTTGACCTGATCTTATAGCCTTAACTTCAAAACCTAAAAGAATCATACCTGTCTCTATCTTTTCAAGTATTTCATAGTTATGATAAGCCTTTTTGTTCTGTATTATAGCCATATATTTATATAGATAATACCATAAAATAATGTTAATATCAGTTTATGGTAAAAGTAAAAAAGAGTGGATTCAAAACAATTTTATTAAAGAATATATTTGGAATAATAATATTTTTCTTATTAATATTTGCTATAAGTGATTACTTAAATAAAGGTAGCACAGAAAACAAAAATATAACTTTAACAGAATTGGTAAATGATATAAATTTAGAGAAAGTTTCTAATATCAAAAACATTAATGATAAAATAGAGGTTACCTATAAAGATGAAACTGTAAAATTTTCTAAAAAAGAAGCACAATCATCTTTAACCGAAACACTTTCAAATCTTGGTGTTGATAAAACCAAACTTGCTTTAACAAATATAGAAATAAAAGACGATAGAAGTGCAGGTTATATAGCAGCTAGTCTGTTGCCGTTTTTGTTTCCTATATTATTATTTGTGTTTATAATATGGTTTTTATCTCGTGGTATGAAAGGTGCTGGTGGACAAGCTTTCTCTTTTGGTTCTTCAAAAGCTAGACTTATGCATCCTGATGGCCAAAAACAAAAGATTACTTTTAAAGACGTTGCTGGTGTTAAAGAGGCAAAACATGAACTTGAAGAGGTTGTTGATTTTTTAAAAAATCCTAAAAAGTTTTTATCAATAGGTGCTCGTATACCTCGTGGAATACTTTTGATGGGTGCTCCAGGTACAGGTAAAACTTTGTTAGCGAGAGCTGTGGCAGGGGAGGCAAACGTTTCTTTCTTTTCTATATCTGGTTCTGAGTTTGTGGAGCTGTTCGTTGGTGTTGGTGCTTCACGTGTTAGAGATATGTTTAAAGTTGCTCGTGCAGCTCAACCTGCGATCATTTTCATAGATGAGATCGATGCTGTTGGACGTGTACGTGGTGTTGGTATGGGTGGTGGTAATGATGAGAGAGAACAAACACTTAATCAGATACTTGTAGAGATGGATGGTTTTGAGCCAAGTGATTCCGTAATAATCATGGCTGCTACAAACAGACCAGATGTTCTGGATCCTGCGCTTCTACGTCCTGGACGTTTTGATAGAAGGGTAAATGTTGAATTACCAGACAGAAAAGATAGACTTGAGATACTTAAAGTTCACGCAAAGAATAAGCCTCTTTCAAAAGAGGTTAGGCTTGAAACTGTGGCTGAGAGAACACCTGGTTTTTCTGGTGCCGATCTTCACTCTATTATGAATGAGGCTGCTATCATGGCAGCACGTCATAACAGAAAAGAGATATTGCAAAATGATCTTATTGTGTCTATAGAAAAAGTTATGTTGGGTCCAGTTCGTCAAACCCATGTTATGAGTAAAAAAGAAAAAGAACTTACCGCTTATCATGAAGCAGGGCACGCTATAGTTGCATCTATACTTCCATATGCTGATCCTGTACACAAAGTATCTGTTATATCTCGTGGTCGTGCTGCAGGTTACACCCTAAAACTTCCAAACGAAGATAAGAAGATGCAATCAAAATTAGAATTCTTGGATGATATAGCTGTGTCACTTGGTGGTTATGTTGTTGAGAAAACTATATATGGTGATCTTACAACAGGTTCATCAAATGATCTTCAGGTTGCCTCTGCTTTGGCCAGGGACATGGTAACAAAATATGGCATGAGTGATGCTGTTGGCCCTATAGCATTAGAGCCTGCCGGCGGCCGAGCAATGTTTGGAAATAATGTAGAATCTAAAAATTATAGTGAAAAAACAAATGAGTTTATAGACAATGAGGTTTCAAAAATAATGAATGAAGCTTATCAAAGAGTTCAAGATATAATAAATACAAATCGTCCTTGTCTAGATGCTATATCTGCCGCATTGATGGAGAAGGAGACTTTAGAGCAGGCGGAGTATGAGGAGATTGTTAAAGGGTTTGGGATAAATATAGAAAAATAATATCATATAAATATATGGAAGAATACAAAGATCTTAGTCAATTGCCTGGTGGAAATTACGAATCTGAATCAGAAACAGAAACACCTAAAAAGATGAAAATAGAGAAACCTGCCGATATGTTAGAAGTTATGGGTTTGTCTTTTAAAGATAAAGAAAAACCAAGTTATGATGAATTTTTCAAACTAGCCATAAAAAGAACAGGTGTTATGTCTGAAGCATTAGAAAAGGTTGTTGTGCCATTACCGATATTTGAAAAAACTTTTAAGGAATATTTTAAATTGAAAGGTGCCGAAGGTAAGGGTGAGTTTAATGTTTGGTTTGATAAAGCCTGCCGAAGAGGTGAAATAGGTTTTTATTCACCTTCCAAGAAATTGCCTATATTGTTATATATAAACAGGGAGGAAGAGTAATATTGCAGAAAATCTAAAAAGTGCTATATTATATAGCATCGCAAGCATAGCTCAGTTGGTAGAGCAGTCGTCTTATACACGACCGGTCCTAGGTTCGAATCCTAGTGCTTGCACCAAAGAAAAACACCCGATGAGGGTGTTTTTTATTACTCCATATGAACCTTTTCATTTTCCTCCAGTAGTTTTGTCAACTCAGGTGTCAATCCTTCATCAACTAACTCCTTTGCGGTTTCTCTGGCTGCTTCAACCATCTTTATATTCTTTATGGCTTCCATACCTATATCACTTAAACCCCATTGTTTATCACCATATAACTCTCCAGCACCACGTAGTTTCAGATCAAGTTCCGCCAACTCAAATCCGTTTTTAGCATTTTTCAAAGCCTTTAATCTGTCCATGGTTTTTTCACTGGCGTTGTTGGTACATAAATAACAATAAGCTTGATGTGTACCTCTGATAACACGACCACGTAACTGATGTATTTGTGAGAGTCCAAATCTATCTGCTCCTTCTATAATGATAGTTGTTGAATTTGGAACATTCACACCAACCTCTATAACAGAAGTGGCTACAAGTATATCTATTTTCTTATCAAGAAAATCTTTCATCACTTTATCTTTCTCTGCAGTTTTCATTTTTCCATGAAGTGTAGCAATTTTATATTTTTTAAAATGTTCACGAGATAATCTATCGGCCTCTTCTTTGACTGATTTGATATTTAACTTACTCATAAGATCTGGATCAGGGTCTTCTATACGAGCACAGATAACATAAGCTTGTCTACCTGCTTCAAGTTCTTTATGAACTTTTTCATACATTTCATTTCTTTTATCTTCGGAAATTATTTCTGTGATTATTGGTTTACGGCCTGATGGCATTTGATCAACAACAGATAGATCAAGGTCACCATAAAGTGTTAAAGCCAGGGTGCGGGGAATAGGAGTGGCGGTCATCGATAAAAGATGTGGTGTTTGTATTATTTTCTCTTTAGGTTCATCGAGTTTATTATCTATATATGCTTTTTTATTTATTCTCAAAGTGTCTTTTTTCTTAAGTTTACTTTTTATCTCTTCGTCAGCTATATGTTTGTTTGCAAGTTTTTGTCTTTGTTTTGTACCGAAGCGATGTTGCTCATCGATGATAACAAAAGCGAGATCACGAAATACTACAGACTTTTGTATAAGTGCATGAGTACCTATGACTATAGATATATCGCCCGATGCTATCCATTTTAAAAGTTGAGTCTTAGATATATCGGTGCCTTGTTTTTGTGTTAATAGAGAAGATTTTGAGGGGAATTTTTTACAACCTGATCCTGTTAATAGTCCTATATTTATAGGTAATTTGGCAAACATCTGTGTAAATGATTCATAATGTTGTTTGGCGAGTATCTCGGTAGGTGCCATATATGCAACTTGTAAACGAGAGTTCTTTTGATCCTGTGATCTCATACTGTTTACACGTGAGGCAACTATAGCATAGGCCGCAGCAGCAGCTATTGCGGTTTTACCAGAACCTACATCACCCTCAACAAGTCTACTCATAGGATGAGTTCTTTTAAAATCATTCAATATAGAATTTATGGCATTTTCTTGTGAATCAGTAAGAGTGAAGGGTATATGTGATTTAAAATCTTTTAAAGCATTTTCTAAACCAACAAAAGAATATGATAAGGCTTCGGAAGCTTCTTTTTTTCTTTTTGCATTTTGAAGTTGTATATAAAATACTTCTTCAAAGGCAAATCTTTTTTTAGCTGCTTCAACATGTTGATCTTTTTTTGGTGTATGTATATAGATCAAAGCATCATGTAGGTTTGGTAGAGAATATTTTTTCAAGACTGATTCTGGAATATTATCTTTTATGTCTTTAAAATCAGGATGTGTAAATATTTTTTGTATTAATGAATGAATATATTTTGAAGTAATACTTTTTGTTTCTTTATATATTGGTTGAAATAATATTTCTTCTTTTTGACCAAAAAGATTTGTACCTTGTGCTATGGGGTCTGCTTTGGTTTTTTCTATGAGAGGGTTTACTATAACTTTTTGTTTACCTTGTTCTTTGGCTATGCCTGATATTTTTACAATATCTCCGTCCTTAAACATTTTACTTATATATATCTGATTGAACCAAGTTAGTTTTATGGAACCAGTATCATCGCGAAGTGTTGCATTTACCATTAAAACTTTTGTCTTAAAACTCTTTTGAGAATCTATGTTGTAGATCTCACCATATAGAACCACGTTTGTGTCCGGAATAATATCTTTGATGTATGTGGCTTTAAAAGCATCGCCATAGCGAGTTGGGAAGTGGTATAGAATATCAGATACAGTTTTTATGCCCAGTCTAGACAAGGCTATTTTATGAGCTGTACTTATGTTTTTGATAATGTCTGTAAGGGGTTTTTGAAGCATTGGGTATATTATAGCATGATGGGTTTGAGGTTTTTATGTTATAAATAGATCATGAAAAATACAGTTCAACTCATCTCCAAAGACTTAAAAAAACTCTCAACCAAACCTCGACGAGACGTCTGTCAGTCATTTTTCCAAACACATAAAGGTGGTTATGGGGAAGGTGATATATTTATGGGTGTAACAGTACCAGACACCAGGAAAATATTTGCCAAATATAAAAACGGTATAACCCTAAAAGAGGTACAACAACTTTTAAAAAGTAAATATCATGAAGAAAGGTTAATTGCTTTATTTTTCTTACATCATTTATATAAAAATTCAAAAGATAAAAAGAAAATATTTGATATATATATTGACAATGTTGGTTTTGGTAAGGGAATAAATAATTGGGATCTTGTCGATACTTCTGCTTATCATATAGCAGGGGATTATATTTATAATCATATGAATAAAAAAGAATTAAAAGATTTTACAGATAGTTGTATTGATCACAAAGATATGTGGATGAGAAGGGTTATTGTTGTGAGTTCATTTTATCAGATTAAAAATCATTCTAACGAAGAGATATTTTACATTTCCAAAAAACTTTTTAAAGATGAACATCATCTTATACATAAGGCGATAGGATGGATGCTTAGAGAATCTGGTAAAAGATGTAGTGAGCTAGATCTCATAAGTTTTATAAGAGAAAATAAAGAAAAGATGCATAGAGTAACATATAGTTATGCGATGGAGAGGTTGAGGAAATCAACAGGTATGAATATGCTATAATCAAACCCATGCCCACAAAATCTTCAAAAAACTACAAAAAATTATCCCTAGGTCTACACAAAAAACATAAAGGTAAACTTGAGGTTGTCTCAAAAGTAAAGACTAAAAACAAAGAAGATTTATCGGTAGCATATACTCCAGGTGTTGCAGAAGTATGTCGTCTTATACATCAAGATAAAAAGTCTGTATATACTCATACCATAAAAGCTAACACTGTTGCGGTGATCTCGGACGGTTCAGCGGTGCTCGGACTTGGAAATATTGGTCCAGAAGCTGCTATACCGGTTATGGAAGGTAAAGCTGTTTTGTTTAAAAATTTTGCAAACATAGATGCATTTCCAATATGTTTAAATACACAAGATACAGAAGAAATAATTAAAACTATAAAAAACATAGCTCCGGTCTTCGGTGGTATAAATCTAGAAGATATATCTGCTCCAAGATGTTTTGAGATAGAAGAGAGATTAAAGAAAGAACTCGATATACCAGTATTTCATGATGATCAGCATGGAACAGCTATAGTAGTTTTAGCTGGGCTTATAAACTCGCTCAAGTTGGTTAAGAAAGATTTGAAAAATATAAAAATAGTTATAAACGGGGCAGGGGCGGCAGCATTAGCTATAGCAAAACTTTTAATAAAAGCTGGAGTGAATCCAAATAAGATGATTGTCTTAGATTCTGTGGATACTTTGAATAAAGATAGAACTGATTTAAATAAATATAAATTAGAATTAGCTGAAATAACAAATAAAGAAAATATAAAAGGAGGATTAGAAAATGCTTTGAAGAACGCTGATGTGTTTATAGGTGTGTCAAAGGCTGATGTCTTGAAAGTAGAATGGGTTAAAACCATGAATGAAAATAGAATAGTATTTGCTATGGCTAATCCAAATCCAGAAATAAGTTTTGAAAATGCAAAAAAAGCAGACATAAAAATATTTGCCACAGGTAGATCTGATTATCCAAATCAGATTAATAACGTGCTTGTATTTCCTGGAATATTTCGTGGCGCACTTGATGCTGGTGTAAAAAGTATAACTGATGATATGAAAATAAAGGCAGCTTATGCATTGGCAAGTTTGATAAATAAAAAAGAATTAAAAGCAGACTACGTTATACCAAAACCTTTTGATAAAAGGGTGATGAAGAAAGTGGCTATGAGTGTTAAGGTGTAGGTTGATTTTGTGTGAGGGTGTGGTATTTTTATGTGTAGCACATTCACACCCTTATATGAAAAGAACAATTCCAAACCATGTGTTTAATAATCTGATCGCGGTTTATCTTGCCGGAGATCTAAATCCTGGATATGAGCTTGCTATCAAAAGGATAAAGACTGACGCTACCGGCGATGCCAAGGTTGAATTCAGTGTAACCAAAAAAGGTAAGCGTACAACCTTGGACAAGGCAATGAGTCTGTCCACTCTGGATGATCATTTGTTCGATTCTTTGTTGTGGTTTAATTTCCCTTCACGGGTTAACAAAACTCTTCAGTCTGCAGGTTTTCATAGTCTGTGGCAGTTGGCTATATTGTCGGAGACCGCCATGCATAAGATACAGGGTATAAACAAATCTTCTGTAAAAGAAATCATGAGTCGACTTAGGGAGATACCTGAGTTCGACAATCAATCTGCGATTTTGCGTGGAAGAGCTCGCGTGTATTTCTTTCCTAAAGTTCTTACTCTTGGAGTTAAGATGGAATTTCAATTAGCCAAACATGATGAAGTTACTGAAAATTTTATCTCAACACAAGTCGGCAATCTTGTTCCTCGATACGGCAAGAAAAAAACCGCCACCCCATCATAGGGGAGGCGGTCCTTTTTATTTTACATAAACAATGTGGTCATGAACACAATCAATAAATATGTCACTAAGTTATTTAATGAGTCAGAAAAGAATTTTTTCCAAACCAATTTTTTGTCACATTTTCCCCAAATCAATGCTGAACCTATATTTGGAATTATAAATGCAATCCATATCATTGTTACAAATACATATGCAGCTTTGTATGTTTGTAATGTAACGAAAATTATAAACATGGATGTAAAGAAAGAAAGTATAAATTGACCAAGATAACTTTTCCACATATGTGGTTTAACTTCTTTTATTTTTTTCTCTTGCTCTTCTTTTGAAAGTTTGTCAAAACCTATATAAGACATATGCCATTTGCCCATAGGTGTAATAGGTGAATACCAAAACGTACCTATTGCTGATGCTATAACTGAGCCTAATAATGATAATAATATTATTGTTGTTAACATAATTTTATTTAAATTTAGTTTTTATAATTATATGTATATTTTAACATTTTATTTATACTGCGGAAAAGGAGGGATTCGACCTCTACGAGGTCAGTATAGGTTTTATATTTTCTTAAATTTTTCAAATTCTCGAAAATACATAAAACCTTTTCGAATCCCAAAAATCCTACGGATTTTTTGATTCTAGATTTTTGTAAAAATAGCGGAAAAGGAGGGATTCGAACCCTCGATGGAGTTTCCTCCATATCGCTTTTCGAGAGCGACCTATTCAACCTCTCTAGCACTTTTCCGCCATTCATTCTACCAGAAGAAATCCTCGACGAAAACATTTCTCCACTTAACACCCATGTCTTTTAAAACTTTTTTAGCTGTATCTTTCATTCTTTCTGGGCCACATATATAGTATAGTGAATCATTTGGATTAGTTACATATTTTTTGATTATATCTTGTGATATATAACCTTGTTCACATTGTATTGTCATATTACTTATATCATTTAACATGTAAACTTTTTTAAACCAAGGCTGATTGATCGATTCTATTTCATCTTTGAAAATGATATCCGCTTGTGATCTCGATCCATATATCAAAGTTATGTTTTGTGACACACCTCTTTTTATATGATCACGAAGTATACTCATAAAAGGTGTTATACCAACCCCACCAGCTATAAATACTAGATTTTTGTTAGGCTGTGGTATGAATTTTCCAAAAGGTCCGTCTATAAATATTTCATCACCTTCTTTTAATTCTTTAGCTGTTTGTGTAAATCTTCCAGCGAGCTTGATAGTAAATGCAAAATCATCACCTGGAGCAGAGGATATGGTAAAAGGATGTCTTGCATAAAGTTTGTTTTTATTAAGTCTTAGAAAACAAAATTGTCCGGCCTGAAATTCCTTATTACCTTTAATGGTAACAGTGAAAGTGTCGGCTGTTTCCATTTTTACATCTTTCACAAAAAACCTTGTTGTTCTAGCTGCTATAATTTTATATCTTGTTCTATATACAATACCTACTGTCACAAGTAATGTGGCCAATATGTATATAGGCATATTTTCGGCAGTTTCTGATCCCCAAAGTACCGCATGGAATAATGCAAAGAAGAATAATATATAAGTTACGACATGTATATATTGCCAAACTCTATATGAGATACGTTTATATAATGCAGATGCTATCATTACACCTACTAATATATAGAAAGCAATAATACCTATAGCAAGTGGCAGATATGCAAAGTCAGGAACTATAAAACCTTTGTATGTTCCGGTTGACAACATAAAGAATATTGGATGAAAAAAGACAAAGAACATTACAAAATAAGAGAATTTTCTTTGAAATTTTATAATCTTATCTAATCCTATATATCTATTCCAAAAACGAGCTGTATCACCTGAGAATATTAATAATGTCAGAAGAACAAAACCTATCATTCCGCAGGTTTGTCCTATTTCATAAAATAAATTTTCCATGAGATTATTCTAGCACACCTATTTGTGATCTCATCATTATTTCTTTAGCTTGTGGTCCGCTGTGTTTTTTAACATTGTTGAACATCTCTGTTGCGTCTTTACCACAACCGTTTACTATCTTGTTGTTTGGGTGTTGTCCTGATGCTATAAAACCCGTTGCGTCTATAACTTTACCCTCTATAACCATCCAACAATCAGTTGATGTATTATGCGCACCAACTTCAGCCAATGTATAACTTTTTGTTGTTGAAGCTTCTGATTCTGGTATGAGAGCCGTATCGTTTCTACTTGGAACCTCTGTTATATCTGGTTGTTTGTTTTGATTGTTTTTATTTATAAATAATATTAATCCTATTATTACTGCGATTGATAATATCGTGATGATTATTTTTTTATACATATGTAGTATTATATACGATTATTTTGATTTATTTATTACAACAGATCTAGTGATAGGTCCAAAATATCCAATTGCAGGTGATATCTTATTAGCTATTTGGAACTTTATTAATGCTGCTTTTGTTGCAGGTCCAAATTTATTTGTTTCATTTCCAATAGATCCAGGTCCTGATATTGATACAAGAAAACCTTCTTTATTTAGAAACTGTTGTAATGCTTTAACATCATCACCTAATGTGTTTAAATCCAAATCTCTTGTATATAAAGGTGCTGTTGTACTCTGTGTATCTGTTGGTTTTTTAAGGTTTAAATCCAATTCCAATATAGAATTTACTAATGCTCGTGTAATAGGTCCAAAATATCCAATTGCAGGTGATATCTTATTAGCTATTTGGAACTTTATTAATGCTGCTTTTGTTGCAGGTCCAAATTTATTTGTTTCATTTCCAATAGATCCAGGTCCTGATGATGATATTGTGAATCCGTTTTTATTCAAAAACTTTTGTAGGTTTTGAATCTCGGTACTTATTGCACCAAATGTTAGGTTTGAATTAAAAATAGATAAATTGTTTTGTGTGTTTTGTGTCACCTGATTAACGGTTTGATCAACTACTACTGGTGTTGTTGGAGCGTTTGTTGCAACATTGTAAGATGATCCAGATGTACTACCGCCACCACCGTAACTTGAATTATTTGACTGTGTGTTGGATGGAACAATGGGTATGATGCTGTTTGATGCAGCTGAAGGTGACGATGTTCCTACAGAGTTTATTGCTACTATTGTAAAAGTATAAGATGTGCCATTTGTAAGTCCTGTGACAATAATGGGTGAGGTTAGACCTGTTGCAGTTGTGTTACCAGGTGAAGATGTAACGATGTAAGATGTTATAGCTGCCCCTCCATTATTTGCTGGTGGTGTAAAAGATATACTTGCTTGAGAATTCCCAGCGGTAGCAATAACAGATGTTGGTGCATTCGGTACTGTTGTTGTCGAATTGTCTCCAGAATATCTACCTGATCCATATAAACCCTCCCCGTAAGTGTCGGCAAATACAGGTAAAGATATTGTAAAACAAAGAGATATAAAAAAGACTTTTAAAAAATTATTTACCACCATATGTACTTACCCCATAAGAGTTATTTGTTTTATTGTTAGTAACAATGTTTTTAGGTATTTTATTCATCAAAAGTATTCCAAAAAGTGAAAGTCCGGATAAAATAAATTGTTTTCGAGTGATTTTTTTGTCTAACATATAAAAAGTATATCACGGTATATATTTTCAGAGCAAACAAGTTTGCCTTAGGGTTTAATATAAAGTATTATTAAGATAATTAGTAAATATTAATTTAAATTTAAAAAACACAAAAAATGCCAAGACTACCTAATGTAGGAGATGATTCAGGAACATGGGGAGGAATACTAAATGAATATTTATCGGTATCACATAACACAGACGGTACCCTTAAATTTGATATTTCTCAAAACGGAGGTTCATTAAAGGTACCACAATTTAATGCAGATGGGAATTTGATAACAGGTGATTGGACTAACCCAGAAAACTCAGCTGCTTTCGGTGGTGTGGGTAATATATACATACCTGATATGCAAGGTATAACTTGGTTGACAAGAACAGGAGCACCCGGTACCAACATCTATATGTGGGAAGGTCACGATGGTGTCGGCGGTGAGTTAATCTTTAACTTGGCTTGGCGTATGGCTATCATCGCTCCTGGACCTGTTCAGTTTGGTAACAACGCTTCCGTTCGTGATGCTAACTATTTGCATATGGTGTCTGGTGCGACTAGTGTGACCGACCCTAAAAAGACTTCAAAAGCTATATCGATGCAGACGAAGTCGCTTGTGGAGACCGGTTCTCCGGTTAATGCTGGTAGTTTTGTTTTTGCACCACCAACACCATACACTTACATAATCAAAACTATAGGTACAACTGATTTCACCGCGATCGGTGCATCATCAAACACTGTCGGGGTTAGATTCGTTGCAACAGGTGCAGGAAGCGGAACAGGAACAGCAACACGGTTGATCGAAGTTGATAACAGTATTCAGTGGCAAGCAGTACCTGTTGACCAATCAGGTGATGACACAGAGTTAAGATTCTTTCATAAAGGAACAGTTACTGGTGCAAATGGTGGTTACAATACTACTAACGGTGTGATTACTGGTGCTGATATGGTTACTTTCAGTAAGAGAGGTGTCTGGTCAAATGGTACTAATCCATCATTTCAAACACTAACAGATGACATTGTTATAACTTGGGTAGTAACTAAATTTCATAATAGTCAAAATGCCAAAGTGACACTTGGAGGAAATAGAACTTTGACATTCAGTGGATTGATAGAGGGGATGAGTGGAAAATTGATCGTGACACAAGACTCAAACGGTTCAAGGACATTAACTCTACCAGGTGGAAGTAAAACACCTAACGGCGGAAACGGTATTATAACTTTATCTTCTGCTCCGGATGCTGTAGATATTCTAGAATGGTATTATGACGGTAGTTATATTTATTGGAAAGCCAATCTAAATTACACTGGTGCAGTTGATTCTGATGCTGCAGCATTTATTTCTGCTGCAAGTGTTACGGATCCAGCAAGACAGACAGCATACAATAACTTTGTTACAGGACTTAAAACTGACGGGCTCTGGTCAAAGCTGGCTGCTATATGGACATTTGAAGGAACAACGGGAACAACACAAAGCAAGGATTTGAAAGGTGTTTATAACATAACTTGGTCCGGTAACCCAACACACGACGCGAATGGTGTGACAGGTAACGGTACAGATGCCTACGGTAATACAGGACTTAAGCCATCAGATTTTGGTGGGACAAACGATCAGTTTATTTATCTAAAAAATGGTACAGTTGATCCAACCGATAATGGTGTATTTATAGGGGCGGTGACTAACGGTGTTGCTCGTTCGATTATTGATAGTTATAAGCCAGGTGGAACTGAATACATACGATTTAGAGCTAACGAGAATAATACAGGTTCAACGTTTACACAACCGGTATCAAACTTTGCGGGACATTCATATGTAAACATAACTAACGGAACAACCACACTGGCAGGTCATAATGCTTGGACAAACAGTTATGCTTCTGTTCCAACAGGGAGGTCAACACACAATCTGTTTTTGTTGGCATTGAACGGAAACGGAACTACATTGAACTATAGTAATGCAAACTTGAAAATAGCAGCAGCGGGTTCAACGCTTACAACAGATGAAATTGTTGCATTTAAAGCTCGGGTTGATACATTCTTGGCAGCTATTGGTAGATAATTATAAACAAGGTCTCATCAATAATAAAAAAACAACACTTCGAGTAAGTGCTGTTTTTTTTGTTCGCGTGGTTTGGGTCTAAATTTTCTTCTTCTTAAATTTCTCTACAATTCTACCTATAATTAAACTTATTTCAAATATAAATAAAGCGGGAATTAGAATAATACCAAGACTAAATATGTCTGGTGTCGGTGTTAGTATTGAAAGTACTATAGTCATACCAACATATATATAACCTCGTTTTGAGCCCAATAATCTTGTATTAAAAACTCCTATATAAATTCCAAGAATAATAAATAAAGGAATTTGAAATACAAGTGTGATTATGAGTATTTGTGTAATAAAAAAACTAAGATAGTTTTGAGCTGTAATAGCACTTTCTATTCCAGGGATTGTGATTGATGATAAAAACTTTAATATAAGCGGTACTATTATAAAATATGCATAACCAAGAGCCGTCAAAACTAATAAGGTTGATGATAAATATATAACATGTATCAAATAGTTGAGCTTATTTGTTATAATCGGTTTTATATATGAAAATACAGACCAAACTATAATAGGTAATGATATTAAAATTCCAACTACTAAATCAATTTTCAAAATAAAAAATAAAGGATCAAGAGGGGAAAGGAATACAAGTTTTTGCCCATCGATAGGTTTTAAAATAAAACTAATAATTTGTTCATGAAAAAAATGAGCGATAGCTGAACCAATAATAATAACTAGCACGCATAGAATTATTCTATTCCTAAGTTCTATAATATGCTCCAATATACTCAAATCACTATTTTGATTTTTTTGTATTGTCATCAGTCTTTTCTTTTGAGTCAGCTTCTGTACTAAAACCTTTCTTAAGTTCTTTGAAAGATGTTCCTATACTCCTTGCAAGTTCAGGAAGTTTGTCTTTTCCAAAAAAAACCAGAAAGACTACTAATATTAAAGTGATTTCAGGTACTCCTAGTCCAAATAATTCCATAAATTTGATTTAAATAGTTAGCTGCTAATAATTTAATCATATCAATATATTTTTGGAAAATCAATTATTGAATCTCAGGGTTTTGTGTTATATATAGGTATATGGAGACGTGTCAGAGTGGTCGAATGTGCCTCTTTGCTAAAGAGGTGGGCTTTTAAAAGGGTCCCGAGGGTTCGAATCCCTCCGTCTCCGCCAAGTCGAGCATGCTCGAGATGTAGGAATTTGAGGATTTGCAAGTTATAATTTACATATGAAAAAAAATAAAAAATACCATCCATTTGTTTTAATTTTTATCGGATTACTATCTCTCAGCGCGTTTTATTTTTCCGTGAATGATATTTTATTGATTTTATGTGGTAATCAGGCTCAAGGTACTGTGACTGATTGGCGAGAAAACTCGGGTGGATACAGGAAGGCAGGAAGTGATTATGCTGTTGATGTTTCATATGTTGATAGCAATAATATTGCACATACTTTTACACAGCACGACAGTATAAAAACCAACCAATATGTTGTTGGCGAAACTGTTATCGTTTATTATGATTTAGATAACCCTGAAGATGCTATTATCTCCGCCTCATTTGTTTACCCTCTATTGTCTTTGGGTGTTTTTATATGGACTGTTGTTATGGGATTAAAAATGTTTTTAAGAAAAAGAAAGATATAGGTCACACTCGAGACCTATTAATTAAACAACGGTCTATTGTTTTAAACCAACCTTACCGGTCTTAACATCAAACGGTTCTAACCCGAGACTCTCCGCAGTTTTACCCCAACCTCTTAAACACAACATCACCGTAAATCTTTTCTTTATTCTCTGGCTTGCACCACAGGTAAACATTTTTCTTAACCTCTTTTGGATCATCTATCAGAGATGAATCATGATTATATAGATTTATACCTAAACCTCTCATCATCTCTACAGTCTCATCATCAAAATTATCTAAAGAAACAAAAATACTTTTTCTTGCCACCCTCTCAAACTCTTTCATCAACCCTGCAAAATCTTTTACAAAATAAAGCATACTCATCGCGGTTATGTGATCGACGGATTTATCCGGAAATCTTTTAATAACATCCTCAACGGGACCAACTTCAACATCTAATCCTTTTTTCTTTGCTTCTATTGCCATAGCAGGGGACATATCTATTACTTTATATGTAAAATTATCACCAAGATAATTCATGATACTTCCTGTACCACAACCTATATCTAAAACTAAGCCAGATCCTATTCCATTTTCTTTGTAAAAATCTTGTAATATCCCAGGAACTTGATAATCAGCTTCGCCTTCGTAGCGCTCATCATAAACAGGTGCGGCTTTGTCGTATAATTTTTTAACCTTTTCTCTTTGTAATTCTAGGTTTTCTGTTTCAGGTTTTTCCATATTTTCATTATATATTATAATCATATCATGACAACCATAGAAGAATTTAGACAAAAATATCCGGGTATAGATATAAACTTAGAAGGTGGATCTGATCAATTTCAGGAAGGCAAACCTATTATAGAACGTGATCCTATAGCTATAATCATAAAACACCCAACAGAAGATTCTTATCTTATAGCAAAATGGAAACAATCTGTCTGGAATGGTTTTGTCACAGGCGGTATAGAAGAAGGAGATACATTAGAAGATACGGTTAGAAAAGAAATACATGAAGAAACAGGATATAAAAATGTAGGAGAAATACAAAAAACAGATTTTGTATCACATGGATTATTTTTTCATCCTGTTAAAAATGTTAATCGTTTGGCTCACTATCATTTAGTTATTACTCAACTTAAGGATTTAGAAAAAGACGATGTTTCAGAAGATGAGAAGGCTATCGCTGATTTTGTTTGGGTAGATAAAAGAGATGTTATGGAAACTTTGACTAGAAGCGGAATAAAATATTTGTGGGAATGTTATTTAAAAAACCACCAATAGGTGGTTTTTTGCTATTTCTCTATAACCAAGTCTTTTATATCTTTTCTGACTTTTTTTAGATTTATATATTCATCTGTCTCTGATCTATAACCAACCGCTGCGACTACTACAGATGTTAGGTTTTGTTCATTTAAACCTAATATCTCATTGTATTGTGCATTATCAAAGCCTTCCATAGGGGTAGCATCTATTTTTTCTAAAGCAGCAGCTTCCAATAATAAACCTAGTGCTATATATGCTTGTTTTGCTGCCCAAGAAACTCTACCAGCGTCATCTCTTCCGTTTATAGAACCTTTTATCATATCTGCATAACCTTTTAATTGTTCAGCTTGTGCTCCACGAACTGTAGCAACAAGATTTATAAAATCATCAACATCTTTATCATTTAGATTTGTGGGTACTGCAAATACAAACAAATCAGAAGCATCTGTTATCTGTGTTTGTCCCCAAGATGCAGCTTTTAGCTTTTCTCTAATCTCTGGAGTTTTAACGTGTATTACTTTATATGGCTGTAATCCATATGAGGAAGGGGATAGTCTTATCACTTCCAATAAATTGTTAATTTGTTCTTGTGTTAATTTTTTACTTGAATCATATGCTTTTGTGGCATATCTCCAATTTAATGATTCTATTATATTTGTCATAGAGATAATTATAGTCTTTATACTTTCATTTGTAAAGTATTAGAAAAAATGTTATTTTATATATATGCTTAGGACTAAATCACAACAAAAAAAGATCTGCACAGGCTGTCCCATAGCCAAAGCAGCCAATCTTGTAGGTGATACTGTGATACTCATAATAATAAAAGAACTTTTAAATGGATCAAAGAGATTCGGTGTTCTATGTGATCACCTTGAGGGTGTAAGTACTAGGACTATTACTCAAAAGCTAAAGCAACTTGAAGATCAAAAATTAGTTCTCAGGACTGAATATAAAGCTAAACCGCCCCATGTTGAATATTCTCTAACAGAAAGGGGTAGGGGTTTAAAAACAATAGTTAATGCTCTATTGAAATACGGAGAAAAATATTTATAAAAATAAAAACCGCTGCAAAGATTTTAATAGCGGTTTTTATGTTGCTTATATTATATCAATAAATT
Organism: uncultured Candidatus Saccharibacteria bacterium; assembly: GCA_964620475.1. GTDB lineage: Bacteria > Patescibacteriota > Minisyncoccia > Phycocordibacterales > CAIZLB01 > CAIZLB01. Next base: position 17,936 of record CAZUJN010000001.1, on the reverse strand, counting down.
ATTGTGTTTGTGAAGAGGATGAGGATGTGTTATCCAATGGCAATACTTGTTCTTTTTGTGGTGGTTGATTTCTCATATATTGACCGCGTGTATTGTATCGGTCCATCATCTGTCCACCACGTCTATCAAGGTCTCTGTTTCCAAAGTCTCTTTTGTTTTCAAATCTGTTTCTGTCAAGACCGGCAACTAGCATTAATAATATTATTATCGCCAAAACTATAGTAGACCAAAAGAAGGTCAGGCTATGTTTATATGCAAATTCTTTTATTGTCATTATGTTTGTTTTGTTTATTTTTAATAAAAGGTTATACCTTTGAACTTATATACGTGAGTGAATCAATTTTTATTAACAAATATGATAATATGTATATATAAATATATGAATTTAGAGTTTGATAAAATATCAATATTATTGAAAGATCTCAGGGTTGATATCGGGGTTTTAAGGTCTCGTCAAGTCAGTTTACTAAATAGGATAAGAAAAAGTATAGAATTAAATAAGCTTAAAAAGATAAGATCTAATTTAAACAAATAAATGAAGGATGAAAGAGATATAATTAAAAATGAGACAGGAATAAATGATACCGAAAAAGAGGTAGCTTCTGATGTGATAAATAATCGTCTACATGAGTCAGTGATAGGTTTGGAAAATACTATTGATGATATAGAGGGAACAAATCAGAAGATCGAGTCATTGTTGAATGATGAAAACCTATCCGAAGAAGAGAAAAGAGGGTATGAGCGTGAATTTGATCTTATAAAAAAAGATACTCTGAATTTTAAAGATAGGTTAAAAAAACTTGGAGAGAGGGTTTTAGAGGGTGTAGCTAAAGGAATAAATAGTACTATTGAATCATATAGTGATAGATTTGGTGAAAACAGAAAAAAGGTTAAGACAATTGAGTTTATATTGGATAATTTGGATATAGAAAACAAAGAAGATTTAAGAGCTGAGTTTGAGAAGAAAAAGGTATCTCATAACTTGTGGGGGGTACATTTTGCTGAGTTTCCGTTAAATGATGAGGGTGCGAAATTGTTAAAGATGGTTTCTTCCAAACAAAGGGAATTAAAATATTTTTATAGTGTAGAAGATTTAATAAAAAAAACTAATCAAATTTACTCTTTTAATAAAAAAAATAATATCTCTCTAGAATGTCTGATGAAAATTGATATACGTCATACTTTTAATTTTGATAGAGTGGATGAAAATACTATTGAAAAAATAAGGATTATTGATAAATCTGGTGTATATAGAGAAATGAATGAATTTAGTCTATACAATCTAGACGATATATCATCAGAACAATTGAAAATATTAATAAATAATAAATATATAAAATTTAAGTTCGAGAACAATGATTTTTACTATTTAAAAGATTTGGTAAAAATTATAAATGAAGAGAATCTGATCAAAGCGCAAGTCTTTTTTAAGAATATTAGAGAAGTAAAAATTAATGATTTTATTTTATTTGTGAATAAAATATCAAATTATGATATACGTTTGCAGGATTTAATAAAAGAAGAGTTCGTAAATAAAAATTATTCACTCAATAATCTTTCTTATGATAAGGTATTTGAAACATTTAATACATTAGATGGTAATAAAATAGATTTATTAATTTATCTAGTCAAAAAGGGTTATATTAGAATGACTAATTCGTATGAATTGAAGAAAATCGATAAATTTAATCATGATTTAATCTATAAGATAGACTCTTTAGAGGGTTTAGGCTACAAAAATCTCGAATATTATCTTGATGAATTGAACACTTTGAGCGAAACAGAGTTCAATATATTTATAGATATATTCAAAGGTTTTAAAGATAAAATCTATATAAATTTCAATGAGATAAGGTCAATATCTAAAACTGTATATAAAAGTTTTGGGAATGATTATAAGTGGTTTATTGATATTATTAATAGATTAGATATACATGAAAATATTAGAGTAATGGGTTCTTCTGAAGATTATTTACAAAAAATCAAGGATTATTCTGATTGGGTTAATTCAGATAAAGATATTGACTTGATTACCTTGTCCAATAAAGCTTTTGGAAATAATACATCTAGGGGTTTAGAAACTTTTGATATTGGTGATATCAAAAAAGGTATTATGAATAATAATTATAATATAATAAATAATTCATTCATAAATTTTAATTATGTTTCTAAGGTTTTATCTGAAAAAGGTATAGTACTTTCTAAAGATGAAGAAAATATTATGTTTAATAATGTTTTAAATTGTTACCCAAATATCCTCACAGAAGAATATGAATTTACTTTAGATAAACAACAAAAGAGATCGGCCTTAAATATTATAATCGTAAAAGAACCTTTACGGTGTGTGATTAATATATATTTTATAAGAAATAAATATTCTGATGTTTTTGATGAAGAAGATTTGAATAATCTATTTAATTCAGCAATACAGTCTTGTCCTCTAGATCTTTTAAACTCGAAAGATTTTTCATTCACTCCTGAACAGCAAAGATATATTGATTTATTTAAGATTATGACTGAATCACAGTCGGCTGAATTGAAAAATTTATCTGATCAGATAATACCAATGCTAGCTAAATATAAAAATATCGAAGAAGCAAAGAAGGTTTTGGGTGGTATAGAACAAATATTTCTGTCTAACAATATACCTCTTGTGGGTAAACAGTATAAAGTTTTTGAATTGATGTATGGTGATAAAGAATTAGACTTTGGTGTGAATAGATCAAAGGTTGAATCTTTGAAAAACGTTAAAGATAATTCAAAGAGAAGATTGATTATATTTAAAGATTTATTAAGATCACATATAGCCAGTTGCGATGAAAACCTGTATTCATATTTACAATTTTTATCTGAAAATAGGTCTGTTATATCACGCTTTCAATCAGGTGAATCTGTTTCGGATGAAGAAAGACAAAAGATTAAATTTTTCATAAAGAAAATTAATGTATTATCTGGCCATATAGGTAGATATAGTTTAGAGATAGAAGATAATTTGTCCGATAACACTCTAAAGTCAGAATTGGAATCCATATCTCAAGCCTTTGGTGTAAAAGAAGGCTCAGATATTATTTCTAGGTTTGAACAGGCTTTTTTAAGAAGGGTTGATATAGGTTCAGTTGAACAAGCTTTGCAAAAGATGGATGAATATAAGCAAAATGCTCATCAAAGAAATATATTAAATTCAAGTCAAGGTGTTATAAAAATAAAACAGGGTGATATGATTAAAGGTATCTCTTCTAATTTTATAGATACTTATCTGGATAAAGGTGTTTATTCTCCTGAGTTCATTGGTGCTGAAACCGATAATGCAAAATCAACTGCAAAATCTAGTGATTCAACCCCTTTTGATACTGATTTATCTATATTTGAAAGTGAAGCATTGAAAGAGGGTTTTACGGGTTATGGTGATATGTATTTGATATTAAAGCAGAAAGAACAATTTAAAAAAGATGAATTAGATATATTTAAAACCGGAGTTATTAATAATAAACATTATGGAATAAGAACAGGTTTCGGCTCCACTAATATAGATGCTATATGTATAGATGGTGAGGGGTTTGAAAATGTAAAATATTTCATAGCTCAAAAAGGTTTTTATATACCAATATGTAATGCAGAAGGTAAAGTTACATTCACCTTGGATGATTTTAATAGATATAAGAAAACTTTTGCCGGAACACGTAAGTCAAAAGAAGTTATATCTTTATCTGATGAATGGAAAAAACATGAAAAAATATTAGAATCTAAACAAACTGAAGGAAATATAGAGTCTATTACCAGAGTCAAAGATAAGTTAATAGATAAGATAAAATCATTACTAGAGGAAAATAATATTTTATTCCATAAAGGAGAATATGATGATAGTTTACTTGGGGCTATTATAACCGATACAGGATCAACAGGAAGAGGTTCGGCTTTGGATGAAAAGTTTGACTTTGATTTTGCTGTTAAATTAGATGATAAGGATTGGAGTAAGGTGAATAATCTTATAATTGGCATCGAATCAATATTTGAAAAGAATGATTCTTATGAAAATAAGGGCATGAGAATGTTTAGATCTAAAGAATTAGAGATGGATGGTCATAAGATGACGGTAGATATAGGTTTCGTCAAAAAATCTGACTCTGCAACCTTCGATGCTCATAGTGGTCTTCATGAAAAGTATAACTCGATAGAGAGGATTTATGGCAGAGAAAAACTGTTAGATGTGCTTACAAATATAAGATTTGCTAAGAAAAAACTTAAAGAAGCTGGGTGCTATAAAAAAGGCTTAGGAGAAAATGGTCAACAAGGTGGACTTGGTGGTATAGGTGTAGAATATTGGATACTACAAAATGGCGGTGATGCCATAAAGGCATTTAGAGATTTTGCAGAAGTGGCTTATGATAATGGACAACTAATATCTTTTGAAGATTTTAAGAGAAAATATAAAATATTTTCAGCTGGACAAAATATAAGAGGAGGTATAAAGGTTGAAAATTTTGTTTATAATATGGCACCTGAAGGTTATGAAAAGATGTCAAGGCTTGCTTTAGAGTTGACATAATGAGATAAAAATTTTTTCATCATACATGCTTTGTGAAAATGATTTTTCGTTTTGTAAATTTTTTTACATCTTTACTTTTAAAATTTATTAAAATAAAAAGCTAATTTAGAATTAAAATTTACAAGTTCTAAAATTATGGTCTGCCTATCGCAAAAATTGCCTCATCTTATTTTTAATTTGTATACTTATTAAACCTCAATAGATAAAAATTTTATAAAATTTTTATCAAGAAATTATAAATTAATACACAAATAAACAAAACAGAAACAACATGTCAAAAAATAAGAAATATGCATCATTGCAGCAAATCAAAAAAAGAGACGGTACACTTGTACCTTTTGATGAAAAAAGAATTATCAGAGCTGTTTTTAGAGCTTTACAACAAACAGGTGAGGGTGCTGATAAGGAAGCTGAGCAGGTTATGCATGGTGTAGTAGACGCCCTTATTTCTATAAAAGACCTTGGAAAATCAAAGGTTTTTATACCTACAGTGGAGATGATACAAGATGTTGTCGAGAGTGAGCTTATAAAAGCTGGTTTTATTAAAACAGCTAAATCATACATATTGTATAGAAATGAGAGAGCCAAGGTTAGACAAGTTGTTGGTTCTGTGTCACGTGAGTTGAAAGAGTTGGTTAAAGAGTCAAAGCAATACTTTAGAAACTCTTTAGCTGAGTTCGTGTATTATCGTACTTATGCAAAATGGATACCAGAAGAAGGTCGTCGCGAGACATGGATAGAGACAGTGGAAAGATATATTGATTTTATGAAAGACAATGTTAATGGAAAATTAACAAACGCTGAATATAATGAGATAAAAGAGTCTATATTAAAACAAGAAGCTATGCCTTCTATGAGACTTCTACAATTTGCGGGTCCTGCAGCTAGGAAAACAAATGTATGTGCCTATAACTGTTCATTTATAGCCCCTAAAAATTTCCAAGATTTTGCTGAGATCATGTACATATCTATGTGTGGTACCGGTGTGGGTTGGGCTGTAGAAAGTGAAAATATACAAGCTTTACCTCAAATACAAAAGCAAACAGGTAAAAAACCAACAAAACATGTTGTGCCTGATAGTAAAGAAGGTTGGGCAGATGCATTGTCACTTGGTATGAAGACTTGGTTTGAGGGAGGTGATATAGATTTTGATTATTCACTTATACGTCCAGCAGGATCCCGTCTAAAAACTATGGGTGGTAAAGCTTCAGGTCCAGAACCACTTATATCACTTCTTACATTTACAAGAGAAAAGATTCTTTCAAAACAAGGTAAACATCTTACAAACCTAGATGCCCATGACATTATATGTAAGATAGGTGAATGTGTTGTTGCGGGAGGTGTTAGACGTTCAGCCATGATATCTTTGTCGGATCTAAATGACGAAGCTATACGTGATTCTAAGAAAGGTGCATTCTATATAAATGAGGCACAAAGAATGCTCGCCAATAACTCAGCTGTGTATCATGAAAAACCATCTGTCACAGAATTTATGGATGAATGGGTTGCTCTTGTAAAAAGTGGGTCAGGTGAAAGAGGAATATTCAATAGAGGTGGTTTAGCTAAAACATTGCCAAAGAGAAGATTAGATCAATTCAAGGGCGGCATATATCCTCAATGGGGAACAAATCCTTGTGGAGAGATTATCCTACAATCAAAACAATTCTGTAACCTATCAGAAGTTGTAGCTCGTGCAGAAGATACAGAAGAGACATTGATGAAGAAAATAAAAGTTGCAGCAATACTTGGTACATATCAATCAACACTTACATATTTCCCATATCTTTCAAAAGAGTGGAAGAAAAACTGTGAACAAGAGAGACTCTTGGGTGTATCAATAACAGGTCAATGGGATTCAAAAGTTGCTCGTGATGAAAAAGTTCTAGAGAGACTAAGAGATTATGCTATAGAGGTTAATAAAAAATATGCTAAAAAGTTTGGAGTAAATGCATCTACATGTGTTACTTGTGTAAAACCATCAGGTACAGTATCGCAAACAGTGGATTGTGCATCAGGCATGCATACTCGTTATGCTCCTTATTATATAAGAAGAATTAGAATCTCAGCCAATGACTCATTATTCCGTATGTTGAAAGATCAAGGGGTTCCTTATTATCCAGAAGTTGGTCAAACATATGAAAATGCAACAACAGTAGTTCTAGAATTCCCTGTAAAATCACCAAACGGTGCTATCTGTAATAAAGATTTAACAGCTATAGATCAATTAGAACATTGGAAGAAAGTTAAGAAACATTTTACAGAGCATAATCCATCAGTAACAATATCAGTAGGTGAGGATGAATGGATTGGTGTTGCTAACTGGGTATTTGAAAACTGGGATTTGGTTGGTGGTCTATCATTTTTGCCAAGATCAAATCACGTTTACAAACTTGCTCCATATGAAGAGATTGATAAACAAAGATATGATGAAATGAAAAAACAAATGGGTGACCTAGATTTCTCAAAGATTATGACTTATGAAAAATCAGATGAAACAGAAGTTAAGAAAGAGTTGGCATGTGCGGGTGGTATGTGTGAGATATAGTTTAGAAAATATAAAAACAGGCAACTGCCTGTTTTTGTTTTATATGTTAATATCAATTTATGGAAAAAACTCCAAAGATAGATATAATACATGAAGACAAAGATTTTATTATCATAAATAAACCAGCTGGTTTGATTACACATAATGATGGTAAAGATAATAACAAAGATTCTGTGGCTGCACAGATTATGAATATTTATCCTGATATAAAAGGAATAGGGGAGCAAGATGATAGATATGAGAGGTCTGGGATAATACATAGGCTTGATGCTGATACATCGGGAGTGATGATTGTTGCGCGTACTCAAAAATTTTATGATATTTTAAAAACACAATTTCAAAATCATGAAGTTCAAAAAGAATATAGGGCTATAGTTTATGGTCATTTTAAAATTGATAAAGGTTATATAAAAGACCCTATAGGCAGGAGTAAAAGTGATTTTAGAAAATATGTTTGTGGTAGGCATGCAAGGGGTGAATTGCGCTCGGCTGAGACATATTATGAAGTATTAAATCAAGGATCTGTTCAGAAAGAGAAGTTGTCATATATAAGTGTATTTCCAAAAACAGGCCGTACACATCAGATCAGGGTTCATATGAAGCATATACATCATGGTATAGTGGCTGATAAGCTTTATATGCCCAATAATCCTGATTTTAACCTTAAATATCAAGCTTTACATGCTTTTAAGATAGTATTCACCGATATACATGGCAAAACTAGAGAATTTGAGTCTAATATAAGGCAAGATATACTTGATTTAATAATACAAATATGTTAATAATTAGTCTATTATGGCTATAACATTATCGACAGTAGACAAAAATTCAAGAAAAAACCTTGATCTAAGAACAGGTGATACTGTAAGAGTTCATCAAAAGATTCAAGAAAAAGGAAAGACAAGATTACAGGTTTTTGAAGGTATGATACTTGCACGTAAACACGGAACAGAGGCAGGTGCTACTTTAACAGTTAGAAAATCAGCAAATGGTTACGGTGTAGAAAGAATATTTCCACTATACTCACCACTTGTAGACAAGATAGAGCTTGTAAAGAGATCAAAAGTTAGAAGAGCAAAACTATATTATATAAGAGACAAAGCTGTTAAAGAGATTAACAAACGTCTAAAAATGCAAATGGTTAGACCTGACAAAGCTGCTCCAGATAATGATTTATTAGATAATACTCCAGAAGATATAGATATGGAGGCTGTAAAAGAGATTGAAGAAGCTTCAAAATAATCATATACCCGAGACGGGTCATACTTACACAGAATACAGGTTTATTACAGAAACCTGTATTTTGATATATAAGAGACTTGGATTCACCCCACTTCAGGTTTTGAAAGAAATTAAACAATACTTAGATAATGAATCTGCCAGCAAGATAACATTTGCAGGTAGGCTTGATCCTATGGCAGAAGGGTATATACATCTATTATGGAGTGGTGATATGAAAGAGAAAGAGGTTTTAATGAATCTAGATAAAGAATATCAGGTAGAGTTTGTATTAGGTGTAAATACAGACACAGATGATGTTTTAGGTTTAATAGAGGATTATAAAAAAGTCGATACTTTTGATAAAAGTGTTCTAGATAAATTTGTCGGTCCTTTTGAATATGATTATCCAAAATATTCATCTCCTAATATTAAAAAAGTTTTAGAGGGTGATAATTTTGAGAATAAAAAACAGAACGGTTATATATATGATATAGAGCTATTGAGTATTGAAAATAAAAATATAAAAGAGAAAATTTTTGATAAATTAAATTCTTGTGAGATGGATGGTGATTTTAGATTAGATGAGATAAAAAATTCGTGGAGTAATTTTTTTAATCTTCATGAAGATAATTTTTTGATTTTGAATCTGAAGGTTAAATGTAAAAGCGGTACATATATGAGAGTGTTAGCAAGAGAATTAGGTGGCTTTGCCATGAGTATTGTCAGAAGTAAAGAGTTCTAAAGTATTTATACACACAAAAAGTTGCACAAAAAAATTATATAGGGTATAATATATGTATCTTTTATTTTAACAAATTAATAAAAGACAATATTAGCTAATTTGTTTAACTAATTAAAAATTTAAATTTAAATTTCAACAATATGAAGAAAAATTACAAAAAAGGATTTACACTTATCGAGCTATTGGTGGTGATCGCTATCATCGGTATACTTTCAAGTATAGTGTTAGCCTCACTATCTTCAGCAAGAAGTAAGGGTGAAGATGCGGCTATACAGTCAACCCTATCAAATATGAGAGCACAGGCTGAGTTATATTATTCATTGAACAATGATTATGGTGCTACAGCCACAGCGTGTTCAGCGGGTATATTCAATAACTCTGGTACAGGTGGTCTTAAGCCTCTAATTACATCAGCTCAATCAAAAACTACAGTTACTTGTTATGCTACCGCTTCATCATCATGGGCTGTTTCAGCTGTTTTGAAGAATGCTATTGGCGGTAAATCTAACTTCTGTGTTGATTCAACAGGTGCTGCTGCGGCAACATCTTCTGCTATAAGTGGATCAACTTGTGGATTTTAGTATAAATTAACTTCACAATCCTCAAAAACCCTAATCATTATAACTTAATGATGGGTTTTTGTTTTTTATAATTTCTTCTGATTTATTTTACATATCATGAGTAAAATATTTATTCATGAAAAAGTTTTTATTATTATTTTTTATAATATTTCACATACCAGTATATTCAAAAAATATTATTTGGGATCAAAAACAAATAATTAAAGAATGTATAAATCTAAACGGTGATAATTTAACCATAAATAATACTGAGGTGGTTTTTGATAATGGTTGTTTAAATATTTATAATGGAAGTTTAAAAATAAACAATTCGGTGTTACATGGTACATATAATAGAGTTCAGAATAAGATGATAAATATAGAAAGATCAACCTTGACTATTCGTCATGCAGAATTTGATCTTGATCATTATATATCTACATCTATGAGTGATGTCGATATAGAAAATCTGAAAAGTGTAGATAACAATTCGAATATGTTTTTCTTTGTAAATTCTGGTACAAATTTTTTTATGTCCTCATCTCAAATAGAGGGTTACAAAGATGCTTTATATTTTTTTGGTACCCGAAACATTTATTTAAAGAATAATTTTTTTAAAAATAATGATACTGCTGTAAATATTAATTCATCCAAACTTGCAGAGATAAATTACAATGATTTTGAATATAATGAAGTTGCAATAAATTCAAATTCAATGAAGACAAATGCTGAGAATAATTATTTCCAAGGTATAAATAAAATCTCTGGTAATTTTAAAATAAATTCATTTTCTTCAAGCTCAAACATATTAGATAAAAGTTGTTGTTCGAATATCATGTTTATACCAGGTATTATGTCTAGTAGGCTTTATTTAGATAATAATCAACTTTGGGAACCAAATAGAAATGCCGATGTTAAAAAATTATTTTTAGATAATTTTGGAAATAGTTTATATAATATTTACACCAAAGATATTATAGATATAACCAATATTTTTTTATCTATACCATATATAGATAAAAGTCTTCATAAAGAATTTATTGATTATTTAAACAGATTAAAGACTAATCATTATATAAATGACTATAAAATTATACCTTATGATTGGAGATTAACCGATGAGTTAAATCTCGTGGATCAGATAATATCTTTATCGAAAACATCTAAAACGGGAAAGGTGACTATAATCACACATAGTAACGGAGGTTTAATAGCAAAACATATTATTACAGAGTTAAAAAGACAAAATCTATCATATATGATAGATAACATCATTTTTGTTGCAATGCCTGAGTATGGAACACCGCAAGCTATAACATCATTGATGTATGGACATAGTCAATCTATTCTTTCTGGTCTTATTTTAAAATCTGAAATAGCAAAAAAGTTGGGTGTTAATATGTATACAGCGTATATATTATTACCATCAGATAAATATTTATCCTATAAAAAAATAAATTCTTGGTTTTATCCGGAGTTAAATACTTATTTACTTAATAAGGCTAGAGATTTTCATGAAAAGATAGACAATCTTATATATCCAGAAAACTTATCTATTTATCAAATAGTTGGCTATGGGGTTGATACTGTATATGATATTAAAAAACAAGATGATAAATATATACCTCTGTATAATAAAGAAGGTGATGGAACGGTTCAGGACATGAAAGGTTTTAGGTTTGGAACAACTACATATATAGATTTAAATAATACAGATTATCTGCACGCCAATATGATGAATAGTCCAGATGTAATATCAAATATTAATAACATATTAAAACAAAGAGACATTAGAATATTTAATGGACTTAATTACAATAGTATTATTAATGCTGTACATAGCAATCTTATAAAGATAATATATGATTCTATAAATTTAAATATTTCCATTAAGACTGATAATGATTTTTTATCAATTGATAATAGTGATTTCATAAAAACATCGACAGATAATAATTCTAGGTTTGAAGTCTTAGATAATCAGATATATTTATTTTCTAAAAATATTAATAGTCTTAAATTAGATTCAAATAAAGATGAATTGATAGATGTTGAGTTTATAGAAAATAATTCAAATCCAAGTATGTCTCATAAATATGAAAATATACCGGTATATAAAAATATTTCAGAGTCTATTACATTAAATAATGATAAGACTCTAGATTTAACTTTTTTAGAATCCGGTAAGACTGTAAAATTCTATGATATAAATTCTACAACAACCAAAAAAGACATCATTACTGAGATTAAATTATCAAGTATAAGTAGGCCTATAAAAGATAGATATATTAGAAAAATAGAAAATAATGAAAATTTAAATAAAATCAAATCTTATTTAAAGAGCGTTATAGAAAATGAGTTGATAAAAAGAAAATATACATACATAAGAGGGGAGTATTTATATCTTTATACCTTATTGCTAAAATCTTAGATTAATGTTAATGTAATGTCACGGTCTCGGATACCATAGGTGGCGCTAAACGAGAGTTGAAGCCATAAACCCTATGCAGATGCTTGGCCTAATTAAAAGAAACTTAACATAAATCAATATATGGCAATTTCAAAAAATAAAAAAGTTGAAGTTGTAGGCGATATAGCAAATATAGCTAAGGATTCAAAAACATTGGTATTCGTGAATTTTCATGGATTAAATGTTACTGAAACAAGTGAGGTTAGAAACACACTTAGAAAACTTGGCGTAGGCTATAGAGTTGCTAAGAAAACATTGATCAAAAGAGCATTGTCTGATCTAGGTATAAATGGCGAATTACCATCACTTGATGGTGAGGTAGCTGTTGTATATGGAACAGATTTATTAGCACCAGCACGTGAAGTTTTGGATTTTACAAAGAAATTCAAAAATAAACTTTCAATCATCGGTGGTATATTTGATAATGAATACAAATCAAAAGAAGAAATGATGTCAATCGCTTCTATCCCAGATTTCAAGACATTACAAGCTCAATTTGTTCAACTTATCAATTCACCTATACAACGCTTTGTATTGGCTCTTAATGCAATTGCAGATAAGAAGAATTAAATACATTCAACTCATTAATTAATAATAATTTAAAAATAAAATTATGAACGAAGAAACAACAAACACAGTAGATACAACAGTTGAGGAAGTTATAGAAACTCCAGCTCAATTCAAAACAGTTGTTGATGCTATAGAGAAAATGTCAGTTCTAGAACTACATGAATTAGTAAAATTCTTAGAAAAGAAATTTGGTGTATCAGCATCTGCAGTAGCAGTTGCTGCACCAGCAGCAGGTGGTGCCGGAGCCGAAGAAAAAACATCATTTGATGTTGTTCTAAAAGACGGTGGTGCTAACAAAATAGCAGTTATCAAAGTTATCAAAGAGGTTCTTGGTCTTGGACTAAAAGAAGCTAAAGATATGGTTGATGGCGCACCAGCACCAGTTAAAGCAGGTATGAAAAAAGAAGATGCTGAGGCTTTGAAAAAACAAATCGAAGAAGCAGGTGGTACAGTAGAATTAAAATAATACTCCAAACATCAATAAAAAACCCTATTAATTATAGGGTTTTTTATTTTTCTGTTTAAAAATGTTATATTTATACTATGGCCAAGAAAAAACCCGTAAAAAAGACTATCAAAAAGACTATTAAAAAACCTGTAAAGAAAGTTGTGAAAAAGAAGATCACAAAGCCTGCACCAAAACCAACACCAAAAGAGATATTGGTTGATTCTAAGAGAGTTACTGATAATGAGATTTTAGAAAATTTTTTAGGTGGACAGAATAAATTAAAGTTATGGAAAGTCTTTTTGTTAAATACAAATAAGGATTTTCAATTAAAAGATTTAATCAAATTAACTAAGATAAAAAAAGATAATCTAATATTAGAAATTAGGGATTTAATGAGATTGGGTTTGGTAAAAGCTTCTAAGAAGGAAAATCATATTATATATAGAACTAATTTAAATTTTCCATTAATAAATGAGATCACAGATATGATGCTTTCTGTTGTTCCAAGATCTACAGAAAAAATCTTAGAAAGATTGAATTCATTGTCAAAATTAAAAACAGTACTTCTGTCTGGTTTTTTCACTGCACCTATAGGTAAAAATAAAAATGATTTTTCTTCTTCATCATCATCTAGTATAGATTTATTATTAGTTTTTGAAAAAGTTCCTGCAAATGTTGAAAATATAATTTCTGATTTGGAGTTTAGTATCGGTAAAGAACTTAGTTACTGTGCATTAGATCAAAATGATTTTAAATATAGACACTCAATAGGTGATAAATTAATACGTGATGTATTGGATTTTGAGCATATTATAGCCTTGGATAGATTGTCTTTCTTTAAATAATTTATGATATAATTATTAATGTATTATTAATTAATAATTATAAATAAATAAAATAAAAATAAAGAAAACATATGCCAACACAAGTATTAAGTTCAGGTTTAGTAGGTAATGCTGTTTCAGATTCATATTTCAGTGTAAAAGATGCGCTGATAGGTTATGGATTGATAATAGTATTGGCAACTATTATATTCGTTGTGACTTGGGTAGCCGCAGATTATATTGGTAAATTAGTTAAAAAAGTTTTTGATAAAATAAAACTTGACGGTGCTCTTAAACAAGCCGGAGTACATGAGATCCTAAATAAAGGTGGTGTAAATCTAAATACAGGTATATTCTTTGGCGGATTGGTAAAATGGACAATTATCGCAGTGATGTTCTTAGCAATATTACAAATGCTAGGATTAAGTGAGGTTTCATTGATAATAGGTTCAATGATTGCACTGTATCTACCAAAGATAGTTATTGCTATATTGATATTATTGGTTGCATTCTTGCTGGGTGATTTATTGAAAAAAGTTGTTACAACAGCAGCAGCAAATGCTCATCTATCATCAGCTAAAATGCTAGGTTCTCTAACAAAAACAGCAATAATGATATTTGCAGTTCTGTCAGCCTTGGTACAATTAGGCATAGCAGTCACACTTATAAATACAGTATTTATGGGTATAGTAGTTGCATCTTCATTGGCTGCTGGTATAGCCTTTGGTTTAGGTGGAAAGGAAATGGCTACAAGAATACTAAATAAAGCTGCTGAAGAGTTAACTCATAAGAGATAATTTTTCTAAAGCCTTGACTTTATAGTTCAAGTATGCTATCATAGCTTATGTGAGTCCGGAGATGGAGATTGGCGTAAGCTAACATCCATAATCGGGATTCCAAACGAAATGTAAAAAGACCTCAAAAGCCTCGGCCGACGAGGTTTTTTTACTTTTTCATGAAAATGTATATAATATAAGTATTCGTAAATATGGTTGACTAGTCACTGCACTCACAACTTGCATTTCGTTTGGAGCTCGCATTAGACTAGTCAACCATGGGTATGAATAAAAAGTCTCTATTAAATTTCCATATAATTTCTCTGTTTCCAGAGTCTTTTGAGTCTTATATAGATAAGTCGATAATAGGTAGGGCTATTGAAAATAAAATTATTAATATAAGTTTTTATAATCCAAAAGATTATACTGATTCAAAATACAGGGTAGATGATAGGCCTTATGGTGGTGGTCCGGGTATGGTTATAAGAGCAGAGCCTATAGTTAAAACAATAGAGAAAATTCTGAGTAAAAAAACCATAGATAAGAAAAAAACACTGATCATTTTTTTGGCTCCTGGAGGCAAACAATTTGATACAAATTTGGCTAAGAGTTTCTCAAAAAAATATAAAGATATAATCATAATTTGCGGTCGCTATGAAGGTGTTGATTCTAGGGTGAAAAAAATATTTAAAATGATAGATATATCCGTTGGTCCATGGGTTGTTACTGGAGGTGAATTACCTGCATTAATTGTTATAGATGTTGTTAGTAGGCAGGTAAACGGTGTGCTTGGGAAAATAGAAAGTTTAGAGGAGAACAGGGTGTCTACAGGTGAGATGTATACGAGACCTGAGATATTGGAATATAAAGGTAAAAAATATAAGGTTCCAAAAGTACTTTTGTCTGGTAATCATAAAGACATAGAAGATTGGAAAAAAGGTCTTAAAATATAGCCTTTTTTTAGATAAAGGACATTGTCCTATTACTATTAAAATAATCCACAATTTACCCTAGGGATAAAGTGAAGTTAAATGCTTGACTTTATTTTCATTTCGAGTATAATAGACGACCATACAGTATGACAAGATAAAAGTTAAAAAGCGGATATAAAACCAAGAACAATAGTTCACAGTTTAATGTCCGCTTTTAACTGGAAAGACAGATATACTTAGAAAATTGACAATTGCAAACCATCGCATCAAAGCAAAATGTTGAGTAAACATTTTGGCAAAGAAGTTTTCTCAGGAAAGCCCTTCTTTGAAAAATATAGGTAAATGCAGATGGGTTAAATTAACACACATTTTCACGATTGTGGTATATGTATTTCCTAATAGAAATACAAGGGCGTACGGTGGATGCCTAGACACAACATGGCGATGAAGGACGTAGCACGGCAACGATAAGCCTCGGGGAGACGCCTAGCAGTCGCTAATCCGGGGATTTCCGAATAGGGAAACCTATGAGAACTTGATTCTCATGTTTCAGCATTAAGCTGATTCGCACACCTAGGGAAGTAAAACATTTCAGTACCTAGAGGAAAAGAAAACAAGCGCGTATGCGCACCATTTCCTAAGTAGCGGCGAGCGAAAAGGAAACAGCCCAAACCGTAGCTTTCCGATGCATAACGTTTATAGACTTCGGTCCATAGCGTAATGCATTGGGTAGCTTGGTGTTGTAGGGCAGTAGATGAATATTTATATTCAAAGAGTTACAAAGTATAAATTTAGTAGAATGAGTTGGAAAGCTCGACCCCAGACGGTGATAGTCCGGTATACGAAAAATTTATATCTCTTACTACTGTTCCTGAGTACCCCAGGACACGAATAGCTTGGGGGAATCCAGCAGAACTAACTGCTAAGGCTAAATATTTGTTGTGATCGATAGTGAACTAGTACCGTGAGGGAAAGGTGAAAATTAGTCCGGAAGGACGATGAAATAATACTGAAACCGTCACACCTACAAGGAGTCAGAGCGGACCTATTTATTTAGTGTTCCGTCATGGCGTGCCTATTGAAGAATGAGCCAACGAGTTGATATATATGGCGCAGCTAAGGCTTAAAAGGCTGGAGCTACAGGGAAACCGAGTACTAATAGTGCGACTATGTCTTATATATCAGACCCGAAGCCAATGCGAGCTTACCATGAGCAGGGTGAAGTTTATCGAAAGATAGATGGAGGCCCGAACCCGTATGTCGTTCAACTCATTGGGATGACCTGTGGTAAGAAGTGAAAAGCTAATCGAGCTTGGTAATAGCTGGTTCTCTCCGAAATAGCTTTTGGGTTAGCGTCATGTGTTCCTCTTGGGGGTAGAGCACTGGAAGAGTTCGACAGGGAGCAATCTCGCGAACTCTATCAAACTCCGAATACCAAGAATTAAAAACATGGCAGTTAGACCGTGGGGGCGAAGCTTCACTGGTCAAAAGGGAAACAGCCCAGATCCATACTTAAGGTCCCTAAATCTATGCTCAGTGCAAATAAGGAAGTAAGATTTCTCTGACAATGAGGAGGTTTGCTTAGAAGCAGCAATCCTTTAAAGATAGCGTAACAGCTCACTCATCAAGAGATCTTGCGCCGCAAATAATCGGGGCTCAAGCATAGTACCGAAATTTGGGGCTTGTATGTTCTTCGGAACATGCGAGCGGTAGGAGAGTGTTTGCATCGCGTTGAAGGAGAAGGGGTGACCCACTCTGGAGCATTGCAAAGTAAGAATGTTGGCACAAGTAACCACAATCGAAGTGAAAAACTTCGACGCCGAAAGATCAAGGTTTCCTCAGCTACGATTGTCGACTGAGGGTTAGTCGGGCCTAAGGAGATGGTGAGAACCGAATCCGATGGACACATGGTTAATATTCCATGACTTTTGTGCAGAATGATGGAGTGACGGAGTGTAGTATATAATGCAGGTTATCGAATTCCTGTTTGGGTTATAAGGTAGAGGCTTAGGCAAATCCGGGCCACTGATTTTAATATCAATACCAAGTAACTTGACGTAAGTTTATAAAGCACGCTTCCAAGAAAATCTTCTAAGTTTATCTGTACAAAATCCGTACCGCAAACCGACACAGGTGATCAGGTCGAGTAGACCAAGGCGAACGAGTGAGAGGTCTTCAAGGAACTCGGCAAAAAAGCAGCCGTAACTTTGGAATAAGGCTTGCCGTTCTTAATTTATTAAGAGTGGCCGCAGCGAAAGTATCTCTGGCAACTGTTTATCAAAAACACAGCTCCCTGCGAACT